>NZ_QLKQ01000018.1 GCF_003349955.1 Azospirillum brasilense
ACGCCGGTGACCAGATGAGCGCCCCGGCTCCTACACCACGCCTCGGGACACGACCTCCGCGAACGCCGGCCCGTCCGCCTGTCCCGCATCAACGCCGCCCTTGCCGCTGCCGGACACGAGGAGACCACGGCGGACGAGCTGGAGGCGCTGGCCCAACCGGTGCGGGTCCGCCGGGGCGAGGCCGGGCGGGAGGCGGCCGCGGGGTGACCGAGGGCGCGGGTCCTTCCGGGGCAATGGGACCGGGGGTGGCCCCTGCCGCGCGACATCGCCAGATGCGAGCCCCCACAAGGGGTTCCGGTTCCTATCCGACGATGATATATTTCCTATATCGGAGGATTTGATCCCATGGCGACGCAAACCGACATCGCGACACATCTCGACCTGTCCGACCGCAGCGTGCGCGAACTGCTCGACAAGGGCGTGCTGCCGAACGCCCGGCGCGGCGCCCTGAACCTCGACCAGTGCCGCCTCGCCTACATTCGCCACCTCCGCGAGATGGCGGCGGGCCGCGGTACCGGTCCCTCCGCCGATGACCTGACCACCGAGCGCGCCCGGCTGGCCCGCGAACAGGCGGACCACTACGCCCTGAAGAACGCCGCCCTGCGCCTGGAGCTGCTGCCCCGCGCCGACATCACCCGCGCCGTCTCCGCCGCCTTCCAGATCGTCCGCGACCGCCTGACCTCCCTGCCGGCCCAGCTGGCGGGGCCGCTCGCCCGGCTGTCCGAACCCGCCGACGTGCGGGTCCGGCTGTCCGACGCGGTGAACGGCGTGCTGGTGGAGCTGTCGGAGGAGCGGGTTGTCAGCACCGCCGAGGAACACGCCGATGCCGCTTGATCTGCCGGTGTCCGAGCTGGTGGCCGAAACCGCGACCGGATGGTTCGCCGCGCTGCGCCCGCCGCCGCGCCTCTCCCTGGCGGAATGGGCGGAGCAACACGCCCGGCTCTACGACGGCGCCGTGTTCAAGCCCTACGCCTACCAGCGCGAGATCCTCGACGCGATGACGGACCCGGCTGTGGAGCGGATCACCCTCATGAAATCCGCCCGCGTCGGCTATACGCAAATGCTGTCCGCGGCGCTGGGCTACTTCATCGCGCAGCGCCCATCCAAGATCATGATCGTCCAGCCGACCATCGAGGACGCCGAGGATTACTCGAAGGACACGGTGGACCCCCTGCACGACTGGCCGGTACTGACCGGCCTGCTGTCCGAGGCCGGGGCGAAGAAGAAGGGCGACACAATCAAGCGCAAGGCGTTCCCCGGCGGCTCCCTGAAGATCACCGGGGCGAACAGCCCGCGCGCCTTCCGCCGCATCGACCTTGACGTGCTGCTGTTCGATGAGATCGACGGTTACCCCGCGGTGGCCGGCAAGGAGGGCGACCAGATCGCGCTGGGCCTGAAGCGCCTGACGCAGTCCCTCCAGCCGTTGGCGGTGCTGGGCAGCACACCGCTCCTCGACGGGGAATCCAAGATCGCCGACGCCTTCGCCGCCGGCACCATGGAGCGCTACCACGTCCCCTGTCCCCACTGCGGCGCCACGCAACCGCTCGTCTGGGGCGATGGCACCGGCGCCGGGATGCGTTGGCGTGACGGCGACCCGGACACGGCGTTCTATGTCTGCGTCAACGGCTGTCCCATCGATGAAAGCCACAAGCTGGAGATGTTGGAGGCCGGCCGCTGGGTGGCGGAACAGCCCTTCAAGGGGCATCGCAGCTTCCACATCTGGTCCGCCTACTGCCCCTTGCCCGGCGCGGCGTGGCCCAAGCTGGTGGCGGAGTTCCTGGCCGCTAAGAAGGACCGGGAAAAGCTCCAAGTCTGGACGAACACCGTCCTGGGTGAGTGCTGGGTGGACCGCGGCGAGGCGCCGGACTGGCGGCGGCTCTACGATCGGCGCGAGACCTGGGAGCCGGGCACCGTTCCGGCTGGCGGGCTGTTCCTCACCGCCGGCGCCGACGTCCAGCGCGACCGCATCGAGGTGAGCGTGTGGGCCTGGGGCCGCGGCAAGGAATCGTGGCTGATCGAACACCGCGTCATCATGGGCGACCCGTTCACCGACGCGCCGTGGCGCGCCCTGTCGGCGATGCTGGCGGAGACCTGGCGCCACGAACACGGCGCCACCCTGCCGGTCACCATGACCGCCATCGATGCCGGCGACGGCGTGACCATGGAAGCGGTCAAGGCGTGGGTGCGCACCGCCGGTCCGCAGGTCATGGCGATCAAGGGTTCCTCTCTGGCCCTGGCGCCGATCCTCGGCCAGCCGTCCGCCGCTGACATCAGCCACCGCGGCAAGCGCATCAGCAACGGCGTCAAGCTGTGGCCGGTGGGGTCCGCCGCGGCCAAAGGGGAATTCTACGGCTTCCTGCGCCTCGACCGGCCCACCGCCGAGAGCGGCGAAGCGTTCCCTGCCGGCTACGTGCACCTGCCCATGCACGCCGGAGAGGAGACCTGCAAGCAGCTCGTCGCCGAACACCGGGTGACCCGCGGCGGCAAAGGGCGCGGGCGCGTCACGGCGTGGGAGAAGCTGCGGGACCGGAACGAGGCTTTGGATTGCCGGACCTATGCCCGCGCCGCAGCGGCCCGGCAGGGCCTCGACCGCATGGGGGACGAGGCCTGGGCGGACCTCGCGCGCTCCATAGGGGCGGCGCCGGAGGCGGGCCTTCGGCCATCACCGGCGCCGGTCCGGAAGGCATCGCGATCCTCCTGGGTGTCCGGGTAGTTGCAACCGGTATCGGAAGTGATCCGCTCTTGCAATGTATGGCGATTAATCCTATCGTTAGGGATAATTCCCCTGACATGGGACATCATCCATGCTTTCCGGCCTTCGCCGCAGCCTTGGCACCCTGTTGACCCGCAGCCTTGACGCTGCCGGTGCGGGCAAGCGCTGGGCCGGCAAGTCCCGCATGGTCAACCTGAACGCCGAGATGATGGCCGGCGCCTCCATCGCGGCCCAGCGCGCGGCCTACTTCGCCCGCAACAACCCGAACGTCGCCGCCGCGGTCAACGCCATGGTGAGCAACGCCGTAGGAACCGGGATCAAGCCCCGCTCCAAGCACCCCGATCCGGCGGTGCGCGATGCGCTGCACAGCTTGTGGGAGCGGTGGGAGCGGGTGGCCGATGCGTCGGGCCGGGCCGGCGGCTTCTACGCCCAACAGGCCCTGGCCGTGCGCGCCATGATCGAAGGGGGCGAAGCGTTCATCCGTCTCCGCGCCCGGCTGCCCGAGGACGGGTTGCCCGTCCCGTTCCAGGTCGAGATGATTTCCCGCGATCAAGTACCGGCGACGCAGTGGCAGGAAATCCGCCCCGGCAACCCGGTTCGGGCCGGGATCGAGTTCGACGCGCTGGGCCGGCGGGTGGCCTATTGGGTGCTGCCCTTCAACCCGAACGATCCCACCATGCCGGTGCTGGCGCCGACCTGGGAGCCGAAGCGGGTTCCGGCGGAGGACATGCTGCACCTGTTCCGCGAGCTGGTGGAGAACCAGTTGCGCGGCCTGTCCTGGCTGGCGCCAGTTCTCCTCCGGGTGAAGGAGCTGGACGCCTACGAGGACGCCGCCCTGGTCCGCGCCAAGGTCGCGGCGATGCTGGCCGGCTTCATCGTCAACAAGGACGACAGCAACCCGGCCTGGAAGCCGCAGGGCAACGCCGAGACGCCGACGTTGGAGCCGGGCGCCCTGGTGCCGCTGAATCCCGGCGAATCCGTCGAGTTCACGAACCCGCCCGACGACAAGAACTATGACCCGTTCACGAAGAACCACATGCGGGCCATAGCTGTGGGGATCGGGGCGACGTACTTCCAAGTCTCGGGCGACCTGAAGGACGCCAACTATTCGAGCCTGCGCGGCGGGCTGGTGGAGTTCCGCCGCAGCGTCGAACAGCTTCAGCACCTCACGATCATCCCGCAGCTCTGCGACCCGGTATGGCGCCGCTTCGTAACCCTGGCCGTGCTGTCCGGTGCCATCGACGCGCCCGACTTCTTCCGCGATCCGGAACCCTACCTGTCCGCGGAATGGCTGCCCCCGGCCTTCGATTGGGTGGACCCGCTGAAGGATGTTCGGGCCGAGGTGGAGGCCATCGAGGCCAAGCTCAAGAGCCGGGCGCAGTCCGTCGCCGAACGCGGCTACGACGTCGAGACCCTGGATGCCCAGATCGCCGCCGACGTGCAGCGGGAACAGCGGCTCGGGCTGCCCACCACGGCGACGAAGGCCGCAGCGCCGACCCCGCCGGACGAAACCACGGAGACCGCCGCCAATGGCTGAGGCCCTGACCCGCGCCATGGGCGCGACCACCCCGACCACGCTCAATCGCGAGGCCCGCACCGTCGAGGTGGTGGCGCTGTCCGGCCCGGCCCCCGCCGTTCGCCCGGCGCCCGCCCCGGACGGTACCCGCTCCGCCTGGGTGGAGGAGCTGGACGCGGCCGGCGCCGACCTCTCCCGGTTCCGCGGCGGCCCGGCGCTGAAGGACCACCGCAACACCACCGACGCCGCCGTGGGCACCGTCGCCGTGGCGCAGATCGACGGGGACCGCATCGCCGCGACGGTGCGCTTCGACACCAGCGCCACGGCGGAAGACCTGATCGCCAAGGTGGAGGCCGGTTCCGTGCGCGGCGTGTCGCTGGGCTATTCGGTCCAGCGGTGGCAGCGGGCCGGCAAGCGCGACGGGCTGCCCGTCTTCCGCGCCATCGCCTGGGCGCCACACGAGCTTTCCTTCACCCCCGTGCCGGTTGATGCCGGCGCCACTGTCCGATCCGCAGGAGGTTCCATGGACGACGATACCACGACCGAGGCGGACGCCACGGCGGAGGCCACCACCGACATCAGCACCCGCGCGGCGGACACCAGCGCCACCGCCAACCGGGCGGGCATCAACGGCCAGATCCGCACCATGGTCCGCGCCGCTGGCCTGGACGTCGCCACCGCCGACCGGCTGATTGACGACGGCGCCGACCTCGACCGCGCCCGCGCCGCGGTGTTCGACGCCATGCTGGCCCGCTCCGGCACGCGCCCGCTGGCCGCCGTCCAGGTTCTCCACGATCACGACGATCCGGGGAACGTGGTGGACCGCATGGCGACGGCCTTCGCCGCCCGCGCCACGGCGCACCTGCCGGAAGCGCACCGCGTCCAGATGCCGGAACAGGCCCGCTCCTACGCCGGCCGGTCCCTCCTCGATCTGGCCGCCGAGCTGGCCGACCGCCGCGGGAACCCGATCGGCACGCGGCACCTGTCGCCCGCCGACCTGTATCAGCGTGCGATGACCACGGGCGACTTCCCGGTGCTGCTGGCGAACGCGGCCAACAAGACCCTCCTGCCGGCCTATCAGGCGGCGGCGCCGACCTACCGCCGGTTCTTCGCGCGCCGCGACTTCCGCGACTTCAAGCCAGCCTCCTTCGCCCGCGTCGGCGACTTCCCGGTGCCCCTGGCTGTGGGGGAGAACGGCGAGTACAAGCACGGCGCCATCAGCGAGAGCGGCGAGAGCGTCACGCTGGGCGAGTACGGCCGCGTCGTCATGTTCAGCCGCAAGGCGCTGATCAACGATGATCTCAGCGCCTTCGCCGATCTGCCGACCAAGGCGGCGCTGCGCTGCGCCGATTGGGAGAACTCGGTGGCATGGGCGCTGGTGGTGTCCAACCCGGTCCTGTCGGACGGCAAGGCGCTGTTCCACGCCAGCCATGGCAACCTCGCGGCCAGCGGCGCCGCGATCGACCTGGGCACCGTCTCCGCCGGCGAAGCGGCGATGATGAAGCAGACCAGCCTCGACGGGCTGAAGCTGAACCTGAAGCCTTCCGTCCTGGCGACCGGCCCGGACCAGTTCACCGCGGCCCGCCAGTTCGTCAGCACCGCCGTGGCGCCGACCACCGCCGCCGCGGTCAACCCGCTGGCCGGCAAGCTGGAGCCGGTGGGCGACGCGAACCTGCCGGGGCCGGGCTGGTACATGATGGCGGAGCCGTCGGCGCTGGAAACCTTCATCTACGGCTATCTGCAGGGCCAGTCCGGCCCGGTCATCACGCCGGAACCCGGATTCGATGTCGCGGGCGTGAAGGTCAAGCTCACCATCGACTTCGCCGTGGGCGCGGTGGATTACCGCGGCGCCTACTACAACCCCGGCGCCTGATCATGGCGACGCTGGCCGAACTGATCGAGATGCGGGACGCCCTGGAGGCGGCCCGCTTCACCGGTGTGCGCAAGGTGGCCTACAGCGATGGCTCCGAGACCGAATACCGCAGCGACGCCGAAATGAAGCGGGCGCTTCTCGACCTGGATCGCAAGATCGCCGCGGCGAGCGGCACGACCTGCGCCCCCTTCGTCACCTTCGCGACCTCGAAAGGACTGTGACCCATGCGGAACTTCGTGCAAGCCGGCTGCAACCTCGACCTCATCGCCCCGCGCGCCCTGGCGTCGGGAGAAGGCTTCATCGTCGGCGCCCTGTTCGCCGTCGCCAGCACCACCGCGGCCAGCGGCGCCGTCGTGGTGGGCGTCACCGAGGGTGTCTTCACCCTGCCCAAGAAGACCACCGCCGTGATCGCCGCGGGCGGCCGGGTGAGCTGGGACAACACCAACCACCAGTGCGACGCGCCCGGCGCTGGGCTGTACCCCGTCGGCGTGGCCGTGGCCGCCGCGGGCAACGGTGCGGCTACGGTGACGGTGCGGCTGGATGGCGTCAGCACCGCCGCAGCAGCGTGACCTGGGCCATCAGGCCCGATCTGGGGCCGGCTGGCGCCCTTCATCGGGCCTGATGGCCGCGCCCCTCCAGGGCACAAAGCAACGGAGCGGAATCGATGGAACTCGCGAACGCCCTTGTCCATGAAGTCGTCATCGACGACCGGCAGGCGCAGGAAGGTGCGCGGCGTGTCGGGCAGGCATTCGACCGCATGGGCGAAGCCGGAGAGCGCGCCGGGGAGAAGGGTGCGCGAGGGCTGCGGCTGTTTGATGATGCCGTTGTCAACACCACGCGGGCGGGAGAGTCCGTGTTTCGGACGTTCGACCGCATCGCCCGGTCCGTCGATCCCGTCTACGCGGCAACGCAGAAGCTCGCCACGGCCGAGCGCGACCTAACCCGTGCCGTTCAGCAGGGGATCACGACCGAGGAAGAGAAAATCCGCCTCATGGACCTGATGCGCCAGAAGTTGGCAGCCGGCGGCGTGGCGAACGACAACTTCATCCGCTCTCAGGCCGCCGCCACGGCCTCGACCGTGAACATGAAGAACGCCATGGGCAACATGGGTCTCCAGCTTCAGGACGTGGTTGTTCAGGCGCAGATGGGGACTTCGGCCTTCGTGATCCTGGCGCAGCAGGGTCCGCAGATCGCCTCTGCCTTCGGCCCCGTTGGCGCGGTCATCGGCACTGTTGTGGCGGTGGCGTCCGTGGCCGCTGGGGCGTTCTTCAACATGGGCGACGGGATGACCGACGCCGAGCGGTCCGCCAAGTCGTATGAGGACACGATGGGCGCCGTTCGCAGCATCATCGATGAGGCCGCGGCGTCCGGGAAGCGGTTGCGCGAAGGGCACGAGGAGGAGGCGTTGAGCGTCGCCGATCTGGCCGCGCATTACCGCACCCTGTCCGAAACGATGCTCCAGGTGGAGCGCATCCGCCTGACCTCCGAGAAGAACAAGGCGATTGAAGGTCTCGCCGCGCAGCGCAAGGCCGTGGCCGATTACCTGGGCGACCTCAAAAACCTGGACGTGGCCGTAACCAACGCCATCGCCCTTCAGGAGAGCGCCAACCGGGCGCGCGGTGCCATGGGCACGACGCTGTTGACCGGGCCGGCGCAATCCATGCGCGATCTTGCCGGCGCGCTGAAGGAATTCAAGGCCGCCGGGCCGGACGACATCGAGGCCATCGGTCGTCTCTCCATCGCGTTGGACACCGCGGCCAAGGCAGGCGGGCCGTTCGCCGATCAAGCGAAGAAGGCCGCCGAAGCGCTCGTGGACCCCGCCCGGAAGTCGGTCGAGCTGTCCACCCAGCTCACCCGCCTTGAGGACGGTCTTACCGCGGTGGGCGCGGCATCCATGCGCATCCCCCTTCCTGGCCGCAAGCCGGGGGAGGCCGGCGCCAGCTCGTTCGCCACCGGAGCGAAGGACGCCCGCACCTTCGCCGATGTGCTGGATGATCTGAGCGACAAGGCCCGCGAGATGGATGGGCGCAAGCTGTCCAGCGCGTGGGATCTGGTGAACAAGACGCTGGAGGATGGACTCACCCCGGCGGAGCGGTACGCCAAGCGTGTCGACGAGGTGCAGGCGGCTATGCAGCTCGTCCAGCAACACGCCGACACCATGGGCGAGGGCCTGAAGGCGCTGAGCCCGGAGCAGATCGAGCGGATCAACAAGGCGCTGCGGGAGCAGGATCCGCTTTGGAAGGAGACGGAGCGCGCCGCCGAGCGGGCCGCCGAGCGCGTGGCCGACGAAACCACCATCCCCGACGAGTTCGCCGACGCCTTCGGCGCGATGATCATGGAGGCCCTTCAATGAGCGTTTGCAACGTCGCTTTCGAGGCGGACACGGTTCGCCTTCTGACCGACACGATGACCTATTCCGACGGGAAGCCGGTGAAGCTCAATCGCCACAAGACTGAGGTGGCGCCGTCCGGCCGCTTCGCCTGGGCCTGCCGCGGGAACGTCTACCTGTCGAACGTGGTCAATTGCCTTCTGAACGAGGCGGTCACGATTGATGAAGTGGAGGCGCAGGCCGCCAAGCTGGAGTCGCTGATTGATCCGGAAATCATGGCTCTTGCGCAGAATGTGGAGATCACGGCGGCCGGCTGGAGCGACCAGCGGAACGACCTCCGGCTGATCCGCATCAAAATCCGGCCCGCCGTGTTCGAGGTGGCCGAGATCGGGCGGGGCGTCCACATGGCACCGACCCCGGAAGCCTCCCGCGTCCAACTGCCGGCGACCGCGACCGATGACCAGTTCATCCGCCTCGCCCTGGCGCAGTGGAAGGTGCAGAACAAGTTCAAGGCGCCGCTGTGCATCGGTGGCGTGATGCACCAGACAACCGTTTCCAGGGCTGGCGTGGAGCGGCGCATGGTGGCCCTGTATCCCGACTACGACACGCACGCGAAGATGCTGGGGGACCCCAACGCCGAGGAGGTGCGGGCGTTCCGCGCACAGGCGAGGGCCGCCGCATGACGCTGACCCAAGGCATGCTGCCGGCCATCAACGCTGAGATTGACCGGCGCATGGGCGAGATCGAGCAGCAACGTCGAGAAGCTGCGGCGAAGCTGGTGGAAAGGGCAGCGGCCTGGAAGGAGGCCGTACCGCGCGACAATGCAATCGTCGCCGGCATCTGGAGCGACATGAAAGCCCTGAACGCAAAGTGCGTGAATGACAGCATCGCGGCGTTCGAAGAAATCATGGCGCCGCTCGCCACGACGCGCCACCAGAGGCGGCTTCTGGCAAGCAAGCTGAAGAAGGCTCGCCAGCAAATGGAGGCGGCTGCCCGCCGTATATTCATGCCGCGCGATGCCGGGCAGATCGAGTTCGAAATCCAGCGCTACATGAGCATGGAAGACAGCTTTGCCGGCTTCATCCTTGAAGCCTTGGAGGGGTGATCATGTCGAAGGGTAAAACGAAGATGGACGGCGACTTGGCGCAGCTCCGGAGGCATGCCCTGGAGGCCGTCCAGGGCTGCACGGACGTACTGGCGTCGCTCGACGCCGTGACCGCGGATGATGTGCGCGCCGATCCGGAGCGCTTCATGGGCATCCTGCGGAAGCGTGTGGAGGGGGAACGGCTCTGGGCGACGATGACGGCCGGGATCGCCGAGCGTCACGGCGAGCTGGTGCAGGCCGCCCGCCTCGACGGCATGTCCGCGGTGATCACCGAGGCAACCGCCGCGCTGGACCGCGCCTTGTCGCCCAAGCCGGTCCTGCCGGTCCTTGTGCTGGACCGACCCGGTAAGGGGAAATGAGCGGCGCCCCGGTACGGCCACGCCCCGCGGCGGGGTGTCGCCGTTGGCACTGGTGGTATGCAACGACAGCTTGGGGCGGTAGAGGGTGGGCCGGGCGACCAAGGTACGAGATCGGGCGGCAGGTTAGAGGTTATTACAAGGCGGTTGGTTTGCCCGCAGCTAGGAGTTTAGCGTTCAAGGCAGCCTTCTTAGCTGCTGCAGCTGCGGGCCGGTTGTAGTAGTGCTCGAACAGCTCCTCTACAATCTCAATGCACCACTCTGCTTCCTCTGGCTCAACGTCTATGATTTGGAGTGTCGTCTTATCGTTCATGGGGTGGGCTGAGAAGTTTCCAAAATTTCGAATAGCGTCCACAGTCTCATGCAGAGTGTGCGGCAGGGCTTTGCGTAGATCTTGCTCCGCCAATACGGCTTTGATTTGCTCCACTAAATCGCGCTGCTGATAACCTTGCTCTCGAAGGATCGCCTGAAGGCATCGTCGAACAAGCGCAGCTGCGGCTTTAGCGCTGATATTGACTACAGCACAAGCCTCTTTGTAATCCTCTGCAATCTCAATCGGAACATTAGAAACATCAAAAGCTGAACGCGCGCTGAATTCAGGCCAGATCATTCTATCAATCTTTCTGGCTAAATTAACTGTAGTGAGAATGGGCTTTTCACACGACGGGCATACATTGCCAAAAAAATACCAGCCGTTATTGTCGAAAGCGCCAAACGCTACGCACTTCGCGTTACTGCCGGTATGGAAGTGCACCTCACAATGCGGGCATTTCATGGCGAGACTCGCAATAAAAAACGAAATCGCTCATTTTTATCAAGTGCTAAAAGAAATGAAAAGTCCGTTGTAACGCTTCATATGGCGCGCCGTCCCGCACCCCGTACCAGATCGTTAGCGCGGAATGCGTTACGCAACAAAACTCCTTGGCTATTTCGTGGCGCAACGCTATCATCGTGGCGCAACGAAATGGAGGCGTTATGCAGGCAAGGCCAAGGCAATTTGACCAGCCACTATCGGTGGCTGAGCGCTCCCGCCTTCACCGCCAGCGCAAGGCGGACAAGGCACGGCACACGGCGGAACTGATCGCGCTGCTGTATGCCGCTGTCCCGCCCGAGTTGGCGGAACGCCTCGCTGCTGACGAGCGCTACAAGGACATCATCACGGAGGCGCTGCTGCGCTGAATGAAAACGGCCGGACCGGGAGATCCTACCCTCCCGGTCCGGCCTGACCACAACCCGAGCTGCTGAGGAGCTACGGACCATGGCTGGTTCCGAGAATACCACGACTCTGCCTACCGAAAGCACCACATCCGGCCCTGTCCATGAGTTGGGCCGCTGGCTGGGCGCCATCATCTCCGAGGCCCGGCGCAACGACGTGCCGCGTGCCGGCTTGGACTGGAAGACCCTCGCGACCCTTGACGCCCGCGAACAGGCTGACAATCAGGTGCGCGGTGCCATCGAACATCTCGTCATGTCCACCAAGGCGACCACGCTGGCGGATGCCGCCGTGCACGCCATGCTGATTCGCTACATCGCGGATGACGTCGAAGCGGCGGTTGAGAGCAAAAACCGGCATGCAGCCGAACGAAACCTCTGGCTCCTGGAACGCCTGGGCCGCTCCATCTTCGACGTGCTGGTGGAGGTGTCCGGCATCAACCCGACCGAGCTGCCCGCCGACACCTTCATGCGCGACGCCGCGACGCTCTGGCCGGTCACGTCGGCGGGTGACCTGTTCGCCGCTACCGCCGGGCTGCTGGAGGCCGAAGCGGGCCGGCTGGCCGCCGAGCCCACCCCCGCCATGGTCGAGGCGGGCGCCAGCGCCGCGGGCATCACCGCCGATCTGGCGCGGAAGGTGTGGGGCGCCATGGCCGGCGCTGCTCACCCGGCGGGGGCGTGACGTGCTCAGGCTGCTTCATCGTTCAGGAAGGCAGGGCGCCGCTGCGCGCCCTGTTGCCCCTATCGAGGTCCACCGGCAGCCGGACGGCTTCGCCCTGGAGTGGCAGCGGCACGTCAAGGCGCTGCGCCGGGCGCACGCCGAGTTCGGTCCCGGCTTCGTGGCGGACCTGAAGGCCGCCAGCCTGCTTGACCGGTGCTTGGTCATGACGTCCGAGCGGGCGGGCGGGCCGCTCGTCTTCCGATTCGTCGGGCACCCCACCATCGGCGTGTTCGGGCGGGAGTGGGCGCGGCGGCAGATCGGGAAGCCGCTCGAAGCCGATCCATTCTGGGAATGCACAGCGCCCATGGCCGTGGTCTATGAGGAAGCGACCAATGCGGACCCGGTGTTCAACCGGTGCCTCCTGGCGGGCGTGCTGCCCAGCCCTGTTCCGTTCTGCCACATGGTGATTGGATGGCGCGATGCGCTGGGCCGCCGGGCCGTCGTGTCGGCGATCGATGTGTGACGGAGGGAAAAGGCCCTTGTGCTTGGCCGGCTGGAAGCTACGGTCTGGCTTTCCCGTTGCCCGAACTAAGGCCCCGACGAATGACGCCGCCCCGCTGGATGACCCGCAAGGAACTCGCTGCAGAGCTACGTGTGAGCGTGGACACGGTGCGCACGCTGGAGGTGCAGGGCAAGTTGCCCAAGCCGGTCTACTTGACGCCACGGCTGCCCCGGTACGACCGGCAAGCCGTCGAGGCGGCGCTGGGCGTGGTCCAGACGGACGCCGACGCCCGCTATGCCGATGAGGTGGCGGAGCGGATCGCGCGGGCAGCTCGACGCCCAAGGGGCGGAAAGCGTGCGCGCCGACAGGAGCCGTGACTACCCTGCGGCGCGGTCGGGGTGGAGCTGAACCACATTCGCCGGAGGCGGGTTGACAATCCCCACTACCTTGGCCGCCCATCGTTCCAGGGCATCCCGCTTCTCGTCAAGGTAGGCGTGCCGGTCATAGACACCCTGCACGCCTCCGATCACATGCCCGACCACGCGCTCCGCGATGTCTGAGTTGACCCGCAACTCGGACAGGCCGGTGCGCAGCGTCCGCCGTAGGTCATGCAGGGTCCAGCCGTCGATGTCGGGCAGCCCGGCCTTCGCCCGCTGTGCGGCCACCATGGCATCGAGTCGGGCCTTGCATTTGCTGTACCCGCTGAAGTGGCTGTCCTTCTTGGTCGCGAACACGAAGTCGTCCGACAACCGGTGCAGGCCGGTGATAATCTTCTTCACCGGTTCGGTCAGCGGCACTACGTGGACGATCCCGGTCTTGTAGCGATCCGAAGGGATAGTCCAGAGGCCGTTGTCCAGGTCGAGTTCCGCCCAGCGCATGGCGCCGACCTCTTCCCGACGCTGTCCGGTCAGGATGAGCGTCTTGACGATGGCAGGGAAGGGGCCAGTCAGTTCCTCGCACCCAGCCCACACCGCGGCCAACTCCTCCGCGGACAGCACTCGCTCCCGCTTCTCCCGCCGGAGGATGCCGCTTCGCTTTCGGCCACGGCTCGGGCTCACCAGAAGGTTCGCTTCCAGGTCGCCGCGATCCACGGCCCAGTTGACGATCCGGACCACGATCTCACGGACCTTGTGCGCCTTCTGGACATGGCCGGCGATGATGAACGGATCGAGGAGGGCAGTCAGGTCGCGGCGGCGCAGGTCCGCCGCAGGGCGGTCCTTCCAAGCCGGTTGGATCTCCCGATCGATGATGCGTTCCAGCTCGGAACCGCGCCGCAAGCCGGGACACTCTTGCCTTATATATATAGATGCCAGCGAGCCGAAGCTGTCCGGCAGGAAGCCGGTGGCCGCCTTCTGCTCCAGCGCCGCATGGGCGCGGGCCTTCGCTGCCTCCTTCTCCGCTGCCGGGTCCTCGCCGTGCTCCACCTTCTCCAGTGCCTTTCCGGCGGCTTCACGCGCTGCGGAAAGCGACAGGGCAGGGAAGTGCCCGAGGGTGAAGCGCTTCTGCTTCCCGACCAGCCGATAGAACACGAACCACGTCTTGTTGGTGTCGCCGACACGAAGGCCGAAGCCGGGGAGGGCGGTGTCGAATAGCTCCAGGCGTTGGCCGGGGGATAGCGGCTTGGCGGCCTCCACTGCCTTCGTGGTCAGCTTCACCTTAGGCATGGCGGCCCCCTTTCCTGGGTAACAGAAGGCGCTGGGTAACAGATTGGGTAACAGCCGACGCGCTACGCGGGTCGAAACGCCGTTACCCATGGTTACACCGGAGCCGATAAAACGCAAGAAAGTCAACGCATATAGGTGACGCGACTTTCTCGCAAGTTACAGGGTGGGGCATCGTTTACACCGAGAGGGTCGGGGGTTCGAAACCCTCATCGCCCACCATCGCGCCCGGTCCTTCCGACCCGTCCTTTTCAAATTCGTGATTGACAGGTCGTGGGTCGGGCGGCTAGAAACCGCCCATCGGCGACGGGGCATGTCCCTGGGAAACTGCGCTGCGATCCTATGACACGGACGCCTGTTTTGCGCATTTCACATCGCCGCGTTGCGCGGGTGTAGCTCAGTTGGTTAGAGCGCCGGCCTGTCACGCCGGAGGCCGCGGGTTCAAGTCCCGTCACTCGCGCCATTTTCTTCTTCCCCATTCTCCTTTTTGCAAAGAAAACGAAGCCTTCACGGCTTTACCGGCAGGCCCGCGGTCCCTATATCCGATTGGCTCGACCCGCATATCCGATAAGCCGGATAGAGAGAAGGGTCATTTAAAAAGTTTGGTAATACCAAGGACATCCGCTCATTTCCGCAGAGTGGATTCGTTGGCCGAAAGCGATTCAAAGCGCTTTCCTTGATCACGCTCTCGTCATATATTCCGCCCCGTCTGATGGGCTAATCCAAGGCATTCCAGCCACGACACCGCGCGTCGGCCGATTACGGGCCGTACCGGCGATCGTGGCGTGGGCTTATGGGAGGACCGCGGTGACCAACCCGCTGATCATTGAGTACCTTCCGATCCTGGTGTTCCTGTTGATCGGTATCGCGCTGGCCGTGGTGATGGTTGGCGCGTCTTACGTCATCAGCCCGAAGAATCCGGATTCGGAGAAGCTCTCCCCCTACGAGTGCGGCTTCGAGCCCTTCGAGGATGCCCGCACGAAGTTTGACGTGCGGTTCTATCTGGTCTCCATCCTGTTCATCATCTTCGACCTCGAGGTCGCCTTCCTGTTCCCGTGGGCCGTCGCGCTCGGGGACATCGGCCTCTTCGGCTTCTGGTCGATGATCGTGTTCCTTGGGATCCTGACCATCGGCTTCATCTATGAGTGGAAGAAAGGAGCTCTGGAATGGGAGTAGAGGCTGCCAAGCTGGCGCCGATTCCGCCCGGACCGGAACAGGACGCCTATCTCCGCGCGGTCACCGAGGAGATCCAGGAAAAGGGCTTCATCACGGCGAAGTACGAAGACGTGCTCGCCTGGGCCCGCACCGGATCGCTGTGGCCGATGACCTTCGGTCTGGCCTGCTGCGCGGTGGAGATGATCCACGCCTACATGAGCCGGTACGACCTCGACCGATTCGGCGTGATCCCGCGTCCCAGCCCGCGCCAGTCCGACTGCATGATCGTGGCCGGCACGCTGACCAACAAGATGGCCCCCGCGCTGCGCAAGGTCTATGACCAGATGCCGGAACCGCGCTGGGTGATCTCGATGGGCTCCTGCGCCAACGGCGGCGGCTACTATCACTATTCCTACTCGGTGGTGCGCGGCTGCGACCGGATCGTTCCGGTCGATATTTACGTGCCGGGCTGTCCTCCGACCGCGGAAGCGCTGGTCTACGGCATTCTGCAACTCCAGAAGAAGATCCGGCGCGGCAACCGCATCGCTCGCTGAATAAGAAAAAGGCAGGTCCTGGCCATGTCCGAACAGGCGTTGAAGGAACTTGGGGACCATATCGCCGCGACGCTCGGCGATGACGTCCTGAAGGTCGAGCTGAAGCTTGGCGAGTTGATGGTGACCGTCCGCCGGCCCTCGCTCATCAAGTCGCTCACCTTCCTGCGTGACGATCCGACCTGCTCGTTCGAGCAGCTGCTCGACGTCACCGCTGTGGATTGGCCGGAGCGGGAGGAACGCTTCGAGGTCGTCTACATCCTTTTGAGCTACAAGCACAATCGGCGCCTCCGCGTGAAGGTCACCACCGACGAGGACACCCCCGTGGCCTCGGCCGTGCCGGTGTACAACGCGGCCGGCTGGTTCGAGCGTGAAACCTGGGACATGTTCGGGATCTTCTTCTCCGACCATCCGGATCTGCGCCGCATCCTGACCGACTATGGTTTCGAAGGTCACCCGTTGCGCAAAGACTTCCCGATGACGGGCTATGTCGAGTGCCGCTATGACGAGGACCAGAAGCGAGTCGTCTACGAACCCGTCCGCCTGACGCAGGATTTCCGCAGCTTCGACTTCCTGTCGCCCTGGGAAGGCATGACGAACGTGATGCTGCCCGGCGACGAGAAGGCCCAGGCCCCTGACACCGGGAGCAAGCCGTGACCATCGCCACGTCCGCACACCCCGCCGCCGGCCAGTCCGGCGGCAAGACCCAGATCAAGCCCTACACCATGAATTTCGGGCCGCAGCACCCTGCGGCCCACGGCGTGTTGCGTCTGGTGATGGAGCTGAACGGCGAAGTCGTCGAGCGCTGCGACCCGCACATCGGCCTGCTGCACCGCGGCACCGAGAAGCTGATCGAGTACAAGACCTACCTGCAGGCCGTTCCCTACTTCGACCGCCTGGACTACGTCAGCCCGATGTGCATGGAGCACGCCTATGTGCTCGGCATCGAGAACCTGCTGCAGATCAAGGCGCCGCTGCGCGCCCAGTACATCCGCGTCCTCTTCTCCGAGATCACGCGCATCCTGAACCACATCCTGTCGATCACGACCGGCGCGCTCGACGTCGGTGCGATCACGCCGGCGCTGTGGGGCTTCGAGGAACGCGAGATCCTCATGGAGTTCTACGAGCGTGTGTGCGGTGCGCGCCTGCATGCGAACTACTTCCGTCCCGGTGGCGTCGCCTGGGATCTGCCTGCTGGCCTGACCGACGACATCTGGGAGTTCACGGAGCGCTTCCCGAAGTTTGTTGACGACATTGACAATCTGCTGACGAACAATCGCATTTTCAAGCAGCGGACCGTCGACATCGGCGTCGTCACCAAGGAAGAGGCGTTCAACTGGGGCTTCACCGGCCCGATGCTGCGCGGCTCGGGCGTCGCCTGGGACCTGCGCAAGTCGCAGCCCTACGAAGTCTACGACCGCATGGATTTCGACGTGCCGGTCGGCCTGACCGGCGACTGCTGGGCGCGCTACCTCGTCCGCATGGAGGAGATGCGCCAGTCCAACCGCATGATCCGCCAGTGCCTGAAGGAGCTTCCCGACGGCCCGGTGCGCGCGGAGGAGCGCAAGGTCTCCCCGCCGCCGCGCGGCGAGATGAAGCGGTCGATGGAAGCGCTGATCCATCACTTCAAGCTCTTCACCGAGGGCTTCCACGTCCCGGCGGGCGAAACCTACACCGCCATCGAGGCGCCGAAGGGCGAGTTCGGCGTGTATCTGGTGTCGGACGGCACGAACAAGCCGTACCGCTGCAAGATCCGCGCGCCGGGCTTCGCCCACCTGCAGGGCCTCGACTTCATGTCGAAGGGCCACATGCTGGCCGACGCGGTGGCCAACATCGCGTCCATGGACATCGTGTTCGGAGAAATTGACCGATGAGCGCCCCGGCTCACGACCCGGCCAAGGAGCCGGCCTCCTTCGCCTTCAATCCGGAAAATCTGGAACGGGCGAAGGCCATCATCGCGAAGTACCCGGCGGGCAAGCAGGCCAGCGCCTGCATGCCGCTGCTCGATCTGGCCCAGCGCCAGAGCGACGGCTGGCTGCCGCGCGTCGCCATGGACGCCGTCGCCGACCTGCTCGGCATGCCGCGCATCCGCGTGTACGAAGTCGCGACCTTCTACACGATGTACAACAAGACCCCGGTCGGTAAGCACGTCATCCAGGTCTGCACGACCACGCCGTGCTGGCTGCGCGGGTCGGACGACGTCGTGCACACCTGCGAGCGCAAGCTGGGCATCGGCGTCGGCGAGACCACCGCGGACGGCCAGTTCACGCTGCGCGAGGTCGAGTGTTCGGGCGCCTGCGTCAACGCGCCGGTGGTCCAGATCGGCGACGACTACTATGAAGACGTCAGCCCGGAACACATGGAAAAGATCATCGACGCCCTCAAGGGCGGCGAGATCCCCAAGCACGGCTCGCAGATCGGCCGGCAGTCCTCCGAACCGGTGGGCGGCCCGACGACTCTGAAGGCCTTCACCACCACGGCCGATTGAGGGGGATGCGATGCTTCGCGACGAGGACCGCATTTTCACCAACCTGTACGGCTACCAGAGCTTCGGCCTGGACGCCGCCCGGAAGCGTGGTGACTGGGACAACACCAAGGCTCTGATCGCCCAGGGCAAAGAGTGGATCATCGAGCAGGTCAAGGAATCCGGCCTGCGCGGACGTGGCGGCGCCGGCTTCTCGACGGGCATGAAGTGGTCCTTCATGCCGAAGAACGTCACGGACAAGCCGGTCTACCTCGTCATCAACGCCGACGAGGGCGAGCCGGGCACCTGCAAGGACCGCGACATCCTGCGCCACGATCCGCACAAGCTGATCGAAGGCTGCCTGATCGCCGGTTTCGCCATCGGCGCCTCGGCCTGCTACATCTACATCCGCGGCGAGTTCTACAACGAGGGCTCCAACGTCCAGCGCGCTATCGACGAGGCGTACGAGGCGGGGCTGATCGGCAAGAACGCCTGCGGCACCGGCTACGACTACGACATCTACATCCACCGCGGCGCGGGTGCCTACATCTGCGGCGAGGAGACCGCGCTCATCGAGTCCATCGAGGGCAAGAAGGGCCAGCCGCGCAACAAGCCGCCGTTCCCCGCCCAGGCCGGTCTTTATTCCTGCCCGACCACGGTGAACAACGTCGAGTCCATCGCGGTGGTTCCGACCATCCTGCGCCGTGGCGCCGCGTGGTTTGCCGGTCTCGGCCGTCCGAAGAACACCGGTACCAAGCTCTTCTGCATCTCCGGGCACGTCAACAAGCCGTGCAACGTGGAAGAGGAGATGGGCATCCCGCTGAAGGAGTTGATCGAGAAGCACGCCGGCGGCGTGCGCGGCGGGTGGGACAACCTGCTGGCGATCATCCCCGGCGGTTCGTCGGTGCCGCTGCTGCCGAAGTCGATCTGCGACACGGTCCTGATGGACTTCGACAGCCTGCGCGACGTGCGCTCGGGCCTGGGCACCGCGGCGGTGATCGTGATGGACAAGTCCACCGACGTGGTGAAGGCCATCGCCCGCCTGTCCCAGTTCTACGCCCATGAGAGCTGCGGCCAGTGCACGCCGTGCCGCGAAGGCACCGGCTGGATGAACCGCATCATGCAGCGCATGGTGACCGGCAACGCGCGCGTCGAGGAAATCGACATGCTGCTGGAGGTCACCAAACAGATCGAGGGGCACACCATCTGCGCGCTCGGCGATGCCGCGGCCTGGCCGATCCAGGGCCTGTTCCGGCATTTCCGGCCGGAGGTCGAGCGCCGCATCCTCGACTACCGCAACGCCGCCAAGTCCTTGGCGGCCGAGTAAGGAGCCCGGTTTCCAATGCCGAAACTCACCATCGACGGGATCGAGATCGAAGTCGAGCCGGGCACCTCGATCCTGCAGGCCTGCGAACAGCTGGGCATCGAGATCCCGCGCTTCTGCTACCACGAGCGTCTGAGCGTGCCGGCGAACTGCCGCATGTGCCTCGTGGAGATGGAGCGCGCGCCGAAGCCGGTGGCCGCCTGCGCCATGCCCTGCGGCGACGGGATGGTCGTCAAGACCAACACCGAGCTCGTGCACAAGGCCCGCAAGGGCGTCATGGAATTCCTGCTGATCAACCACCCGCTGGACTGTCCGATCTGCGACCAGGGCGGCGAGTGCGATCTCCAGGACCAGGCGATGGCCTACGGCTTCGACCGTGGCCGCTACGGCGAGAACAAGCGCGCCGTCCAGGACAAGTACATGGGGCCGCTGATCCGGACCGAGATGACGCGCTGCATCCACTGCACGCGCTGCATCCGCTTCGTGAACGAGATCGCCGGCGTTCCCGACCTCGGTGCGGTGAACCGCGGCGAGCACATGGAGATCACCACCTTCGTCGAGAAGGCCATCGGGTCGGAGCTGTCGGGCAACCTCGCCGACGTCTGTCCGGTGGGCGCGCTGCTGTCCAAGCCCTACGCCTTCACGGCCCGTCCGTGGGAGCTGCGCAAGACCGAGACGGTCGACGTTCTGGACGCGGTCGGTTCGAACATCCGCGTCGACACCCGCGGCCCCGAGGTGATGCGCGTTCTGCCGCGCGTCAACGAGGACGTCAACGAGGAGTGGATCGCCGACAAGACCCGCTTCGCCTATGACGGGCTGAAGCGCCAGCGTCTCGACCGCCCCTACGTCCGCAAGGACGGCAAGCTCCAGCCGGCGACCTGGGCCGAGGCCTTCCAGGCCGTCGCCGCCAAGGTCAAGGGTGTTCCGGGCAACCGCATCGCCGCCATCGCCGGCGATCTGGCCGACACCGAATCCATGCTGGCGCTCAAGGAGCTGATGGCGGGCCTCGGCTCGGCCAACATCGACTGCCGCCAGGACGGCGCCCTGTTCGACACGTCGGCCCGCGCCGGCTACCTGTTCAACAGCGGCATCGCCGGGATCGAGCGGGCGGACGTCATCCTGCTGGTCGGCACCAACCCGCGTTGGGAAGCCACCATCGTCAACGCCCGCATCCGCAAGCGCTACCTGATGGGTGGCCTGAAGGTGGCGGTGATCGGCGAGGCCCGCGAGCTGACCTACCCGTACAGCCATCTCGGCACGGGCACCAACGCCCTGCAGCAGCTCGTCGACGGCACGCACGCCTTCGCCGACGTTCTGCGCGGCGCCAAGAACCCGATGGTCATCCTCGGCGCCGGCGCCTTCCGCCGCAAGGACGGCGCCGCCGTCCAGGCCGCGGTGCGCAAGCTGGCCGAGACCTTCAACGTGGTGCAGGACGGCTGGAACGGCTTCAACGTGCTGCACACGGCGGCGTCCCGCGTCGGCGGTCTCGACATCGGCTTCCTGCCGGGCGAGGGCGGTCGCGGCACCGCCGGCATCGTCGAGGGGGCAGGGAAGGGCGAGATCGACGTGGTGTACCTGCTGGGCGCCGACGAGATCGACACCGCCGCCCTCGGCAACGCCTTCGTGGTCTACCAGGGCCATCACGGCGACAAGGGCGCCCACCGCGCCGACGTCATCCTGCCGGGTGCCGCCTACACCGAGAAGAACGCCCTCTACGTCAACACCGAGGGCCGTCCGCAGCAGGCGCGTCTCGCCACCTTCCCGCCCGGCGAGGCGCGGGAGGACTGGAAGATCCTGCGCGCCCTGTCGGAACAGCTCGGCCACAAGCTGCCCTACGACAGCCTGACCCAGATCCGTCGCCGTCTGGCCGAGGTCAACCCGGTCTTCGCGGCGGTCGGCACGGTCACGCCGGCCCCCTGGGCGCCGTTCGGCGTGGAAGGACTGGTCGACGACTCGCCCTTCTTCTCGTCGGTCGCGAACTACTACATGACCGATCCGATCAGCCGCGCCTCGGTGACCATGGCTCGTTGCGCCGAGACGTTTGTGAAGCCCGCCGAGAGCGCTCAGGAGAGGACCGGTACCCATGGCTGAGTTCTGGAGCGGCTTCCTTCTGCCGCTGATCATCATCGTCCTCAAGATCCTGGCGATCGTCGTGCCGCTCCTGGTGGCCGTGGCTTTCATGACCTACGCCGAGCGTAAGATCATGGGCGCCATGCAGCTCCGCCAGGGTCCGAACATCGTCGGCCCGTTTGGACTCCTGCAGCCGTTCGCGGACGGCCTGAAGCTGTTCGCGAAGGAGCAGATCCTGCCGGTCGGCGCGAACCGCTTCGTGTTCTATCTGGCGCCGATGCTGACCTTCTTCCTGGCGCTGGTCGCCTGGGCGGTCATTCCCTTCGACTACGGCATGGTGCTGGCCGACATCAACGTCGGCATCCTGTACCTGTTCGCGATCTCGTCGCTGGGCGTGTACGGCATCGTGATGGCCGGCTGGGCGTCGAACTCGCGCTACGCCTTCCTCGGCGCGCTGCGCTCGGCGGCGCAGATGGTGTCCTACGAGGTCTCGATGGGCCTCGTGATCATCTCCGTCCTGCTCTGCGTCGGCTCGCTGAACCTGACGAAGATCGTCGAGGCGCAGGAGACGATCTGGTTCGCCATCCCGCTGCTGCCGATGTTCGTCATCTTCTTCATCTCGGCGCTGGCGGAAACCAACCGCTCCCCCTTCGACCTGCCGGAAGGCGAGTCGGAGCTGGTTGCCGGCTTCATGGTGGAATACAGCTCGGCTCCCTTCGCGCTCTTCTTCCTTGGCGAATACGCCAACATGATCCTGATGAGCGCGATGACCAGCATCCTGTTCCTGGGAGGCTGGCTGCCGCCGCTGCCGTTCGCGCCCTTCACCTGGATCCCCGGCCCGATCTGGTTCGCCCTGAAGATCGCCTTCTGCCTGTTCGTCTATGTGTGGGTCCGCGCGACCATGCCGCGCTACCGCTACGACCAGCTGATGCGTCTGGGGTGGAAGGTGTTCCTGCCGTTCTCGCTGCTGTGGGTCGTGCTGACGGCCGGCGTGCTGGTGACGTTCGGCTGGCTGCCCAAGTGACCGGCGCCTGAACGGACCATCGGATCGAGTTTCAAAGAGAAAGCGCGGGCGTCACCCGGAACGGGGCGCCCGCTAGGAAGGAGACGAAGAGGCCATGGCGTTCCTCGATCGTGCGGCGCGCAGCCTGTTCCTGACCGAACTGTTGGGCGGCCTCGGGCTCACCCTGCGCTACATGTTCAAGCCCAAGGTGACCCTGAACTACCCGTTCGAAAAGGGCCCCATCAGCCCCCGCTTCCGCGGCGAGCACGTCCTGCGCCGGTATCCCGGCGGCGAGGAGCGCTGCATCGCCTGCAAGCTGTGCGAGGCGGTGTGTCCGGCCCTGGCCATCACCATTGAGGCCGAACCGCGTGAGGACGGCAGCCGCCGCACCACGCGCTACGACATCGACATGACGAAGTGTATCTACTGCGGCTATTGCCAGGAGGCTTGCCCGGTGGACGCCATCGTGATGGGTCCGAACTTCGAGTTCTCCACCGAGAACCGTGAAGAGCTTTTCTACAACAAGCAGAAGCTGCTGGCGAACGGCGACCGCTGGGAAGCGGAAATCGCCCAGAACCTCGCGGCCGAGGCGCCGTACCGGTAAGTCTTTGCAGTGCGGTAAGCGGAAACGGGGATAACGATGATTGTTCAAGGCATCGCCTTCTACGTCTTTGCTGCGCTGCTGGTGGCCTCCGGTGTGATGGTCATCTCGGCGCGGAATCCGGTTCATTCGGTCCTTTATCTGGTCCTGGCCTTTTTCCAGGCCGCCGGCCTGTGCGTGCTGCTCGGGGCCGAGTTCATCGCGATGATCCTGGTGATCGTCTATGTGGGCGCGGTCGCGGTGCTGTTCCTGTTCGTGGTGATGATGCTCGACATCAACTTCCGCGAGCTGCGGGCGGGCGCGCTCCAGTACCTGCCGATCGGCGGGCTGATCGGTCTTATCCTGCTGGCCGAGCTGGCCGCCGTGCTCGGCGGCTGGATCATCGCGCCGGCCGCGGAGAAGGCCGCCTCGGCGCCGGTCGCGGCGATGCCCGGTGCGACCAACACCGAGCAGCTCGGACAGCTGATCTACACCCACTACGTCTATCTGTTCCAGGCGTCGGGCATCGTGCTGCTGATCGCCATGATCGGCGCCATCGTCCTGACCCTGCGTCAGCGCGAGGGTGTCCGGAAGCAGAACATCGGCTCCCAGCTCGCCCGTCGGCGCGAGGACGTGGTCGCCATCCGCAAGGTGCCGACCGGGGAGGGCGTGTGATCATGGAAATCGGTCTCGGGCATTATCTGACGGTCTCGGCCATCATCTTCACGCTCGGCGTCCTCGGCATCTTCCTCAACCGGAAGAACGTCATCATCATCCTGATGTCGATCGAGATGATGCTGCTCGCCGTGAACCTGAATCTGGTGTCGTTCTCGGTCTTCCTGAACGATCTGGTCGGGCAGGTCTTCTCCATGATCATCCTGACCGTCGCCGCCGCCGAGGCGGCCATCGGTCTCGCCATCCTGGTGGTGTACTTCCGCAACCGCGGCTCCATCCGGGTCGAAGACATCAATCTGATGAGGGGCTAAGGCAGCGCCATGGAAGTCCTTGTCGTATTCCTCCCGCTCCTGGCGTTCCTCGTCGCGGGTTCCATCGCCCTGTTCGGCGGGCCGAAGGCGGAGCCGGCGCACGCCGGTCACCACGATCACCATGGGCATGACCACGGTCATGGCCATGACGCGCACGCTCACGAGGAGCATCACGACGACGGCCACGACGACCATCACGTCGTCGCCGGGCCGCCCACCGTGGGCGACCGCGCCGCGCAGTTCGTCACCACCGGTGCCGTCCTGCTCTCCGCGATCCTGTCCTGGGTGCTGTTCTTCGACGTCGCCGTCGGCGGCCATCCCCGCACGATCGAGCTGATGAGCTGGATTCGCAGCGGCGGCCTGGACCTGTCCTGGGCGCTGCGCGTCGACCAGCTCACCGCCGTCATGCTGGTGGTGGTCAACACCGTGTCGTCGATGGTCCACCTCTACTCCATCGGCTACATGGCCGAGGACCCGCAGAAGCCGCGCTTCATGGGGTACCTGTCGCTGTTCACCTTCGCCATGCTGATGCTGGTGACGGCCGACAACCTCGTGCAGCTCTTCTTCGGCTGGGAGGGCGTGGGCCTCGCCTCCTACCTGCTCATCAACTTCTGGTACGAGAAGCCCTCGGCCAACAACGCGGCGATCAAGGCGTTCCTGGTCAACCGCGTCGGCGACTTCGGCTTCGTGCTCGGCATCTTCGCGATCTTCGTGCTGACGGGCTCGGTCCAGTTCGACGCGATCTTCGCCAAGGCGCCGGAGCTGGCCGGCCAGACGCTGCATTTCCTCAGCTGGAACTTCGACGCGCTGACCATCACCTGCCTGCTGCTCTTCATCGGCGCCATGGGCAAGTCGGCCCAGCTCGGCCTGCACACCTGGCTGCCGGACGCCATGGAGGGCCCGACCCCGGTGTCGGCGCTCATCCACGCGGCCACCATGGTGACCGCCGGCGTCTTCATGGTCTGCCGCCTGTCCCCGGTCTTCGAATACGCCCCGACGGCGCTGGAGATCGTGGCCGTGGTCGGCGCCCTGACGGCCTTCGTCGCGGCGACGATCGGTTTCACCCAGTTCGACATCAAGCGCGTCATCGCCTATTCGACCATGAGCCAGCTCGGCTACATGTTCTTCGCCGCCGGCGTCTCCGCCTACGGTGCCGCGATGTTCCACCTGTTCACGCACGCCTTCTTCAAGGCGCTGCTGTTCCTCGGCGCCGGTTCGGTGATCCACGCCCTGCACCATGAGCAGGACATGCGCAACATGGGCGGCGTCTGGCGGAAGATCCCCTTCACCTACGCGGTGATGTGGATCGGCAACCTCGCGCTGGCCGGTCTGCCCTTCTTCGCCGGTTACTACTCCAAGGACATGATCCTGGAGGCGGCCTTCGCCTCGGCCAGCCCGGTCGGCAAGTTCGCCTTCGCGCTCGGCATCGCCGCGGCCCTGCTGACCGCCTTCTACTCCTGGCGCCTGCTGTTCATGACCTTCCACGGCAAGCCGCGGATGGAGAAGTCGGTCTTCGACCATGCCCACGAATCGCCGATCGTCATGCTGATCCCGCTGGGTGTCCTGGCCGTGGGCGCGCTGTTCGCCGGCTTCGGCTTCCACGAGCTGTTCATCGGCCACAGCATGGAGCATTTCTGGGGCAAGACCATCCTGGTGCTGGCGGACAACAACAGCATCGAGGCGGCCCACCACCACACCCCGGGCTGGGTCAAGCTGGCCCCGCTGGTCGTCGGCCTGATCGGCATCGCGCTCGCCTACATCATGTACATGGCGATCCCGGGCCTGCCCGAGAAGGTCGCCGGCACGTTCCGCGGCGTGCACCAGTTCCTGTACAACAAGTGGTACTTCGACGAGCTGTACGACCGTCTGTTCGTGCGTACGGCCAAGTATCTGGGCTACGGCCTGTGGAAATCCGGCGACGGCGCCGTGATCGACGGTGTCGGTCCGGACGGAATCGCCGCCGTCACCCGCGACGTCGCGGCGCGCGCCAGCCGCCTCCAGTCCGGCTACGTCTATCACTACGCCTTCGCGATGGTGATCGGCGTGGTGCTGCTGGTCGCCTGGCTGTCTGTGTTCGGTTGAGCGGTTTGAAGGGGAACAAGAACAATGGCTAGCTGGCCGCTCCTGTCGTTCACGACCTTCCTGCCGCTGGCCGGTGTGGCGCTGATCCTGCTCTTCTGCAGGGGCAACACGCCGGATGTGGTTCGGAACGTCCGTTACGTCGCGCTCTGGACGACGGTCATCACCTTCGTCCTGTCGCTGTTCATCTGGTTCAACTTCGACCCGCGCAACCCGGGCTACCAGCTCGTGGAGAAGGCGGCGTGGATCCCCGAATTCGGGATCTCCTACCACATGGGTGTGGACGGCATTTCGATGCTGTTCGTCATCCTCTCGACCTTCCTGATGCCGCTCTGCATCCTCTCCTCCTGGGAGGCGGTGCAGACCCGGGTGAAGGAATACATGATCGCCTTCCTCGTGCTGGAAACCCTCATGGTGGGGATGTTCTGCGCGCTGGACTTCGTCCTCTTCTACATGTTCTTCGAGGGCGTGCTGATCCCGATGTTCCTGATCATCGGTGTCTGGGGCGGGGCGCGGCGCGTCTACGCGGCGTTCAAGTTCTTCCTCTACACGCTGCTCGGCTCGGTCCTGATGCTGCTGGCCATCCTGGCCATGTACTTCGCGGCCGGCACGACGGACATCCCGACGATCACGGCGACCCATTTCCCGCGCAACATGCAGCTCTGGCTGTGGCTGGCCTTCTTCGCGTCCTTCGCGGTGAAGGTGCCGATGTGGCCGGTGCACACCTGGCTCCCCGACGCCCACGTCGAGGCGCCGACCGCCGGGTCGGTCATCCTGGCCGGCGTTCTGCTGAAGATGGGCGGCTACGGCTTCCTGCGCTTCAACATCCCGATGCTGCCCGAGGCGACCGAGTATTTCGCCCCGATGGTCTACGCCCTGTCGATCGTCGCGGTGATCTACACCTCCCTCGTCGCCCTGGCGCAGGAGGATATGAAGAAGCTGATCGCCTATTCGTCCGTCGCCCACATGGGCTTCGTCACCATCGGCATGTTCGCGCTGAACCAGCAGGGCATCGAGGGCTCGATCTTCACGATGCTGTCGCACGGCATCGTCTCGGGCGCGCTCTTCCTCTGCGTCGGCGTCGTCTATGACCGGCTGCACACCCGCGAGATCGCCCGCTACGGCGGTCTGGTGAAGAACATGCCGAAATACGCGGTGGTCTTCCTGTTCATGACCATGGCCTCGGTCGGCCTGCCGGGCACCTCCGGCTTCGTCGGCGAGTTCCTGGTCCTGCTCGGCGCCTTCCGCGACAACACCTGGGTCGCCTTCCTGGCCGCCACCGGCCTGATCCTGGGCCCGGCCTACGCGCTGTGGCTGTTCCGCCGCGTCGTGTACGGCAAGCTGGTCAAGGCGGACGTCCGCGCGATGTTCGACCTGAACACCCGCGAGGTTGCCATCTTCCTGCCGCTGATCGTCGTGGTGCTGTGGATGGGCGTCTACCCGAACAGCTTCCTGAACGTCACCTCGGCGTCGGTCGGGCAGCTGATCCAGACCTACCAGACCAAGCTGGCCGCCGCTCAGGGCGGGGCCGACGTCTCCGTCGCCGCGCGCTAGAGGTTCCGACATGACCGCTGTGTTTCCCGACATCTGGCCGGCCCTGCCGGAAATCTTCCTCGCCTGCGCCGGCATGGCCCTGCTGCTGATCGGCGTGTTCCGCGGCGACGGCTTCACGCGCCCCATCGGCTACATGACGATGGTGGCGCTGCTGCTGGCCGCCATATTGACCATGGGCTACGGCACCGGCCGGGTCGTCACCTTCAACGGCCTCTTCGTGATGGACGCCTTCGGCGTCTTCATGAAGGTGCTGATCCTCGTCGCCGCCTCGCTGTCGGTCCTCCTCGCGCTCGGCTTCAATGAGCGCGAGAAGATGGCCCGGTTCGAGTTCCCGGTGCTGATGCTCTTCGCCACCCTCGGCATGCTGATGATGGTGTCGGCCAACGACCTCATCTCCCTCTATGTCGGGTTGGAGACTCAGAGCCTTGCGCTCTATGTCATCGCCGCCTTCCGCCGCGACAGTGCCAAGTCGTCGGAAGCGGGCCTTAAGTACTTCGTGCTCGGCTCGCTCTCCTCGGGCATGCTGCTGTACGGCGCCTCGATGGTCTACGGCTTCGCCGGCACGACCTCCTTCGACAAGATCGCCGCCCTGTTCGCCGGTGGCGCGCATCCGTCGGTGGGCGTCATCATCGGCTTGGTCTTCGTCGCCGCCGGCCTGGCCTTCAAGATTTCCGCCGTTCCGTTCCACATGTGGACGCCGGACGTCTACGAGGGCGCGCCGACCCCGGTCACGGCCTTCTTCGCCGCCGCCCCGAAGGTCGCCGCCATCGCGCTGTTCACCCGCCTGCTGATCGAGCCGTTCGGTCATCTGGCCCACCAGTGGCAGCAGATCATCATCGTCAGCTCGATCCTCTCGATGTCGCTCGGCGCCTTCGCGGCGATCACCCAGAGCAACATCAAGCGGCTGATGGCCTACAGCTCCATCGGCCACGTCGGCTACGCCCTGGTCGGCCTTGCCTCCGGCACCCAGGAAGGCGTGCGCGGCGTGCTGATCTACATGGCGGTCTACATCGTCATGAACATCGGCACCTTCGCGGTCATCCTGTGCATGAAGCAGCAGGGCCGCATGGTCGAGGAGATCAAGGACCTCGCCGGCCTGTCGCGCACCAACCCGCTGCTGGCGGGCGCGATGGCGGTGTTCATGTTCTCCATGGCGGGCATCCCGCCGATGGCCGGCTTCTTCAGCAAGCTCTACGTCTTCCTGGCCGCCATCGAGGCGCAGCTCTACACGCTGGCGGTGGTCGGCGTTCTGACCAGCGTCGTGGGCGCCTTCTACTATCTGCGCATCATCAAGATCATGTACTTCGATGAGCCGGTGGAGGCGTTCGACAAGATCGGCGACGACGGGATGACCGGCATCCTGATCGCCACCGGCCTGTTCACGCTGCTGTTCTTCGTGGTTCCGGCGCCGATCCTGAACTACGCGGCGGCGGCGGCGGCCTCGCTGTTCGCCGGATGACGGCAGGCAACGAAGCGGAGGCGGCGCGTTTGCGCCTGCCTCCGGGCTTCCGGGTGATGGCCTTCGACTCCGTCGGCAGCACGAACGACGAGGCGAAGGCCTTCGCGCGTTCGGGGGCTGCCGAAGGCACCATCGTCTGGGCCAAGCGGCAGGAGTCGGGCCGTGGCCGTCGCGGCCGGGCCTGGACCTCGCCGGAAGGCAATCTCTACAGCTCGACCATACTGCGTCCCTCGCGCCCGCCGGCCGAGGCGGCGCAGATTTCGTTCGTGGCGGCGCTCGCCATCGCCGACACCGCCGCCGCCGTCCTTCCCGATCCCGACGGTGTGCGCTGCAAATGGCCGAACGACGTTCTGGTGCACGGCCGCAAGCTGTCCGGCATCCTGCTCGAGTCGGAGGCTGCGGCCGGGGGAGGGATCTCCTGGCTGGTGCTCGGCGTCGGCATCAACCTGCGGCATTTTCCCGAGGGCACCGACTACGCCGCCACCTCGCTGGCGGCGGAGGGCGCCCCGGCGCTCCAGCCCGCGGCCCTGCTGGAGATCTACGCCGAGCAGTTGGCCCGCTGGTACGGCGTCTGGACGGCACATGGCTTCGCCCCCGTGCGCGCCGCTTGGCTGAAGCGGGCGCGGGGTCTGGGCGAGCCCATCGTCGTCCGTCTGCCGGACCGCACGCTGACCGGTACCTTCGCCGATCTGGACAGCGACGGCGTTCTGTTGCTTGATCGGGATGACGGGGCGGGGCGCCAGCGCATCGCCGCCGGAGACGTGTTTTTCCCACCCGCGGTGGAGACCTGAGAGATGCTGCTCGCCATCGACGCCGGAAACACCAACGTGGTGTTCGCGATCTATGAGGGCGACCAACAGCGCGGCCTGTGGCGCACGGCGACCGACAAGAAGCGCACCGCCGACGAGTACATGGTGTGGATGACCCACCTGATGGCGCTGAAGGGGCTGCGCCCGGCGGACATCGACAGCGCCATCATCGCCAGCGTGGTGCCCGGCGCCACCTTCAACCTGAAGCGCCTGTGCAAGGATCATTTCGGCTGCGAGCCCCTGGTGGTCGGCCAGCCGGGGGTCGATCTCGGCACCCGCGCGCTGGTGGACCGGCCGGACGAGGTCGGCGCCGACCGGCTGGTCAACACGGTGGCGGCGGCGGCCACCTACAAGACGCCGCTGATCGTCATCGATTTCGGCACCGCGACGACCTTCGACGTGGTCGACCGCGACGGCAATTACCGCGGCGGCGTCATCGCGCCCGGCCTTAACCTGTCGCTGGAGGCGCTGCAGATGGCGGCGAGCAAGCTGCCCCGCGTCGAGATCCAGCAGCCGGGCCACGTCATCGGCACCAACACCGTCGAATGCATGCAGTCCGGCGTCTTCTGGGGCTATGTCGGCCTGATCGAAGGGCTGGTCAACCGCATCCGGGCGGAGTACGGCGAGCCGATGACGGTCGTCGCGACCGGAGGGCTGGGTGTGCTTTTCGCCAAGGCAACCCATGTAATCGAACACACCGACGGCGAACTCACGCTGCGCGGCCTCCTCCTGATCCACAAGCGCAACACGGCCCAATGACCCATCCCGACTCCGCTCCCTCCGTCCACCCGGTCGAGGGAGACGGCGACCTGTTCGCTCCCGAGGACGACGCGCTCTACTTCCTGCCGCTGGGCGGTTCGGGCGAGATCGGCATGAACCTCAACCTCTACGGCCATCGCGGCAAGTGGTTGATGGTGGATCTCGGCATCTCCTTCGCGGACGACACGATGCCGGGGCTGGACGTCATCATGCCGGACCCCGCCTTCATCGCGGAGCGCCGGCACGACCTCGTGGGCATCGTGGTGACGCACGCGCACGAGGATCACCTGGGGGCCATCCAGTATTTGTGGCCGCAGCTCCGCGTGCCCGTCTACTGCACGCCCTTCACCGCCGCCGTCCTGCGCGCGAAGCTGCACGAGCGCGGGCTGGCCGGGGTGGTGCCGGTCCACGAGGTGGCGCTGGGCAGCACCATCGAAGTCGGCCCCTTCTCCGTCGAGTATGTGACGGTCACCCATTCCATTCCGGAACCGAACGCCCTGGCGATCCGCACCGCCGCCGGCACGGTGTTGCACACCGGCGACTGGAAGCTCGACCCCGAGCCGCTGGTGGGCAAGGCGGCCGACGAGGAGCGGCTGCGCGCCATCGGCGACGAGGGGGTGCTGGCGCTGATCGGCGACAGCACCAACGCCCTGGTGCCCGGCAGCTCCGGGTCGGAAGGCAACGTACGCAAGACGCTGACCGAGCTGATCGGGCAGTTCCCCGATGTGCGCGTTGCGGTGAGCTGCTTCGCCACCAACGTCGCGCGGCTCGAGAGCATCGCCCACGCGGCGGCGGCGCACGGCCGCCACGTCGCGCTGGTCGGGCGGTCGATGTGGCGGATCAACGAGGCCGCGCGCTCCAACGGCTATCTCGCCGACCTGCCGGCCTTCCTGACCGAGCATGACGCCAACTACGTGCCGCGCGACAAGCTGGTGCTGGTCTGCACCGGCAGCCAGGGCGAGCCGCGCTCCGCCCTTGCCCGCATCGCGTCGGACGACCATCCACAGGTGTCGCTGCAGCGCGGCGACGTGGTGATCTTTTCCTCGCGCGAGATTCCCGGCAATGAGCGGGCCATCGGCCGCATGCAGAACCTGCTGGTGGGGCAAGGCATCCGCATCGTCACCGCCGACGAGGCGCCGGTCCATGTGTCCGGCCACCCCGCGCAGGACGAGCTGGTCCGCATGTACCAGTGGGTGCGCCCGCGCATCGCCATGCCGGTCCACGGTGAGCAGCGCCACCAGCTGGAGCACGCCAAGCTGGCCCGCGCCTGTCAGGTGCCGGAGTCTCTGGTCCCCGGCAACGGCGACCTGATCCGGCTGGCGCCCGACGCGCCGCCGCGGGTGGTGGCGCAGGTTCGCTCCGGCCGCATGGCGCTGGACGGCAAGCGGCTGATCCCGCTCGACACCGGGCTGATGCGGGCGCGCCACCGGATGGTCCACAACGGCGCCGCCGTGGTGACGCTGGTGATGAACGGCAAGGGCGAGCTGGTGACCGCGCCGCAGATCGCGGTGATGGGGCTGCTCGACGACTCGGCGGACCGCGACATGCTGCTCGACGTGGTGGACGCGGTGCGCGAGGCCGTCGCCGAGATGCCGAAATCGGCCCGCGCCGACGACGAACAGGTGCGCGCCGCCGCCCGCATCGCCGTCCGCCGCTGCTTCAACGCGACGCACGGCAAGAAGCCGGTGACGGACGTGCATCTCGTCCGTGTATAAGCGTTTCCGACTTTACGCCTTTCGGGAGGACCCATGATCGGGAAGCTGAACCACGTCGCCATCGTCGTGCCGGATCTGACGGCGGCGACCGCGCTCTACCGCGACACGCTGGGCGCCGCGGTGTCCCAGCCGGTGGACCTGCCGCCGCACGGAGTCACCGTCGTCTTCGTCGAGCTGCCCAACACGAAGATCGAGCTGCTCCATCCCTTCGGCGAAAAGTCGCCGATCGCCGGCTTCCTGGAAAAGAACCCGTCCGGCGGCATCCATCACATCTGCTACGAGGTGGACGACATCCTGGCCGCCCGCGACCGGATGAAGGCGCAGGGCGCTCGCGTTCTGGGCGACGGCGAGCCGAAGATCGGCGCTCATGACAAGCCGGTGCTGTTCCTGCACCCCAAGGACTTCTGCGGGACCTTGGTCGAGCTGGAGCAGGCCTGAGACGAAGGGAGGCTGCCATGGGCTGGGTGACGGGCATCAGCGTCTATGTGGTCGTCTGGTGGGTGGTGCTGTTCGCGGTGCTGCCCTGGGGCGTGCGCACCCCGGCCCAGCCCGAGCCGGGCATGGCGAGCAGCGCGCCGGAGCGTCCGCGCATCCTCCTGAAATTCGCCGCCACGACGCTGGTCGCGGCGGTGGTGTGGCTGGTCATCTTCGGCATCGTGCAGTCGGACCTGATTTCCTTCCGCGAGATGGCCAAGCCGCACTGATCCCACTCCCGGATGGAGCCCTCGCGTGAGTCTGACCTATTGCGACGTGGCGCCCGGCCACGCGCATCACGGCCCCTACCACGACACCGAGTACGGGTTTCCCAGCGCCGACGACCGGGTGCTGTTCGAACGGCTGATTCTGGAGATCAATCAGGCGGGCCTGTCCTGGCTGACCATCCTGAAGAAGCGCGAGGCCTTTCGCGCCGCCTTCGACGGCTTCGACATCGACCGCGTCGCCGCCTACGGCGAGGTGGAGCGGGAGCGGCTGCTGGCCGATCCCGGCATCATCCGCAACCGGCTGAAGGTCGACGCCGCCATCGAGAACGCGCGGCGGATCGTGACCCTGCGCGAAACCCACGGCTCGTTCGACGGCTGGCTGCGCGCCCATCACCCTTTGGGCAAGGCGGAGTGGGTTCGCCTGTTCAAGCGCACCTTCCGCTTCACCGGCGGCGAGATCACCGGCGAATTCCTGATGAGCCTCGGCTATCTGCCGGGCGCGCATCAGCCCCGCTGCCCGGTCTGGTCCGAAGTCGCGGCGCTCGATCCCCCTTGGATGGCCGCCGTTCGGCAGGGGTTCGCAGGATACAACGCTCATAAATCAGGCATAACGCAGCCTATGACGTAATCAACCGCCTATGTCTTGGGCGAAATCTGCGAATTCTTCAGTGACGACTTGGTTTAGTCCAAATTCCGTCTTGTCATCGGGTGGGGTCGAGTTCAATGTATTTGGTGTGACGAGAGGGGTTCTTCCCTCTTTTCCGACGCCTGGTGGCGATTCCTCCCTAAACCTCGGGCCGCGCCGCAACCGCCGCGCGGTCCTTTTTTCGCCCCGATCCGGTTCACGGCGCCCACGATCACCTTCGTCCGTAGGCAGACGGACCGTTGTGCTTCGGTACAGAATGAATTAACCCTTTGCGGGTATAGCTCATCCTACTGTGCGGGAGGCGGGCGAGCGTCCGTTCCGGCTTTGGATTCAAATGCGGCGGCGTTCGCAGCCGGAATTTGCGGCCGTCAGCGGGGAGAACGATGCCGAGGCGCCGATGACCGCGGGTGATAACGAGAAGTTCGAGCAGTTCGCGGCCATTCTGACCACCGAACTGCTTGACCGTACCCGCAAAAGTCTTGAACTGCTGACCCCCGAAGAGCAGCCGGCGGCCAAGCTCCCCTTTGCCCTGACCCCGTCCTTTCAGGAAATCTACGCCGAGCTGGTGCGCGTCGGGATCTTCCCGGTGTTGCTCAGCCGCCGTCCGGTGCGGGCCATCGTCGGCGACGTGGATTGGCCGCGCGACGGGCGCGACTATCTGCTGACCGTCCTCGACGACCGCTCCAACGCCGTCTTCACCGCCTGGGATTACGCCTGGGACGCGCTGTGGGACGAGCGGAAGGTGGGGGCGGACAGCGGCTCCTCGGCGCCGGCCAAGAAGAAGGGCTTTTTCGCCTCACTGTTCGGCCGCAAGGCGGACAAGCCGGAAAAGAAGACCAGCGATTCAGGCGCGGAGGGCGACGTGATGGCCGGCCTCTACACCATGCTGAACGAGCAGGCTGAGCGCCGCGGCTACCTGCCGCTGTTCCATGACGACATCAAGGTGCTGAAGGGTTTGGTCCGCGTGAAGCCGGCGCGCATCTTCAAGGCCTGGAAGGAGATCAACCAGTACCATCACCAGGAATTCTACCTGTCGGGCCAGGACCAGGCCAAACCGGGGGTGACCTCGGAATGCCTGCAGAAATGGCATTACAATCTGCCGGACCGGATCGGCGAATTCCTGGTGCTGAAGGCGGCCGTCGACATGGAGTTCGTGAACAAGCCCTTCCTCGGCAAGTACATCCGCCAGTCGGCCCGCACCCAGGAGGAGGCGGAGAAGGGCATGCCCTATCTCGCCACCTACTGGAAATCCATGAAGCAATCCGCCGCCGCCCAAGGCTGAGGTCCGCCATGATCCGCCGCTCCGCTCCTCTCCTCGTCGCGTTTCTGACGCTTTCCAATGGGGCGGTGGCGCAGCCGATCGACCTGTCCGCCTGTCAGTTCCTGACGGCGCATCGCCCGGCGGCCGGGGTGGAGTACACGCCGGGCCTGGACGTGAACGGCAAGGCGGTGGCCCCCGCCGACCTGCCGGGCTCGGCCGGGACCGCACCGCCGCTGGAGCGGTTCGACATCCCGGTGACCGTCGATTTCGCCCGCCGCATGGGCTTCCCGGTGCCGCAGGGTGCCGCGGCGCCGGGCGTTGAGGTCGGCTATCTGACCTGGTACGCCAACCGGCTCTATTTCAACGGCCAGCCCATCGGCGCGCCGAGCGAGGCCGAGGTCTACGCCTATTGCCGCACCACCCGATAGGGCGGTTCGCCCGCGGATGCGCGCCGTGACGATGGACAAGCGCGCGGTGGCTTCCTAAAGTCGCTCTCCCTGTTGCGGACCGGCGCACCGCCGGACGAATCCCCTCGAAACCGAGAGCAGAGCCATGCGGCTGTCCACCTTCTTCCTGCCGACCCTCAAGGAGACCCCGACCGAGGCGCAGATCGTCTCGCACCGCCTGATGCTGCGGGCCGGGATGATCCGCCAGACCAGCGCCGGCATTTACGCCTGGCTGCCGCTGGGCCACCGGGTGCTGAAGAAGATCGAGCAGATCGTCCGCGAGGAGCAGGACGCCGCCGGCGCCCAGGAACTGCTGATGCCGACCATCCAGTCGGCGGAGCTGTGGAAGGAAAGCGGCCGCTACGACGACTACGGCAAGGAGATGCTGCGCATCACCGACCGCCATGACCGTGAGATGCTGTTCGGTCCCACGAACGAGGAGATGATCACCGACATCTTCCGCGCCTTCGTGAAGAGCTACCGCCAGCTTCCGCTGAACCTCTACCACATCCAGTGGAAGTTCCGGGACGAGATCCGCCCTCGCTTCGGCGTGATGCGCGGCCGCGAGTTCCTGATGAAGGACGCCTACAGCTTCGACATCGACCCGGCCAGCGCCCGGCGCTCGTACCAGAAGATGTTCCTGGCCTATCTGCGCACCTTCGCCCGCATGGGGCTGAAGGCGATCCCGATGCGCGCCGACACCGGCCCGATCGGCGGCGACCTCAGCCACGAGTTCATCATCCTGGCCGAGACCGGCGAGAGCGGCGTCTTCTGCCACAAGGACTGGCTGACCCTGGACGTGCTGCAGAACGCGCCGGGCTTCGACGAGGACCTGCAGCCCTTCTTCGACACCTACACCTCGATCTACGCCGCCACCGACGAGAAGCACGAGCCCGGCAACTGCCCGGTCGCGGAGTCGGATCTGGTGTCGGCCCGCGGCATCGAGGTCGGCCACATCTTCAACTTCGGCACCAAGTACTCGAAGCCGATGAACGCCGTCGTCGCCGGTCCGGGCGGCGATCCGGTCCCGGTCGAGATGGGCTCCTACGGCATCGGCGTGTCGCGCCTGATGGGCGCCATCATCGAGGCCAGCCACGACGACAACGGCATCATTTGGCCGGACTCCGTGGCGCCCTTCAACGTCGGCCTCGTCAACCTGAAGGTCGGCGACGCCGAGACCGACCGCGTCTGCCAGGAGCTGTACTACAAGCTCCGCGCCAACGGGCTGGACGTGCTGTACGACGACCGCGACGAGCGTCCGGGCGTGAAGTTCGCCGACATGGACCTGATCGGCTTGCCGTGGCAGCTCGTCGTCGGGCCGCGCGGCCTGAAGAACGGCGTGGTCGAGTTGAAGCGCCGCGCCACCGGCGAGAAGCAGGAGCTGTCGGTGGAAAGCGCGCTGGAGAAGCTCTCGGCGTAACACCGTGGGGCGGGGGAGCGGGCGCTGTAATCAAAGTTCCGCGCTTTGCCATTTAGCCCTCTCCCCTCTGGGGAGAGGGTGGCCCGGAGGGCCGGTGAGGGGGTTGCGCTTGTGCCGAACGTGGCGCCGCGCGCACCCCCCTCACCCTAACCCTCTCCCCGCTTTCGGCGGACCGAAGGTCCGCCTGTCGCGTCAGCGCAAACTTCGTTTGCGCGTGAGCGGAGGGGAGAGGGGATTTAGGAAGGGGAGCGGGCGCCTTCGAAGGTCGCTGGAAGGTCGCCCTTTTCCTGCCACGGTTAAGCACTTATGTTGCGGGGCGGCGGACTGGTTGCGGTCCGCCGCCTTTGCTTTTGCCGGGCCATCGTCGCCCGCCCTTCGCTCATCGGGAGCCGCATGATCTTCTCCGCCTTCGAACGCATGGTCGCGATGCGCTATCTGCGGGCGCGCCGCCAGGAAGGGTTCATCTCGGTCATCGCGGGATTCTCGCTGCTGGGCATCGCGCTCGGCGTGGCGACGCTGATCATCGTGATGTCGGTGATGAACGGCTTCCGGGCGGAGCTTCTGGGCCGCGTGCTCGGCCTGAACGGCCACCTCAACGTCTACAGCGCCCGCGGAGGGCCGCTGCCCGACTACGACCCGCTGGTGCAGCGGCTCCAGGGCGTGCCCGGCGTGGTCGGGGTGACGCCGACGGTCGAGGGGCAGGCGCTGGTGTCGGTGCGCGGCGTCGCCTCGGGTGCTGTGGTGCGCGGGGTGCGACCGGAGGACTTCCGGGTGCGCCCGACGCTGTCCCGCAACATCGTGCGCGGCACGGCGGAGGCTTTCGGCGAGGACAACATCGCCATCGGCATCCGCATGGCGCAGCGGCTTGGTCTGGCGGTCGGTGACCAGCTCACCCTGATCGCGCCGCAGGGCAACGTCACCGCCTTCGGCACAGTGCCGCGGATGCGCAGCTTCACCATCGGCGCGGTGTTCGACGTCGGCATGTTCGAGTACGACAACAGCTTCATCTTCCTGCCCTTGCCGGAGGCCCAGGCCTTCTTCCGCACGGGCGAAGCGGTGACCTCGCTGGAGGTCTTCGTCAACGACCCGACGCAGATCCGCGCGGCGCGCGACGCCATCCAGTCGGCGGTGGCCGGGGTGGGGCGGGTGGTCGACTGGCAGCAGTCCAACGCCAGCTTCTTCACGGCGCTCCAGGTCGAGCGCAACGTGATGTTTCTGATCCTGTCGCTGATCATCACCGTGGCCGCCTTCAACATCATCTCCAGCCTGATCATGCTGGTGAAGGACAAGGGACGGGACATCGCCATCCTGCGCACCATGGGCGCCACCCGCGGCATGATCATGCGCATCTTCTTCCTGTCCGGCGCCTCGGTGGGGGTGGCGGGGACGCTGGTCGGCGTGGCGCTCGGCGTGTCCTTCGCGCTCAACATCGAGACGATCCGCCAGGGCATCCAGGCGCTGACCGGCACCAACCTGTTCAACGCCGAGATTTATTTCCTGTCGCAGCTGCCGGCCAAGATCGACTGGTCGGAGGTGGTTCAGGTCACGCTGATGGCGCTGGGCCTGTCCTTCGCCGCGACCGTCTACCCGTCCTGGCGGGCGGCGCGTCTCGATCCGGTGGAGGCCCTGCGCTATGAGTGAGCCGATGCTGGAACTGTCGGGGATCGTCCGCACCTTCGAGCAGGCGGGGACCGAGCTTCAGGTGCTGCGCGGGGCGGAGCTGACCGTCCATGCCGGCGAGCTGGTCGCCCTGGTCGGCCCGTCGGGCGCCGGCAAATCGACCCTGCTGCACATCGCCGGCCTGCTGGAGCGGCCGACCGCCGGCACCGTGCGGATCGCCGGGACCGACGTGTCCGCCCTGGACGACGGGAAGCGGACCGAGGTGCGCCGCCGCTCGGTCGGCTTCGTCTACCAGTTCCATCACCTGCTGCCGGAATTCTCCGCGCTGGAGAACATCGTGCTGCCGCAGATGATCAACGGTGTTCCGAAGCGCACCGCCCGCGAGCGCGCCCTTGAACTGCTGCGCATGGTCGGGCTGGAGCCGCGCGCCGGCCACCGTCCGGCCCGCCTGTCGGGCGGCGAGCAGCAGCGGGTCGCCATTGCCCGCGCGCTGGCCAACGGGCCGGGCCTGCTGATCGCCGACGAGCCGACGGGCAACCTCGACCCGCACACGGCGGAGGGGGTCTTTGCCATGCTGACTTCCATCGTCCGGCAGGCCCGCGTCGGCGCGCTGATCGCCACCCACAATCTGGAACTGGCGAACCGCATGGACCGGGTGCTGGAAATGAGCGACGGAGTCCTTGTGGAGCACGCGCGGGTTTGACCGCCATCGCGGCGCGGCCGGGTGATCGGCCAAACCGCGTAAGAGTGGCATCGCCGTTCGGCGGATTGGTGATCGGTGCGTCCTGGGGCAGACTTCGCGCAACTCAACACGGAGGGACCGGAGTCCATGGATCAGAAGATCATCGATCTGTACGACGAGTACACCCACCGGCCGCTGCCGCGCCGCGTCTTTCTGGAGCGGCTGGCGGTGCTGGCGGGCAGCGCGGCGGCCATTCCGGCGATCCTCTCCCAGATCGAGCCGAACTACGCCCTGGCCGCCGAGGTTCCGGAGGACGACAGCCGAATCGCCACGGAGCGCGTCACCTTCCAGGGCGCCACCGGCGACGTCCGCGCCTACCGGGCCCGCCCGAAGCTGGCCGAGCAGTCGCCGGCGGTGGTGGTGATCCATGAGAATCGCGGCCTTAACCCCTACATCGAGGACGCGACGCGACGGCTGGCGGTGGCCGGCTTGGTCGCCACGGCGCCTGACCTGCTGTCCCCCCTGGGCGGCACCCCGCAGGACCCCGACCGCGCCCGCGAGATGATCGGCCAGCTCGATCCCGACAAGGCGGTCAACGACCTGATCGCCGCGATGAGCGACCTGATGGCCTACCGCTATTCCAACGCCAAGGTTGGGGCGATCGGCTTCTGCTGGGGCGGCGGCATGACCAACCGGCTGGCCATCAAGGCGCCCGACCTCAAGGCGGGCGTCGTCTTCTACGGCCCGGCGCCCGACCCGGCGCTGGTCACCACCATCAAGGCGCCGCTCCAGCTCCACTACGCCGGGCTGGACAACAACGTGAACGCCAAGGTCCCGGCCTATGAGGAGGCCCTGAAGAAGGGCGGCAAGTCCTACGAACTCTTCATGTACGACAACGTCAACCACGCCTTCCACAACGACACGTCGGCGGAGCGCTACAACAAGGAAGCGGCGGACCTCGCCTGGGGCCGGTCCGTGGAGTTCCTGAAGAAGAACCTGACCTGAGCGATCAGGCCCGAATCAGGGCCGATGGGTGGCCGGCCGTGCGGAAGGCAGCTTCAGCACGGCCACCGCCAGCCCGGCAAGGACGAGAAGCGCGCCGGCCATCTTCAACGGGGTGAAACTCTCGCCCAGGACCAGCGCGCTGGAGCTCATGCCGAAGACCGGCACCAGAAGCGAGAAGGGCGCCACCAAGCTCGCCGGATAGTGGCGCAACAAAAAGCCCCAGGCGGCGAAGCCGAACAGCGTCGCCCCGAAGGCGATGTAGGCCACCGCCCCGACGCCCAGCGGCGTCAGATGGGTCAGGGCCTGCCACGCCCGGTCCGTACCTTCCATCCCAAGCGACAGCAGCAGCAGCGGGATCGGCGGCACCACGCTGACCCACAGCATCATACGGAACAGGTCCGGCGCCTTGGCTTGCTTCATCAGCAGGTTCGCCACGCCCCAGGTGGCCGCGGCGGCCATGACCAGCCCCAGACCGAGCAACGACTCGCCCGCCGGCATCTCCAGCGCGATCAGGCCGATCCCGGCGAAGGCCACCGCCATGCCCAGGATCTGCTTCGGCCCGGGCCGCTCCCCCAGCACCAGGGCGGCGAACAGGGCGGTGAAGAAGGCCTGCGACTGCAGCACCAGCGACGACAGCCCCGCCGGCATGCCGATGTCCATCCCGACGAACAGCAGCGAGAACTTCACCACCCCCAGCACCATGCCGATGCTGAGGATGAAGCGCCAGGGCACCGGCGGACCGCCGCGAACCCCCAGCACGAGAAGGGGCAGCGCCGCCAGCGCGAAGCGCAGGGCGCAGAACAGGATCGGCGGAAAGTCCGCGAGGCCGACCTTGATGGCGACGAAGTTGAAGCCCCAGATCGCCGCGACGGCGACGGCAAGGCCGATGTGGGCGGTGCGCATGGGGCCGAGGCTAGACCCGCAGGGCATGGCGGTCAATGCGGCGCAGCGGCACGCAAAGAGGGTGTGGCCGCTCTCCGTGCCTTACTTGTCCGTGTGCAGGATGCGGCACTCGTCAAGCGCGGCCAGCGCCCAGGACGAGCCGCCGAGATTGACGTCGCCGATCTCCGTCCCGCCGCCGTCCCGCTGCAGCGTCACCGCGCGCGACCGCATGAAGGGTTCGAACAGGTCCTCGTACTTGGGCAGCTCGACCGGAACCACCACGCCGCCGTCGGGCAGGGGGCTGGCCTCCAGCGCCATGGTTTCGCCGTCGGGGAAGATGGCGGTCAGGCGGCTTTCCGTGTCCTTGCCGGGCTGGGCGTGCTGGTCGGCGTTGACCAGCATGGCCGCCCCCTTCGCCGTCGCCCGGAAGGAGAGGGGGGAGGAGTCGTCGGTCCGCGTGGCGTAGCAATAGGCCGAGCCGGTCTTGGTCGCCGGATGCGCCCGCACGATCCAGCCCTTGTTCTGCGCGACGATGCGCCCCGGCGCGTCGGACAGGGGAGACGAAGGCGTCGTTTCGGGCGGCGGTGGCCGGTGGGTCTCCTCCGCGGACGGTGCGGGGGCGCCGGTGGTCTGGCAAGCCGTGAGGAGCGTGGCCGCCAGCACCGCCAGGACGGCGCTGGAGCGGATGCAGCGCATGGAACGGGTCATTCTCGGATCGTGGCTCTGCCTCTTTCGATAGCACGAACACGCATGATCGGGGAATCTTCCCTGACCTTCGACAGGGTTGGCGCATCGCCGCATGGCCGGGCCCGCGCTTGGTCCCTTGCAGTGGGGGACGGGATGCGCGACGACTAAGGGGAAACGTCCCCCCCTTCGCTGGAACCGGTGCCCATCTCCGCCATGCCCCACGCCGACTTCATCCACCTGCGCGTCCACTCCGCCTATTCCCTGTCCGAGGGCGCCATCAAGGTGAAGGAGCTGGTCAAGCTCTGCCAGAAGAAGGAGATGCCGGCGGTCGCCGTGACCGACACCGGCAACCTGTTCGGCGCGCTGGAGTTCGCTCTGGCCGCCGCGGATTCGGGCGTGCAGCCGATCATCGGCACGGTCCTGGGCATCACCCGAGTCGGCCCGGCCAACGGCAAGCCCGGCCTGCCGGGCAAGGCGGCGTCGGTTCCCGACCAGCTCGTCCTGCTCTGCCAGAGCGACGAGGGCTACCGGAACCTGATGAAGCTGGTGTCCAAGGCCTTCCTGGAATCGGACCCGATGGCCGGGCCACAGATCCCGCTGGACGCGCTGGAGGGCCATTCCGCCGGGCTGATCGCGCTGACCGGCGGTCCCGGCGGCTCGGTCGGGCGGCTGCTGGGCGAGGGGCAGAAGGATCTGGCGCTCGACGTGCTGGAGCGGCTGAAGCGGTTGTTCCCTGGCCGGCTCTACGTCGAGCTTCAGCGGCACCGCGACCATTTCGCCGTGATCGAGGACGCCATCGAGCCGGCGCTGATCGATCTTGCCTACGCCCACGACCTGCCGCTGGTCGCCACCAACGACTGCTACTTCGCGACCGAGGACATGTACGAGGCGCACGACGCGCTGCTCTGCATCGCCGAGGGCGCCTACATCAGCCAGACCGAGCGCCGCCGCCTGACTCCCGATCACCGCTTCAAGTCGGCCGAGGAGATGCGGGACCTGTTCAAGGACCTGCCGGAAGCGGTGGACAACACGGTCGCCATCGCCCGGCGCTGCTCCTTCCTGCTGAAGCCGATCAAGCCCATCCTGCCGCCCTTCCCCTGCGAGGGCGGCCGCGACGAGGGGGAGGAGCTGCGCGCCCAGTCCCGCGAGGGTCTGGAAATGCGGCTGAACAGCGTCGTCTACACCCCGGACATGACGCCGGAGCAGCGCGAAGAGACCCGCAAGACCTATTTCGAGCGGCTGGAGTTCGAGCTGGACGTCATCGTGTCGATGAAGTTCCCCGGCTACTTCCTGATCGTGTCGGACTTCATCAAGTGGGCCAAGTCGCACGACATCCCGGTGGGTCCGGGCCGCGGGTCGGGCGCCGGCTCGGTCGTCGCCTGGGCGCTGACCATCACCGACCTGGACCCGCTGCGCTTCGGCCTGCTGTTCGAGCGCTTCCTGAATCCCGAACGCGTGTCGATGCCCGACTTTGACGTGGACTTCTGCCAGGATCGCCGCGAAGAAGTGATCCGCTACGTCCAGGACAAGTACGGCTACGACCGCGTCGCCCAGATCATCACCTTCGGTAAGCTGCAGGCCCGCGCCGTGCTGCGCGACGTCGGGCGCGTGCTCCAGATGCCCTATGGGCAGGTGGACAAGATCTGCAAGCTGGTGCCGAACAACCCGGCCAACCCGGTGACGCTCCAGCAGGCGCTCGACAGCGAGGAGATGCTGCGCCAAGCCCGTGACGGCGACGAGACGGTGGCGCGCCTCGTCAACATCGCGTTGAAGCTGGAGGGTCTGTACCGCCACGCCTCGACCCACGCGGCGGGCGTGGTGATCGGCGACCGGCCGCTGCACGATCTGGTGCCGCTGTACCGAGACCCGCGCTCCGACATGCCGGTCACCCAGTTCAACATGAAGTTCGTCGAGCAGGCCGGGCTGGTGAAGTTCGACTTCCTCGGCCTGAAGACGCTGACCGTGCTGAAGACGGCGGTGGACCTGATCCCGGAGAAGCCGGACCTGACCACCGTCACGCTGGACGATCCCCGAAGCTACGAGATCCTCGGCCGCGCCGAATCGACCGGCGTGTTCCAGCTGGAAAGCTCGGGCATGCGCGACGTGCTGCGCCGGCTGAAGCCGAACCGGCTGGAGGACATCATCGCGCTGGTGTCGCTCTACCGGCCCGGCCCGATGGACAACATCCCCAAATACATCAAGGTGAAGAACGGGGAGGAGCTGCCCGACTACATGAATCCGGCCCTGGAGCCGATCCTGAAGGAGACCTTCGGGATCATGATCTACCAGGAGCAGGTCATGCAGATCGCCCAGGTGTTGTCCGGCTATTCGCTGGGCGGCGCCGATCTTCTGCGCCGCGCCATGGGCAAGAAGATCAAGGAGGAGATGGACAAGGAGCGCGACAAGTTCGTCGTCGGCGCCAAGGACAAGGGCGTGGACCCCGATCAGGCCAGCATGATCTTCGATCAGGTGGCCAAGTTCGCCGGCTACGGCTTCAACAAGAGCCACGCCGCCGCCTACGCCCTGGTCGCCTACCACACCGCCTATCTGAAGGCGAACCACCCGGTGGAGTTCATGGCGGCGTCGATGACGCTCGACCTCGGCAACACCGACAAGCTGAACGTCTTCCGGCAGGAGCTGGTGCGGCTGAAGATCAAGCTGCTGACTCCGGACATCAACAAGTCCGACAGCATCTTCGGGGTGGAGACGCTGCCCGACGGCACCAAGGCGGTGCGCTACGCGCTGGCCGCGGTGAAGGGCGTCGGCCTGCCGGCCATGAAGGCGGTGGTGGAGGAGCGGCGCAAGAACGGTCCCTACAAGAGCCTCTTCGACTTCGCCCGCCGCCTCGACCTGAAGACCATCAACAAGCGCCAGCTCGAAAACCTGACCTGCGCCGGCGCCTTCGACGGCATCAACCCGAACCGCGCCCAGGTCCATGCCGCGCTGGAGACTCTGATCCGCTACGCCCAGGCCGAGGCGGCGGAGCGCGACAGCGGCATCGGCAACCTGTTCGGCGGCGCCGGCGGCGGGCTGAAGGAGCCGGACCTGCCCAAGGTCAAGGAGTGGGAGCCGCTGGAGAAGCTGAAGCACGAGTTCGGCTCCATCGGCTTCTACCTGTCCGCCCACCCGCTGGACGCCTTCGCCGGGCCGCTGGGCCGCATGAGGGTGGTGCGGTCGGCGGACCTCGCCACGGCGGTGACCGGCGGCGGCTCGACCCGGCGCAGCGTCGCCGGCATCGTGGTCAGCCGCAAGGAGAAGACCGCGAAGTCGGGCAACCGCTTCGCCTTCGTGGAGCTGTCCGACTCCAGCGGCGGCTACGAGGTGACGGTCTTCTCCGAGGTGCTGGCGACCAACCGCGACCTGCTGGAGGCCGGGCGCCCGGTGCTGATGACCGTGGACGTTCAGATGAACGGCGAGGACATCCGCCTGACCTGCCAGGAGGTGAAGCCGCTGGAGGACGCCGTCGCCCAGGTCTCGGACGGCCTGAAGGTGGTGGTGCGCGACGGCGGGCCGGTGGAGAGCATCCGCGGCATGCTGGAGCGGCTGGCCCGCGGCAAGGGCAAGGTCCATCTGCTGGTCGAGATCGACCCGCTGAAGGAGGTGGAGATCCAGCTTCCCGGCTCCTTCAACATCACCAACCAGAGCCGCGCCGCGCTGAAGGCGGTGCCGGGGGTGGTCGAGGTGGTGGAGCTGTAATCGGGTCCACGGCTGGAAAGGGCCGCGCCGGGATGTCATATTCAAGCCATGCCGAACCTCGCCCGCCAGATCGACGATGAAGCCGCCGAATCCGATGCCCTGAAGGCTGCGGTGGCAAAGGCGCGCGCAGACCGGCGCGGCGTGCCGCACGAGCAGATGCGGGAATGGCTGTTGCGGGTGGCCGAGGGTGAGTTTGGTGCGGAACCACCGGAAACTCGCGACCTGTGAGGGTCGTCTGGCGAGCGGCGGCGCGTGCCGATCTCGTCCGCATCCTGCACTATGTCTCGCAGGAAAATCCGGTCGCTGCTCGGCGCCTGGCCCAGGAGTTGGTTCTTGCGGGTGACAGCCTGCAGGTGTTTCCGCGACGCGGCTGCTAAAGCGGATTGCAATCCGCTTTGGACCGCGACGGCGGTCCCGGTCGCACATGCGACCGGAGCCCGCTGGCGAATGAGGCGATAAGAGTCTAAAGCGAACGGAAGTTCGCTTTAGGGCTTGGTCGAGGGCACGCGGGAACTGGTCGTCGTCCGTCCCTATGTCATCGTCTACGACATCGGCGAAGACGAAACCGTTTCGATCCTGCGGCTCTGGCACAGCGCTCAAGACCGCGGTTAACCGCTGAGAAAACAGGATCGCGCTTCCGACCGAATTGGCAAACCGGTGTTGCCAAAGCGGTTGCGGCGGGCTATGTAAGCGCCGTCGTCAAAACCTCACGCGGGCTGGCGGTCCCTCGGCTTTACCCCGATGGCCCGATCCGGTGTCCTGTCAAACGGACAGTGCCCGCGGCGGAGCAACCGGAAAAGGACTTTTCCAAATGGCTATTCCGTCTTTCACCATGCGCCAGCTGCTCGAAGCCGGCGTCCACTTCGGTCACCACACCCGTCGCTGGAACCCGAAGATGGGTCCGTACATCTTCGGCGTGCGCAACGGCGTGCACATCATCGACCTGGAGCAGACCGTCCCGGCTCTGCACCGCGCCCTGCAGGCCGTCCGTGACGTCGTCGCCGGCGGTGGCCGCGTCCTGTTCGTCGGCACCAAGCGCCAGGCCCAGGAGAAGGTGGCCGAGGCCGCGTCGAAATGCGGCCAGTACTACGTCAACCACCGCTGGCTCGGCGGCATGCTGACCAACTGGAAGACCATCTCCCAGTCGATCAAGCGCCTGCGCGAGATGGAAGAGCGTCTGGGCGGCGACACCTCGGGCCTGACCAAGCGCGAAATCCTCGAGCTGACCCGCGAGCGCGACAAGCTGGAGCGCGCGCTGGGCGGCATCAAGGAGATGGGCGGCCTGCCGGACGTCCTCTTCATCATCGACACCAACAAGGAGTCGATCGCCGTCAAGGAAGCCAACAAGCTCGGCATTCCGGTCATCGCGGTGATCGACAGCAACTCCGATCCGGACGGCGTGGCCTTCCCGATCCCCGGCAACGACGACGCCCTGCGCGCCATCGACCTGTACTGCGAGCTGGTGAACGGCGCCGTGCTCGACGGTCTGCAGGCTGAGATGAGCGCCGCCGGCATCGACGTCGGTTCCTCCGAGGAGGCTCCGGCCGAGCAGCTGCCGGAAGAGGAAGGGGCCGAGGCCGAACAGGCCCAGGCCTGATCCCGGTGATACGGGGCAGCCGGGCCTTATGACCTATGGCCCGGCTGCCTTTTTTATGAGTTGTTTGGATCAACCCGATCCGCTTGGATCTGTTCGGAAGGAAGAGGGCGAAACCATGGCCGAGATTACCGCCGCGCTCGTCAAGGAACTGCGCGAGAAGACCGGCGCGGGCATGATGGACTGCAAGAAGGCGCTGGCCGAGACCCAGGGCGACCTCGAGGGCGCCGTTGACTGGCTGCGCAAGAAGGGCCTCGCCGCCGCCGCCAAGAAGTCCGGCCGCGTCGCCGCCGAGGGTCTGGTCGCCGTCGCCACCGCCGGCACCGCCGGCGCCGTCGTCGAGGTGAACGCCGAGACCGACTTCGTCGCGCGCAACGACAAGTTCCAGGCCTTCTCCCTGAAGGCCGCCGAGCTGACCCTGTCGGGTTCGGGCGACGTCGAGGGCCTGAAGGGCACCGCCTATCCGGACGCCGGCCGCACGGTCCAGGAAGAGCTGACCAACCTGATCGCCACCATCGGCGAGAACATGAACATCCGCCGCTCGGCCAAGCTGTCGGTCCCGGCGGGCGTCGTCGTGTCCTACGTCCACTCGGCCATCGCGCCGGGCCTCGGCAAGATCGGCGTTCTGGTGGCCCTGGAGTCGACCGGCGACGCCGCCAAGCTGAACGATCTGGGCAAGCAGATCGCCATGCACATCGCCGCCGCCCGTCCGGACGCCCTGGACATCGCCGACGTCGACACCTCCGCCCTGGAGCGTGAGCGCAACGTGCTCGCCGAGCAGGCCCGCGCCTCGGGCAAGCCGGAGAACATCGTCGAGAAGATGCTCGAAGGCCGCATCCGCAAGTACTACGAGGAAGTGGTGCTGCTGGAGCAGACCTACGTGATCGACGGCGAGACCAAGGTCCGCAAGGTGGTGGAGAACGCCGCCAAGGACGTCGGCGCTCCGGTCAAGGTGACGGGCTTCGTCCGCTTCGCGCTGGGCGAGGGCATCGAGAAGGCGGAGAGCGATTTCGCCGCCGAAGTCGCCGCCGCCGCCGGCCAGAAGTAAGGAACCGGCAGCCCGCCGCACGCACTCTTCACACCAACCGGGAGAAAGCCCCCCATGGCCCAGACCACCGGGACCACCGAGCCGGCTGACGGCATCCGCTTCAAACGAGTCCTGCTGAAGGTGTCGGGCGAGGCGTTGATGGGTCAGCGCGACTACGGCCTCGACCCGGACGTCGTCAACCGCGTCGCCAACGAGGTGAAGGCGGTGATCGAGCTGGGCGTCCAGGTGAGCCTGGTCATCGGCGGAGGCAACATCTTCCGTGGCGTGAAGGGTGCGGCGAGCGGCATGGAGCGCGCCTCGGCCGACTACATCGGGATGCTCGCCACCGTGATGAACGCCCTGTCGATGCAGAGCGCTCTGGAGCGGATGGGTGTGGTGACCCGCGTGCAGTCGGCCATTCCCATGTCGTCGGTGTGCGAGCCCTACATCCGGCGCCGCGCCATCCGGCACATGGAGAAGGGCCGCGTGGTGATTTTCGCCGCCGGCACCGGCAACCCCTTCTTCACCACCGACACCGCCGCCGCGCTGCGCGCGTCGGAGATGGGCTGCGACGCTCTGCTGAAGGGCACGCAGGTGGACGGCGTCTACACCGCCGACCCGAAGAAGGTGAAGGACGCGGAGCGTTACGAGCGCCTGGGCTATCTCGAAGTCCTGGCGAACGATCTGCAGGTGATGGACGCCTCCGCGATCTCCTTGGCGCGCGAGAGCCATATCCCCATACTCGTGTTCTCGATCCACACCCCCGGCGCCTTCGCCGAGGTGATGCAGGGCCGGGGCAAGTTTACGATCATCAACGAAGAAACGGAGTGAGCCGTGGCTGCGCCTGATACATCGGACCTCCAGTCGGATCTCAAGCGCCGCATGGAAGGAGCGCTTGAGGCGTTTCGCAAGGAGTTGAGCGGCCTGCGCACCGGCCGCGCCTCCGCCAGCCTGCTTGAGCCCGTGACCATCGAGGCCTACGGCGCCAGGATGCACCTCAAGGAGGTCGGCACCGTCAGCGTGCCGGAGCCGCGCCTGATCGTCGTGCAGGTGTGGGACCGCGGCATGGTCAAGGCGGTCGAGAAGGGCATCCGCGATTCGGGCCTCGGCTTGAACCCGCAGACGGAAGGCCAGTCGATCCGCGTGCCGCTGCCCGACCTGACGCAGGAGCGCCGCAAGGAACTGGCCAAGGTCGCCCACAAGTACGCCGAGCAGGCCCGCGTCGCCGTGCGCAACGTGCGTCGCGACGGCATGGACGGCCTGAAGAAGGCCGAAAAGGCCGGCGACATCTCGCAGGATGAGCACAAGGGGCTCGGCGAGAAGGTCCAGGCGCTGACCGACCAGTACATCAAGCTGGTCGACGATGCGCTTGCGGCGAAAGAAAAGGACATCATGCAGGTCTGACGGCATGCGCGACGCGGAAGACAGCCGCCCCCTGCGCCCGCCCGCGCACGTGGCCGTGATCATGGACGGCAACGGGCGCTGGGCCAAGTCCAGGGGGCTGCCCCGCACCGCCGGCCATAAAAAGGGCGTGGACGCCGTCCGCCGGACGGTCGAAGCCGCGGGCGAGCTGGGCATCGGCTATCTGACGATCTTCAGCTTCTCATCCGAGAACTGGCGTCGGCCGGAGGAGGAGGTGTCCGACCTCATGCAGCTCCTGCGCTTCTATCTGCGCAGCGAGATTGCCGACCTCCACCGAAACGGCGTGCGTTTGCGCGTCATCGGCGACCGGTCCCGCCTGTCCAAGGACATCGTCGGTCTGATCGACAACGCCGAGACCCTCACCCGCGACAATAGCAAGCTGACCCTCGTGGTGGCGTTGAGCTACGGCTCCCGCCAGGAGATCACGCTGGCGGCGCGGCGTTTGGCCGAAGAGGTGAGGGCGGGGACGCTCGACCCCGCGGACATCACCGAGGACCGGCTGTCCGAGCGCCTGTTCACCGCCGACATTCCGGACCCCGACCTGATCGTCCGCACCAGCGGCGAAAAACGCATCAGCAACTTCCTGCTCTGGCAGGCGGCGTATGCCGAGCTGGTCTTCGTGGACACGCTCTGGCCCGATTTTTCCAAGCGTGACCTGGAGGCGGCGATTGAAGAGTTCCACCGACGGGAACGTCGCTTCGGCGCAACCACCGGCACCCGCTAAATCCGGCGACCTGAAGACGCGCGCCATCTCGGCGCTCGTTCTGGCTCCGCTCGTGCTGGCGGCCGTCTGGGCCGGCGGCTGGGTGTTTTACGCCCTGATCGCGCTCGGCGCCGTGGCCTCCGCCGTGGAGTGGGGCAACCTTGTTCCCTGCCGCCGCAAGGGTGCCGCCATCGCGTTATCGGTGGCCGGCGTCCTGCTGGCGCTGGCCGCGCAGATCGCCGCCGGGCCGTGGGCGGCCGTCGTCGTCGCCATCCTGGCCGCGGCCGGCGTCGCGGTGGCCTCGGGCGGGCCGGACCGCGGTCTGTCCGGTGGCGGCGTCCTCTACATCGTCGCCGGTCTGGCGGGTCTGATGTGGCTGCGCGACGATCCGGACTCCGGCCTCGCGCTGTTCCTTTTCACCATGCTCGGCGTCTGGGCGACCGACATCGGCGCCTACGCCGCCGGCCGCACCATCGGCGGGCCGAAGCTGGCCCCGCGCATCAGCCCCAAGAAGACCTGGGCCGGCCTGATCGGGGGCATGGCCTCCTCCGCCCTGGTGGGGTGGGGGGTGGCCCTGGCCGCGGGCGCGCAACGGCCGCTGCTGGCTCTTGCGGTGGGCGCCGTCCTGGCCGTGGTGGCGCAAGCGGGCGACCTCTTCGAATCCGCGGTCAAGCGCCGTTACAACGTGAAGGACAGCGGCCATCTCATTCCTGGTCACGGGGGAATCCTGGACCGCATCGACGGGTTGCTCAGCGCGGCCCCGGTGCTGGCCCTGTTCCACGCGACCATCGGTACGGCAATCGCATGGTGGTGACGGGGTCATGGTTGTGAAGGCTGAAGGGGCGGGGGACGCGCCACGCCGCGTGACGATCCTCGGGTCGACCGGGTCGGTCGGCACGCAGACGGTGGACCTCGTCGCCCGCGATCCGGAGCGCTTCCCGGTGGAGGCGCTGACCGCCAACCGCAACGTCGCCCTCCTCGCCGAACAGGCGCGGCAGCTCCGCCCGAAGCTGGCCGTGGTCGCCGACCCCGCCGCCTACGCCGACCTCAAGGAGGCGCTCGCCGGTACCGGCGTGGAGGCCGCCGCCGGCCCCCAAGCGGTGGCCGAGGCCGCCGAGCGTCCCGCCGACTGGGTCATGGCCGCCATCGTCGGCGCCGCCGGTCTGGAGCCCACGCTGGCCGCCGTGCGCCGCGGCGCCTGCGTCGCCTTCGCCAACAAGGAGGTGCTGGTGTGCGCCGGCGCCCTGATGATGGAGGAGGTGCGCCGCCACGGAGCCAACCTGCTGCCGGTGGACAGCGAGCATTCGGCGATCTACCAGGTCTTCGACTTCGACCGTCTGGAGAGCGTCCAGCGCCTGATCCTGACGGCCTCCGGCGGCCCCTTCCGGACCAGGGACCGCGCCTTCATGGCCGCGGCGACGCGCGAGCAGGCGGTCGCCCACCCGACCTGGGACATGGGCGCCAAGATCTCCATCGACAGCGCCACCATGATGAACAAGGGGCTGGAGATCATCGAGGCGCATTTCCTCTTCGGCGTTCCCGAAGAGAAGATCGACGTGCTGGTCCACCCGCAGTCGGTCGTGCATTCGCTGGTCGAGTATGTTGACGGCTCGGTCCTGGCGCAGCTCGGCACGCCGGACATGCGCACGCCGATCGCCTACGCGCTCGGCTGGCCGGCCCGCATCTCCACGCCTGCCGAACGGCTGGACCTCGTCAAGGCCGCCACACTGACCTTCGAGGCGCCGGACCCCGAGCGATTCCCGGCCCTGCGGCTGGCCCGGGCCGCCTTGCAAAGCGGTGGGGGCGCTCCTACTATTCTCAGTGCCGCCAACGAGGTGGCCGTGCAGGCGTTCCTCGACCGCCGGATCGGCTTTCTCGACATCGAACGGATCGTCGAGGGGGTGTTGGGCACGCTGCCGCACCGGCCGCTCCGCGACCTGGGCGCGGTGCGCGACACCGACGCCGAGGCGCGCCGCGTCGCGGCGGACCGGGTTGCGGCGCTGGCACGCTAGAGTCTTTTTCCGGGCGCGGACCGCGAAGGGGCCGCTCCGGAACGCAAGGGATGTGATGGACGTCATGGGCGGCTTCGGGACCACGCTTCTGTCTTTTCTGCTGGTCCTCACCGTGCTCGTGTTTGTGCACGAACTCGGTCACTACCTCGTGGCGCGCCGCAACGGCGTGCGCATCGAGGTCTTCTCCATCGGCTTCGGGCCTGAGCTGTTCGGCTGGACCGACCGCTCCGGGACGCGCTGGAAGTTCAGCGCCATCCCGCTCGGCGGCTATGTGAAGATGTTCGGCGACGCCGACCCGGCGAGCACGCCCGGCGCCCACACCCAGAGCATGAGCGCCGAGGAGCAGGCGGTTTCCTTCCACCACAAGCGGCTCGGCCAGCGGGCGGCCATCGTGGCGGCCGGTCCCATCGCGAATTTCCTGTTCTCCATCGTCGTCCTGGCCGTCCTCTTCGCCACCGCCGGCCAGTCCTTCACCCCGCCGGACGTCGGCGGCGTGCAGCCGGGCAGCGCCGCGGAGCGCGCCGGCCTGCAGCCGGGCGACCTGATCGTCTCGATCAACGGCAGCGGCATCCAGCGATTCGAGGAGATCCGGCAGATCGTCTCCATGCAGCCGGGGGCGCCGCTGGAGATGGTGGTGCAGCGCGACGGGCGTTCGGTCAATCTGACCGCGACTCCGGACGTGCGGGAGGTCACCGACCGACTCGGCAACACCCACCGAATCGGCCAGCTCGGAATCATGCGCGGCGGGGCGGAGACCAAGCGCCATGACCCGTTCACCGCCCTGTGGCAGGCGGGCCGGGAGGTCGTCGGCATGGTGTCCGGCACCTTCGTGGCGCTCGGCCAGATGATCGACGGCTCGCGCGGCACCGAGGAGCTGGGCGGGCCGCTGCGCATCGCCCAGATGTCCGGCGAGGTCGCGCAATCCGGCTGGTACCCGCTGATCTGGTTCATGACCTTCCTGTCGGTGAACCTCGGCATGATCAATTTGTTTCCGGTTCCGCTGCTTGACGGCGGCCATCTGATGTTTTACGCCCTTGAAGGACTCCGTGGGCGTCCTCTCGGACCTAAAGCGCAAGAATACGGTTTCCGCATCGGGCTTGCTTTGGTATTAACGCTCATGGTTTTCGCCACGTGGAACGATCTCGTTCAGCTTCGCGTGGTGGATTTCTTTAGGGGGCTCATTTCCTGAGGGATGCCCCCAAAGCCAGGGAGCGAGCTTTGCGGGTGTCGAGCAGGGTTCTGGCGTTCGGCCTGATGGCCGGTTGCGCCATGACGACGGTTTCTCTTGCCCTTTCCCACGCAGCCTGGGCCCAGGCGGGCGCGCCCAATCCGGGTGCGGCGAAATCCGCCGCCTTCGGAGACGGGACGCTGGTGGCGCAGATGTTCTCGGGCGGCACCATCCGGGACATCCGGGTGGAGGGCGTCCAGCGCATCGAGCCGACGACGGTCCGCTCCTACCTCGCGGTTGCGCCCGGCGATCCCTTCGATCCCGACCGCATCGACCAGTCGCTGAAGGCCCTGTTCAACACGGGCCTGTTCGCCGACGTCGTGCTGAAGCGCGACGGCGACGCGCTGGTGGTGCAGGTGGCGGAAAATCCGATCATCAACCGCATCGCCTTCGAGGGGAACCGGCGCATCGAGAAGGAGAACCTGGAGAAGGAAATCCAGCTCCGTCCCCGCGTCGTCTACACCCGCACGCGCGTCCAGAGCGACGTGCAGCGCATCCTGGACATCTACCGCCGCCAGGGCCGCTTCGCCGCGACCGTCGAGCCGAAGATCATCCAGCTCGACCAGAACCGCGTCGATCTGGTGTTCGAGATCAACGAGGGCGTGCGCACCGGCGTGCGCAGCATCACCTTCATCGGCAACGAGAAGTTCTCCGACGGGACGCTGCGCGAGGCGATCCAGACGCGGGAAAGCGCCTGGTGGCGCTTCATGACGTCGGACGACAACTACGATCCGGACCGTCTGAACTACGACCGCGACCTGCTGCGCCGCTATTACCTCAAGGAAGGCTACGCCGACTTCCGCGTCGTTTCCGCCGTGGCGGAGCTGACGCCGGACCGCGAGGACTTCGTCATCACCTTCACGGTGGACGAGGGCGAGCGCTACAAGTTCGGCAAGATGGACATCAGCACCTCGCTGAAGGCGTTGGACCCGGAACAGCTGCGCAGCGTGCTGACCACGCGCGAGGGCGACTGGTACAACGCGCAGGAGGTGGAGAACACCATCACCAAGCTGTCCAACTCGGTCGGCGACCTGCAGTACGCCTTCGTGGACGTCCGGCCGCGCATCTCGCGCAACCGCGAGAACCAGACCATCGACATCGTCTACGACATCGTCGAGGGGCCGCGCGTCTTCGTGGAGCGCATCGACGTGACCGGCAACGTCCGCACGCTGGACAAGGTGGTCCGGCGCGAGATGCTGCTGTCCGAAGGCGACCCGTTCAGCACGACCAAGCTGCGCCGCTCCGAGCAGCGCATCAAGGATCTGGGCTATTTCGAACGCGTCAACATCACCACCGCGGAAGGCTCGGCGCCCGACCGTACCGTGATGAACGTCGAGGTGACCGAGCAGTCCACCGGTGAAATCTCCATCGGCGCCGGCTACTCGACCTCCGACGGTCCGCTGGCCGACTTCTCGATCCGCGAGCGCAACCTGCTGGGCCGCGGCCAGGACCTGCGCTTCGGCGCCACCGTGTCGGGCAGCCGCCAGGAATACGACGTCTCCTTCACGGAGCCCTATTTCCTCGACCGCGACCTGTCCGCCGGTTTCGACCTGTTCCGCATCACCCGCGACTACCAGGACGAAAGCTCCTTCGACGAGAAGAGCACCGGCATGGCCCTGCGCATGGGCTATCCGCTGACCGAGAACCTGCGCCAGCGCATCTATTACCAGCTCCAGAACACCGACATCACCAGCGTCCCCAGCTCGGCGTCCCGCTACATTCAGGACCAGAAGGGCGCGCGCACGACGTCGCTGATCGGGCAGGAGCTGACCTACGACCGCCGCAACAGCCGCCTGACTCCGACGGAAGGCTACTACATCCGCCTGACGAACGATTTCGCCGGCGTGGGCGGCAACGCCCGCTTCCTGCGCAACCGTCTCGGCGCCGGCTATTACCTGCCGCTGTTCGACGACAACTGGGTGCTCAGCACCACGGGCGAGGTCGGCTACATCGTCGGCATCGGCAAGGACGTCTTCCTGTCCGACCGCTTCTTCATCGGCGGCGATACGCTGCGCGGCTTCAACACCGCCGGCATCGGCCCGCGCGACCTGCGCACCGGTGACGCCCTGGGCGGCACCCGCTACTACCGCGCTTCGGTGGAGATGAGCTTCCCGGTCGGCCTGCCCGAGGAATTCGGGCTGAAGGGCCATGCCTTCTCCGACGTTGGCACGCTGGGCAAGGTCGACATCAACGACCCGCTGGTCCCGGACGACGAATCGATCCGCCTGTCGGTCGGCACCGGCTTGTCCTGGCGGTCCCCCTTCGGGCCGATCCGCCTTGACTTTGCGGTCCCGATTATCAAGGAAGATTACGACAAGAAAGAGATCTTCCGTTTCAGCTTTGGAACCAGGTTCTAACATGCAGCTCAGCAAGCTCAGGGCGCTGGTCGCCGCCGGTGCGGTGATGGCGGGTGTCGCGATGGCGACGCCGTCCTTCGCCGAGGACAAGCCGACCGACAACCTCAAGGCGCCGGTCATCGCGGTGGTCGACGTCCAGAAGATCATGCAGGAATCGAACGCCTCCAAGGGCGTGTCGAAGTCCTTCGAATCGCTGCGCGAGACCTACCAGAAGGAAATCGCCTCACTGGAAGACAAGCTGCGCAAGTCCGAGGAGGAACTGCGCAAGCAGCAGACCGTGCTGGCTCCCGACGCCCTGGCCAACAAGCGCCGCGACTTCGAGAAGCAGGTCGGCGAGGTCCAGAAGACGGTGCAGAGCCGCAAGCGTGTCCTGGAGAATGCGCTGAACGAGGCGATGGCCGTCGTCCATAAGAACATGGTCGAGATCGTGGCCGACGTCGCGCGCGAGCGCGGCGCCAACCTGGTTCTCGCCCGCCAGCAATTCGTGCTGGTCGACACCCAGCTCGACGTCACCGACGTGGTGCTGGAGCGGGTGAACAAGAAGCTGCCCCAGGTCGCGCTGACCGTTCCCAAACAGTAAGGCGCGAGCGGCCGCATGCGTCTGCGGATGAGCCGCCACGCTTCCTCGGGGAGGCGTGGCGGTTTTCGCTTGCGTCGGACGCGAGGGGGGCTGGAAACCCGGCGGCGTCGGGATTGCCAAATCCCCGGAAATGGGGCACAAGGGGCTGCGTCCCGGGCCGCCGCAGGCGCGGCGCGGGACGTTTTCGTGGATTTTGAAAGGCGGGCGGCCGGACCATGGATGTGACGGCGGACAACAAGAAGATAGCCGACCTCGACATCATGCGGATCATGGAAATGATCCCGCATCGCTATCCGATTCTGATGATCGACCGGGTGATCGACATCACGCTGGGCGAAAGCGCCACCGGCGTGAAGAACGTCACCATCAACGAGCCGTTCTTCCAGGGTCACTTCCCCTCGCGGCCGGTGATGCCGGGCGTGATGATCATCGAGGCGATGGCGCAGACCTCCGCCGTGCTGGTGGTCGCCACGCTGGGCAAGGAGTCCGAGGGCAAGCTGGTCTATTTCATGACCGTGGACGAGGCGCGCTTCCGCCGTCCGGTCACGCCCGGCGACACCATCCACATCCATGTGAGCAAGCAGCGCCAGCGCGCCAACGTGTGGAAGTTCAAGGGCGAGGCCAAGGTCAACGGTGTCCTGGTCGCCGAAGCCGTCTATTCCGCCATGATCCTGGACGAGAAATGAGCGTTTCCATTCACCCGACGGCGGTCGTCGATCCGGCCGCCAGGCTGGGCGAAGACGTTTCCATCGGTCCGTTTTGTGTGGTCGGGCCGGATGTCGAACTCGGCGACCGTGTGCGGCTGACCTCTCATGTGGTGGTCGAGGGCCGCACGCGCATCGGCGAGGATTCGGTCATCTACCCCTTCGCGTCCATCGGCCACCGTCCGCAGGACCTGAAGTTCAAGGGCGAGCCGTCCGAACTGATCATCGGGCGCAACAACCAGATCCGCGAGCATGTCACCATGAGCCCCGGTACCGAGGGCGGCGGCATGGTCACGCGGGTCGGCGACAACGGGCTGTTCATGGTCGGTGTCCATGTTGCCCACGATTGCGTCGTCGGCAACAACGCGGTTCTGGCGAACAACGCCACCCTGGCCGGCCATGTCCATCTGGGCGATTTCGTGACCATCGGCGGGTTGTCGGCGGTCCGCCAGTTTGTCCGCATCGGCTCGCACGCCATGATTGGCGGCATGTCCGGCGTGGAAAAGGACGTGATTCCCTATGGCCTCGTCATGGGCGACCGCGCCCGTCTGGCCGGCCTGAACCTCGTCGGGCTGGAGCGTCGCGGCTTCCAGAAGGACGAGATCCATGCTCTGCGCGCCGCCTATCGCCTGCTGTTCGGCAACGAGGGCACCTTCGCTGAGCGCATGGAGGAGGTTGGGCGCGACATGGGGCAGCAGACTCTGGTCGCCGACGTGCTGACCTTCGCGCGCGCCTCCCGGTCGCTCTGCCAGCCGCGCGAGGGCTGAGGAGCCGCCCGCACTCCGTTTTTTGTTCTGTTTTCCTGGGAGAGTCCCGGCCATGTCGCAGCCTCTTCCCAAGCTCGGCATCCTGGCGGGCGGCGGCACTCTGCCGGCCCGCATCGCCGCCGCGGTGCGCGGCCAGGGGCGCGAGGTCTTCGTCGTCGCCTTCGACGGCCACACCGACCCCGCCACCGTTGTGGGCCTTCCCCATCTGTGGAGCCGCTTCGGCGCCGCCGGCAGCATCATCGACCGGTTGAAGAAGGAAAAGGTTGCGGAGCTGGTCTTCGCCGGACCGGTGCGCCGGCCCTCCTTCACCGAACTTCTTCCCGACTGGTACACCACCAAGTTCCTCGCCAAGGTCGGCACCCGCGCGCTCGGCGACGACGGGCTGCTGCGCTCCGTCGCGCGCGAACTCGAAGGCGAGGGGTTCCGCGTCGTTGGTTTGCATGAGCTCCTGGGCGGGATTCTGACCCCGGCGGGGCCGGTGGGCCGGCTGCGTCCGGACGCCGAAGCGGAGCGCGACATCGCCCGCGCCGTCGAGGTCGCCCGCGCGCTCGGCGCGCTCGACGTCGGGCAGGGCGCCGTGGTGCAGCAGGGGATCGTGCTCGCCGTCGAGGCCATCGAGGGCACCGACGCCATGCTGGCCCGCTGTGCCGGGCTGGCGCGACCGGGGTCGGGCGGCGTGCTGGTCAAGGTGAAGAAGCCGCAGCAGGACCGCCGCCTCGATCTTCCCACCATGGGGGTGACGACGGTGGAGAACGCCGCCCGCGCCGGTCTGCGCGGCATCGCGGTCGAGGCGGGCGGCAGCCTGCTGGTCGACCGCGCGGCGGTGGCCGAAGCCGCCGACCGACTGGGCCTCTTCGTGGTCGGCATCGCCGTTGCGCCGGAGGCCCGATCGTGAGCGATCCGTTGATTTTCCTGATCGCCGGGGAACCCTCCGGCGACGCGCTGGGCGCGCGGCTGATGGCCGCCTGCAAGCGGCTGACCGGCGGGCGGGTGCGCTTCGCCGGAATCGGTGGCGAGAAGATGGTCGCGGAGGGGCTGGAGAGCCTTTTCCCAATGGGCGAGCTGACTCTGTTCGGCGTGTTCGAACTGCTGCCCCATCTGCCCAACCTGCTGCGCCGCATCGACCAGACGGTGTCGGACATCCTGCGGCTGCGGCCCGACGCGGTGGTGGGCATCGATTCGCCGGGCTTCACGGTGCGGGTGTCCAAGCGGGTCAAGGCGCAGGCGCCGGACATCCCGCTGATCCATTATGTGGCGCCGACCGTCTGGGCGTGGAAGCCGAAGCGCGCCGCCAAATACGCTGCGATCTACGATCATCTGCTGGCCATCCTGCCTTTCGAACCGCCCTATTTCGAGAAGGAAGGGCTTCCCTGCACTTTCGTCGGCCATTCGGTGGTGGAGAGCGGCGCCGGGCATGGCGACGCGCAGCGCTTCCGGGAGGCCCATGGGCTGGCGCCGGAGGCGCGGGTCGTCGCCGTCCTGCCGGGAAGCCGGAAGGGCGAGGTGTCGCGCCTGCTTCCCGACTTCCGCGCCACTTTGGAACGCTTGCTGCCGAGCCATCCGGGGCTGGTCGCCGTGGTGCCGACCGTGGCGACGGTGCGCGACCGCGTGGCGGCGGAGGTGGCGGGCTGGCCGTTGCGCGCCATCCTCGTCGAGGGCGACGCTCCGAAGTACGACGCCTTCGCGGCGGCGGAGGCCGCGCTGGCGGCGTCCGGCACGGTGGCGCTGGAATTGGCGCTGGCCCGCCTGCCGACGGTCATCGCCTACCGCCTCAACCCGGTGACGGTGGCCTTGTACCGGCGGCTGATCCGGGTCAAATACGTCAATCTGGTCAATCTGATGCTCGACCGCATGCTGGTGCCGGAACTGCTTCAGGAGGATTGCCGGCCTGACCGGCTGGCGTCCGAACTGGGCCGCCTGCTCGACGATCCCGCCGCCCGCGCGGCGCAGATCGATGGGGTGGTCGAGGTGGCGCGCTGGCTGGGGCAGGGCGGAACGCCGCCCAGCGAACGCGCCGCCCAGGTCGTGCTGGAAGTTGCCGCCGGCCGGCTGGATAAGACGAGGCCGGATAAGACGAGAGCGCAAGAACCCGCTTGGGAGACGAGACCATGAGCCAATTCCGCCTGCTGCACACGATGCTCCGGGTCTATGATCTGGAGAAGTCGCTGGACTTCTACACCCGCCTGCTCGGCATGAAGCTGCTGCGCCGCAACGATTACGAGGGCGGGCGCTTCACGCTGGCCTTCGTCGGCTACGGCGACGAGAAGGACACCGCCGTCCTGGAGCTGACCCACAACTGGGACCAGGCCGAGCCTTACGCCATCGGCACCGCCTACGGCCACATCGCCCTGGGCGTTCCCGACATCTATGCCACCTGCGAGCAGCTCGCCAAGGAAGGCGTCAAAATTCCGCGTCCGCCCGGCCCGATGAAGCACGGCACCACCGTGATCGCCTTCATCGAGGACCCGGACGGCTACAAGGTCGAGCTGATCGAGACGAAGTAAGCGGCCTCACAGTGTCTTGTAGAAGAGGACGGTGTCGCCGAAGGCGCCGTCCGCTTCCACCGTGTAGCCGGGGATCAACCCGGCGCGGCGCCAGCCCGTCGCCTCATAGAAGGGCTCGCCGCTGTCGCCCTTCAGTGTGTCGAGCACCAGCAGCGACCGCCCCAACGCGCGGGCCGTGTCCTCCACCGCCGCCATCAGACGCCGGGCAACTCCGGTCCGGCGATGGCGGGTGAAGACGAGCAACTTCTGCACCTCGGCGCGGTGCGCGCCGTTGGGCTTGGTGCACAGCGTCAACTGCACGCTTCCCAGCAAGTCTCCGTCCGGCCCGCGGGCTATCAGCAGCCGGTGAGCGCCACCGGAGAGCTGGGCGGCTACGCCATCCCAGAAGGCCCGCTTCCAGTGAGGGGCTAACGGGGCGTGATAGCCGACCGAGGCGCCGCTGTTCACCGCATCCTCCAGAAGAGCTTCCAGTTCCGCGCGCAGGCGGCCGTCATCGAGAATGGAGATGTCGGTGATGGACAAGGTCATAGTCATGGTCATGGGAAGCGCCGGGATGGTTCGGTGTCTGCGCCCAAGCCTGCCCGCCGCTCCCCCGGTCCACAATTGACTTCGCAGGGCATGGGTGTGAGAAATCCTCACAACGAAACCCAACAGCGCCGCCGATGCCGCGTCTTCCCTTCACCGCCCTGGCCGCATTCGAAGCGGCGTCCCGGCATGGCAGCATGACCCGCGCCGCCGACGAGCTTGGCCTGACCCATGGGGCGGTCAGCCGTCAGGTGGGCGATCTGGAGAAGCGGCTGAAGGTCCGCCTGTTCGACCGCACCCCGCAGGGGCTTCACCTGACGGACGCCGGACGGGATCTCGCGCAGGCCTGCACCGCCGGGCTGGGGCGGGTTCAGGAAAGCTGGGACCGCATCGCCGGACAAGGACCGGAACGGCTGCGCGTCGCCGCGCCACGCACCTGGGCGGCGCTGTGGCTGGTGCCGCGGCTGGGGCGCTTCCTGGACGGCCGGCCCGACCTGCGGCTGGACATCGAGGGGGGCAACACCGAGCGCGCGTCAGAGGCCGAGGCGGGCTGGGCGGTCATCCGCTATGTGCGCGGCGGTGATCCCGGCCCGGAGGGAGCGCTTTTGTCGGAAGAGCCGCTGTTTCCGGTCTGCGCGCCGTCGCTGGCCGAACGGCTGTCCGGCCCGCCCGACCTGTCCCGCCAGACGCTGCTGCATTATCAGGCGTCACCGGACTGGAGTCTGTGGCGCGCCGGCAGTGGGGTCAGTCTGGATGGAGCGGGCAGCCTGAGCTTCTCGGAGTCGGTCATGGTGATCCAGGCGGCCATGGCCGGGCAGGGGATCGCGCTGGGGCGCCCGTCGCTGGTGCTGGAGGCGCTGGAAGCGGGAAGGCTCGTCTGCCCCTTCGGGCCGGCGGTGCCCTGCGGCGACCGCTACGTGCTGACCGCACCGGCCGAAGGGCGCGGACGCGGCGTGCTCCGCGCCTTCCGGGCTTGGTTGCTGGCGGAGGCCGCCGCGGATCGGCCGCGGCTGGAGCGGCTCGGCCTGCCGCTTCCGCAGAGCCGCGCTGGCGCCTGATTCCGTTTCGTGTTTATATCCGCCATCGGATGGATTTGGAGCGGAGACACGCCCCCATGCTGCGCCTGTACGACAACCTGTCTTCCGGAAACGGCTACAAGTGCCGGCTTCTGCTGCACAAGCTCGGCATCCCCTACGAGCGGATCGAGCTGGACATCGACCGGGCGGAAACCCGCACCCCGGAGTTCCTGGCCCGCAATCCGAACGGGCGCATCCCGACGCTGCAATTGGAGGACGGCAGCCATCTGCCGGAATCCAACGCGATCCTTTGGTATCTGGCGGAAGGCACGCCCTATCTGCCGGACGACCGCGAAGGCCGCGCGCGGGTTCTGCAATGGATGTTCTTCGAGCAGTACAGCCACGAACCGAACGTCGCGACGGTGCGCTTCTGGATCACCCACCATGTGGAGATGACGGAGGAGCGCAAGCTGGGGCTGGTGACCAAGCGCCGGCTCGGCTACGACGCGCTGGGCGTCATGGAAAGGCATCTGGCGGAGCGCCGCTTCTTCGTGGGCGACCGCTTCAGCATCGCCGACATCGCGCTCTACGCCTATACGCATGTGGCGGAGGAGGGTGGGTTCGACCTGTCCGGCTATCCGGCGCTGCGCGCATGGATGGAGCGTGTGGCGGCGGAAGGGCCGCACATCCCGATCACCCAGGGCTAAACGGTCAGATCAGCACCACCGCGGCGATCATCGCCACAATCACCGCATAGAAGACGATGCGGCGAAGCCGCCGCGAGAGCGGCGGCTTGTTGTCGTTCGCGGCCGGCTGGCCCTGACGGACCCGCCGTGCCGGAACGATGAACGCAGCCGGGCTGCGGGCGGCTCCGTCGGAGCCGCCCGTCCCGATGTGTGCTGTCGGCCGGTTAGCCACGCTCGGCCAGCGGGATGAAGTCCCGCTTGGTCGCACCGGTGTAGAGCTGACGCGGACGGCCGATCTTCTGGACCGGATCCTCGATCATCTCCTTCCACTGGGAGATCCAGCCGACGGTGCGCGCCACGGCGAACAGCACGGTGAACATGCTGGTCGGGAAGCCCATCGCCTTCAGGATGATGCCCGAGTAGAAGTCGACGTTCGGGTACAGCTTCTTCTCGACGAAGTACGGGTCTTCGAGGGCGATCTTTTCCAGCTCCATGGCGATGTCGAGGAGCGGCTCGTCCTTGATGCCCAGCTCGGCCAGAACCTCATGGCAGGTCTTGCGCATGACCTGGGCGCGCGGGTCGTAGTTCTTGTAAACCCGGTGGCCGAAGCCCATCAGGCGGAAGTTGTCGTTCTTGTCCTTGGCGCGGCGGACGATCTCCGGGATGCGATCGACCGAGCCGATCTCCTCCAGCATCTTCAGCACGGCCTCGTTGGCGCCGCCATGGGCCGGACCCCACAGCGAGGCGATGCCGGCGGCGATGCAGGCGAACGGGTTGGCGCCCGACGAGCCGGCCAGACGGACGGTCGAGGTCGAGGCGTTCTGCTCGTGGTCGGCGTGCAGGATGAAGATCTTGTCCATGGCCTTGGACAGGACCGGGTTGACCTTGTACGGCTCGCACGGCGTGCCGAAGGTCATGTAGAGGAAGTTCTCGGCGTAGGACAGGTCGTTGCGCGGGTACATGAACGGCTGGCCGACCGAGTACTTGTAGGCCATCGCGGCGATCGCCGGGATCTTGGCGATCAGGCGGTGCGCGGCGATCTTGCGCTGCACCGGGTCCTCGATGTCCGTCGAGTCGTGGTAGAAGGCCGACAGCGCGCCGACGACGCCGCAGAGAACCGCCATCGGGTGGGCGTCGCGGCGGAAGCCGCTGTAGAAGCGGGTCAGCTGCTCGTGCACCATCGAGTGGCCGCGCAGGATGCCCTCGAACTCTTCCTTCTCGGCGGCGTTCGGCAGGTGGTTGTTGAGGAGGAGGAAGCAGACCTCCGGGAAGGTCGCGTGCTCGGCAAGGTCGTCGATGGCGTAACCGCGGTGCAGCAGAACACCCTCATCACCGTCGATGTAGGTGATCTTGGACTCGCAGCTGCCCGTCGAAGTGAAACCCGGATCGTAGGTGAAACAACCGGTCTCGGCGTAGAGCTTGCGGATGTCGATCACGTCCGGACCCGTGCTTCCCTTCATCACGGGCAGGCTGACCTGCTTGCCAGTCCGGTTGTCGATCAGGGTGAAGGTATCGGCCTTGTCCGCGGTTTGGGTCATCTCGGCACGTCCTTATCTTTAGGGTTGGGGCTTAACGCCCTTTTCGAATGCGCGCAGCATAGTTCTATGCCGGGCGGATATCAACGCACGGAAGTTATCCCCGTGCTGCAGTTGCGGCATCCTTCATCCGGGCCAGCGTTTCCGCTCGGCCGAGGATCTCGGCCACCTCGAAGATGGGCGGCGACACGGTGGAACCGGTGAGCGCGGCGCGCAGCGGCTGGGCGATCTTGCCCAGCTTCTCGCCCCGTTCCTCGGCGAAGGCGCGCACCAGCCCTTCCAGGGCGGCGGCGGTGAAGTCCGCCTCGGCCTCGAAGCGGCCGGCGAGGTCGGTCAGGACACCGCGGCCCTTCTCGTCCAACAGCGCGGCGGCCTTCTCGTCCATCGCCAGCGGACGGGCGGCGAGGTAGAAGCGGGCGCTCTGGGCGAGATCGACCACGGTGCGGGCGCGCTGCTTCAGCCCGTTCATGGCGCGGGTCAGCAGGTCGCGTTCCGACTCGGTCAGCGCGCGGCCAAGCTCGGCCTCCAGCCGCGGGGCGGCCAGACCCACGAGGCGGGCGTCGTCGGCCTGCCGCATGTAGTGGGCGTTCAGGTTCTCCAGCTTGGCGAAATCGAAGCGCGAGGGGGAGCGCCCGATGCCCTCCAGGTTGAACCACTCCACGGCCTGTTCGGTGGAGATGATCTCGTCGTCGCCGTGTCCCCAGCCGAGCCGCAGCAGGTAGTTCCGGATCGCCTCCGGCAGGTAGCCCATGTCGCGGTAGGCGTCGACGCCGAGCGCGCCGTGGCGCTTCGACAGCTTGGCGCCGTCCGGACCGTGGATCAGCGGGATGTGGCCGAACTCCGGCAGGTCCCAGCCCATGGCGTTGAAGATCTGAATCTGGCGGAAGGTGTTGGTCAGATGGTCGTCGCCGCGGATGACGTGGGTCACGCCCATGTCATGGTCGTCCACCACCACCGCCAGCAGATAGGTCGGGGTGCCATCGGCGCGCAGCAGGATCAGGTCGTCGAGCTGGGCGTTCTGCACCGTCACCTCGCCCTGGACGCGGTCCTTCAGGACCGTCTCGCCCTGCTGCGGCGCCTTCAGGCGGATCACCGGCTTCACGCCGGCCGGCGCCTCGGACGGGTCGCGGTCGCGCCAGCGCCCGTCGTAGCGCACCGGCTGACCGGCGGCCTTCTGGGCGGCGCGCATCTCCTCCAGCTCCTCGGGGCTCGCGTAGCAGTAATAGGCGCGGCCGGCGGCCAGCATCTGCTGCGCCACCTCGGCGTGGCGGTCCTTGCGGGCGAACTGGCTGACCGCCTCGCCGTCCCAGTCCAAGCCGAGCCAGGACAGGCCGTCGAGAATGGCGTCCACCGCGGCGTCCGTCGAGCGCTGGCGGTCGGTATCCTCGATGCGCAGCAGGTACGTGCCGCCGTTGCGGCGGGCGTACAGCCAGTTGAACAATGCGGTGCGGGCACCGCCGATGTGGAGAAAGCCGGTGGGCGACGGGGCGAAACGGGTGACGACGGTCATGGGTGGCTCAATTCCAGGTTCGGCGCTGCTACAGTGCTGCGGCGGCCGCGTTGTGGCTGCTGCGGTGCGACTGCGGTGGTGCGGTGGTGTAACACATTAACGGCGCCGGAGGCATTTGCCTTGCGCGCATAGGCGACAGTATGGCCCACGGGGTTGAAGAGGGCATGGCCGAAGGTTTGGCGGCGGTGGAGGAGGAGAAGGGCGATGCCGGTCCTGTCCGTCGTGGCGTCGGCGTGCGCCTTCTCGTTGCGGCTCTGGAGTGCCTTGCCGCGGAACGGGAGCGCTGGGCGCTGTGGCTGCCCGTGGGGACCGGGGCGGGCGTGGCGCTGTATTTCGGCCTGCCGAGCGAGCCGCCGCTCTGGCTGGGGCCGGGCGCCGCGGTCGGCTGTCTGGCGCTGCTGTGGCTGGTGCGGCGGCGTCTGGCGCCGGCCGTTCTGCTGCTGGGGGTGTTGAGCGTCGCTCTGGGCTTCGCCGCGGCGCAACTCCACAGCCTGGCGGCGGCGGCACCGATGCTGACCCGGCAGCTCGGGCCGGTGCAACTGACCGGGCGGGTGCTGGCGATCGAGCGGCAGCCCACCGGCACGCGCTTGATGATCGGTGAACCGACGGTGGAACGGCTGGCTCCGGAGGCGACGCCGGAGCGGGTCCGCCTGCATCTGCCGGCCAAGGTGACACCGCCGGAGGCCGGGACGGTGGTTCGGCTGCGCGCCATGCTCCACCCCCCGGCCGCGCCGGCCGAACCGGGGGCCTTCGACCTGCAGCGGCGCGCCTATTTCGAAGGCTTCGGCGCGGTCGGCTTCGTCATGGGCGCCCCCGTCGCCCAGGAGGCGCCGCCGCCCGGCGGCTGGCGCCGGGTGACGGTGGCCTTCGAGCGGGCGCGCGCCGCCATCGCCGAGCGGGTGCGTGCCGTCGTGGCCGGCTCCGCGGAGGCCAGCGTCACCGCCGCCCTGCTGAACGGCGACGCGGCGGCGATTCCCGGACCGATGATGGACGCCTTCCGCGACAGCGGTCTGGCGCATCTCCTGTCCATTTCCGGCCTGCATGTGGGCATCGCCGCGGGGATCGTCTTCTGGGTGGTGCGGGCGCTGCTGGCGCTGGTTCCCTGGATCGCGCTGCGCTGGCCGATCAAGAAGATCGCGGCGCTGGCCGGCATCCTGTCGGCCGTCCTCTACACGCTGCTGGTGGGGGCGCCCTTGCCGACGTTGCGGTCGGTGCTGATGACCGGTCTGGTCATGGGAGCGGTGATCGCCGACCGGTCGCCGATCAGCATGAGGCTGGTCGCCTTCGCCGGGATCGTCACCGTCCTCTACGATCCGGAGGGGATGCTGGGGCCGAGCTTCCAGATGTCCTTCGCGGCGGTCGTCGCCCTGATCGCCGCCTTCGAGCGCTTCACCCCTTGGGCGGTGCGCCAACGGCGCGACATGGGCTGGTTCGGCAAGGGCGTCATGGCGCTGGGCGGCATCGTCTTTTCCAGCGTGGTGGCGACGGTCGCGACGACGCCCTACGGGCTCTACCATTTCCAGCAGGTCGCCTTCTACGGCGTGCTGTCCAACATGGTGGCGATCCCCATCACGACGGTGTGGATCATGCCCTTCAGCCTGCTCTCCTACCTGCTGCTGCCCTTCGGGCTGGAGGGGCCGGCGGTGACGGCGATGAGCTGGGGCGTCCAGCTGGTCATCGAAACGGCGGAGCGGACCGCGGCGCTGCCCGGCGCCACCGCCTTCCTGCCGGCCATGCCGGACGCCGCCATCGCGGCGGTCACGCTGGGCGGGCTGTGGCTGGCCATCTGGACAAGACGCTGGCGCTGGCTGGGTGTGTTTGCGGTGGTGGGCGGGCTGGTCGCTCCGGCCGTCACGCCACGGCCCGACATTCTGGTGTCGGAGGATGGGGCGCTGATGGCTGTGCGCGGCGCGGAGGGGATTCTCACCCTGTCCGTCGCCAGCGACGGCCGGGTCGCCAACACCTGGAGGCGGCGCGACGGCATGGAGAAGCCTGAGGACAAGGCGGGTCGGGATGTCTGGCCGCTCGCCGGGGTGAGCCTGGACGGGCGGTTGCGCTGCGATGCCTTGGGGTGCCTCTACCGTGCCCAGGGGAAGACGGTTGCGCTGCTGCGCCAGCCGGACGCCTTGCCGGAGGATTGCGCGGTGGCCGACGCGGTGGTGACCGCGACCCCGTCGCGCGGGTGCCGGGCGCCGCTGGTCATCGACCGTTGGCAACTGCGGCGGGAGGGCGCGCACACGCTCACCCTGTCGGACAAGGGCATCCGGGTGGAAACTGTCCGGGGGCAGCGCGGCGACCGCCCGTGGACGATGGGAGGAAGGGCGACGGGCGGAACGCTGACCGATGGAAGGACCGGGGCGCGCTGAGCCGCCGCCCCGGCGCGTCCTGCCGTCAGTACTTGCGCACCAGACCGACGAGGCGGCCCTGCACCCGAACCCGGTCGGCGCCGAAGATGCGGGTCTCGTAGGCGGCGTTGGCCGGTTCGAGCGCCACGGTGTTGCCCTTGCGGCGCAGGCGCTTCAGCGTAACCTCGGCGTCGTCGACCAGGGCGACGACGATCGAGCCGTTGTCCGCGCTGTCGCAGCGCTGGATGACCACCGTGTCATGGTCGAGGATGCCGGCCTCCACCATGGAATCGCCGGCGACTTCCAGCGCGTAGTGATCGCCCATGCCGAGCATGGCCGCGGGAACGTCCACGAAGGCGGAAGCGTCGCGCAACGCCTCGATGGGCGTGCCCGCGGCGATCCGGCCATAGAGCGGCAACTGCACCGACTCCGACGCCGGGTTCGCCTCGCGCCCCGCGAAGCTGAAGTCGCCCTTGATGACGTTGGGCTGGAACTTGGCGCGCGGTGGCCGGGTGCGGGCGGTCTCAAGCCCCTCCGGCAGGCGCAGCACTTCCAGCGCGCGGGCGCGGTGGGGCAGGCGGCGGATGAAGCCGCGCTCCTCCAGCCCCGTGATGAGGCGGTGGATGCCCGACTTGGACTTCAGGTTGAGAGCGTCCTTCATTTCGTCGAAGGAAGGGGACACACCGCCCTGCCCGAGCCGCTCGTTGATGAAAAGCAGCAATTCATGCTGCTTGCGCGTGAGCATTTGTGCCTCCCGACCGGTTCCGCACTAGATATGGAACAAAAGCAAAACGTTCCATCTTGTTCTAGTTTGGTTCTTAACCCCCGTCAAGCCCTACGAACGAAATCAATCGCAAATCGACGGACAGGACTCCCGAAGGGATTTGCATCGCGGAACGGATTAAAGCGACAGGACACCACCGTTGAGCGGGATCACCGTCACCCGGTCGCCGATGGCGGCGGCGGCGGCGTGAGGCTCGCGGACGATCAGGGCATCGGCCCGGGCCAGCCGGGACATCATCGCGCTGTCCTGGCGCGGGAAGGGAGTGGCGACGGGTTCGCCGTCCGCTCCGGTGGATAGGGAGGCGCGCAGGAAATCGGTGCGGTCGTCGTTGGCCTTCAGCGGCGCGCCGAGCCGGACCGGGAGGGTGGCGTTCTCGGCGGGCAGCCCCTGGAGACGGCGGAGGACGGGGACCAGGAACAGCAGGGCGGCCACCCCGCTGGACACCGGGTTGCCGGGCAGGCCGAGCAGCGGCACGCCGTTCGCCGTCCCGAAAATCAACGGTTTGCCGGGCTTCATGGCGACCCGGTAGAAGTCCAGCGACAGCCCGCCCAGCACGTCGCGCACATGGTCGTGCTCGCCTTGCGAGGCGCCGCCCGTGGTCACCAGCAGGTCGCAGCCGGCCGCCCCGGCGGCCATGGCGGCGAGATGCTCCGGATCGTCCCTGGCCACGCCGAGATTGTGGGCGAGCCCGCCCTGGCTATTGACCAGCGCGCACAGGCCGAGCGCGTTGGAGCTGACGATCTGGCTCGGCCCCAGCGGATCGCCGGGCAGGGCGATCTCGTCCCCGGTGGCGAGCACGGCGACCCGCGGGCGGCGGTGGACGCGCAGCCAGGGCAGGTTGGCGGCGGCGGCCAGGGCGACGTCGCGGGCGGTCAGCAACCGTCCCTTGGGAAGCACCTCCTCCCCGGCGGTGAAGTCCAGCCCGGCCGGGCGGATGAAGCGACCCACGGGGACGGCGCGCCCGACGCGCACGCGGTCCCCGGCGTCCTCGCAATCCTCCTGCATCACCACGGCGTCGGCCCCGGCGGGCAGGGGCGCGCCGGTGAAGATGCGCACGGCCTCGCCGGCTCCGACCGATCCGGCGAAGGCGTGGCCGGCCGCGGACTCGCCGATGCGGCGCAGGGTGACCGGCGCATCCGCCGACGCCGGGGCGATGTCGGCGGCGCGGACGGCCCAGCCGTCCATGGCGGCGGCCGCGAAAGGCGGCTGGGTCAGGCGGGCGACGGCGGGCTCGGCGAGGACGCGCCCCAGCGCGTCGGGCAGCGGCACCGTCTCCGCCGGCAGGGCGGTGAAGGCGGCGAGGATGCGGGCGCGGGCGTCACCGACCTGCAGCATCAGACCGCGCTCCCCCAGTCGCCGCTCTTGCCGCCGGCCTTGTGCAGCAGTTTCACCTCGGTGATGGTCATGCCCCGGTCCACCGCCTTGCACATGTCGTAGACGGTGAGCGCGGCGACCGACACGGCGGTCAGCGCCTCCATCTCCACGCCGGTCTGGCCCCTCAGCTTGCAGGTGGCGGTGATGTCCACGGCGTTGCGTTCGGGGTCGCAGGTCAGGTCCACCTTGACCGAGGTGAGCATCAGCGGGTGGCACAGCGGGATCAGGTCCGGCGTGCGCTTGGCCCCCATGATGCCGGCCAGCCGGGCCACCGACAGGACGTCGCCCTTCTTGACGCCGCCCTGAAGAATGAGCGCCAGCGTTTCCGGCTGCATCAGGACGGAGCCGCGGGCGGTCGCCGTGCGTTCCGTATCCGCCTTGCCGGACACGTCCACCATGACCGCGCGGCCTTCGGCGTCGAAATGGGTGAAGCCGCTTGCGGGCTGATCGGTCATAGGGGTTTCTCCATGAACAGGCTCAGCGGGTCCGGTCCGTAGGGGCCGAAGGGGCCACGGTCGGCAAAGCCCTGCTTGCGGTAGAGGGCGATGGCCTCGTCCTGATAGACGCCGGTCTCCAGCCGCAACAGGGACAGGCCGGCGGCGCGGGCCTCGTCCTCGATGCGCTCCAGAAGGCGGCGCCCGATCTGGCCGCCGCGCGCGGTCGGCTGGACGAACATCCGCTTGACCTCGCCATAGCCGCCCTCGGTGTCGATGCGCACGGCGCCGCAGCCGACCACGGTTCCCGACCGCCGGGCGACCAGGAAGCGGATGTCGGGCTTGGCCAGCGATTGCAGGTCGAGCAGATGGTTGCTCTCGGCCGGGTAGAGGTCGCCCAGATAGCGGTCCAGCTCCTCGATGAGCTGAACCACTTCGTCCTGGAGCGGGCTTTCACGGGCAATGGTCACGTTCGGCACGGCGTCGCTCCTCCCCATTGCTTTCTTGTTTGGTGTCAGGCGAGCAGGGCGCGGGTGGCCGCGGTCACATCCTCCTGCCGCATCAGCGATTCACCGACCAGGAAACAACGCGCGCCCACCGCCGCCATGCGCGACAGGTCGGCCGGACTGTAGAGGCCGCTTTCGGCGACCAACATGCGGTCGGCGGGCACATGGGCGGCCAGCTCCTCGGTCGTGGCGATGTCCACCGCCAACGTCTTCAGGTTCCGGTTGTTCACGCCGAGCAGCGGGGTCTTCAGCGCCAGCGCGCGGTCCAGCTCCTCGCGGTTGTGCACCTCGACCAGAACGTCCAGGCCCCAGGCGGTGGCGGCGTCCTCGATCTCCGCGGCCTGCGCGTCGCTCAGCGCCGCCATGATGATCAGGATGCAGTCGGCGCCGAGCGCGCGGGATTCGGCGATCTGGTAAGGATCGACCATGAAGTCCTTGCGCAGCACCGGCAGGTCCACCGCGGCGCGGGCGGCCAGCAGATAGTCGTCGCAGCCCTGGAAGTAGGGCTCGTCGGTCAGCACCGACAGGCAGGTGGCGCCGCCCTCGCGGTAGGCGCGGGCCAGCGATGGCGGGTCGAAGTCCGGACGGATCAGGCCCTTGGACGGGCTGGCCTTCTTGATCTCGGCGATCAGGCCGTAGCGGCCGCCGTCGACCGTGCGGCGCAGGGCGCGGATGAAGCCGCGGGCCGGGTCGGCGCTGCGGGCGGCGTCCTCCACCGCGGACAGCGGGCGGGCGGATTTGCGGGCTTGGACCAGCGCGCGCTTGTCGTCGCAGATGCGGGTCAGGACGTCGCTCATGGCGCGGCAACCGGTTCGTTGGTGGCGGAGGAATTGGTGATGGACACAAGGTGCTGGAGCACGGCGCGGGCGGCACCGCTGTCGATGGCGTGGCGGGCCCGCTCGACGCCCTCCTTCAGGTCGCCGGCCTTGCCCGCCACATGCAGCGCGGCGGCGGCGTTCAGCAGAACGATGTCGCGGTAGGCGCCCTGGACGCCGTCGAACAGCGCGCGGATGGCCTCGGCGTTCACATGGGCGTCGCCGCCCTTCAGAAGCTCCGGCCGGGCGCGGAAGATGCCGGCCTGCTCCGGCTCGATCTCGAACACCGTGACCTCGCCGTCCTTGAGTTGGGCGACGGTGGTCGGGCCGGTGGTGGTGATCTCGTCCAGACCGTCGGAGCCGTGGACGATCCAGGCGGCCTCCGACCCCAGCCGCTTCAGCACATGGGCCAGCGGCTCCACCCACTGCTTCGCGTAGACGCCGAGAAGCTGGCGCTTGGCGCTGGCCGGGTTGGACAGCGGTCCCAGCAGGTTGAAGATGGTGCGGGTGCCCAGCTCCACGCGGGTCGGGCCGACGTTGCGCATGGCGAGGTGGTGGCGCGGCGCCATCAGGAAGCCGATGCGGGCGTCCCACAGGGCCTTGCGCACCAGACCCAGGTCGCAGTCCAGGTTGACGCCCAGCGCGCCCAGCACGTCGGCGGCGCCCGACTTGGACGACATGGCGCGGTTGCCGTGCTTGGCCACCGGCACGCCGCAGGCGGCGATGACCACCGCCGCGGCGGTGGAGATGTTGTAGGTGCCCGACCCGTCGCCGCCGGTGCCGCAGGTGTCGATGGTGCCCTCGGGCGCTTCCACCGGGATCGCCTTGGCGCGCATGACGCGGGCGGCCCCGGTGATCTCGTCCACCGTCTCGCCGCGCACGCGCAGCGCCATCAGGAAGCCGCCCATCTGCGACGGGGTGGCGTTGCCCGACATGATGATGTCGAAGGCCAGCGAAGCCTCCGGCTCGTTCAGGGCGTTGCCGGCGGCGACCTTGGCGAGGATGGCCTTCATGTCGGTCAGGTCGCCGTGCGGCGCGGACGGCGTGCTCATGCGGCGGTCTCCAGCCGGCGGGTCGTGTTCAGGAAGTTTTCCAGGATCTTGTGCCCGTGCTCGCTCTCGATGCTTTCCGGGTGGAACTGCACGCCGTGGATCGGCAGCTCGCGGTGGGACAGCGCCATGATCAGGCCGTCCTCCGTCTCGCCGGTCACCTCCAGGCAGGCGGGCAGGGTGGCCCGCTCGACGATCAGCGAGTGGTAGCGGGTGGCCCGAAAGGGCGAGGGCAGGTCCTTCAGGACGCCGCGCCCCTGGTGGAACATGCGGTCGACCTTGCCGTGCATCGGCACTGGCGCGCGCAGCACCGTGCCGCCGAAGGCCTGCCCGATGGCCTGATGGCCCAGGCACACGCCCATCAGCGGAACGCCGGCCTTGGCGGCGGCGTCGATCAGCGGCAGGCAGATGCCCGCCTTGTCCGGGTCGCAGGGGCCGGGCGACAGCACGATCCCTGCGGGGCGGAGCGCCATGGCCTCCTCCACCGACAGGCTGTCGTTGCGGCGGACGTCCAGTTCGGCGCCCAGTTCGCCCAGATAATGGACGAGGTTGTAGGTGAAGCTGTCGTAATTATCGATGAGCAGCAGCATGGGGCGCCCCCGGCATCCTTCCGGCCTGTCGTCCCGGAATCGCGTTCCGGCCTTGTTCCGAGGCGGGTACCCTAGCGGCTGAAGCCATGGATTTCCAGCCCGTCCGAACCCGGAAACGGCAGAGGGTCAGCGGCAGAGGGTTCAGCGGCAGAGGGTTCAGCGGCAGAGGAACTGCGGCGTCGTCGCCGGCTTGTCCAGGACGATGCCCCGCGCGTCGGTCTCCTCGGTGATCTGGCAGCGCCGCACGGTGCGCGGCAGGTCGATGGCCAGCGTGGCCTGCGTCCCGGCGTAGCGGCAGATCAGGAAGACGTTGTCGCGCCGCGCGGCGGGAAAGTCCCATTGCCGGATCTCCGAGCGGCCCCGCCGCAGGCTGCGGTCCGGTTCCAGTCCCGTCGGGGCCGGGGCGGCCATCTGCGCCGCCCGGTCGCCCTCCACCAGGGTGACGCCCGCGAAGGCGTGCTGGTCCTTCGCCGGGTAGGGCGACCAGCCGCCGGGCGCTTCCGGCTGGGCCTGCACGGTCAGGCTGGGCGGGCAGCGGACCTCGTTGGCGAGGGCGGGGCCTGCGGTGACGAGAATCGTCAGAAGGATCAGGGTGCGGAGCATGACGGGTCACAGCATAGTCCCAGCCGGCGGGCGCCTCCACCCCGCTCCGCTGTTGCAGGGACGGTGCGGGGGTGCCACCTTGCGCGCAAACCGGAAACCAGGGTTCGAGATTCCTTCCCATGGCCAAGAAAACGCCGCGCAAGCCCCAGAAAGCCGCGGCACGGAAGCCATCGCCGAAAGCGCCAGCCGCCGCGTCCGGGCGGGCGGCGCCGGGGCGCGCCGCCTCCCCGATCCTGCTGGCGCTGGCCGGTGTGATCGCGGTGTTCGCGGTGGCGCTCGGCGCGCGCTTCATCATCGGGCGCGAGGCGCCGCAGACGGAGACCGTGGTGGAGCGGGAGGCGCCGGTCATCGCCCCGGCCATCCCGCCCGCCGCCGCGCCGATCAAGGCTCCGCCGCCCAAGGTCGCCGAGGCGCCTCCTCCGCCACCGGCTCGCGAGGCCGAACCCGCTCCGGCGCCCGTTTCCGCGCCGCCTCCCCAGGTGACCGAGGCCCCGGCCCCCGTTCCGGTTCCCGCACCGCCCCCGCCGCCGGCCATGACGCCGAAGCCGGTGGTGGCGATGCTGCCGCCTCCCGTCGCCCCGCTGGAACCGCCCAAGGTGGCGCCGGGCTCGCCGTTGTGGAAGAAAAACGCGCTGCCCTTCCGCGCCCCGCCGGGCAAGCCGGTCATCGCCATCGTCATCGACGACATGGGTGTGGACCGCAAGCGCTCGAATCGCGCGGTGTCGCTGCCGGCGCCGCTGACGCTGGCGTGGCTGCCCTACGCCCACGAGCTGCCGGCCCAGGCCCGCGCCGCCCGCGCCGCCGGGCACGAGTTGATGCTGCACCTGCCCATGGAGCCCAGCGGCTCCGCCGATCCGGGACCGCAGGCGCTGCGCGTGTCGCTCGACAAGGGGGAGATCCTGCGCCGGACCAAGGCGGCCCTGGACAGCTTCGACGGCTATGTCGGGGTGAACAACCACATGGGCAGCCGTTTTACCGCCGATCCCGCGGCCATGGCGCCCGTGCTGGGGGAGATCGCGCGGCGCGGCCTGTTGTGGCTGGACAGCCGGACCACCGCGAAGAGCGCCGGCCTGACCCTCGCGCGGGAGTTTCAAATGCCCTTCGCCGGGCGCGACATCTTCCTGGACAACGAGATGACCGTGTCGGCGGTGCGCGGCCAGCTCGCCAAGACGGAGCAGGTGGCGCGCCGCCAAGGCTACGCCATCGCCATCGGCCACCCGCACGATGCGACAATCGACGCACTGGCCTCCTGGATGCCGGAGGTGCAGAAACGCGGCTTCGTCCTGGTTCCGGTCAGCGCCGTCGTGCGCGCCCACCAAGCCGGCGGGTGACCGCCGGTTCCGCTTGAGGAGACTTCCATGGCTGACACCTACAAGGTCGGCGGCATGACCTGCGGCGGCTGCGCCCGTTCGGTCACCAACGCCATCGGCAAGCTGGCGCCGGGCGCCGCCGTGACGGTGGACCTCGACGCCGGCACCGTGGCCGTTGAGGGCGGTGTCGCCCCGGAGACGGTGAAGAAGGCCGTGGAAGGCGCCGGTTTCGACTTCGGCGGCCAGGCCGTCTAAAGCGAACTTCCGTTCGCTTTAGACTCATATCGCCTCATTCGCCGGCTCTCAGCGGATGCCGATGGCATCCGCCTGCCGCCAGCGGGAACTTTGTTCCCGCGAGAGGCAGGCTCCGGTCGCATGTGCGACCGGGACCGCCGTCGCGGTCCAAAGCGGGTTGCAAACCGCTTTGGCGCGTCAGGCCGGGCGGCGCAGCCGCCACACCAGCAGTCCGCCGGCCCAGGACAGCGACACCGCCAGCGCGGCGCCGAGCGCCACGAACCGCCCGGCGGGTTCGGCCAGAAGATGGGCGGTGGTCAGCGCCAGGGCGAGACCGGGGTTGGTCAGCAGCGCGCTGCGCATCGCCGCGGCGACCACGCCGCCGCCCAGGCGGCCGTGCAGGATCGCCGTCAGGCTGGTGAGCGCGATGGGGTAGACGGCGGCGATGCCGGTGGCCGCCGGTCCGATGCTGTGGCTGAGCGTGGTCACCGTGGCGACCAGCAGGCCGACGAGGCCGGCGCGGGCGGGGATGTCGTACCAGCGCGACCGCGCGGTCCGGACCACCGTGTCCGGCGGGATCGGGGCGGACGCCGCCCAGGCGGCGATGCCGTAGCAGACCAGGGTCAGCAGCAGCGCCAGAGGCAGCGTCCAGGCGACGGCCGAGCGCAGGCTGGCCGCCACGACGATCCAGAAGAGGGAGCTGGTGAGGACGGTCGCGGGCATGCTCCAGCGCGGCGCGATCCGCACCAGAAGCGCCAGATAGAGGACGATCGTCGCGTTCCCGACCATTCCCGACAGGGCGGCGTCGGCGACGAAGCCGTCGCCATGCTCCATCGCGAGCATCACGAAGGCCGGGCCGGTCGAGACGGGCAGGGCGGTGATCATGCCGCCATAGAAGGGGCCGGCCTTCTCCGCCGCCAGCGAGGCGGCGACGACGACCAGGGCCGCCGCCACGATCTTGACGATCAGCGGCAGCAGCAGCGCATCGAGGGGCATGCGGTCCTTACCGGGCGGAGGTCTCGCGGACGGTTTCCTCCGCGGCGCGGATCAGGGCCATCGACTTGTTGACGGTCTCCTGGTACTCGGCCTCCGGATCGCTGTCGGCGACCACGCCGCCACCGGCCTGCACATACATCATGCCGTCCTTCAGCACGGCGGTGCGCAGCGCGATGCAGGTGTCCATGGCGCCCGACGCGCCGAAATAGCCGACGCAGCCGGCGTAGACGCCGCGGCGGGCCTTCTCCAACTCGTCGATGATCTGCATGGCGCGGACCTTCGGCGCCCCCGAGACGGTGCCGGCGGGGAAGCCGGCGACCAGCGCGTCCAGCGCGTCGTGCTTCGGGTCGAGCTCGCCCTCGACGTTGGAGACGATGTGCATGACGTGGCTGTACAGCTCCACAAGCATCTTCTGCGTCACCTTGACGGTGCCGGTGCGCGCCACGCGGCCCACGTCGTTGCGGCCGAGGTCGAGCAGCATCAGATGCTCGGCCAGCTCCTTGGGATCGCTCAGCAGGTCCTCGGCCAGCGCCTGGTCCTCCGCCGCCGTGGCGCCGCGCTTGCGGGTGCCGGCGATGGGGCGGACGGTCACCTTGCCGTCGCGCACGCGCACCAGGATCTCCGGGCTGGAGCCGACGACCGACAGCTCGCCGAAGTCGCAGTGGAACAGGAAGGGCGACGGGTTCAGGCGGCGCAGCGTGCGGTACAGCGCCAGCGGCGACGGTTTGAAGGGGAAGCGGATGCGCTGGGACGGCACGACCTGGAAGATGTCGCCGGCCCGGATGTACTCCTTCGCCCGCTCGACGATCGCGTGATACTCCTCGCGCGTCGTGTTGGAGGTCCAGGCGAGCGGCAATCCGTCCTTGGTCCGCGGCTCCCGCCGGTAGGGCAGGGGGCGTTCCAGATCGGCCACCGCGTCCATCAGCCGCTCGCGGGCGTCGCCATAGGCGGCGGCGCCGTCGACTCCCGGCTTCGGCCAGACGGGGGTGACCAGAGTCACCGAATCGGTGTGGCTGTCGAAGATGGCGACGATGCTCGGCCGCGACAGGATGGCGTCGGGGATTCCCAGCTCATCCGGGTTGTCGTCCGGCAGCCGTTCCATCAGCCGGACCATGTCGTAGGTCAGGTAGCCGAACAGGCCGGCGGCCATCGGCGGCAGGGCGTCCGGCAGGTCGATGCGGCTCTCGTTGATGAGGGTGCGCAGCGACTCCAGCGGGGCGGCGTCGATGGGTTGGTAGGCGTCGCGGTCGTGCAGGGCGTTGCGGTTCACCTCCGCCCGGTCGCGGCGGCAGCGCCAGACCAGATCGGGCTTGAAGCCGATCACCGAGTAGCGGTCGCGCCGCGACCCCGCCCCGCGCTCCGCCGACTCGAAGAGGAAGCCGAAGGGCCGCCCGTCGGCCAGCTTCATGTAGGCGGAGACGGGGGTCTCCAGATCGCTGACCAGCGTGGTCCACACCACTTGCGGCTTGCCGGCCTCATAAGCGGTGTGGAAGGCGGCGGATTCCGGCTGAACCTTCACGGGACGGGCCTCGGCTGAGTGGGGCGATTGAGAGTGGTTAGTTGCCGCTGGCGAAGAACTGGTCGATGCGGTTGCGGTGAACCTCGACCGGGTAGCTGTTGCGCAGCGCGTTGCCGAACTGGGCCATGATGTCGCTTTCCAGCCCCTGGGCGACGGTGCTCTCCACGGTCGCCAGCGTGGCGTCGCTGGCCGCCGGGTCCGCCGGGATGATCTCCTTCAGGCGGGCGACGACCTGGCTGTCGGCGGTGGCGCCGGTCACCGTCTCGCCGGGCTTCACCTCGAACAGCTTGCGCACCAGCTCGCCCGGCAGCCCCTCGACCGAACGGGCGTCGCGGGTGAAGGGCGTGGTCATGGCGAAGCTGGCGCCGGACTGGCTGGCGACGTCCTGCGCCGCGGCCTCCGAGCCCTGCTTCAGCTTGGCGGCGATGTCCTGGGCCTTCTCGGCGGCCAACTTGGCGCGCTTGTCGTCCTGCCAGCCGGCGACGGCCTGATCGCGCACCTCGGCCAGCGGCTTGGGGGCGGCCGGCGTCACGCCGTCGACGCGCACGGCGTAGAAGACGTTGTTGGGGGCCTCGGTCAGGTTCGAGGTGGCGCCGGAGGCGAGCTGGAAAGCGGTCTGCACCATGGCGGCGAAGTTCGGGCGGCCGGGGGCGGCGTCCTTGCCGTCCGGCGCCTTGCCGCTGCTGTCGACCGCGGCGATCTTGGCGATGGGCAGCGACTGGGCCTGGGCGACCTCCTCCAGCGGCGCGCCGCTGGCGAGCTGGTCCTCGACCCGGTTGGCGATGGAGTAGAGCGAATCCATCGCCTTCTCCTTGCGCAGCTCGGCGAGGAGCTGGTCGCGGGCCTCCTCGAAGGTCTTGGTGGCGCCCGGCTGGATGGCGGTGACCGTCAGGACGTGCCAGCCCAGCCCGCTGCGCACGGCGTCGCTGACGGCACCCTGGGCCAGGGCGAAGGCGGCGTCGCCGATCTCCGGCAACTCGTTGCGGGTGACGGTGTCGAGCGTGATGACGTCGGTCCCGGCGTCCTTGGCGGCGGCGGTCAGGCCCTTGGTCTTGGCGGCCTCGGCGATCTGCTTGGCCTTCGCCTCGTCGTCGGCCAGAACCATCTCCACCGTGCGGCGCTCCGGCGTGCCGAGTTCGTCGGCGCGCTCGTCGTAGGCGGCGCGGAGTTCGTTGTCGGGGATCTGGATGTCCTTGGCGATCTCGTCGGCGGAGAGCTGGGCGATGCTCAGCGAGCGGTATTCCGGCGCGGTGAAGCGGACCTGATGGTCCTCGTAATAGCGGGTCAGCTCCGCCTCGTCGGGCACGCCGACGTCGCCGATGGCGGCGTTGGGCAGGGTGACCACCTCGGCCACGCGGCGCTCCCCGCGGAAGCGGTAGAGGTCCTGGACCAGCGGCTTCGGCGGGGTCACCCCGGCGCCGACCGCGCCGGCCACCAGCTCGCGCGCGGTCTCGCGGCGCAGCAAGGCGACGTAGCCGTCCTCGGTCAGCTGGTTGTTGCGCAGCACGCTGCGGAACTGGGCCGCGTCGAACTGGTTCTGCGCGTTGCGGAAGGCCGGCTCCTCGGCGATGCGCTGGCGCACCACGTCCGGGCCGACCGAGATCCCGGCGTCGCGCGCCGCCTGATCGTAGAGCGCGCGCTGCACCAGCGCCGACAGCGACTGGTCGAGCAGGCCGAACTGGCGCGCCTGCTCCGTCGTCAGATTGCCGCCCACCATCGGGCGCAGCCGCTCCATCTGACGGCGGAACTCCTGGTCCAGTTCCGCCCGGTCGATCTCCACCTTGCCGACGGAGGCGACGGTGCTGGAAATCCCGCCTGTGCGGATCATGTCGCCGATGCCCCAGGCCGCGAAGCTGACGATGAGGAGCACGAACAGGATCTTGACGACCCACGAACCGGCGTAAGTGCGGATGAACTGAAGCATGGGACCCGAAGTGAGTGCGCTGAGGGCGGCCCTGCGGCCGGGGCGGCATCATAGGCACCCCGCGAAAGCCCGGCAACACCCCATTTCCCCCGCGATTCCCCATCGGAAAGAACCCGTTGGACGGGTGGAAATGCCCGGCACTCCTTGCTAGACAGGGGGCGCACTTTGAAAACGAACACCCGCACCCAACAAACGAGAGCCGGAGGACGAAAACGCCATGGCCGCACGCCGCAAACTGATTGCCGGGAACTGGAAGATGAACGGGCTGAAGGCCGACGGGCTGGATCTGGCCTCGGACCTCGCCGGGCGCCTGACGGGGGCCGGGACGGTCGCCTTCGACATGCTGGTGTGCCCGCCCTTCCCGCTGCTGTTCCCGGTGGGCGACGCCATCTCCGGCAGCCCGCTGGCGCTGGGCGCGCAGGACTGCCACGCCAAGACCTCCGGCGCACACACCGGCGACGTCAGCCCGGCCATGCTGACCGACGCCGGCTGCCGCTACGTCATCCTCGGCCATTCGGAGCGCCGCGCCGACCACGCTGAATCCGACGCGCAGGTCGCCGCCAAGGCCGCCGCCGCCCACAAGGCCGGCCTGATCGCCATCATCTGCGTCGGCGAGACGGAGGCGCAGCGCGACGCCGGGCAGGCCAACAGCGTCGTCGCCAGCCAGCTCAAGGGCTCGATCCCGGAGGGCGCCACCGCGGCGAACACCGTCATCGCCTACGAGCCGGTCTGGGCCATCGGCACCGGCAAGACCGCCACGCCGGACGACGTCAAGGCGATGCACGCCCACATCCGGGCGGAGCTGGCCGGCAAGACCGCCGATCCCGACGCCGTGCGCGTCCTCTACGGCGGCTCGGTGAAGCCGGGCAACGCGGCGGAACTGATGGCGGTGGAGAATGTGGACGGCGCGCTGGTCGGCGGGGCCGCGCTGAAGGCGGACGATTTCTGGGCGATCGCCACCAGTTGCCGCTAGCATATCGCGCAGGACCGCGTTAAAAACAGTGGGCGCGCGCCACGGGCCCTTGCCAAGGTCCGTGGCGCGCTGTTGGTTTGGGCGGTCCCTGCGGATCGCTCCGGGAAGGGATCAAGGGAACGGGCTGCATGGAATCGGTGCTTCTGGTCATTCACCTGCTGATCGCCCTGGCGCTGGTCGGGGTCATCCTGATCCAGCGGTCGGAAGGCGGCGGTCTCGGCATTGGCGGCGGCAACATGGGGGGCATGATGTCCACCCGCGGCACCGCCAATCTGCTGACGCGGACCACCGGAATCCTGGCGGGCTGCTTCATGGCGACCAGCCTGGTCCTGGCGGTCCTGGCGGGCGCGCACAGGGCGCCGACCTCGATCATCGACACGATGCCGGCCCAGCCCGTGGCCCCGGCGGCACCCGCCCAGCCGGCCGCGCCGGCGCAGCCCGCCCCGCCGGTCGCCCAGTAACAGCGGCCCGGCAAAACGCGACGCGGCTCCGGCCGGGTCTGACGTGAGGCGGCCTCCCCCGAAGCCGCCTCTTTCTTTTGAGGATCGTCGATCTGGGCAGCGCCCGGGGGACGGTCCGAATTCGGGGAACGGATCAGGCTCTGAAGGTCTTCGGACGGACATGACTCGCTACATCTTCATCACCGGTGGCGTCGTTTCCTCGCTGGGCAAAGGTCTGGCGTCGGCGGCGCTTGGGGCGCTTCTCCAGGCGCGCGGCTACAAGGTGCGGCTTCGCAAGCTGGACCCGTACCTGAACGTGGACCCCGGCACGATGAGCCCGTACCAGCACGGCGAGGTCTATGTGACCGACGACGGCGCTGAGACCGACCTCGACCTCGGCCATTACGAGCGCTTCACCGGCGTGGCCGCGCGCCGTGGCGACAACATCACCACGGGCCGCATCTATTCGAACGTGATCGCCAAGGAGCGCCGCGGCGACTATCTGGGCGCCACCGTGCAGGTGATTCCGCACGTCACCGACCAGATCAAGGACTTCATCGGCGCCGAGACGACCGACGAGGACTTCATCCTCTGCGAAATCGGCGGCACGGTGGGTGACATCGAGTCGACCCCCTTCCTGGAGGCCATCCGCCAGTTCGGCAACGAGGTCGGTCCGGAGAACGCTCTGTTCATCCACCTGACCCTGCTGCCCTACATCCCGACGGCGGGCGAGCTGAAGACCAAGCCGACCCAGCATTCCGTGAAGGAGCTGCTGGGCATGGGCATCCAGGCCAACATCCTGCTCTGCCGCGCCGACCGCCCGATCCCGGAGAACGAGCGCAAGAAGATCGCGCTGTTCTGCAACATCCGTCCGGAGCGCGTCATCGCCGCCCTGGACGTCGATTCGATCTATCAGGTGCCGGTCAGCTATCACGAGGAAGGCTTCGACACCCAGGTTCTGGCCTATTTCGGCCTGCCGACCGAGGGCAAGCCGGACCTGTCGCGCTGGACCAGCATCATGGAGCGCGTGCGCAAGCCGCAGGGCGAGGTGACCATCGCCGTCGTCGGCAAGTACACCAGCCTGCTCGACAGCTACAAGTCGCTGGCCGAAGCGCTGACCCACGGCGGCATCGCCAACAACGTGAAGGTCAAGCTCGACTGGATCGACTCGGAGATCTTCGAGGACGACACCGCCGTCCAGCGGCTGGAGAACGTCCACGGCATCCTGGTGCCGGGCGGCTTCGGATCGCGCGGCACGGAGGGCAAGATCCGCGCCGCCCAGTTCGCCCGCGAGCGCAAGGTGCCGTATTTCGGCATCTGCTTCGGCATGCAGATGGCGGTGATCGAGTCGGCCCGCAACATGGCCGGCATCGTCGACGCCGGCTCGACCGAGCTGGGCAAGCCCGGCAACCCGGTGGTCGGCCTGATGACCGAGTGGATGCGCGGCAACAGCCTGGAGAAGCGCACGGAAGGCACCGATCTCGGCGGCACCATGCGGCTCGGCACCTACCCGGCGAAGCTGGTCCCCGGCAGCAAGGTCGCGGAGATCTACGGCACCACCGACATTACCGAGCGGCACCGCCACCGCTACGAGGTGAACGTCTATTACAAGGACCGCCTGGAGAAGGTCGGCCTGCTGTTCTCCGGCCTGTCGCCGGACGGCGAACTGCCCGAGATCGTCGAGATCCCGGACCATCCCTGGTTCATCGGCGTGCAGTTCCACCCGGAGCTGAAGTCCAAGCCCTTCGACCCGCACCCGCTCTTCACCTCCTTCATCAAGGCGGCGATCGAGCAGAGCCGGCTGGTGTGATGTGACCATACGGGGGAGGGCATTCCTCCCCCGCGTGTTCCGGTTCCGGGTTTTCCGTGGGTATAGTGACAGCGGCGGCCGAGCCAACGGCCGCCGCTTTTGCGTTACGGGCCAGGAAAAAACCAAGGGAAGGGACACAACCATGACCGACATCAGCATCCCCGCCGGCGACGGCGGCAGCTTTTCCGCCTATGTGGCCAAGCCGGCGGGCGGCGGACCGGCGCCGGGACTTGTCGTCATCCAGGAAATCTTCGGGGTCAATCAGGTCATGCGCGACCTGTGCGACGGCTTCGCCGCCCAGGGCTGGCTGGCCGTCTGCCCGGACCTGTTCTGGCGGCAGGAACCGGGTGTCCAGATCACCGACAAGACCCAGGAGGAGTGGAACCGCGCCTTCGCTCTGATGAACGGCATGGACCAGGACAAGGCGGTGGACGACCTCAAGGCCACCCTGGCGTGGCTGCGCCAGAATCCGGATTGCACCGGCAAGGCCGGGTCGGTCGGCTACTGCCTGGGCGGCCGGCTGGCCTTCATGATGGCGGCGCGCTCCGATTCCGACGCCAACGTCAGCTATTACGGCGTCGGGCTGGACGGTCTGGCCGGCGAGGCGGTGAGCATCACCAAGCCGCTTCTGATGCACATCGCCGAGAAGGACCAGTTCGTGCCGGCGGAGGCGCGGGAGACCATCCTGGCCGCGGTGAAGGGCAACCCGAACGTTACCGCCCACGTCTATCCGGGCGTGGACCACGCATTCGCCCGCGCCGGCGGCGCCCATTTCGACGCCGAGGCGGCGGAGCTGGCCAACGGACGCACGGCAGCCTTCTTCAAGCAGCATCTGGGTTGACGCCATTCCGGTTGACCGGGATCGCCGATATCTGGGAAGGAAAGGGCAGCGCGAGGGGGGCTTCGGCATGCGTCCCCTCGCATTGCTTTTTGGAGAGCACGGGATGACCACCGCCAAGACCGTCCAGATCGGCACCCTGACCATCGCCAACGATCGGCCCTTCACCCTGATCGCCGGACCGTGCCAGATGGAGAGCCGCGACCACGCGCTGGAGACGGCGGCGGCGCTGGTGGAGATGACCGGCGCGCTGGGCATCGGGCTGATCTACAAGTCGTCCTTCGACAAGGCCAACCGCACCTCCATCAGCACGGCGCGCGGCCTCGGCATGGACAAGGCGCTGCCGATCTTCGCGGAGATCAAGGAGCGGTTCGGCTGCCCGGTGATCACCGACGTGCACGAGGCCGACCAGTGCGCCGCCGTGGCCGAGGTGATGGACGTCCTCCAGATCCCCGCCTTCCTGTGCCGCCAGACCGACCTGCTGATCGCCGCCGCCAGGACGGGCCGGGCGGTCAACGTCAAAAAGGGCCAGTTCCTCGCCCCCTGGGACATGAAGAACGTCGCGGCGAAGCTGGTGGCGTCGGGCAACGACAAGGTGCTGCTGTGCGAGCGCGGCGCCAGCTTCGGCTACAACACGCTGGTGTCGGACATGCGGTCGCTGCCGATCATGGCGGAGACCGGCTTCCCGGTGGTCTTCGACGCCACCCATTCCGTGCAGCAGCCGGGCGGGCAGGGCACCACCTCGGGGGGGCAGCGCGAGTTCGTTCCGGTGCTGGCCCGCGCCGCCATCGCCGTGGGCGTCGCCGCGGTCTTTATGGAAACCCATGAGAATCCGGACTGCGCGCCCAGCGACGGCCCGAACATGGTCCCGCTGAAGGAGATGCCGGCCCTGCTGGCGCGGCTCCAGGCCTTCGACCGTCTGGCGAAGGCCTGACGGGGGGGCCTGACGAAAGGACAGGTTTCGGAACGGCGTGCCGTTCCCGGCGTTGCCCAGACACCGCGGGCGCCGCGCTTCCGCTGGAGCGCCCGCGGGTTGAGCCATGGAGCAACGCCATGAAGCCGATCCGCCTGTTCGCCATCGCCGCCGTCGCCAGCCTTGGTGCGATGATCGCCGTTCCCGCCGTCGCGCAGTCGACCGCGCCGTCCGCAATGCCGTCCACCACGCCGATGCCGCAGGCCAAGCCGGCCATGCCGCCGGGCCACAGCGGCACCACCACCGTACCGCCGATGGGCAGCGGGTCGTCATCGTCTGCGGCGAAAGCCAAGGTCATCGACCTCAACACCGCCGGCAAGGACGAGCTTCAGACCCTGCCGGGAATCGGCGAGGCGCGGTCCGAGGCCATCGTGAAGAACCGCCCCTACCGGTCCAAGGACGAGCTGGTCAGCAAGAAGATCGTGCCGCAGAACGTCTACGACGACATCAAGGGCCGCATCGCCGCGGTCGGCGGTTCGAAAACCAGCGCATCGGCGGCAACCACCCCAAAGAAGTGAGCCACTTCCCTCTCCCCTCCGGGGAGAGGGTTAGGGTGAGGGGGTTGGCGCGTGTCGTTACGTTCGGCACAAGCGCATCCCCCTCACCGGCCCTGCAGGCCACCCTCTCCCCGGAGGGGAGAGGGCTACAGACCCTTGGGAATCGGCCTCTACAGGCTGAAGCTCCGGTAGGTGATCGGCGCCTCGGCCGTGCCGCCGTCCGTCGCGGCGATGTCGCCCAGCCGGCCGTGATGCTCCGACAGGTCGCACACCGGGTCGGTGTTGTCGGCGCTTCCGGTCAGCGCCAGCGCCTGACAGCGGCAGCCGCCCCAGTCGATCTCCTTCTGGTCGCAGCTCCGGCAGGGCTGGGGCATCCAGTCGGTGCCGCGGTAGCGTTGGAAGGCGGCGGAGTTGGCCCAGATGTCGGCCAGCGGGCGCTCCGTCACCCGGTCGAACGCCATGCCGGGAATCGTCTCGGCGGCGTGGCAGGGCAGAACCGAGCCGCTGGGCGTCACGTTCAGGAACTTGCGGCCCCAACCGCCCATGCAGGCTTTGGGGCGCTTGGCGTAATAGTCGGGCACCACGTAATCGACGACCAGCCGGCCCTTCAGCTCCGGCAGGCGGACGCGCACCCGCTCGTCCATGCGGACCAGCTGCTCGCGGGTCGGCATCAGGGCGGCGCGGTTCTTCAGCGCCCAGCCGTAATACTGGACGTTGGCGATCTCGATCCGGCCGGCCTTCAGCTCCAGCGCCATGTCGATGAAATCGTCCACCCGGTCGATGTTGTGGCGCTGCACGATGGCGTTGACGGTCAGCGCCATGCCGGCGTCGGTGACCGCGCGCGCCACCTCCAGCTTCTTCGGCTGGCCGCCGGGAAAGCCGCTGATCAGTTCGGCCTTGGCCGGCACCGTGTCCTGGAAGCCGATCTGCACATGCTGGAGCCCGGCGTCGCGCAGCCGCTCCAGCCGCGCCCGGTCGAGCAGGACCGCCGAGGTGATGAGGTTGGCGTACAGCCCAGCCGCGGTGGCGTGGGCGATCAGCGCCTCCAGGTCCTTGCGCGCCGTCGGCTCGCCGCCGGAGAAATGCACCTGGATGATGCCAAGGTCGGCCGCCTCGTCGAGCACGTGGCACCACGCGGCGGTGTCCAACTCGCGGCTGGCCGGGTCGAGCGCCAGCGGGTTGGAGCAGTAGGCGCAGCGCAGCGGGCAGCGGTGCGTCAGTTCCGCCAGCAGGGCCAGCGGCGGTTCGAGTCCGGTCGTGGCGCCACAGATGGTCATCGGGTCAGGAACCCCTTCGTGATCATGTCGCCCAACACTTCCAACACATCCGCGGCGATCTCCTCCCGCGGCGCGTCGAATTGCGCGGCCAGCGCGGCGATGGCCGTGCCCACCGTCACCGGAGGCTGGCCCGTCTGAGACGGCGCAGTGACGGCGCGCACCACCTCCAGCGCCACCTCGTCCAGGATCAGCACGCGCTCCGGCCCCAGAAGCTGCCAGTGGCCGCGCACCCGGTCCTGGCGGAGCATGACGCCGGGGGCTAGCCGGACCCGGTCCTCCTCGGTCACGCCGTCCGTCATCGCCGGTAGACCGTCGGTTCCATGTCGTCCGGAACGAAGGCGCCGGGCGGGATCAGGCCGGGCGACACATAGGCGTGGTGCAGCGCGTCCAGCTGCGCCCACAGCAGCTCCGCCTTGTGGCGCAGCGCGGCGATCACCTGCTGCTGCTGCTCCGGTGTCCGGGCGTTGTCGAGCACGTAGTCGAGCCCGAACTCGACGTCGCGCGGCGCCTCGTCCAGCCGTTTGCGGAAGTAGGACAAGGTGGCGTCGTTGGCGAAGGCGTAATAGGCCTCGAAGCCGGCGATGCGCTCGCGGTGGATGGCCGGGGCGAACAGCTCGGTCAGGGACGAGGCGACGGCCTCCAGCGTCGATTTGCCCGACACGAAGTTGACGTAGGAATCGACGGCGTAGCGGGTCGCCGGCAAGATGCCCCTCAGCGAGGTGACATAGTCGCGGTCCAGCCCCAGCCCGTCGGTCAGGCGCAGCCAGCGCTCGATCCCGCCGACCTTGCCCTCCTCGCGCTCCCGGCCCTCGCCGAAGCCGTCATGGTCGAGCACGCGCTGGATCCAGATGCGGCGCAGCGCCGGATCGTCCATCCGCGCCATCAGGGCCAGATCCTTCCTGGGGATGCAGACCTGATAATAGAAGCGGTTCAGCGCCCAGGCCTGGACCTGCCCACGCTTCAGCTTGCCGCCGTGCAGCAGTTTGTGGAAGGGGTGGAGGTCGTGGTACTGGCGCTCGCCGATGGCGCGCAGCTCGCGTTCCAGACTTTCGCGCGACAACAGTGACGTCATAACGTGAACTCCATCCCGTCGTGGGCGATGTCCCAACCTTCGGCGGTGGCGGTGGCCCGTTCGGGCGAGTCGTCCAGCAAAGCCGGGTTGGTGTTGTTGATGTGGACGAAGACCTTGCGCCGCACGCCCAGGTCCGCGAAGGCGGCGATGGAGCCGTCCGGGCCGGACATCGCCATGTGGCCCATGCGCTGGCCGGTCTTGCTGCCGGTGCCGGCGCGGATCATCTCGTCGTCGGTCCAGGTGGTGCCGTCGAACAGCACCAGCGGCGCCCCGCGCAGCCGGTCGGCCAGCCAGTCCGGCATGGCCGAGCAGCCAGGAATGTAGAAGAACTCACCATCGCCGTTGCGGTCGCGGATGCGCAGGGCCACCGTGTCCTCCGCCACCGAGCCGAAGCCGGCGGCGGTCGGGTCCTCGAGATAGAGCGCGACCTTGCCGGGCACGGCGAAGGCTTCGATCTCGAAAGGGAAGGGGGTTCCAGCGGCGTCGGCGGGAACCCAGGGCCGGTCCAGCGCCATGGCGCGGCGCGGTGCCAATTCCGGGTTGACCACGCGGAAAACGGCGTTCGCCTCCAGCACGCGGTGCACCCGGTCGGTGGCGTAGACGGCCAGCGGCTGGGATTCGCGCAGGGTCAGCAGGCCGGCCACATGGTCGATGTCGGCGTTGGTCAGCACCGCCGCGGCGATGGGGCTGTGGCGCACGGCGGTCTGCGGGTGCAGCGCTGGGTTGGCGAGAATCTGCTGACCGATGTCCGGCGAGGCGTTCAGCAGAAGCCAGCGCCCGTCGCCACCGCTGACGGCGAGCGACGACTGGGTGCGCGGGCGGGCCGCCGGGTCGCCGGAGCGGGCGCGGCGGCAGCCCGCGCAGTTGCAGTTCCACTGGGGAAAACCGCCGCCCGCGGCGGAGCCAAGGACGAGGATCGTCAGCATGGGATGCCTTTCCGAATCAGGCGGTCCGAATCAGGCGGCGGTCGTCACGCATGGAAGCGGGCCGGCGCTCAGAGACGGGCGCAGGCGTAGGCGTTGATTTCGGTGCCGACGGCGATCTCGACGATCTGGGGCTTGCGCCAGGTCTTCATGGTTGGGTCCTCCGCGCTTGGATTGGTCTTGGGATGATTCCCGAGGGGGTCTTGCCGCCCGCCGCGGGCGGGCCCCGCTAGCGAACGTTAGAACGCTACGGGTACGAGGCAAGGGCGGTCTATGCGACTTTGGAAGCAGGTGCGCTGCACAACCGGATAGGGGTGCTCCACCGTCCGGGCGTCCTTCCGCGCGTTGTTGCGCCCCAGCGGCCTTGCATCCCCCGGCACGCAAGGCTATCAAGCCCGCGCGCTTCTTTTTCGCCTGGAAAGATCATCCGCCTGGAACGATCATCCGGCGGACGCGCGCAACGCGGAGGAAGGACAAACATGAGCGCCATTACCGAAATCCACGCCCGCGAGATCCTCGACAGCCGTGGGAACCCGACCGTCGAGGTGGACGTCCTGCTCGAATCCGGCGCCTTCGGCCGCGCCGCCGTCCCGTCGGGCGCCTCGACCGGCGCGCACGAGGCGGTGGAGCTGCGCGACGGCGACAAGGGCCGTTACGGCGGCAAGGGCGTGCTGAAGGCCGTGGAGTCGGTCAACGGCGAGATCTTCGACGCCATCGCCGGCCTCGACGGCTCCAACCAGCGCGCCCTCGACCTCGCCATGATCGAGCTGGACGGCACCCCGAACAAGAGCCGGCTGGGCGCCAACGCCATCCTCGGCGTCTCGCTCGCCGTCGCCAAGGCCTCGGCGGAAGAGGCCGCGCTGCCGCTGTTCCGCTACGTCGGCGGCGCCTTCGCCAACCTGCTGCCGGTGCCGATGATGAACATCATCAACGGCGGCGCCCACGCCGACAACCCGATCGACATCCAGGAGTTCATGGTTATGCCGGTCGGCGCCGAGAACGGCGCCGAGGCCATCCGCATGGGCTCGGAGATCTTCCAGGCGCTCAAGAAGAAGCTCAAGGACGCCGGCCACAACACCAACGTCGGCGACGAGGGCGGCTTCGCCCCGGACCTCGCCTCGACCGAGGATGCTCTGGGCTTCATCATGAAGGCCATCGAGTCCGCCGGCTACAAGCCGGGCGACGACGTCATGCTCGCCATCGACGCCGCCTCGACCGAGTTCTTCAAGAACGGCAAGTACGAGCTGGCCGGCGAGGGCAAGTCGCTGGCGCCCGAGCAGATGGTCTCCTACTGGGCCGATCTGGTCGGCCGCTACCCGATCATCTCGATCGAGGACGGCATGGCCGAGGACGACTGGGAGGGCTGGAAGGCGCTGACCGACGCCATCGGCAACAAGGTGCAGTTGGTCGGCGACGACCTGTTCGTGACCAACCCGGCGCGTCTGGCCGACGGCATCAAGAAGGGCGTGGGCAACTCGATCCTGGTCAAGGTCAACCAGATCGGCACGCTGTCGGAGACGCTGGAAGCCGTCGACATGGCGCACAAGGCCGGCTACACGGCGGTGCTGTCGCACCGCTCGGGCGAGACCGAGGACAGCACCATCGCCGATCTGGCGGTCGCCACCAACTGCGGCCAGATCAAGACCGGCTCGCTGTCGCGCTCCGACCGGCTGGCCAAGTACAACCAGCTCATCCGCATCGAGGAGATGCTCGGCACCGCCTCCCGCTACGCCGGCCGCGGCATCCTCAAAGCGTAAGACGCTCTTAAGGACCTTCTGAGGGCAAAGCCCCTTTCCGGGACACCGGGAAGGGGCTTTTTTCTGTGGTCTCTTTCGGGGGTGCGCCCGTCGCGCGGGAGATTTCCAAATCACCACCGTGCAAGGCGTCCGCGCTTCTGGTAAACAGCCGCCATAGTTTCGCCCGCTTGGGCCGCCACCCTCCCACGACGGCATTCCCCGCCCGGACAGGACCCTCGACGTATGACCAAGACCACTTCTTTCGCCGCCCTGCTGCTTGGCGGCCTGCTGTGCAGCGGTTCCGTCCTCGCGCAGACGGTTTCGCTGCAGGACCGTCTGGACCGTCTGGAGTCGGGGGTGGAGGCGCTGGGCGGGCGCGTCGAGGTGGCGCAGGCCTATCCGGGGTCTTCCTACACGCGGGGGCAGACCGCCGAGATCCAGCCGTCCCTGGCCGCGGATTTCGAGGTGCGCCTGCAGAAGCTGGAGCGTGCGCTGTCGGAACTGACCGGGCGCTACGAAGAGGCGACCTATCAGATCTCGCAGATGAAGGACCGGCTGGAGCGCGTCAACAGCGACATCGACTTCCGCCTGAAGGAGCTGGAGAGCAAGGGCGGCGGGGCGGCCAGCGACCCGTTCGGCGCCCCGGCCAAGCCCAGCGCGGCGGCTCCGGCCGCGGCGCCCAGCGCCGCCAAGGCGCCCGAGAAGGCGGCCGACAAGCCGGCGCAGACCGCTGCCGTGGCGCCGCTGCCCGCCAACTCGACCCCGGAAAAGCAGTACGAGCACGCCTTCGAGCTGCTGCGCCAGTCCGACTACGACAAGGCGGAGAAGGCCTTCAGCGACTTCCTGGCGAAGAACAAGACCCACCAGCTCGCCGGCAACGCCCAGTACTGGCTGGGTGAGACCTATTACGTCCGCAACAAGTTCCAGGACGCCGCCGTGGCCTTCGCCGAGGGCGTGCAGAAGTATCCGAAGAACAACAAGGCGGCCGACAACCTGCTGAAGCTCGGCATGTCGCTGCAGCAGCTGAACCAGAAGAAGGACGCCTGCACGGCCTTCAATCAGCTGATCACCAAATTCCCCGAAGCCTCGGCCAGCGTGAAGCGCCGCGCCGACACCGAGCGCCGCCGCCTGAACTGCGCCTGACGGGCGCGGTGAACGCCTCCGACCCGGCGGGGCCGATCTCCGCGAGTGAGTTCGCCGCCCGCATGGACCGGTTGGGCGGCTTCGAGACGCGGCCGCGCGTGGCCGTGGGCGTGTCCGGTGGGGCGGACAGCCTCGGGCTGGCTCTGCTCGCCCAACGATGGGTGGCGGAGCGGGGCGGGGATGTCCTTGCGCTGATCGTCGATCACGGCCTGCGCGCCGAGTCCGCGGCGGAGGCCTCCCGGGTGGGCGGCTGGCTCGAAGCCCAAGGCGTCGCCCACGCCATTCTGCGCTGGGACGGCGAGAAGCCGGCGACTGGCATCCAGGAAGCGGCCCGCGCCGCGCGCCACCGCCTTCTGGCCGAACACTGCCGGGAGGAGGGCGTCCTTCACTTGGCGCTCGCCCATCACCGCGACGACCAAGCCGAGACGGTGCTGCTGCGCTTCGCCCGCGGCTCCGGAATCGACGGGCTGGCCGGCATGGCGCCGGTGCGCGCGGCGGGGGCGGTGCGGGTGATCCGGCCGCTGCTGGACCTGCCCCATGACCGGCTGGTGGCGACCTGCCGCGCTTTCGGCCAGGAGTGGATCGAGGACCCGTCCAACCGCAACCCGCGCTTCGCCCGCGCCCGCCTGCGCGCGGCAAGGGAGGCGCTGGCCGCCGAGGGGTTGGACGCGCCGCGTCTGGCCGACCTCGCCCGCCGGGCCGCCCGTGCCCGCAACGCGCTGGAGACGGGAACCGCCGCCCTGCTGGCCGAGGCCGTGGAGGTCCATCCGGAGGGCTGGCTGCGGCTGGACCCCAAGCCGTTGCTGGCGGCACCGGAGGAGCTTGGCCTGCGCGCGCTGGTCCGCTGCATCGCCGCGTCCGGGGGCGCCGCCTACCCGCCGAAGGACGAGGCGGCGGAGCGCCTGTTCGCCGAGATCGCGGGCGGCGGCTTTCGCGGATGCACGCTGGGCGGCTGCAGCGTCCTGCCGCGGAAGGGGCATGTGGTGATCGCGCGGGAGCCGGTTGGGGTCACCGAACGGCTGGACCTTACCCCCGGCGGAGAGGTCTGGTGGGACCGCCGATTCGCCGTTCGGTGACCCCAACCGGCTCCCGCGCGATCACCACA
>NZ_QLKQ01000180.1 GCF_003349955.1 Azospirillum brasilense
CCGCCGTCGGCGGTGGCGGCGAAGGCCGGCTCCGCCTGATCGCCCAGCGTCGCCTGGGTGACGGCGATCTCGCCGCCCACCCGGTTGCCCACCGCGTCGAAGCGCTGGGCGTAGATCCCCAGCCCGCTGCCGTCCTGGTTGGCCGACACCCAGCCCACCAGATAGCCGCCGTCGGTCAGGGCGATGACGTCCGGCGCGGTCTGGGCGCCGGCGGTGGTGGTGTTCACCACGACCTCGCCGCCCACCGCCTGCCCCAGCGCGTCGTAGCGTTGCAGGACGATGCCGGAGCCGCTGCCGTCCTGTCCCGCCGACTGCCACGCCACCACCAGCCCGCCGTCGCCGAGCGCCGCGACCGTCAACTGCGACTGATCGCCCGCGGTGGTCGTGTTGATGCGGAATTCCGGCTGCGCCACCCCGGCCGCCGTGTAGCGCCGGGCATACAGACCGTAGCCGCTGCCGTCCTGGCCCTGCGACTGCCACAGCACCAGAAACCCGCCGTCGCCCAGCGCGATGACTTCCGAGTTGTCCTGGTTGCCGGCGGTCGTGCCGTTGACCAGCACGTCCCCGGTCACTGCGTTGCCAAACGCGTCGAAGCGCCGCAGATAAACGTCCGAGGTGCTCTGCAGGTACAGGCCGTGCGTCCAGGTCACCACGAAGCCACCATCAGCGAGGCCGGCCATGCTCGGCAGGTACTGGTTGTCGGGGGTGCCGGCGTTGACGCGGAACTCGCCACCGACCCGTGTGCCGTCGGCGGCGAAGCGTTGCCCATGGGTGCCCCAGACGGAACCGTCCTGGCCCTCGGAATGCCAGACGATGAGGTAGCCCCCGTCAGGCAGCGCCGTCACCCGCTCCCCGTGTTGAGCATTGGCTGTATAGCTGTTCACCCGAACCTCGCCGTCGACCGGAGTCCCATCGGCGCGGTAGAGCTGCGCGTATATGCCATAGCTGGAGCCATCCTGATTCAGCGAGTGCCACGTCACGACGTAGTTGCCGTTCGGCAGCACCGTCACGTCCGGCGCCCCCTGGCTGCTCGGCGTGT
>NZ_QLKQ01000181.1 GCF_003349955.1 Azospirillum brasilense
TTGGGGTCTGGGTAGCAACGGAACAGGATTCCTAGGTAAGGGGCACTACACGAAGGTGCGCAGATTGTCCGGGATCTGAGAACGCGGCATGAACGGGCTGACAGCGGCAGGCGGGGTTGGAGGAGTGTTGCAAAAACTGTCGTGTTATGATGCCGTGAAATGGAAAAGAGGAATCGCGACAGACAAACGCCCCGCGTCACGTGATCGGTTACGCGCGGGTGTCCACCGGGGCACCCTCTATCGGGCGTTTCGCGAATCCCATAGCGTCAACAATGTATTGCCGCGAAGGCGTGAAAGGGATTGGCAATGATCGGGGAAATAATAGGCTCTCTTATTATAGCATCACTAATAATACTATTTACAAGTAGTTCGTTTGGGTTTTTTGGTCAAACTATAATATTCTTAATATCATTCGCTATTGCATTTCAAATAATCAAAAGCAAATCGGATTCTGCTGACGGTCATGCTAATTCCGGCAGCGGTAAGAAGCATGATTGCCGCACTGACGGCCACAGTTGGTATTCGCTTCCGATGCCACGCGGCTATTGGCTTGATGGTCGGGGGCGGAGGGGTAAACACAAGTGCCGCTACTGCGGCGAAACTGGGTCATGTGAGTACAACGTTCTCTCTGATCATGCCGGAGAGTTCTCATGCCAAATATGTGGTGGCGATTGACGCTGTGGCCAGCGGGGGCGCTGCGATGATCTATGAAACGATATCGTGAAAAGGGGCGGTAACGCGCAGCAAAGCGTACGTTTATGCGGGTTCTCACATCCCGGACAATCTGCGCACCTTCGTGTGGTGACCCCAGGTAAAGAACAAAACCCAGTAAATCCGCATCTTCGGCTTTGTCTCGATTGAGTATACCCCAGCAGGGCGACGCGATGAGACGCTTTCTGCGCCTCGATAGGGTCGAAATTCCTGTTTCGAGACGCCTCGTGGAACAGGTGTAGACCCTACCGAGACAGTCAGGGGGCCTTACCTAGGTTTCCCGTACCGTTGCTACTCGACCCCC
>NZ_QLKQ01000019.1 GCF_003349955.1 Azospirillum brasilense
GGGTGATGGCGGACGGAGGGGGCGGGGAAGCGCGGGGGCGTCCCCGCCCGTCCTCCCGGTCCGTGGCGGCGTCAGGGTGCCGCGGTCAGGCGACGGCTTCGGCCGCCTCCGGCGTCGCGCCCTTGCGGTGGCGGGCCTCCTCGAACTTCTCGCGGAAATAGGCCTTCACCTTTTCCGGCTGGAAGGTCAGGAAGGTGCCGCCCGACGCGAAGTGCTGCTGGAAGACCTTGCCCAGCGCGTAGGTGAAGGCGCTGTTGAAGGCCGGCTGGGTGGCCAGCCGCGTCACCGTGCCGATCACCGGCACCGACCGCAGAGCCATGTTGAACGCCATGGAGCCGAGCAGGCCGCCGGCCAGCGCGGTCGGGGCGACCGTTGCGAGCAGCGTGCCGATCACGGACCGGCCGATGTCGCCGCGGAAGTCGACGCCGTGCAGTTCCGACAGTTCCTTGAGCAGGCGGAGCTGGACGACGGCGAGCGCCGCGGTGTCCACGAAGTTCAGCGGGATGATGCCCGCCGCGGCGGACAGCAGCACATGCTTGCGGATGATCTCCGCCGCCTGCGCCTCGGTGGAGACCGGAACGGCCGGGGGGGATTCCGGAGCGGCCGCGGACGTGCTGGCGGTTGTGCTGGCGGTTTCCGGGGCGGCCGTCGCGGCCTCCGGAGCCGGGGTGGGGGTCGGGACGGCGGCCGTTTCCGGCTTCGCCTTGCCGCCCGGTGTTTCCTTCTCACTGACCATGCTGTGGTGCTCCAAAAAGGGACGTTGTCGAGAGAAAATCAGCAATGAACGCCGCGCATCGGAATGGTTCGCGGCTACAGTCGGCCCCGAAGGGACGGCCCGCTCCGAAAACGCCGCCGGTGGTGGCCGGCGGCACCGTCATATGGGCTAACGAATTCAGTTGTTTTCGTCAAAGGTTTTGCCACTATAAAGAACATGGATACTCAGTTTGTGTCCTTTGGATTTTCCTCAATCAGGTTTCTGACAATCGAAGAGCGCTGCCCGTGCAGGAAGAAATGGCCGCCGGGAAGCGTGCGCAGGCTGAAACCCGCCCCGGCCAACCGTTCCCACCCGGCGACCTCCGCCACCGTGGCCTCCGCGTCCTCCGTCCCGGCAAAAGCCAGGATCGGGACCGGAAGCTGCGGCGGATCGGGTTCGAGAAAGGCGTCGGACATGGCGAAGTCGGCCCGCAGCGTGGGCAGCATCAGCTCCATCAGGTCGTCGCAAGCCAGCACCTCCGGCGGGGTGCCGCCCAGCGCGGCGAGGCGGGCGCGGAAGGCCGCGTCGTCCAGGGCACGGGTGGAAGGCCGCCGCGATGGCGCGTGCGGCGGCCGGCGTCCCGACACGGCCAGCAGGGCGGGCGGGCGCCCTTGCGCCACCAGCGCGCGGGCGGTGGCGTAGGCCAGCGTCGCGCCCAGCGAGTGGCCGAACAGGACCAGCGGGCGGTCTTCCAGCGGTTCCAAGGCGGTCAGCAGGGCGGGCACGGCGTCCTGCACCCGGTTCAGCGGCGGTTCGCCGATGCGGCTCTCCCGCCCCGGCAGGCGCACGGCCATCAGCTCCGCCTCCGGTCCGGCATCGGGCGCCCAGTCCCGGAAGATGGCGGCGCCGGCGCCGGCGTAAGGGAAGCAGACCAGCCTTCGGCGTGGGTTCGCCACCGGGTGGAAGCGTTGCAGCCAGGAGGAGCGGGGCGGGGCCATCACGCCGGCTCCGGTGCGAACAGGTGGTGATGGGCGTGGCCTTCCTCGATGTGGCCCTCGTTCATGTGATAGACGCGGTCGGCGAGGCCGAACCAGCGCTCGTCGTGGGTCACGCAGATGACGATTTTGCCCATGGCTTTCAGTTCCGGCAGCAGTTCCTCGTAGAAGACGCGGCGGAAATGCGGGTCCTGGTCGGCGGCCCACTCGTCCAGCACGATCACCGGCTTGTCCTCCAACTGCGCGACGACGAGGGCGAGGCGCTTGCGCTGGCCGGTGGACAGGGCGACCGTGCTGAAACCGCCGTCCGCAACCGTCACCTTGTCCTGCATCTCCAGCCGCTCCAGCAGGGCGTGGACGCGTGCCGGGTCGGGGTCGGCGACGCCGTAGAGCCGGCGCGACAGGTGATAGTCGGAGAAGATGGCCGAGATCATGTCGCGGTAGCTCTGCATCCGCTCCGCCGTCACCGGCTCCCCGTCGGCAAGCAGCCGGCCGTCGTCCAGCGGCATCAGCCCGGTCAGCAGGCGCAGCATGGTCGATTTGCCGGAGCCGTTGCCGCCAGTGACGAAGGTGATCTCGCCCGCCCGGAACTCCGCCGACAATGGTCCCACGGCAAAGACGGGCGAGCCCGCGTCATCGTGATAGGCGAAGGTGGCGTCGGTCAGCGCGATGCGGGCGGGCGGACCGGGCAGCCGCTCCGCCCCCTCGTCCGGGGCGCTTCCGGCGGCGGCGCGCAGCCGCTCCTCCATCGTCTCGATGTTGGACAGGGCCATCTCGGTTTGGGCGACCAGCGGGGTCACGAAGGAGACGGTGCTGACCGGCCCGACGATGAACAGCGCCGCCGTGGTCGCCGCCACCACCACCGTGTGATAGCCGGTGGTGAACAGAGGCACGACGAAGACCATCATGCCGATCAGCGTGTAGAACATCGCCTCGACCAGCGCGAAGTTGCGGCCCCACCGCTCCTTCATGTCCACATTCACCGCGCGCGCCCGGGACGAGGCGTCGGCGAGGTCGCGGATCAGCCCGTCGCCGCGGCGGCGGTTCATCCGCACCTCCTTGAAGCCGCGCAGCAGGTCGGTCAGCCCGTCGAAGACGCGGGTCTCGGCCGCCGCCGCCTCCACCATGCCGCGCCGCAGGCGCTGCACCCGCGCCACCTTCACGGCCACGGCGATCCCGGCGAAGGCGAAGGCCATCACGCAGGCCAGCGGCGACAGCCAAGCCAGATAGACCGCCAGGAAGACCAGCATCACCGCCTGCTGCCCGCCGATCGCCAGAAGGGGCAGGGTCTGGGCCAGCGTCTGGGTGTCCTGGGTCAGCACGCCGTGCAGCGACGCCCGTCCGATGCGGTCCACGGTCACGAGGTCGGCGCGGCGCACCAGATCGAACAGGCGCAGGCGGATCTTGTGGATCAGCCGCTCGGCATCCTGGGACGCGGTGACCAGCGCGTAATTGTGGGTCACCCCGAACAGCGTCACCGTGACCGCGTACATCACCAGAAGCCTGGGGCTGATGATGCCTTTGGCGGCGTCCTTGGCGGCGACGTCGACCAGCCACAGCAGCGCCGCGGTCGCGATCGCCGACAGGACGTTCATCAGGGCGAGCGTGCGCAGGTTGTCCGGAAGCTCGCGCAGGACGATGGCGGCCAGCCTCATGCCACGCCCTCCGCCGCGAGGGTCAGCTCGGTCAGGCGGCCTTCCTCCATGTGCAGGCGGCGGTCGGCGACGTCGAAGTAATGGTCGTCATGGGTCACCGCCACGATGGTCAGGCCGCGCCGCTTCAGCTCCGGCACGACCTCCCGGTAGAACTTGAAGCGGAAATGCGGGTCCTGGTCGGCGGCCCATTCGTCGAGGATCAGGATCGGCGCCTTTTCCAGGATCGCCGCGACGAGACCCAGCCGCTTGCGTTGCCCGGCGGACAGGTCGCGCCGCCCGAAGCGGTCGCCTTCCAGCGCGGTGACCCGCTCCATCTCCATCCAGCGCATCAGTTCGGCGGCCTCCACAGGGTTGAGGGCGTCCTGGCCGTAGAGCCGGGCGAACAGGTGGAAGTCGGCGAAGACGGTGGCCATCAGTTCGCGGTAGGCGGCGATGCGCTGCGGCCCGACCGGAACCCCGTCCACCGTGATCCGTCCCTGCGGCGGGTGGTAGAGGCCGGTCAGCAGCTTGATGAAGGTCGATTTGCCGGACCCGTTGCCGCCGGTGATGAAGATCACCTCGCCGCGCCGGATGGTCAGGTCGAAGGGGCCGACCGCGAAGGGCGGCTCGCCCGGCGGCGATGGGAAGGCGAACGCCACCGCCTCCATCCTCACCTCGGCGAAGTTGACGGGCACCGGCAGGGCGGGGCCGTCGCTCCCGGTCTCGGCCAGTTCGGCGAGCTGGCCTTCCAGGGCCATCATGCGCCCGGCGGCGGCCTCCGCGGCGCTCATCACCGCCAGCGACTGCATCAGCCCGAAGACCGGGGCGGACATGAAGAAGATGGCGGCGGTGATCTTCACCAGCTCCGCCGAGATGGCGCTGGAGTAGGACGGCACGACGAAGACGACCACGCCCAGCATCAGGTTGAAGGCGCATTCGCCGAACACGAACTGCTGCCAGGTGTGCAGATGCACCGCGCCGCGGGCCGTGGTGGTGCGGCCGGACACGGTGGCGAAGGCGGCGTTCAGGTCGCGGCTGCGCGCGCTGTTCAGCCGCTGTTCCTTGAAGCCGTCGAACAGGTCCGACACGCCTTCGAACAGGGTGGCCTCCTCGGCCATCATGGCGCGCTGCCGCTCCTCCAGCGCGCGGCCCAGCCGGATGTAGAACCACGTCCCGGTGCCGAGCAGCCCGCCGATCAGGAGAAAGGCGACCGGCGAGATGGTGGCGATGTAGAGCAGGATCGTCCCGGTCAACAGGACCGAGCGCACCGTCAGCGCCAGGAACTGCGAATTCTGCGAGATGAGCTGGCTGCTCTGCGTCACGCTTTCGAACAGCGGGGTCTGGCCGAAGCGCTCCAGCTTCCACAGGTCGGCGCGGCGGATCTGGTCGAGCAGCCGCATGCGCAGGCTGTCCACCACCTCCTCCGCGTCCGCCGACAGATGGGCGACCATGCGGCCTTCCAGGAGCATGTAGAGAAGGACGCTGACGACGAAGGCGGCGGCCAGCGGCACGTTGACGAAATCGGCCTTTTCCGCCGCGATCTCCTCCGCCCCGCGGTTGACCAGGGCGAGCACCAGCGTGGAGAAGAGGGCCGACCCCAAAGCGTAAAGAACCAGCCGGCGCAGCGGCGCCGGTCCCAGCCGTCCCAGCAGGCGGAGGAGGTTCATCGAGTGGAATCCTGCGGCGTAGAGTCCTGCGGAGCGCCATCCTGCGAAGCACCGTCATCGATGCGGATGCGTAGCGCGTGACGCTCCGGGTCGGCGAAGGCGCCGCGGCCGTGGAGCGCCTCGTGGTTGTTCATCGCCAGCAGGCTGTCGGACTCCATGAAGGTCTCCAGCCGCCGCGCCGGGTTGTCCAGCTCCGCCTGGAGAATGGCGAGCGCGCGGCGGACCGCCGGCGTGTCGTGTTCCGGCCGGTCGGCCAGCCCGCGGCGCAGCGTGTCGGTGCGGAAGCGGATGAGCGGGCGGTCGCCGAAGATGGTGGCGAAGGTCACCTCCACCGCATCCCGCGACCCGCTGCGGGTGAAGGTGGTGGGGATGCGGAAGGGCAGCGCGGTCCGCGACAGCAGGTCCAGCGCCCAGCGCCCCTCGTCGCTGCCGGCCAGAGCCGCGCGGACGCAGCGGGCGTCGCGCAGGCTGGACCGCCCGCCGCCGCAGGCCGCCGCCCGGGCGAAATAGAGCAGCATGTAGCGTTCGGGGGTCGCGAAATACTGGGTGTCGGTGTGGAAATCGGCCTCGTCGGCGTGCTCGGAGAAGGTGGAGGCGGTGCCGCTGCGGACCAGCTCGGGGCGGAGCTTGACGTCCCACACCACCTTGCGGTCGATCCGGTCGGTGGCGGTCGGCGCGCCGATTCCGACGGCCAGCGCGTAGAGCAGGCGGCGCCGGGTGTCGAGATCGTGGGGGCCGAGATGGGCGCGGCGGATCAGAACGCCGCTGTGGCTGGTCTCCAGCCGGTCGCGGATCGCCGTGGCCAGGGCGGACAGGCCGGGTGCCGCCTCCGCCAGTTCGCCGCGCAAGCCCTCCTCCCGCCCGTCCGGGACAAGGGCGGCGGCGTCGCTCTCCGCCCCGTGGCGGGCGGCCAGGAGGGCCAGCACACGCGCCGCCTCGGAGTCGGGCAGCGGCCCCACGGTGAACTCCCCGATGCGGAAGCCGAGATCCTGGACATGGGTCAGCATGGTGGCTCCGGAGGCGGTCATCGGGAGAAGAGGCGGGTGAAGAGGTCCGCGGCGGCGCGCAGCATGTCGGCCTGCCCGGCGCGGGGAACCGGCGGCCAGCCGAAGCCCATGCGGCCGAGCAGTTCCTGCGTGCGTTCGGAGGTCAACTCCTGCCGCCGACCGCGCGCTTGGGGGGAGCGCCCGCTGTAGAGCCCGAAGCCCTCCAACGTCTGGGCCAGCGCACCGTCCATGTCGGGTTCGCCGATGGCACGCTCCAGCCGGTCGAGCAGCGCGTCGAAATCGACCGCCTGCACGGCGCCCGCCATTCCCGCCGCCGAGGTGACGAAGTCGGCCAGCGTGTCGCGGCGGTGGTTCTCCACATGGTGAGTCTCGTTGGCGAGGCCGGCGGCGCCGGCCAGCAGCGCGACGGCACGGGCCACGAGGTCCACATGGCACAGCCAGACGTGCGAGTCGTCGGGCACAACTCTCAGCCGGACGAAGGCGGCCAGTTGCCGAAAGAAGGCGTTGTCCCGCAGGTTGAGCTGCAACGGCCCGCCCTCCGCCGCGAAGACGACGTTGCCGACGCGATGGATGCTGGCGTTGCGCAGGTCGCCGCGCGCCGCCGTGACCAGCCGTTCCGCCTCCTGCTTGCTGCGGACGTAATAGTTCTCGTCGAGCGTCTCCGGCACCGCGTCGTATTCGGTGACCAGTTTGAAGCCGTCCTCCGGCGCCTTGCCGGTGACCGACAGGGTGGAGATCAGGTGGAAGTCCGCCGGGTCGCCGCGCCGCGCGGCGGCAAGGTCGAGGAGCCGGCGCGTCGCCTCCACGTTGTCGGCGTGGAACGCCGCGTAATGGCCGAAATGGTTCACGTTGGCCGCGCAATGGAAGACCGCCCGCACCCCCTCCGCCAGCGCGCCGCGTGCCGTGGGTGTGAGGCCCAGCCCGTCGCGGCGCAGGTCGCAGGCCCGCACGGTCAGGCGCGGATCGGCGACCAGGGCGGCGCCGTTGTCCGCTCCGAAGTAGCCGGCCAGGACGCGGCCGAGCCGGATGCGGGCGGCGCCGTCGTCGCCCCCGCGGACTAGGGCGGTCACCCGCCGCGCCGGATCGGACAGCAGTTCCCGCAGCAGATAGGCGCCAAGATAACCGGTGGACCCGGTCAGCAGCACGTCACCGTAGTCACGCCGCTCCGTCCCGTCGAAGGCGGCGTAGGCCGCGTTGCGCGCCTCGTAGGCTTGCTGCTGCTCGGCCAGCGCCCGGTCGCGGGCGGCGTCGAAGGCGGGCAGGGTCGCCTGATAGTCCCGCCAATGAGAGCGGACGGCGGCGATCACCCGTTGCAGATGGTCCGGCTGGGGCCGCAGGCGCAGCGCGAAATCCGCCAGCACCGGAGCTTCGTAGAGATCGTTGATCTTACAGGAAAATTCACGGCGCAGGCGGTTGACCACGGCGATCGCCCGCAGGCTGTCGCCGCCCAGCTCGAAGAAGCCGGCCTCCCGCCCCGGAACGGGCCGCTGGAGCTGCTCGGCCCATAGTTCGGCCACCCGCTGCTCCACCGCGTTGCGCGGCGGGGTGTGGGCGCCGCAGGCTGTGCCGTCGGAGGGCGCGTGGTCGGCCAGCGCTTGCAGCAGCGCCTTGCGGTCGACCTTGCCGGCCACGGTCACCGGGATCGCCGGCACCCGGATCACCGCCGCCGGCACCATGTAGGCGGGCAGCGTCGTTGCCATATGGGCGGCCCAGGCGGCTTGCGTCGGCTCGGCGGCGTCCGGGGCGAGGCTGACGAAGGCCCACAGCGTCTGGGCGCCGCCCGGCGGCGAGTCCACCAGGGCAACCGCCTGCTGCACACCGGGGTGGGATTCCAGCCGGTGCTCGATCTCGCCCAGCTCCACGCGCTGGCCGCGCAGCTTCACCTGGCTATCCGACCGCCCGAGCACCAGAAGCTCGCCATTGGGCAGCCAGCGGCCGAGGTCGCCGGTGCGGTAGCGGCGGCCCTTCGGCGTCTCGACGAAGGCGGCGGTGGTCAGGTCGGGCCGGTTCAGGTAGCCGATGGCCAGCCCCAGGCCGCTCAGCCAGACATGGCCGACGGCGCCGGGGGGCACCGGCTCGCCGTCCTCGTCCAGGATGTGGATGGCGGTGTTGGGCAGCGGGCGCCCGGCGCTCATCCACGGTGAGTCCGGGGACAGGATGCCGATGCTCGCCGCGGCGGTGTTCTCGGTTGGGCCGTAGCCGTTGACGTAGCGCAGCCGCGCCGCGTAGTGCAGGGCGTCGGCGGCGTTGGGCGGCTCGCCCACCGTCATCAGGATGCGCAAGGTCGGCAGGTCGGCCTGCTCGAACAGCCGCAGGTAGGAGGGCGGCAGGGTGGCGGAGGTGACGCCCAGCCGCTCCATCCTGGCGCGCAGCCCGGCGATGTCGTCCATCTCGGCGCGGCGGATCGGCACAAGGGCGCCGCCCGTCGCCCAGGTCATCACGCAATCGGAGATCCAGGCGTCGAAGGAGGGGGAGGAGCTGAGGAGCGTCCGCTCGTCCGGCTGGATGCCCATCATCCGCGCCATCGACAGGCCGAGGTTCAGCATACCGCCATGATGCAGCACGACCCCCTTCGGCACCCCGGTCGATCCCGAGGTGTGGATGATGTAGGCGGGATCGCCGGGACCGCTGCGTTCCCCGGCCTCCGGCTCATGGGCGTGGGCGGCACGGAACTCCTCGGACAGGGCTTCCGGGCGGAGGACGGCGTATCCGGCTTGCGCCAGCGCGTCGGGCAGGGGATGGCCGTCCAGAGCCACGATCACGCGGATCGCGGCGTCGCGGGCGATGAAGGCCAGCCGGTCCGCCGGCAGGTCGCGGGTCAGCGGCAGATAGGCGGCCCCGGCCTTCCAGATCGCCAGCACCGCTTCGGGCAGGGCGGGCGAGCGTTCCGTCAGGACGCTGACCGCGTCGCCGCTTCGCACACCCTGCGCCAGCAGCGCATGGGCCAGCGCGTTGGCGCGCGCGTTCATCGTGGCGTAGCTGACCGCGCCGCCGTCGGTGATGAGGGCCGGGCGATCCGGCTGCGAGCGCGCCAATGAGGCGAACTGGTGGTGGAAACAGGGAACCGGGTGCGGCATCGCCGGACCGCGCTCCCACGCGGCGAGCAGTGTTTCCTCGTCCGGCAGCAGCGCGGGCAGTGGGACGCCCGGCGCCCGCTCCGGATCGGCCAGCCGCCGTGCCCAGCCGGCCAGCGCCGCCGTCCAGGCCTGGGCGGTCTCGCGTTCGTAGAGGGCGGCGTTGGCGTAGAGCTGGAGGACCAGCCCACCATCCGGCTGTCCCTCATGCACCAGGACGAGGTCCTGGGCGGGAGCGCTGCGGCGCAGCTCATAGCGGATATCGCCGTCGTCGAGGGTGTCGATGGCCGCGAAGCGGAGCCCGTCGCAGGGCGGGGCGGGCATCGCCGGATTTTCCGTCACCGCCAGATCGAACAGCGGGTAGCGGGCCGGATGATGCGCCTGCGGCTGGCTGCGGCGGAACTCCTGGTGGATGCGGGCGAAGGGCTGGCGGCCATGGCGCAAGGCTTCCGCCAGACGGCTTTGCGTGGTCTTGACCGCCTGTTCCAGCGGCTCGCTCCGCTCCACCCGGAAGGGCACCGGCAGCATATTGACATAGTAGCCGACGACACCCGCCTCCTCCGCCGTTTCGCGGGTGGAGGCGGCGGTTCCCATCAAAAACGCCGTCCGGCCGGTGCGGCGCCGCACCTCGCGCGCCATCAGCGTCATCATCAGGGCGTGCAGGCTGGCGCCGCTGCGCCGGGCGAGGGCGCGCAACGCCTCCGCCACGTCCGGGGCGAGGCGGAGGCGGTGGCAATGGCTTCCCCGGGCCGTTTCGGTGCTGCGCACCGTCGGGCGGGGTTTGTCGAGCGGCCACTCCTCGAAGGCGGCGGGGTCGGTCCCGGCGAGCAGGCGTTGCCAATGCCCCGCGTCCGCCTGGGCGGCCTCGCCGGCCAGATAGGCCTCCTCCCGCGCGGCGGACCGGCCGAAGCCGGGGGCGCGGCCGGGCAGGGACTCCCCGCGCAGCAGCACGGCGAGATCGTCCGCCAGCAGGCCGAGCGACAGCCCGTCGCCAATGGAATGGTGCAGCGCCAGCCAGAACAGGGCGCCGCTGCCATCGGCCACCCGGACCAGCCCGGCCCGCCACAGCGGCGGAGCGGCCATGGCGAAGGGCGCCGTCTGGTGCTTCCGGATGAGGTCCAGAGCGGCGGCGCGGTCGGAGGCCGTTGCAGTTTCCAGGTCGGCGGTCGTGGTTTGGACGACACGGCGGAGGGTGCCGCCTTCGTCCTCCTGGAAGCCGGTGCGCAACGCCTCGTGCCGCTCCGCCAGGGTTGTCCAGGCGGCTTGCCAGCGGCCGTCGGCCGGGACGTCGCCTTGCACCGAAAGCGTCAGGGGGATGGTGAAGCCGCGGGTGTCCAGCCCGGCCTGCTCGGCCACCCAGAACTCCCGTTGGCCTTCGGTCGCGCGGTCGGAGTCGGCATCGGATGGGAGTTCCGCCGGAGCGGCGGCGGCGAGGCGGGCGGCGAAGCCGCGCAGGGTCGGCTCGGTGAACAGGTCGCGGGCGGAGACGGGATGCCCCAACTCCGTCTCCAGCGCGTGGGCGACGGCGATGGCGAGCAGGCTGTGGCCGCCGAGCGCGAAAAAATTGTCGTCGCGCCAGACCGGGCCGCGGCCCAGCCGCTCCGCCCAGACGCAGGCGACGGTTTCCTCAAGCCGGCCTTGCGGCGGCACCTGAACGCCCTGCGGGGCGTGACCGGCGATCAGTTCTTGGAGGGCCGCACGGTCCACCTTGCCGGACGCCGTCACCGGCACCGTCTCCACAGCGATCACCCCCGCCGGGATCATCACCGTGGGCAGCCGGTCGGCCAGCCAGCCGCGCCAGGAGTCTTCGGCCGGGACCGGCTTGCCGGGGACGGGGCGGACGAAGGCCCACAGGCTCTGCGCCGCGCCGGCCTTGCCCTGCACGAGGGCCACCGCCTGCGCCACGTCGGGGTGGCTTCCCAGCGCCTGCTCGATCTCGCCGAGTTCGATGCGGATGCCGTTCAGCTTCACCTGATCGTCGATGCGGCCCAGCACCTCCAACTCGCCGTCGGCGCGCCAGCGCCCGAGGTCGCCGGTGCGGTAGAGCCGCCCGGCACCCGTCCCGATGAAGGCCGCCGCCTCCTGTTCCGGGTGGTTCAGATAGCCGCGGGCGAGGTTGGCGCCTCCCAGCCAGATCTCCCCCACCGCGCCCGGCGGCACCGGGCGGCCCGCCGCGTCGCGGATGTGCACCGACGTGTTGGGCAACGGACGCCCGACGGGCAGGAAGCCCCGATCCTCCGCGCCCAGCAGGCCCATGGCGCTGGTGATGGTGTTCTCGGTCGGGCCATAGGCGTTGTAGTAGCGCAGCCGCCCGGCGTAGGCCCGCACGTCCGCCGCCATCGGCGCCTCGCCGCCGGTCACCAGGATGCGCAGCGACGGCAACTCCGCCCCATCGAGCAGGCGCAGATAGGTTGGGGTGAGGTCGGCGACGGTCACCCGCTGCTCGGCCAGGACGGTGATCAGGCGGGCCGGCGCGCTCAGCACCTCGTAGGGTACGGCGCAAAGCGCCGCTCCGGCGGCCAGCGGCACGCCGATGTCCGACAGCGACACGTCGAAGGAGGGCGAGGCGAACATCAGCGTCCGGTCCTCGGCGGTCAGGCCGAAGGTTTCCACGGCGCCCAGCACCATGTTCACATAGGCGCCGTGGCTGACCGGCGTGCCCTTGGGCCGGCCGGTCGAACCGGAGGTGTAGAGGATGTAGGCGGTGTCCTCCGGCTTGGTCGCGCTTTGCGGGCGGTGGGCGTGCGCCGTGCGGAACTCAGCCGACAGGTCCTCCGGACGCAAAAGCGGCAGGGCGGACAAGGCTTCGGGCATCGTGACGCCGTCCAGCGCCAGCAGCAGGGCCGCCCCGGCGTCTCGGGCGATGAAGGCCAGTCGTTCCGCCGGCAGGTCGGCGGCGAGCGGCAGATAGACCGCGCCGGCTTTCCACACCCCGAGCAGGGTGGCGGGCAGGTTGAGCGAACGGCCCGTCAGCACGCCGACCACGGTGCTGTGCTCCGCCCCGCGCTCCCGCAGGGCGTGGGCGATGGCGTTGGCGTCTGCCTCGACGGCGCGGTAGGTCAGAACGCGGTCGGCGCCGATGATCGCCGGGCGTCCGCCCTGGCCGGTGCCGGGCCGGTCGATCAGCCGCTCGACCAGCGCGTGGAAGGGCAGCGCCGGGCGCTCCACCGCCGGGCCGCGCTCCCACGCGGCGAGGGTGGCTTCCTCCTCAGGCAGCAGCGCGGGCGGCGTGATGTCGGCGCGGGTGGCGTCGTACCCCAGCCAGCGCGCCCAGCCGGCGAGCGCTTCGAACCAGCGCTCCGCCGTGTCCTTGGCGTAGAGTGCCGCGTTGACGTGCCATTGCAGCAGCAGCCCGCCGTCGGCCAGCCCTTCATGGATCAGCACCATGTCCTGGCCCGGCGAATGGCCGGTGCGCTCGTAGGCGAGCCCGTCGCCGTCGGGACGGACGAGGCGCAGCGGGCCGGTGACGGCACGGGCCCGTGGATTTTCCGTCACCGCGATGTCGAACAGCGGGTAGCGGGCCGGGTCGCGCTGTTGCGGGCGATCCGCCCAGAAGCCGTGGCAGATCCGCGCGAAGGGCAGGCGGGCGTGCAGCAGCGCCCCGGCCAGAGCCGCCTGGGTGGCGCGCAGCTCCGTCCCGAAGGGGGTGTCGGCGGCGGGGCGGAGGGCCAGCGGCAGCATGGTCACGCCGTAGCCGACGACGCGCATGTCCTCGGCGGTTTCCCGGATGTCGCCGGTGGTGCCGATGGTGAGGGCGCCGCGCCCGGTGCGACGCCGGGCCTCGCGCGCCAGCAGGGTCAGCAGGACGGCGTGCAGGCTGGCCTCGTGCCGGCGGGCGACCGTCTGCAACCCGGCGGCGGTGGCCGGGTCCAGCCGAAGTTCGAAGCGGTGGCTGCCGGGGGCGGCTCCGGCGGCGCGCGGCGTGTCGAGCGGCCAGTCGTCGAACGTCTCGGCGGGCAGGGCGGACAGCCGTTCCCGCCAATGGGCCTCGTCCGCAACGCGATCCGGGCCGTCCAGATAGCGCCGTTCGCGGGCGGCCAGGGCCGCGTGGCGGGCGGACAAGGGCGGCAGCCGCTTGCCAGCCAGAAGGGCGGCCAACTCCTCCAGCAGGATGCCGACCGAACGGCCGTCGCCGATGGAATGATGCATCGCCATCCAGAACAGCGGCGCACCGCCGTCCGCCGGGGTCGCCAGCCCGGCCCGCCACAGCGGCGCGGTCGCCATGGCGAAGGGCTCTCCCTGGCGGGCGCGGATGTGGGCGAGCGCCGCGGCGCGGCTGGTCTGGGTGGACAGCTCCAAGACACCATCGACGGAGGCCGCGACGCGGCGGCGCAGGCGCCCGTCCGCGTTCTCCGCGAAGCTCGTGCGCAACGCCTCGTGGCGTTCGACGAGCGCCGTCCAGGCCTCTGACCAGCGGTCCGGGTCCGGCGGGTCGCCCTCCACGGCGCGGATCACCGGGATGACGAAGGGCCGCGTGTCCAGCCCCGCCGCTTCGGCCACCTGGAACTCCCGCTCTCCTTCGGTGGCGAGGTCGGACTCGCCCGCGTTGGCTGGGGTCGCGTTGGCCGGCGGCGCGTCCACCGCGCTCAGTTCCGCCACCTTGCGGGCGAAGCCGGCCAGGGTCGGGGCGGCGAACAGGGCGCGCGCCGGGACGGCCACGCTCAGCTCCTGGGACAACCGGTGGGCGATGCTCACCGCCAGCAGGCTGTTGCCGCCCAGCGCGAAGAAGTTGTCGGTGCGCGCGATCTCTTCGCCCAACAGGTCGCCCCACAGGGTGGCGATTCGGCTTTCCAGCCCGTCCCGAGGCGCCGGACGCTCCGCCGTGGCGGCATCGCCATGGGTGTGGGCGAGGCGGAGCAGGGCGTCGCGGTCGATCTTGCCCGCCGGCGTCAGGGGAACGACGTCCACCGCCGTCACGCTGGCCGGGACCATGAAGGCGGGCAGGCGGTCAGCCAGGAAGGCGCGCCAAACCTCCTCGTCCGGCAGGGTGACGCCGTCCTTGGCGCGGACGAAGGCGCGCAGGGCCTTGGTGCCTTCGGCCGCGACGTCCACCAGGACGACGGCCTGCGCGGCGGCGGGGTGGGCCAGCAGGTCCTGCTCGATCTCGGCCAGTTCGACGCGCTGGCCGTTCAGCTTCACCTGATGGTCGATGCGGCCGCACAGGACCAGTTGGCCGTCCGCCGTCCAGCGGCCGAGATCGCCGGTGCGGTAGAAGCGGCCCTCCGCCGTCTCGACGAAGGCGCGGGCGGTCAGGTCGGGGTTGTTGAGATAGCCGCGGGCGAGACCCACCCCGCCCAGCCACAGCTCCCCCGGCAGGCCGGGCGGAACCGGCGCGCCGTCCGGGCGGCGCAGCGTGACCCAGCCGTTGGGCAGCGGGCGCCCGGCGGGCACCGGGCCGCCGCGTCCGCTGTCCGGCAGGATGCGGCCCATGGACGCGAGGATGCTCGCCTCCGTGGGGCCGTAGGCGTTCCAGAAGGCCAGATCGGCGGCGTGATGGCGGGAGTCGTCGGCGTTGGGCGCCTCCCCGCCGGTCAGCAGGACGCGCAGGCCGCGGAACGGCTTCTCCTGGCTGACCCGCAGGTAGGAGGGGGCGTGGAAGGCCACGGTGACGCCCAGCTCCGCGTAGGCGTCCTTCAGCGCCCATGGGTCGTCGCGCAGGTCCGGCGACACCGGCACCAGCGCCATGCCGTGCAGCAGCGCCAGCCCCAGTTCCCACAGCGAGGCGTCGAACCCCGGAGTCGCCGCCAGCGCCATGCGGTCGTCGGCCCGCAGGCCGACCGTCTCCCCGGTCGCCAGCGCGGCGTTGATGAAGCCGTCGTGACGGACCGCGACGCCCTTCGGATGCCCGGTCGTGCCCGATGTGTATATGATGTAGGCGAGGTCGTCCGGCGCCCCGGCCACGGGGGTCCGTTCGGCGGGTCCTTCGAGGATGTCCGGGCGGATCAGCGTCGGAACGGCGTCGGCCAGGGCCGGCGGAACGGGCCGACCGTCCAGCGCGATCAGCAGCCGGACTCCGGCGTCGCGGACCATGTAGGCCATGCGCTCCGGCGGCAGGTCGTGGGCCAGCGGCAGGTAGGCCGCTCCGGCCTTCCACACGCCGAGCACCGCCGCGGGCAGGTCCGGCGCGCAGCCGGTGAGCACGGCGACAGCCTCGTCCCGCGCCACGCCGCAGCGGATCAGGGCGGTGGCGATGCGGTCGGCATGCCGGTTCAACTCGTCATAGGTCCGTGAGCCGCCGCGAGTCACGACGGCGAGGCGGTCCGGCTGGCGGGCGGCGATCTCCTCGAACAACTCGTGGGCGCGGCGGGCCGGGCGGGGACGCTCCTCCCCACGCTCCCAGCGTTCCAGGAGGGCGGCTTCTTCCGGCAGCAGGGCGGGCAAAGGCGCTTCCAGCCGCGCCGGGTCGGCGGCCAGCCAGCGCGCCCAGGCGGCGAAACCGGCCAGCCAGGAGCGCGCGGTGGCCTCCGCATAGACGTCCGGATTCCACAGAAGGGCGAGTTCCAGCCCCTCGCCGTCCTCCGCCGTCACCGGCTCGTGGCTGAAGGCGAGGTCGAGCCCGGCGGCGGGGTGGGCGAGGGCGCCGGGCAGGCGGCGCGGACCTGTTTGGACAGCGTCGCCGGGGCGCCGGGCAGGACGATCGGCACGAGATTGACGAAATGCCCGACCGCGTCTTCGGCCCCCGCGGGGCGCAGTGAGACGCCGGTGCCCATGATCAGGTCGGCCCGCCCGCCGCGCCGCCGCGTCTCCGCTGCGAGAATCGCCAGCAGCAGGCCGTGGATTCCGACGCCCTGCGCCTTCGCGATGGCGATGAGGGCCGCGGTGGTCGTGGCGTCCAGCCGTTCCGCCAGGGGCGGGGCGGAGCGTCCGCCGGGTGTGAGGGGGCGGGGCTGGTCGAGCGGAAGCTCCTCGAACGCCTCGGGCGGCAGGGCGTCCAGCTTGGACCGCCAGAAGGCGCGGTCCTGTTCCGCCCGGTCGGAACGGAGGTGGCGCGCCTCGTCCCGCGCGGCCAGAGCGATGCCGTGCGGCACCGGGGGCAAGGCGTGGCCGAGCAGGAGGGCCAGAACATCCTCCTGCACCGTCCGGGCGGACTGGCCGTCCACCACCGCATGGTGCAGCACGAACCAGAACAGGGTCTCGTCGCCGGACTCGATAACCATCAGGCCGGCGCGGGCGAGCGGCGCCTCGGTCAGGGCGAAGGGCGTCTCGGCGTAGCCGGCGATCAGCTCCCGCGCCTCCTCAGGGAGGTGGCAGCGGTCGAGCGAGAAGCCGGCGGCGGGCGGCAGGTCGGCGGCGGGGACCGTGCGCCAGCGCACCCGCCCGTCGGGGGCGCCGCCGGCATCGCCCTCGCCCTCGAAGGCGGTGCGCAGGGCGGGGTGGCGCTCCAGCAGGGCGGCCCAGGCGGCGCGCCAGCGCTCCACCCCAGGAACCGGGCCGCGCACCGACAGGACGCGCACGACGTGCGACCCGGCGGCGGCGAGGCCGAGCTTGGCCGCGACCCAGAAATCCTCCTGCCCGGCGGTAGCGGGACCATTCGTCAGATCCGGCGGGTCGGAAGCCTCGTCCGTCTCGTCCGCGATGCGGCGGGCCAGTGCCTCCACCGTCTGGGCGGCCAGGATCGCCGGCACCGCCACCCGGTGGCCGAGCGCGTGCAGGCGCTGGCCCACCGCGATGGCAAGCAGGCTGGTGCCGCCGATGGCGAAGAACGGGTCGTCCCGCATCACCGGGCGGGTGTCCAGCACCTCTTCCCAGACCGCGGCGATGGCCCGTTCCAGATCGCCCTGCGGCGGCGTTCCGCCCGTCCCGCGCGCCGCGGCCAGCGCCTCTTCGGCCAGCGCCAGCAGGGCGCGGCGGTCGGTCTTGCCGGCGGAGCTGATCGGCATCCGCGCCACCGCCCTCACCCGCGCCGGCACCATGTAGGCGGGCAGGCTGCGGCCGAGGAAGGCGCGCCAGTCTTCCGACTGCGCCGCCTCCGGGTCGGCGCTCTCGACGATGGCGGTCAGGCGGCCCTGGTGCTGAAGGGCGGCGGCGCGGCTGACAAGCGGGTGGCGCAGCAGCGTCCGCTCGATCTCACCCAGCGACACCGACTGGCCGGACACCTTGACCATGTCGTCGGCGCGGCCCAGCGTCTCCAGATCGCCGTCTTCGTTCCAGCGTCCCAGGTCGTGCGTGCGGTAGGCGCGCCCGAAGGGCGTCTCGACGAAATTCTCCGCTGACAACTCGGGTTGGTTCAGATAGCCGCGCGAGACGCCCCGCCCGACGACGTGGATTTCGCCGACCGCGCCGTCGGGAACCTCGTTGCCGTGACGATCGAGCAGATGGACGGCGTTGTTGGTGAAGGGCCGCCCGCTGGGCAGCGGGCCGTCGCCGTCCGGATTCACCTTGTGCATGCAGATGGTGCCGCAGACCTCGGTGGCGCCGTGCATGTTCCAATAGTCGAGGTGACGGGCGTAATGCCGCGCGTCGTCGGGGTTCGGCCGCTCCCCGGCGGTCAGGATCATGCGCAGGCCGGCCGGCACCGCCCCGCGCAGAAGCCGCAGGTAGGAGGGCGTGAACAACGCGATGGTCACCCTCAGGCGGGCCATATGGTCGAGCAGCCGCGCCGGATCGTCGATCAGCGCGCGCGAGGCCGGGACATAGGCGGCCCCGGAGAGCAACGGCAGGCACAGCTCGCGGAAGCCCAGGATGAAGCCGGGGGAGGTGGACAGCAGCACCCGGTCGCCCGGCCCGACGCCCTGCGCCTCCGTGTGGCCGAGCGCCAGATTCACGCAGGCGTCGTGCTGGATCAGCACGCCCTTCGGCTGGCCGGTGGAGCCGGAGGTGAAGAGGATGACCGCCAGCCCATCCGCCGGGCCGGAGCGGTTCGGGCGTTCCGCGGATCTGGCGCGGCTGTCGCCATCCAGAGTCTCTGGGCGCAACACGGCGCCCGGCTGTTCCGTCCGGGCGTTGGCGGACAGGGCGTCGGCCAGCGCGTCCGGCGGGGCCAGCCCGTCCAGAGCGATCAGCAGCCGCATCCCCGATTGCCGGGCCATGTTGGCCAGCCGCTCCGGCGGCAGGTCTGCGACCATCGGCACATAGACGCCGCCCGCCTTGAGAATGCCGAGAAACGCCTGCGGCAGCCAACCCGACCGCTCCGCCAGGACGCCCACCGGCTCCTCCCCGCCCAGCCCGAGCGCCAGCAGGGCGTGGGCCAGCGCGTTGGCCGCCGCGTCCAGCCCGGCGTAGTCGAGGACGCCCTCCTCCGTCACCACCGCCGGGGCGGTGGGGTGCCGGTCCGCAAGCCGTTCGAATCCCTCATGCACGCGAAGATCGGGCCAGAGTCGGGACGGTCCGAAACTTTTGGACAGACGAAGGCGGTCGGTGGGGAGGTGCGGTGTGGTGTCGGGCATCGAAGTCCCCACAATTCCTTCGGCGTTGCAATGATCCGACGGGATAATTCGCTGTGAGTTTTACAAAAATGTCATACGCTTCCGAAAAAGTGATTATGACGCCATAAATACGTCTTAAAATGGGATTGTCAACGAATCATACAACTCATGGCGATTTTGACGGACGGAAAAATCCGTATTGCGAAATGAAACGGCATCGGACACACCCCCGTGTGGTTGTTCCGTTTCGGTCAACGTCGCATCCGCCGCGGCGGGACGAAGGGATGTGATGGGGTTATCAAAGGTTGCAAGGCCGGCCTGAAAGGAGGGAATCCGTTCCGATCCTGTTGATGGAAGGAGCGTTCACATCACCGGTGGAGGGATCGGATGAGCAAGGCGGAGTCCAAGAAGCAGCAGATGGCCGCAGGCGCGGCGCTGGCCGCCAAGCGCGGGGAGAAGCCGGAATCCAGCCTGCGCGGCGCCTCGAAGGAGATGGCCACGTCGATGAGCGAGAAGGAACTGCGGGAGATGGCGTCCGCGAAGCGCAAGGACCTGCCCACCCGCAGCTCGGCGGACGATAAGGCGGACGATAAGAAGGATTGAGGTTCGTCCGTTACCTGGAAACTGACGGGGGCGACCCCGTCAGTTCTGTTCCTGTGTGCGGAAGGTGGCGACACGGTAGGCGTACCACGCGGCGATGGCGGCGATGACCAGCTTGGCCACCGGGTCCATCCATCCCGCAACCTTGTCGTACTGGCCTTCCAGCAGATAGCCCGCGCCGGCCAGGACCAGCGACCACAGCGCCGTTCCGATGGTCGAATAGATCAGGAAGCGTGTCAGCCCCATGCCGGCGATTCCCGCGGGAACGGAGATCAGCGTGCGCACCGCCGGGATCAGGCGCCCGATCAGCACCGACGCTCCGCTGTGGCGGCGGAACCGGCCCGTCGCCTCGTCAACCTGCGCAGGCGCCACCGTCAGCCAGCGGCCATGCCGGGCGGCCAGCCGCTTCAGCCGCCCGCTGCCCAGCCACCGCCCGGCATAGTACCAGAACAGAGCCCCCGCCACCGATCCCGCGCTGCCCGCCAGAACCACCAGCGGCAGGCTGAGATCCCCGCGGGCCGCGACGAAGCCGGCCAGCGGCATGATGAGTTCCGACGGGATGGGCGGAAAGACGTTCTCCAGCAGCATCAGAAGCGCGATGCCGGCGTAGCCGCCGCCTTCGACCATGTCTGCGATCCACTCGAACACGCGGCCCTCCGGTTCCGGTTCCCCAGGGATAACCCTCCGGCGCGGCGGGAGTTCACCGGCTCTCCCGAAGAGGGAGGGTGGATGGTGCCATGGCCTTTCGCATCGCTTTCACTTTTTTCGTATTGCGGCCCGTTGAACCCTCAGCTACCGTTTGAAACGAAAACAAAGGCGCGGACCGCAAGGGGCGGGCGCACAGCGGAGAGGAGGGATGGATGGCCGGGGTCTACGACCTTGCCATCGTCGGCGGCGGCATCAACGGCTGTGGCATCGCGCGCGATGCCGCGGGGCGGGGCTGCTCCGTCTATCTGTGCGAACAGAAGGATCTGGCGTCGGGCACGTCCTCGGCCTCGACCAAGCTGATCCACGGCGGCCTGCGCTACCTGGAATATTACGAGTTCCGGCTGGTCCGCGAGGCGCTGCGCGAGCGCGAGGTGCTGTGGCGCATGGCGCCGCACATCATCTGGCCGCTGCGCTTCGTCCTTCCCCATCTGCCCGGCCTGCGGCCTTCCTGGTTCCTGCGGCTGGGCCTGTTCCTCTACGACCATCTCGGCGGGCGGGAGAAGCTGCCGGGCACGCGCGGACTGGATCTGCGGAATCATCCGGCGGGCAAGCCGTTGAAGCCGGGTTTCGGTCGCGCTTTCGAATATTCGGATTGCTGGGTCGACGACGCGCGTCTGGTTGTCCTGAACGCGCAGGATGCCGCCCGCATGGGTGCTGCGATCCGCACCCGCACCCGCTTCCTGGGCGCCGTCCGCGAGGATGGGCTGTGGACGGTGACGGTCGAGGACACGCGCAGCGGCCAGCGCAGCAGCATCCGCGCCCGCGCGCTGGTCAACGCCGCCGGCCCCTGGGTGTCCGAGGTGATGCGGCAGGGGGCGCGCTCCACGGTGGACGCGCGCATCCGTCTGGTCCAGGGCTCGCACATCGTGGTGCCGAAGCTGTTCGACCACGACCGCTGCTACATCTTCCAGAACGCCGACAAGCGCATCGTCTTCGCCATCCCCTACGAGCGCGACTTCACCCTGATCGGCACCACCGACAACGACTACCAGGGCGATCCGGCGGACGTCCGCGCGTCGGAGGCGGAGATCGCCTATCTCTGCGCCGCCGCCGGGGAGTATTTCGCCAAGCCGGTGACACCGGCCGACGTGGTGTGGACCTATTCCGGCGTCCGCCCGCTCTACGACGACGGCGCCTCGACGGCGCAGGCGGCGACCCGCGACTATGTGCTGGCGCTCGACGCGCCGGGCGACGGCAAGGCGGCGCTGCTCAACATCTTCGGCGGGAAGATCACCACCTACCGCCGTCTGGCCGACGCCGCGATCGCCAAGCTGGCGCCCTTTCTGCCGAAGCTCGCCCCCGGCGCCTCGGACTGGAGCAGCGCCGGCACCCTGCCGGGCGGTGATTTCCCGGTGGACGGCGTCGCGGCGCTGGTCGCCGAACTGCGCGGGCGGGCGCCCTTCCTGACGCAGCCGCATCTGGAGCGGCTGGTGCGCACCTACGGCACCCGCGCCCGCCGGATTCTCGACAGCGCCGCGCGACCGGAGGATCTGGGCCGCGACTTCGGCGGGACCCTGAGCGAGGCCGAGGTCCGCTACCTGATGACGGAGGAGTGGGCGGAGACCGCCGAGGACGTGCTGTGGCGCCGGACCAAACTGGGGTTGCGGCTGGACGCCGCCCAGGCCCAGGCGCTCGACGCCTTCATGACCGAGGAGTGCCGCCGGAGGGAGAGGGCATCCGACGCCGCCGAATAGCGGGCGTGGAAAACAGGCTGGAAACACGGCGACAAGAACCATCTCAATAAAGAAAAAATGAATATTGGGGAGGAAGGCCGGTGGGCTTGGTTCTGGACAAGGTCAGCAGGCATGTCGGCGGCCACGTTCACCTCGAGAACGTGTCGCTGAGCCTGGAGCGCGGGTCGCTGAACGTTCTGCTGGGGCCGACCCTGTCGGGCAAGACGTCGCTGATGCGGCTGATGGCCGGGCTGGACGGGCCCAGCGCCGGGCGCGTGCTGGTGGACGGGGTGGACGTGACGGGGCGGCACGTCCGCGAACGCTCCGTCGCCATGGTCTACCAGCAGTTCATCAACTACCCCTCCCTGACCGTCTACGAGAACATCGCCTCCCCCCTGCGGGTCGCCCGCCGGCCCAAGGACGAGATCGACCGCAAGGTGCGGGAGGCCGCCCGCCTGCTGAAGCTGGAGCCCTACTTGCAGCGCACGCCGCAGCAGCTCTCCGGCGGCCAGCAGCAGCGCACCGCCATCGCCCGCGCCCTGGTCAAGGAGGCGCAGCTCGTCCTGCTCGACGAGCCGCTGGCCAACCTGGACTACAAGCTGCGCGAGGAGCTGCGGGAGGAACTGCCGAAGATCTTCGCCGCGACCGGCGCCGTCTTCGTCTACGCGACGACGGAACCGGCGGAGGCGCTGCTGCTCCGCGGCAACACGGCGACGCTGTGGGAAGGGCGGCTGGCGCAGTTCGGGCGCACGCCGGACGTCTACCGCCGCCCGGCCAACCTGACCAGCGCGCGCGTCTTCTCCGACCCGCCGCTCAACACCATGCGGGTGCACAAGCGCGGCTTGCAGATCGTGCTGGCGACGGGCGAGCACGGGCCGGCGCGCGGCGTCCTGGCGGAGCTGCCGGACGACGACTACACCATCGGCTTCCGCGCCGACCATCTGCATCTGACGCGGCCCCACGCCGACGCCATCTCCTTGAGCGGCGCCGTGGCGGTCAGCGAGATCACCGGGTCGGAGAGCTTCGTCCACATCGATCTGCCGCGCACCGATGGCGGGGCGGACCGCTGGGTGGCCGTCACGCGCGGCGTGCTGGAGGTCGAGCCGGGCGAGCGGATCGAGTGCTTCATCGACCCGCGGCGGCTGTTCGTGTTCGGCCATGACGGGCGGCTGGCCGCGGCGCCGCCGCTGGTCATGGCGGCGTGACGGGAGGGCGGACGGCATGGCGCGCATCGACCTTCAATCCCTCGGCCACAGCTACACCCTTAACCCGAAGAGCGACGACGACTACGCGCTGAAGCCGATGACCCATGTGTGGGAGCAGGGCGGGGCCTACGCGCTGCTCGGGCCTTCGGGCTGCGGCAAGACCACGCTGCTGAACATCATCTCCGGCCTGCTGACCCCCAGCGAGGGGCGGGTGCTGTTCGACGGCAAGGATGTGACGGCCCTGCCGACCGAGGCGCGCAACATCGCCCAGGTCTTCCAGTTCCCCGTCGTCTACGACACCATGACGGTCTACGAGAACCTCGCCTTTCCGCTGCGCAACCGTGGCCTGCGCGGGGCGCCGCTCGACGCGCGGGTGCGGGAGATCGCCGGGCTGCTCGACCTGACGGCGGACCTGAACCGGCGCGGGCGGAACCTGACCGCCGACGCCAAGCAGAAGATTTCCCTGGGGCGCGGGCTCGTCCGCCCGGACGTGGCGGCCATCCTGTTCGACGAGCCGCTGACGGTCATCGACCCGCATCTGAAATGGGAGCTGCGGTCGAAGCTGAAGGCGCTGCACCGCGCGCTCGACCTGACGATGATCTACGTGACCCACGACCAGACGGAGGCGCTGACCTTCGCCGACAAGGTGGTCGTGATGCATGACGGGCGCGTCGTCCAGGTGGGCCGTCCGCAGGAGCTGTTCGAGCGGCCCGCCCACGTCTTCGTCGGCCATTTCATCGGATCGCCGGGAATGAACGTCCTGCCGGCCGAGGTGTCGGGCCGCGCCGCGCGGGTCGGCGGCCACGTCATCGCGCTGCGCCGCGGCTATCCGGCCCTCAGTGGTGGGGCGAAGATCGAGATCGGCGTGCGGCCGGAGTTCGCCACGCTGGCGCCCGCCGGGGCCGGCGGCGTGCCGGTGCGTGTGCGCCGGCTGGATGATCTGGGGCGCACGCGCATCGCGCGGGTGGAGCTGTCGGGTCTGCCGATGGCGGCGACGGTGCCGGAGGACCTGACTCTCGCGGGGGACGAGGCGTCGCTGCTGCTCGATCCCGCCATGGTGCATGTCTACGCGGACGGAACGCTCGTGGAAGGGGAGGCGGCGTGATGGACAAGCCCGTCAACCAAGGGGCCTGGCTGCTGGTCCTGCCGGTTCTTCTGATCGTCGCCTTTTCGGCCATCCTGCCGCTGATGACGGTGGTCAACTACTCGGTGCAGGACACCTTCGGGAATAACCAGTTCTTCTGGAACGGCATCGGCTGGTACCAGGAGCTTCTCGACCCCTCCACTGACCTCGGCGGGCGGTTCTTCGACGCGCTGTGGCGCAACCTGCTGTTCTCGCTGCTGATCCTTCTGATCGAGGTGCCGCTGGGCATCGCCGTGGCGCTGAGCATGCCGCGTCACGGCTGGCGGGTGGCGGCGACCCTGGTGGTGCTGGCTCTGCCGCTGCTGATCCCGTGGAACGTCGTCGGCACCATCTGGCAGATCTTCGCCCGCGAGGACATCGGCCTGCTCGGCTGGGCGGTCAACCGGCTGGGCATCCCCTACAACTACACGGCGGACCCGCTGTCGGCCTGGGTGACCATCGTGACGATGGACGTCTGGCACTGGACCTCGCTGGTGGCGCTGCTCTGCTACGCCGGCCTGCGCTCCATCCCCGACGCCTTCTACCAAGCCGCAAGGATCGACGGGGCCTCGCGCTGGGCGGTGTTCCGCAACATCCAATTGCCGAAGATGCACCGGGTGCTGCTGATCGCCGTGCTGCTGCGCTTCATGGACAGCTTCATGATCTACACGGAGCCCTTCGTGGTGACCGGCGGCGGTCCCGGCAACTCGACCACCTTCGTGTCGATCGACCTCGTGAAGCTGGCGCTGGGGCAGTTCGATCTGGGCAAGGCCGCGGCCCTGTCCATCGTCTACAACCTGATCATCCTGGCGGTCTGCTGGGTCTTCTACACCGTCATGACCCGCATGGACGCGCAACGGAACTAGCAAAGGAAACGGGCCATGCTGCGCGCACGGATCGTCCTCACGCTCTACATCCTGTTCCTGATGCTGCCGATCTACTGGCTCGTGAACATGAGCCTGAAGACGAACACCGAGATCGTCAGCGGCCTGACGCTGTGGCCCCACACGCTGACCTTCGAGAATTACCGGCGGATCTTCACCGATTCGTCCTGGTACTCAGGTTACCTGAACTCGCTGCAGTATGTGGCGCTGAACACGGTGCTGTCGATCGCGCTGGCCCTGCCGGCGGCCTACGCCTTCTCGCGCTACCGCTTCGTGGGCGACAAGCATCTGTTCTTCTGGCTGCTGTCCAACCGCATGGCCCCGGCGGCGGTCTTCGCGCTGCCCTTCTTCAACCTCTACTCGGCCATCGGGCTGTTCGACACGCCGCTGGCCGTGGCGCTGGCCCACTGCCTGTTCAACGTGCCGCTGGCGGTGTGGATCCTGGAGGGCTTCATGTCCGGGGTACCGCGGGAGATCGATGAGACCGCCTATCTCGACGGCTACAGCTTTCCGCGATTCTTCGTGAAGATCTTCATGCCGCTGGTGGCCAGCGGGATCGGCGTCACCGCCTTCTTCTGCTTCATGTTCAGCTGGGTCGAGCTGCTGCTGGCGCGCACGCTGACCTCGGTGGACGCCAAGCCCATCGCGGCGACGATGACGCGCACCGTCTCGGCCTCCGGCATGGATTGGGGGCTGCTGGCGGCGGCGGGGGTGCTGACCATCCTGCCCGGCGCGCTGGTGATCTGGTTCGTGCGCAACTACATCGCCAAGGGCTTCGCCCTGGGCCGCGTCTGACGGGAGGGAGGACGCCGCCATGGACACCGTCACCGAACATCTCGCCTGGATGGCCTGGACCTGGCAGACCGGCGCCTTCTTCGTCGTCATCGCCGGGCTGCTGACCCTGCTCACCGTCCTGGCGCTCAACCGGCCGGAGGTGGCGCGCCCCGGCGTGCTGGGCATCGCCACGACGCGCGGCGACCGGCTGTTCATCACGCTTCTCGGCAGCGCCTTCATCCACCTCGCCTGGCTGGGGCTGGTGGGGGAGGAGGTGCAGTACGCGACCGCGCTTTCGCTTCTCTACGCCGCGGCGGTCTTCCGCTGGGTGTGACGGCCGGCCTGTGTCGGCCGGAACGGGCCTATAACAATGGAAACGGGAGGAATAAATGATGCGTACCCTGTATCTCGCCTCCGCATCCGCGGCGGCGCTTCTTCTGTCATCAGCCCCGGCCTTCGCCGACATCGAGGCGGCCAAGCGCTGGATCGACAGCGAGTTCCAGCCTTCGACCCTGTCGAAGGAGGATCAGCTGAAGGAAATGCAGTGGTTCATCGACGCCGCCAAGCCCTTCGCCGGGATGGAGATCAACGTCGTCTCCGAAACCATCACCACCCATGAGTACGAGGCCCGGACGCTCGCCAAGGCCTTCAGCGAGATCACCGGGATCAAGCTGCGCCACGACCTGATCCAGGAAGGCGACGTGGTCGAAAAGATCCAGACGCAGATGCAGTCCGGCAAGAACATCTACGACGCCTGGATCAACGACAGCGACCTGATCGGCACCCATTTCCGTTACAAGCAGGCCGTGGCGCTCAGCGACTGGATGGAGGGGGAGGGCAAGGACGTCACGTCCCCCACGCTGGACGTGAACGACTTCATCGGCAAATCCTTCGGCACCGGTCCGGACGGCAAGCTCTACCAGCTTCCCGACCAGCAGTTCGCCAACCTCTACTGGTTCCGCTACGACTGGTTCCAGCGCCCGGACCTGAAGGAGAAGTTCAAGGCCAAGTACGGCTACGAGCTGGGCGTCCCGGTCAACTGGTCGGCCTATGAGGACATCGCCGAGTTCTTCACCAACGACGTGAAGGAGATCGACGGCGTCAAGGTCTACGGTCACATGGACTATGGCAAGAAGGACCCGTCGCTGGGCTGGCGCTTCACCGACGCGTGGCTGTCGATGGCCGGCAACGGTGACAAGGGTCTTCCCAACGGCAAGCCGGTGGACGAGTGGGGCATCCGCATGGAGGGCTGTAGCCCGGTCGGCTCCTCCGTCGAGCGGGGCGGCGACACCAACGGCCCGGCCGCCGTCTACTCCGTCACCAAATACGTGGAGTGGCTGAAGAAATACGCGCCGCCGCAGGCCGCCGGCATGACCTTCTCCGAATCCGGTCCGGTGCCGGCCCAGGGCAACGTCGCGCAGCAGATGTTCTGGTACACCGCCTTCACCGCCGACATGGTGAAGGACGGCCTGCCGGTGGTGAACGCCGACGGCACGCCGAAATGGCGCATGGCCCCGTCGCCCAAGGGCGCCTATTGGAAGGACGGCATGAAGCTGGGCTACCAGGACGCCGGGTCCTGGACACTGCTGAAATCCACCCCGGTGGACCGCCGCAAGGCGGTGTGGCTCTACGCCCAGTTCACCATGTCGAAGTCGGTCAGCCTGAAGAAGAGCCATGTCGGCCTGACCTTCATCCGGGAAAGCGACATCTGGGACAAGAGCTTCACCGAGCGCGCGCCGAAGCTGGGCGGGCTGGTGGAATTCTACCGCTCCCCGGCGCGGGTGCAGTGGACGCCGACCGGGGTGAACGTGCCGGATTACCCGAAGCTGGCACAGCTCTGGTGGCAGAACATCGGCGACGCCTCCTCCGGCGCCAAGACGCCGCAGGCGGCCATGGACGCGCTGGCCGCGGCCCAGGACTCCGTGATGGAGCGTCTCGAGCGCTCGGGCGTGCAGGGCGAATGCGGACCGAAGCTGAACAAGAAGGAGTCGGCGGAGTTCTGGTTCGCCAAGGCCGAAAAGGACGGCACCACCGCGCCGCAGCGCAAGCTGTCCAACGAGAAGCCCAAGGGCGAGACGGTGGACTACGACCAGCTCATCAAGTCCTGGCCGGCCTCGCCGCCGAAGAAGGCCGCGATGGCGCAGTGATGACGTAAACAACTTGAGATAACCCTCTCCCCTCTGGGGAGAGGGGAGGGTGAGGGGGATCCGCATGGCGGCACGTCCGGCAAAAGCGCAACCCCCTCACCCCAACCCTCTCCCCAGAGGGGAGAGGGAACGAACGAGACCATAGGAAAGACCATGCCTGAAGCCGGCCACGTCCTCGCCATCGATCAGGGGACCACCTCCACCCGCGCCATCGTCTTCGACCGGCGGGGTGTTCCCGCCGGGATCGCCCGGCGCGAGTTCGCGCAGCATTATCCCGCCGACGGCTGGGTGGAGCACGATCCGGAGGACATCTGGCGCGACACCGTGGCGGTGATGCGGGGCGCCGTGGAAGAGGCCGGGCTGATCGCAGCGGACATCGCCGCCATCGGCATCACCAACCAGCGCGAAACCACCGTCGTCTGGGACCGCCGCACCGGCGAGCCGGTGCACCGCGCCATCGTCTGGCAGGACCGCCGCACCGCCGACCTCTGCCGCAAGCTGGTCGAGGACGGTTGCGGGCCGCTGGTGCGGCGCAAGACCGGGCTGCTGATCGATTCCTACTTTTCCGCCACCAAGATCGGCTGGATTCTCGACCATGTTCCCGGCGCGCGGGAGCGGGCGGAGAGGGGCGAGCTGTGCTTCGGCACCATCGACAGCTTCCTGCTGCACCGGCTGACCGGCGGGCGGGTGCACGCCACCGACGCGACCAACGCCTCGCGCAGCATGGTCTTCGACATCCACCGCCAGGACTGGGACGACGAGCTGCTCGCCCTGTTCCGCATCCCCCGCGCCATGATGCCGGAGGTGCTGGACAGCAGCGCCGAGTTCGGCGCGACCGAACCGGACCTGTTGGGCCGCGCCATCCCGATCACCGGCATCGCCGGCGACCAGCAGGCGGCGACCTTCGGGCAGGCCTGCTTCCAGCCGGGCATGGTCAAGTCCACCTACGGCACCGGCTGCTTCGCCCTGCTGAACACCGGCGGCGAGCCGGTCGAGTCGCGCTCCAACATGCTGACCACCGTCGCCTACCGGCTGGACGGGCGGACGACCTACGCGTTGGAGGGCTCCATCTTCATCGCCGGGGCGGCCATCAAATGGCTGCGCGACGGGCTGGGGATCATCACCCACGCTTCGCAGACCGACGACATGGCGACCCGCGTTCCGGACAGCCACGGCGTCTATCTGGTGCCGGCCTTCGTGGGGCTGGGCGCCCCCCACTGGGACCCGGAGGCCCGCGCCGCCATCTTCGGCCTGACGCTGGACGCCGGCCCGGCCCACATCGCCCGCGCCGCGCTGGAGGCGGTGGCCTTCCAGACCCGCGACCTGCGCGACGCCATGGTCTCCGACTGGTCGGCCGCGCACACGGCGACCTCCGACGCGCTGCGGGTGGACGGCGGCATGGCGGCGAACGACTGGCTGTGCCAGTTCCTCGCCGACGTGCTGGACCTGCCCGTGGAACGCCCGGCGGTGATCGAGACGACCGCGCTGGGCGCCGCCGGGCTGGCCGGGCTGAAGGCCGGAGTCTACCGCGACCAGGCGGCGCTGGCCGGCGCGTGGCGCTGCGACCGCCGGTTCGAGCCGCGGATGGACGCGGCCAAGCGCGTCCGCCTCTACGACGGCTGGCTGGACGCCGTGCGCCGCGTGCGCCGTGAACGCTGAGGGACAGAAGCCATGACGTGGTTGGGCGAGGATCTGCGCGGCAAGCGCGTGCTGGTGACCGGAAGCAGCCGGGGCATCGGGGCGGCGGTGGGCACCGCCTTCGCCAGTCTTGGCGCGCAAGTGGCGCTTCACGGTTCTGGTGGCAACGATGCCGCGGCCCGGCTGGCGCTCGCCCTCACGGCGGGCGGGACGGAGGTCTACGCCGTTACCGGCGACTTCCGCGACCCGCGCGCCGTGGAGTCGGCGGTTGACGCGGCGGTGCAGGCGCTGGGCGGGCTGGACATCCTCGTCAACAACGCCGGCACCATGGTCGGGCGGGTGCCGCTGGAGCGGATCGGCGACGATTTCCTGGACGAGGTGATCGACCTCAACCTGCGCTCGGTCGTCGTGGCCTGCCGGCGCGCCCTGCCGGCCCTGCGCGCCTCCGGGGGCGGGGCCATCGTCAACACCGTCTCCATCTCCGCCCGCACCGGAGGCAGCCCCGGTTCCTCGATCTATAGCGCGTCGAAGGCCTTCGTCTCGACCTTCACGCGCTCCCTGGCGGCGGAGCTGGCGCCGGACCGCATCCGCGTCAACGCCGTTTCGCCCGGCACCATCGACACCGATTTCCACCAGCGCTACTCCTCGCCGGAGAAGTTGGCGGCGACGGCGGCGCGCATCCCGCTGGGCCGGCTGGGCACGGCGGAGGACTGCGTCGGCGCCTATCTGTTCCTGGCGTCCGACGCGCTCAGCGGCTACATCACCGGGCAGGTGATCGAGGTGAACGGCGGCCAGCTCATGGCGTGAGGGGCCCCGGCGCGGCAAGCCGATCCAGGACGAAGCGCAGCCGCTCCGTCACCGGCGCCTTGGGCAGCGCGACCAGCTCGTAGCCCAGCCCGCCGTAGGTTTCGACCATGGCGTCGTGGGTTGCCGCGGCCTCAGCCAGGGTCTGCCGGCGCTCGGCGTCCGGCGCGAAAATCTCCGGCCAGGGCGGTGCCACGAAGACGGTCTGGTGATAGCGGAAGCGGCGGGCCGCCGTTTCCAGATGCGCGGGCACCGGACGCTTCATCAGGCGCAGGTAGCCGATGACGTCCGGAATGCCACGGTCGAAGAAGACCGTCCCCTTCTGCTCCCGCGCGAGGCGGAGGGAGCGCAAATCCCAGCACAGCATCAGCTCCGCGAAGGCCGACGGGTCGATCCAGGGCAGCGCCGGGCCGCCGATGGCGGTCTGGTCCTGGATGATGGCGCGGCCCGCCTCCACGCTGTGGGCGTGGCCTTCGCGGGCCAGCGCTTCGATCAGGGTGCTTTTTCCGGAGCCGGGGCCACCCGTGACGACGACGAAGCGATGCGAATCGTCGCTCATGGGACGTCCTCCTGTGTTGTTGGTACAGTCGCCGTGGAAAGGACGAATCATGCCGCCCAAACGCCTCCTCGTCGTCGCCCATTGCCCATCGCCCAACACGCGGACGCTGCTGGACGCCGTGCTGCGCGGGGCACGGTCGCCGGAGGTGCAGGGGGTGGAGGTGCTGGCGAAACCGCCGCTGGAGGCGGGGCCGGAGGATGTGCTGGAGTCGCAGGGCGTGATCCTCGGGACGACCGAGAATCTGGGGTATATGAGCGGGGCGCTCAAGGATTTCTTCGACCGCAGCTATTACCCTTGCCTAGAGCGCACCCAGGGGCTGCCCTACGCGCTGTTCGTGCGGGCGGGCCATGACGGGACGGGGACCTGCCGCGCCGTCGCCTCCATCGCGACGGGGCTGCGTTGGCGTCCGGTGCAGGAACCGCTGGTCTGCCGCGGCCCCTACCGCGACGATTTCGCCGCCTCCTGCGAAGAGCTGGGGCTGCTGATGGCCGCCGGGTTGGAGGCGGGAATTTTCTGACGGCCTATGCCCGGCGGGGTGGCATCTATCGGGAGTGCTATTGACGACACCCCCCATTCATACAGTCTCCTACGTGCAACGAAACAGCGTCACGCCCGATGACGCGAGCATAAGGAGGGGCCGATGGAGAGCAGCAAGGGCCGGCCGGTCTGGCACGGCGAGGTCAAGCAGGTCGGGACCATCACGGTCACCGACGACACGACCGGAAAAACCGTCAAGCTGCCGCTGCTGGAAGGCGAAACCGGCCCGCGCGCCATCGACGTGCGCAAGCTCTACGCCGAAACCGGCTATTTCACCTTCGATCCCGGCTTCACCTCGACGGCGAGCTGCGAGTCGGCGATCACCTACATCGACGGCGACGAGGGCATCCTCCTGCACCGTGGCTACGCCATCCAGGATCTGGCGGAGAATTGCGATTACCTGGAGGTCTGCCACCTGCTGCTGCGCGGCGAGCTGCCGGACCCGCAGCAGAAGGAGGAGTTCGAGCGCACCATCACCTACCACACCATGGTGCACGAGCAGTTGAGCCGCTTCTACAGCGGCTTCCGCCGCGACGCGCACCCCATGGCGGTGATGTGCGGGGTGACCGGAGCGCTCTCGGCCTTCTACCACGACTCCACCGACATCCTCGACCCGCGCCAGCGGATGATCGCCGCGCACCGGCTGATCGCAAAGATGCCGACCATGGCCGCCATGGCCTACAAATATTCGGTCGGCCAGCCCTTCATGTATCCGCGCAACGACCTCAGCTACGCGGAAAACTTCCTCTACATGACCTTCGGGACGCCCTGCGAGACCTGGAAGGTCGATCCGGTCCTGGCCCGCGCCATGGACAAGATCTTCATCCTGCACGCCGACCACGAGCAGAACGCCTCGACCTCCACGGTGCGGCTGGCCGGCTCGTCGCACGCCAACCCCTTCGCCTGCATCGCCTCGGGCATCGCGGCGCTGTGGGGTCCGGCCCACGGCGGCGCCAACGAGGCCGTGCTGCTGATGCTGGAGGAGATCGGCTCGGTCGAACGCATCCCCGAATTCATCAAGCGCGCCAAGGACAAGAACGACCCCTTCCGCCTGATGGGCTTCGGTCACCGGGTCTACAAGAACTACGACCCGCGCGCCAAGATCATGCGCCAGACCTGTTACGAGGTCCTGGACGTGCTGGGCATCAAGGACGAGCCGCACCTCGCCATCGCCATGGAGCTGGAGAAGATCGCGCTGGAGGACCCCTACTTCGTCGAGAAGAAGCTCTATCCCAACGTCGATTTCTATTCCGGCATCATCCTGAAGGCGATGGGCTTTCCGACCAGCATGTTCACCGTGCTGTTCGCGTTGGCCCGCACCGTCGGCTGGATTTCCCAGTGGCAGGAGATGATCGAGGATCCGCAGCAGAAGATCGGGCGTCCCCGCCAGCTCTACACCGGCAATCCGGGCCGCGCCTTCGTTCCGCTGAACAAGCGCGGCTGACGGAACGCCGGTCCCTTACCCCACGGCGATGCGGTAGTTCAGCTCCCGCGTCGCTCCGGGGGCGATGTGCACCAGCCCCGGCTTGTCCATGAACTCCCCGTGGAACGCCGCCGGGGAGGCGTGGCCGTGCCAGGGCTCGATGCACAGGAAGGGCGCGCCGGTCGGCTTCGACCAGATACCCAACTCGTTGAAGCCCTCCCAGGAGACGGTGATGGCCGGTGTGCCGGGCGCGCCGTAACGGACGGAACGGCTGGCCGGCCGGTCGAGGATCACCGCGTCCCGCGTGAACAGTCCCTCGGTCAGCGGCAGGCGGCGGCCCTCGACGGGCGTCGGTTCCGGCTGCGGCGACAGGAGCCCACCCTCGACGCGGCGGATCGGCGCGGGCTCGTCGGTTTCGAACAGAAGCGCGTGCGCCTCCTTCGGCACTCCGTCCCGCAACGGCCAGAGGAAGGCCGGATGCACGCCGAGCGAGGCGGGCAACGTCTCGTCGCCTGGGTTGGTGATGCGGTGGCGGATGGTCAGCCCGTCCGCGTCCAGCTCGAACATCAGCTCCAAACGGAAGGCGAAGGGATAGAGCGCGCGGGTCTGCGCGTCGTCGGACAGCGACAGGCGGCAGAGGGTCGCGGTGTGCTCCTCCCAGGCGAAGCGGCGGTCGCGGGCGAAGCCGTGCTGCGTCATGCGGTAGGTCCGTCCCTGGTGGCGCAGCGTGTCGTCCTTCAGCCGCCCGACGATGGGGAACAGCACCGGCGCGTGGCGCGGCCATTCCGGACCGGCCTGCCAGAGCAGCTCCCGCCCGTCGAGGGTCAGCGAGCACAGCTCCGCCCCGTCGGCCTTGATCGCGGCGCCGAGGCGTCCGTTGCTGAGCGCGTGCCGGTCCATGGGCCGAGTCCTTTGTGGAGATCAGTGGGGCGGATAGACCGCGGTGATGCCTTCGATGATCGTCTGGGCGGCCAACGCCGCCAGGACGATGCCCAGAACGCGGCTGACCGTGTGGATCACCGTGCGGCCGAGCAACCTGTTCACCAGATCGGCGACGACCAGCAGCGCCATGACGCTGCCCACGGCGACCGCGGCCGCGCCCAGCACCATGCCCTGGCCGCCCAGCGTCGCGCCGTAGCGGTCCATCAGCAACAGCGTGGAGGTGATGGCGCCCGGCCCGGCGATCAATGGAATCGCCAGCGGAAAGACGGCGAGGTCGTGGGCCTCCTCCTCCGTCCGGGCGTCGTCGGCGGTGCGTTCCTTGCGCTCGGCCCGGCGCTGGAACAGCATTTCGAAGGCGATCCAGAACAGCAGCGCGCCGCCGGCGATGCGGAAGGCCGGCATGCCGATGGACAGGGCGCTCAGCACCAGCTCGCCCAGATAGGCGAAGAAGACGATGATGGCGAAGCTGATCAGCGGGCCGCGCAGGGCGATGGTGCGCTTGCGCCGGCTGTCGAAGCCACGGGTCAGGCCGAGATAGATCGGAACCAGCCCGATCGGATCGACCACGACGAGAAACACCACGAGCGCGCTGATGAAATCTTCCACGGACGGCCCCCCGGAGTGCATGGCCTTGCTGGCCCACCTTCTGTTAGCAAAGCCACCAAAGGCGGCCAAGGGGAGGCTCGTCGAAAAACGCTGATTGCGGACCGCAATCCATGCTGGCGCATGGCGTGGCCGTGGTTATAATCGCTTCACAATTCAAATTTTCTCTCCTCCCGGAGCACAGGCGTTGAGCAAGACCGTAATCGTCGTGGACGACAGCAAGCTGTCCCGCATGCATGTCCGCGGCATAATACTTCGGAACAAGCCGGATTGGACGGTCATCGAAGCGGCGAACAGCGCTGAACTTTATGGAAAACTGGACGAAGGTGATATCCATATCGCCATAATCGATTTCAACATGCCCGGCGACAACGGCCTGGAGGCCGCCGCCCGCCTGCTGCAGGCGAAGCCGGACATCCGCGTCGCCATCATCACGGCCAACGCCCAGGATTCGGTGGTGTCCGGCATCCGCGCGCTGGGCGCCGCCTTCATGCCCAAGCCGCTGGAGGAGGAGCAGATGGCCCGCTTCCTCACCGCCGCCAGCCTGCCGCGCCGCCCGTCTTCCAACGATGCGTCCGGCGGGGGCACTGTTTGACCGGTCCGGCCCGGCCGGGACGCGCCGATGGACACGATCCCCATGGGGCTTGAGCTGGACGATCTGGAACGCGACGCGCTGACGGAGCTGGGGAACATCGGCGTCGCCCGGGCGTCCACCGCGCTCAGCCGGATGATCGGCGGGCCGGTGGAGATTTCGGTGCCGATGGTCAGCCTGATCCCCGGCGATCGGGTGTCCGGCCAGCTGCGGTCGGCGCTGCCGGGAGCGTTGATCGCGGTCACCGAGTGCCTGTCCGGCGCCTTCCTCGGCTCGGCGATCCTGCTGATGCCCGAACGCAGCGGCCTGCCGCTCGCCGCCGCCGCCCTGCCGCCCGGCGTTCCCAAGGAGGACGCGGCGGAGCTGGTGGAGGAGGCGCTGGCCGAGGTCGGCAACATCGTGCTGAACAGCTGCCTGTCCTCCATGGGCAATCTGCTGGGCGTCGCGGTCGGCACCACCCTGCCGCAGGTCTTGCGCGGCGTGGGGGACGACCTCCTGGAGCGCTGCGGCGTCGCCCTGACGGCGGAGGCGCAGGCCATCCTGTTCCACGTCACCTTCCGCACGCCGCCCCACGACGTCGAGGGGACGGTCGTCCTGGCGCTCGACGCCGGGTCCGCGGTGGAGCTGAAGGCGGCCATCGGGCGCTACATCGGCCGGGTATTGGCCTGAGGGCCGTCACCCGGCAGCAATCGACACACGCCAATCAACAAGAGCCCCCGGCAGGAACGCACGGGCTCGCGGGGCAAGGGGTTTGGATCATGGCCTTGGTCAAGAAGAAGCGGATCGACACGGCGAGCGCCTCCCGCAACGCGGACGGCGGCGAGGATGCGACGGTGCTTCCCAACGACGCCGCTCTGCCCAACCAGCCCGACAACGCCCTGTCGACCCGCCGCGCGGCGGAGGTGCGGCGGCGCGCCCGCGCCGGCAACCGGCGGCGCAAGGCTGCGGAAGGCATCGCCGCGGCGGCGAACGAGCTGGCCAGCGGCGTGACCCAGGCCGCCGCCGCCGCCGAGGAGCTGCGCAAGGCGATGGAGCAGGTGGCCGCCGGCGCGGAGGAGGCGGCCAGCGCCACCCAGCAGTCGCAGCGGATGATCGATCGCAGCGCCAGCCTGATCGGGCGGGCGCGCGGCAACGCCGAATCCTCGCTGTCGCGCATCGAGGCGTTGCAGGCGCTGATGAAGGACGTCAGCGGCCAGATCCTCGCCTCCGTCGATGGGCTGGTCCGCGCCGCTACGCGCCAGGAGGCCGCCGTCGCCCTGGTCCGCGACCTGGAGCGGCAGGCGGCGGAGATCGGCACCATCGTCGAGGGGGTGGCGGTCATGGCCGACCAGACCAACCTCCTGGCCCTGAACGCCGCCATCGAGGCCGCCCGCGCGGGCGACGCCGGGCGCGGCTTCGCCGTGGTGGCCGACGAGGTGCAGGCCCTGGCCGAGCGCTCCGAACGGTCCGCCAACGAGATCAACCGCATGGTCGCGGAGATCCAGAAGGCGGTGGGGGCCATCGCCGAGAGCATCGTGACCGGCGCCGACGCGTCCAAGGCGGAGGTGGAGCGGGGTCGTCAGATCGCCGGCCAGCTCGACCGGGTGCGCGACGGCATGGGGGACATCGCCCGCGGCGCCCAGGAGACCATCAAGGCCGCGCTCGAGGCCGATTCCGCCGGGCGGGAGGCGCAGCGCGGCGCCGAGAGCGTGGCTTCGGCCGCGGAGGAGCAGGCGGCGGCCAGCGAGGAGGCGCTGAAGACCGTCGGCGAGCAGGCCAAGGCGCTCGCCCAGAGCGAACAGGCCGCCGGCCAGCTGTCCGATCTGGCCGACGAGCTGACCGGCAGCACCGACGTCCACCGCGCCGCCGGTGATCTCGCCTCGGCCGCCGAGCAGCTGTCCGCCGCCATCGAGGAGATCAACCGCGCCGCCGCCCAGATCATGGCGGCGATCACCCAGATATCCCGGGGCGCCCAGGCCCAGGGGGCGGCGACCCACCAGTCCAGCAGCGCCATCGAGGAGATCGAGGCCAGCGCCCGGCTCGGCCACAGCCGCGCGGAGGAGGCGCTTCAGCGCTGCGTCAGCCTGGAGGCGCTGCTGTCCGAGACTCAGGGCATGGTGGGCGCCCTGACCGCCGGGGTGGGGGAGGCGGTCGCCGCCAGCCGCCGCACGGTGGAGCGCATCGGCGCCATGGAGCAGATCGGCCGGCGCATCGACAAGGTGGTCGACGCCATCTCCATCATCGCCATTCAGACCGGCATGCTGGCGGTCAGCGGTTCCATCGAGGCGGCGCGCGCCGGGGAGTTCGGGCGCGGCTTCACCGTGGTCAGCAACGACATCCGCAACCTCGCCCGCGACAGCTCGGAGAATGTCGAGCGGGTGAAGGACATCGTCCACGCCATCCAGGACCAGATCGGGCGCGTCCGCCGCGACATCGAGGACATCGGGAGCGAGACGGCGCGCCAGTCCGCCCGCCACCAGGAGTTCGCCGGAAGCCTCGCCGCCGCCATCGCCGACCTGGGCACCGTGACCTCCGGCAGCCGCGAGATCGTCGAGGACGCCGGCGAGGTCCAGCGCGCCGTGGCCGAGGCGCAGAAGGGCGTGGAGCAGGTCGCCGCCGCGGCCAACCAGGCCAACCGCTCCGCCAACGAAGCGGCCAAGGCCGCGCGGGAGCAGGCCAAGGGAGCGGAGGAACTGGCCGCCGCCATCGAGCAGATCGCCGCCATGGCCGAAGAACTGCAAGGGGCCGGCTGACCGGCCGGCGGGGAGACGACCCATGGCCGCGATCATCCGCCACGACGGCGTGCGTTCCTTCGTCCTCTTCACGGTCGGCGGCGTGGGGCTGGCCCTGCCGCTGGACGAGGTCCTGGAAATCCTGCGCCCGCCCGCGCTGGTGTCCATCCCGCTGGGGCCCCCCGGCCTGGAAGGGCTGGCCCGGCGGCGCGGCGCCGTGCTGCCGGTCATCGGGCTGCGCCGGGTCCTGGGCCTTGCCGGGGCCGGACAGGGGGGAGCGGATGGCGGGGCGGCGGCGGCGCGGCTGCTGATCGTCCGCCACAAGAGTCAGCCGGTCGGCCTGTTGGTGGACCACGTCCTCGGCCTGTCCGCCGTGGACGAGGACCGCGTCGTCGATTCCGGTGCGGTGCCCGATCCGTCCATCGAGGCGGATCTTCTGGCCGGTGCCGTCCTGGCCGGGGATGGGCGGGACGGCGCGCTGATTCTCGATCCCGGCCCGCTGATCGAGCGCCAGTTCGCCGACCTCGGGCCGGCCGGTGGCCCCGCCGGGGCGGCGGATTTCAACGCCTCCGCCCCGCCCAAGACCCTCGCCGTGGTGCGGCAGGATGAGGAACAACTCGTCGTCCTCACCGTTGCCGGACAAGAGTTCTCGCTGCCGGTGGCGGCCGTGCGGGAGGTCGTTCCGGTTCCGGAAGCGGTGACCCGGGTTCCCCGCGCCCGTCCGCATCTCCTGGGCATGATGACGTTGCGCGACGCGCTGCTTCCCCTGGTCGGGCTTCGGGAGCTGTTCGGGCTTGACGCCCGGAAGGGAATGGACCGTGGCAAGGTGGCCGTCCTGCGCACGGCGGAGGGGCTGGTCGGTGTGGTGGTGGAGGACGTGCGGGAAATCCTGCGCGTTCCCCGCGGACGCATCGACCCGGTGCCGCCGCTGATGGCGAGGGAGGCGGAGTTCGCGGACATGGACGGCATCGCCCGGCTGGACGGCGGCGCGCGGCTGGTCCCGGTCCTGTCGGCGGAACGGCTGTTCCGTCACGGCACCGGCGATGGGGCTGGGACGACGGGCGGCGACGCCCGGATGCGGGAAGGAGAGGCGGCTGTGGCGATGGACGCGGAGGCGGAACGGGCGGAGGCCTTCGTGGTGTTCCGGTTGGCCGGGGCGGACTACGGCCTGCCGGTCGCGGCGGTGCAGGAGGTGTTGCGCCAGCCGGACGCCGTGACCCCGCTGCCCAACGCGCCGGACTTCGTCGACGGCGTGACGACCCTGCGCGGCGCCGTCCTGCCGCTGGTCGCGCTGCGCCGTCTGCTGCGCCTGCCGGAGGGGCTGGGCAGCGCGGGGGAGCGTGGCCGCGTCGTGGTGATCGCCGCGGGGGGCGCGCGCGCCGGGCTGCGGGTGGACGGCATGGCCGGGATCGTCCGCATCCCGGTTGGCGCCATCGGACCGGCCCCCGTCGTATCGCGGGCCCAGCACCGCCTGATCCGCCGGATCGGCGCGCTGGAGAGTGCCGGGGAGCGGCGGATGATTCTGCTGATGGACCCGTCCGAACTGCTGGACATGGACCAGCTCGCCGACCTGCTGGCCACCGTCTGATCGGAAGGTGGTCCCGTCATGCTGAAGGTCCTGGTCGTCGATGATTCGGCGCTGATGCGGCGGCGCATCGGCGATATCCTCTCGTCCGCCGGTTTCGCGGTGGAGACCGCCGCCGACGGGGCGGAGGCGCTGAAACGGCTGCCCGCTTTCGATCCGGATGTGGTGACCCTGGACGTCACGATGCCCGGCATGGACGGCCTCGCCTGCCTGAAGCGCATCATGGTCGAGCATCCCAAGCCGGTGGTGATGGTGTCGGCGCTGACCGCGGACGGGGCGGAGGTGACGCTGGAGGCCCTGCGGCTGGGGGCGGTGGAGGCGGTGCGCAAGCCGTCGGGGGTCGGCGCCATCGCTGGCATCGCCGAGGAGTTGGTCGATACCGTGCGCGCCGCCGCCGGGTCGCGCCCGCGTCGGGTGCTGGGGTTGCGGGAACGGCTGCGCCGGGCGCGCGAGCGCATCGCCGGGGCGGATTTCCTGGCCGATGCTCCCCTTTCCAATCCGCCGGCCGAGGCCGACGGCGCCGGCGACCCGGACGAGGGGCTGGTGCTGATCGGCGTGTCCACCGGCGGGCCGCGCACGCTGGAGGACATCCTGCCGCTTCTGCCGGCCGATTTTCCCTGGCCGGTTGTGGTGGTCCAGCACATGCCCGCGAGCTTCACCGGGCCGCTGGCCCGCCGCCTCGACACCATTTCCGCCGTGACGGTGGTGGAGGCCGCGACGGCGACGCCGCTCCAGCCGGGGATGGCCTGCATCGCGCGCGGCGGCGCCGACCTTCAGATCGTCCGGCGCGGCGGGCGGCTGGTCGCCCAGCCGGTTCCGATGGACGAACGGCGGAACTGGCACCCCAACGTGGACCGGCTGGTCGAAAGCGCGCTGCGCGTCGTGGCACCGCCGCGGCTGATCGGCGTTCTTCTGACGGGCATGGGGTCGGATGGCGCGGCGGCGATGACGGAGCTGCGCCGCCAGGGCGGGCGCACCATCGCGGAGGCGGAGGGCAGCGCCGTCGTGTTCGGCATGCCGCAGGAGCTGATCCGCCGCGGCGGCGCCGACATGGTGCTGCCGTCCGACCGGGTGGCCCAGCAGGTGACGCGGTGGGTGAGGGAATGACAACGGTGACAGGCGCGGGGGAGGCGGCGGCATGGCCCTGGTGAAGGCACGCAAGATCGACAGAGCGAAGCCCGGACCCGTTGCGGAGGGTGGCGATCCGCTGGCCTTGCTGGAGGATGCCAACCCGGCGTGCCGCCGCCGGGCCGCCCACGCGCTCGGCGAGCGTCCCGACGCCGTTCCCGCCCTGTCGGCGAGGCTGGCGCGGGAGGAAGACCCGAGCGTCCGTGAAAGCCTTCTCACCGCCCTGGTCCGCACCGGCACCGCGGCGGCCGCGGCGGCGCTGGTGCCCCATCTGGGGAGCGAGGATGTCGGGCTGCGCAACGGCGTGATCGAAAGCCTGCAGCAGATGCCCGCCGCCGTGGTGATGCCGGAGGTCGCGCCGCTGCTGACGGCCGCGGATTCGGACCTGCGCATCTTCGCGGCGCAGCTCGTCGGGAAGCTCCCCCATCCGGACCGGCTGGCCCTGCTGGCCGGGGTGATCGACCGCGACCCGCATGTGAATGTCTGCCTCTCCGCGGTGGAGGCGCTGATGGATGGCGGCGACCCTGCGGCTCTGCCGGTCGTGGAGCGGCTTGGCGGGCGTTTCCCGGACGATCCCTTCGTCGCCTTTTCCGTCGATGCGGCGCGCCGCCTGTTTTCCGGAGCCTGAATGAGCCTGCCTTCGGATAAGGGGCCTTCAAACAAGGGTCCTTCGGGCAAGGGGGACGCCACCGGCCTGAGCGCCGCCGATTACGACGCCTTCTGCCGGTTCCTGCGGGAACGCACCGGACTGTCCTTCACCGAGGCCAAACGTTATTTCGTCGACCGCCGCGTGACGGAGCGGATGGCGGCGGTCGGCGTCGAGCACGTCCGCCAGTATCTGAACCTGCTGCGCTTCCAGGCGTCGGGGGAGGAGTTGCAGCTTCTCGTCAACCGCATGACGGTGAACGAGACCTACTTCTTCCGCGAGATGTATCAGCTCGATTGCCTGGTGAACGCCGCGCTGGACGAGGTGGTGAGCGGGCGGCAGCCGGGCAGCCGGGTGCGCATCTGGTCCGCCGGCTGCGCCACCGGGGAGGAGCCCTATTCCATCGCCATCACGCTGCTGGAGCGGTGGAGCCGGGTCGATGATTTCGAGATCGAGCTGTACGCCTCCGACATCGACAGCCATGTGCTGGCCCGCGCGCGCGAGGGGATTTACGAGCAGCGGTCGCTCCAGGCGATGCCGCGGGATCTCGTCGCCAAATACTTCACCCGGCTGGACGACCAGAGCTGGCAGATCATGGAGGAATTGCGGGACTCCATCGATTTCTCGCTGGTGAACATCGCCGATCCGCAGCAGATGGCGAATTTCCGTGGCATCGACGTCATCTTCTGCCGCAATCTTCTGATCTACTTCGACGACCTGGGGCGGCGCGAGGCGGCGTCGATGTTCTACGACGCGCTGTCGCCCAACGGGTTCATCTGCCTGGGCCATTCGGAAAGCATGAGCCGGATGTCCTCCCTCTTCGTGCCGCGTCGGTTCCCCGACGCCATCCTCTATCAGAAGCCCCAGAGTTAAGGAGGCCGCCCGGTGACCGATCGACCAGACCCGCAACCCCGCGTCCCCCAACCCCACGTCCTCGTGGTGGACGACGCCGTGACGGTCCGGGCCTACACCCGGCAGGTTCTGGAGGCCGACGGCTTTCAGGTCGACGAGGCGGTGAACGGGATCGACGGGCTGGAGCACGCGCTGTCGTCCACGCCGGATCTGCTGATCGTCGACATCAACATGCAGAAGATGGACGGTTACACCATGCTGCGCCGGCTGCGGCAGGAGCGAAGCTTGCGTGACGTGCCGGCGATCATGATCAGCACCGAATCCAAGGACAGCGACCGCGAGAAGGCGCTGCTCGCCGGGGCCAACTGGTATTTCGTCAAGCCGGTCCGTCCCGCCGACCTCACCGCCGCCGCCCGCCTGCTGACCGGACGTGAGGGACGGTCATGAGCGCGCTGTTCGAGCAGTTCGTTCTCGAATCGCGGGAGTTGCTGGAAGCGGCGGGCGCCGCCCTGCTGCGGCTGGAGCGTGACCCGACCGAAACGGCGGCGGTCAATGACCTGTTCCGCGCGCTGCACACGCTGAAGGGCGCCACCGCCCTGTTCGACATGGCCCCCTTCACCCGCATGGTTCATGCCGGCGAGGACGCGCTGATGGCCGTGCGCGACGGGCGCGCCGTCATGAACGGCGATCTGGCCGACCGGTTGCTGGACCTGCTGGACATCGGCACGGCCTGGATCGACGGGCTGGAGCACAGCCAGTCCCTTCCCGACGACGCCGACACCCGCGCGCGGGCGCAGGAGGCGGGGTTGCGCGCCGCCCTCGGTGGATCGGCGGAGAGCATGGACGGCGGCACGCCCGCCGGCTTCACCTGGGTGGACGAGTTGCCGGAGGCCGAGCGGGCCAAGGCCGCCGGGCGCACGGTCACCGCGATCGCCTACGACCCCGCGGAAGACTGCTTCTTCGCCGGGGACGATCCACTCGACCTGTGCCGCCGCATCCCGGACCTGCTGCTGCTGCGCGTCGAGACCGCCGGGGCGTGGCCGACGCTGACGGATCTCGACCCCTACCGTTGCGCCCTGCGCTTCCGCGCGCTGAGCGGCGCTCCGAAGGATGAGCTGACCCGTCTGTTCCGCAGCGTTCCCGATCAGGTGTCCCTCGCCACGGTCGCGATCCCCGCGCCGTCCGCGCCGGTGCCCCTGGCCGCGCCGCCCAGCCTCGCCACGGCCATGCTGCGGGAGCAGGCGCGCATCCTGGGCCTGCCCGGCAGCGACGCGGAGACGGCGGCGCGCCGGCCCGCGGTGCTGCGGGCGGTGCGCAACATCCTGGCCGCCGAGGGACGGAACGCCGACGCGCCGCCTCTGGACCGCGCGGCCGACGGCCCGGCGGACGCGCTCATCCGCTGCATCGAATCCCTGGCCGACGGCCCGGCCGCAGCCGCTCCGGCGGCGCCCGCCGCTCCGCCGCTCCAGGCTCGGCGGACGCTGCGGGTGGATGCGGAGCGCATGGACCGGCTGATGACTCTGGTCGGCGAACTGGTCGTCGCCAAGGGAAGCCTGCCCTACCTCGCCCGCGAGGCGCAGCAGGGACGGAACGCCGACGCGCTGGCCCAGGGGATCAAGGAGGCCAATGGCCGCATCGATTCCATCGTCGGCGACCTGCAGGACGCGGTGCTGCGCCTGCGCCTGCTGCCGCTGTCGCGCGTCTTCGACCCGCTGCCCCGGCTGGTGCGCGACACCGCGCGGCGGCTCGGCAAGCCGGTCGAACTGCACCTTTCCGGCGGCGAGACGGAGGCCGACAAGGACATTCTCGACATCCTGGGCGAACCGCTGCTGCATCTCGTCCGCAACGCCCTGGACCATGGCGTCGAGACGCCGGAGCGCCGCCGCGCCGCCGGCAAGCCGGATGTGGCGACTCTCCGCGTCCATGCCTTCCAGGACAGCGGCGGCGTGGTGGTCGAGGTGTCCGACGACGGGGCGGGCATCGACGCGGCGGCGGTGCGCCGCAAGGCGGTGGCCCAGGGCGCCCTGAGCGCGGAGCAGGCGGCCGCCCTGTCCGATACGGAGGCGCTGCGCCTGATCCTTCTGCCGGGGCTCAGCACGTCGGACAGCGTGTCGGACCTGTCGGGCCGCGGGGTGGGAATGGACGCGGTGCGCGGTGCGGTGGAGCAGGCGGGTGGACGGGTGGAGATCGCCTCGGCCCCCGGTGTCGGGACGCGTTTCCGCCTCGTCCTGCCGCTGACCATGATGGTCACGCGGCTGGTGACGGTGGAGACGGCCGGTGCGCTCTACGGCTTTCCGGTCACGCTGGTCACCGGCATGCAGCGCTTTCCCCACGGCGCGATCCGCCGGATGAAGCACGCGGAGAGTGTCGTCGTGCAGGACACGGTGGTGCCGCTCCTGCGGCTGCGCCGCCTGCTCAACCTGCCGGAGGACGAGCGGGAGCGCAGCGGGGAGTCGGTGCTTCTGGTGGACCTCGGCGGGCAGCCGGTGGCGCTGGTCGTGGACGCCTTCCGGGAGCGCGCCGAGGTGGTTCTGAAGCCGATGACCGGCCTGCTCGCCCGGCTGCGTGGCTACGCCGGTACGGCGGTGCTCGGCGACGGAAGCCTTCTGCTCGCCCTCAATCTGCGGGAGTTGGTGTGATGCCCATCCGTTTCGAGGACCGCACCGCCCGTTTCGAGGGCGCCTGCACGGTGGACGAGGCGATCCCTCTGGCCGAATGGCTGTGCGCCGTGGAGGAGCCCCGGCTGGACCTCGGCGGCTGCACCGCCCTGCACACCGCGCTGCTTCAGGTGCTGCTGGCGGCGGGCCGGCCGGTCGCGGTGCCGCCGGAGGACGCCTTCCTCAAGGGCTGGGTCATGCCGGCGCTGCTCGGGCCGGCGCTGGCCGGGCCGTAGCCCGCCTGCGCTTGCTGCGGACAACCTCCTAGGAAAACAGCTCCATCGTGTCGGGAACCTTGGTGGGCGTCCGCCCGGCCAGGATGGCGCTGACCGCCTCGACCGCGGAGATCAGCGAGGTCTGCGAGAAGGGCTTGGGCAGGCAGCCCAGCCCATACTCGCGCGTCGGCTCCACCTCCTCGCGGTAGGAGGTCACGAACAGGCAGGGGATGCCCAGCGCGGTCATCCGGCGGGCGGCGTCGATGCCGCTGGAACCCTGGGCCAGATGGATGTCGACCAGCGCCAGATCCGGCTTGACCTCCTGCGCCAGGACCAGCGCTTTTTCGCTGGTCGAGGCCGGGCCGTGCACCTCGTGCCCGGCGGATTCCAGGTAGAAGCTCTGCTCCATGGCGATGAGGACCTCGTCCTCGACGAGTAGGATCTTCATCCGTTCCACTCCGCCGCGCTGTCTTCCAGGATGGGGCCGCGCGTCTCCGGCATGGTCAGCGCGATGCGGAAGGAGGTGCCCCGCTCCACCGGCATCAGGGTGACCGTCGCCCCGACCTGTCCGGTCAGGCTGGTGATCAGGCGCATGCCCAGGCTGCGCGACCGGCGCATGTCGAATCCGGCGGGAAGCCCCGGCCCCTGGTCGGTCACGGTCAGCGCCAGCAGATCATCGGTCCGGTCGAGCGACACCAGGACGTTGGCGGGCGAGGACCCGCGATGCTTGATGGCGTTGGTGATCAGCTCGTTGGCGATCAGACCCAGCGGTGCGGCCTGATCGATGGGCAGGTCGACCCGCTCGGCCCGCACCTCGATGGAGCCCAGGGTGTCGCCGCCCGACGCGCGGGACAGGTCGGCGCACAGCTCGTTCAGATAGCTGCCGAACTCGATGGTCTGGAACTGCTCGGTCTGGTACAGCCGGCTGTGCACGCGGGCGATGGCGTCGATGCGGCTGCGGGCGTCCTGGAAATGGACCCGCTCGGCGGCGCCCGGAAGGCTCATGGTCTGCAGCGTCAGCAGGCTGGAGACGAGCTGGAGGCTGTTCTTCACCCGGTGGTTCACTTCGCGCAGCAGCGTGGACTTCTGCCCCACCAGCTTGCGCAGGGCCGCCTCCATCGACTTGATCTCGGTGACGTCGATGTGCATCAGCACCGCCCCGCCGAAGGGACCGGCGGCCATCGGCGCGGCGAGACAGCGGTACCAGCGCGGCCCCTTGTCCGACAGGCCGGGATACTCGATGGACACCGGCGATCCGCCGCGCAGCAGGCCGCGCAGCCCTTCGATCAGCGCGTCGGCGTGCTCCGCTCCGCTGCGGATGGCGGCGCAGGCTTCCAGATAATCGTCGCCGATGGCCGAACCGTCGCCGAGGAATCCGGCTTGCGGCCCACTTTCCGCCCAGGCCTTGTTGACGGAGATGATGTGCCCGCCATGGTCGAGGACGGCGATGTGCGCCGGCAGCGCGTCGAGCGTGGCCTTGGTCTGCTCGGCGAGCTGGCGCATGGCCAGCGCGTTGGCCTTCAGTTCCTCGCGGGTGCGGCGGCGCTCGGTGATGTCGCGCAGGACGCCGGTGACGAAGCTCCGTCCCTCCGACTCCCAGCGGGCCAGCGACACCTCCAGGTCGATGCGGGTGCCGTCGCGCTTGCGGCCGATCAGCTCCACCGGGGCGGGCCGCCCGGCCGGATCGCGCTCCAGCAGGCCGGACCAGTCGGGGGAACCTTCAGCGAGGAAGAGGCTGACATGCTGGCCGATCAGCTCGTTGGGCGGAAAGCCGAATTGCAGCGCGGCCGCCCCGTTGGCCCATTGCACCACGCCGCGCGTGTCGGTGGTGACGATGGCGTCGGGGGCGGTGTCGACGATGGCGCGGTAGCGCGCGTCCCGCTGTTCGCGCAGAACCCGCTCCCGGTTGACCACGGCGGTGACGTCGGTCACCTGGATCAGGCAGTAGGAGGCGTTGGCGACGGTGAAGGGGCGGATCAGCACGTTGTGGACCATCCGCCGCCCGTCGGGGCAGCGCAGCGGGAACAGCACCGGGTTCAGCGTGTGGGACAGGACACTGGGCGCCCCGGTCTCCAGCACGTCGCGCACCGCGTTGTGCAGCCGCGTGTCGCGCAGGGACGGCAGGGCCTCCACCAGCTCCCGCCCGTGGATGCCGGGCTCGGGCGTGCCGGACGCCCGTTCCATCCAGCGGTTCCAGAACTGCACGCGGCCATGGCGGTCCAGCACGACGATGCCGGCGTCCATCGCGTCGAGAAGGCCGTCCAGCCATGGCATGCGCTTAAACTCGGTCGGTTCCATCGGGCGTTCCGGAGGCGATGCGGTCGATGAATCCATGGATCAGTCCCTTCAGCGACTCCAGAGACGACAGTCCCATGAGCAACGCAATGTAGCCGCGAATGCTCCGGCTGCGGATCAGGAAGTCGATGTAGAGGAACATCACCAGCTCGTCGGGGTTGGGCCCGTTGCTTTGGAAGATGCGGTCGCTGTCACCGCGCAACACGCTGGGCAGCGAGATGTCCAGATTGTCCTTCAACGTGTTGGCCATCACGACCAGGCAGCCGTTGAGGATGATGTTGCCGATCTCGGCGAGCGCGTCCTGCTCCAGATCGACGATCTCCTCCAGGCTCAGCTCGCTGCCCAGGACGGCGCGGGCCAGTTCCAGACTGTTGGTCTCCGGGAAGATCAACAGGGCGCGACCGGAAAAGGAACCGTCGAAACGCTGCTCCACCGCGACGAGACTCATTTTCTCGCGCGCGGCGAGAAGGCCGGCGGCGTCGTTGCGGCTGACGATCTCGATTGAGGGAACCGACAGCAGGACCTGATCGGCGACCATGCGGCTGAGGTTGGTCGCGGCACGGCCGACGCCCATGTTCACCAGCTCGGTCAGCGCGTCGCGCTCAAGGTCGCTCAGATCCACCATGCACCGGGGCTCCCGTTTCCATGAAAGCGCCACGGCATCGGCGCCCCCGGGGCACAGTGCGACAGGAATGCCGTGAAAGTCTCCCCCGTCAACGGCATAGGCCAAATTGGGAGTGCACTAGGCAATTCAGCAACAAGGTGCCGTCCATCCAACAATTCGCTCCATCCATTGATTGCGGCCGGAATAAAAAGGCCGCCTGTATTGTGGTTCGGCGTGACGCTCCGCCGCACCCTGTTGCGGGTCAGGCGGCCAGCCGGCGGACGAGATCCCGCAGGAACCCCTCGCAGGCGGTGACCTGGGCGATGTCGATGTATTCGTTGGGCTGATGCGCCTGATCGATGGAGCCCGGTCCGCAGAGCACGGTGGACAGGCCGGCCTCCTGGAACTGCCCGGCCTCCGCGGCGAAGGAGACCATGCCGGTGTCGTTGCGCCCGGTCAGGGCGTGACAGAGCTGGGCCGCCGGCCCGGCCGGCTCCGGCGCCAGCCCGGGGACCCCGGCAAGCTGCTCGGTGCGGATGTCGCAATCCGGGCTGATCCGGCGCATGGCGGTGCGCAGCCGTCCGCACTCCGCCTCGAAGCGGTCGCGGTAGCGCGTCCAGTCGTCGCCGGGCAGCGGGCGGATGTCCCAGACGAAGGAGCAGTGGCGGGCGGTGATGTTGGCCGCCGTGCCGCCTTCGATGGTCCCGACCTGCAGCGTGGTGAAGGGCGGGTCGAAGCCGCAGCCGGAGTCCGCCGCGGCGGCGTTCTCCGCCGCCATGTCCCCCACCAGAGTGACGAGACGCGCCGCGATCATCACGGCGCTGACCCCGCGGTCGATCTGGGACGAGTGGACCTCGTGCCCGGTGACCGTGGTGCGCAGCACGTAGCAGCCCTTGTGGGCCAGCACGACCCCCATCGAGGTCGGCTCGCCGACGATCACGGCGCTGGGGCGCGGCAACTCATCGGCGATGCGGGCGATCATGGCCGGCGCGCCGATGCAGCCGACCTCCTCGTCGTACGACAGCGCCAGATGCAGCGGCCGCTTCAGGCCGGCCTCCAGGATCTCCGGCAGCAGGGCCAGCGCCACGGCGGGGAAGCTTTTCATGTCGGCGGTGCCGCGCCCGTAGAGGCGCCCGTCGCGTTCGACCAGGGTGAAGGGATCGGTGTCCCAGGGCTGCCCGTCCACCGGGACGACGTCGGTGTGGGCCGACAGCACCACGCCGCCTTCGGTCATCGGGCCGATGGTCGCGAACAGGTTCGCCTTGGCGCCGTCTGGGCTGGGCACCAGCCGGCTCTCCACGCCGTATCCGGCGAGATAGCCCCGAACCCAGTCGATCAGCGCCATGTTGGAACGGCGCGAAACCGTGTCGAAGCCGACCAGGCGGGCGATCATCGCCTTGGAGACGTCTTGCACCCTTGCGATCCAATCTGCGGAACGGCGGCGCCGATTCCACGCTTGTGATAATCTTTAGCAGTCAGACACTGGCCCCTGCATCCTACGATGTCAAATGAGTCGTCCGGATTACGTGGGCATAGCGGCCAACGACCAACACCGGTTGAACGGCCTTCCCGCATTCGGGGGCCGTCCAACCGGTCGTGATGCGAAATCGCTCGGGGCCGGAGCGCCGCAGGGCGAAACGGGCAGGTCAAAAAGGGGCGGCGCCGTCAGGCCGCCGACCAGACCTTCTCGGTCAGGATCGTGCGCACCAGCGTCAGCGCGCTCTCGGCGCTCTCGCGCCCGTCGAGCTTGGCCGCCACCGCCTCGATCTGGGCCGGCGGCAGGGTCCCCCGCAGGCGGCGCACCGTGTCGGTCAGGTGCTTCTTGGCGAAGCGCGCCTGGTTTCCGCGCTCCGACAAGTCCTGGAAGGCCAGCCGCCGGGTGGTCGCGTCGCGTCCGGCGCTGGCCGCCGTCGCCCGCTCCGCCGCCGCGGCAAGCTCGTTCGAGGATTGGAGGTAGTTGCTGATGGCTTCGGTCAGGATACGGTTGGCTTGAAGCAAGGGATCAAGGGACATGCGCTGAACTCTTTGCCTTCCGTGACGGCTCTGGGCCGCAAACGGCCCCCTGCCAAGACGTTTCACCCAAAGTTAATTGGGCCGGCCTGTCCGCTTCAACCCGGCGAAGGGTTCTATGCGGACCGCAAGCCGGACCCGCGCCGGCGCGGGTGGGGCGCAACCAACGCATGGTCTATCACCGTCCGCTTCCTGTCGAGGATGGACAAGCAATGGGCCTATGAATTTCCTATGAACTAAGGCACGCTTTCTTTGTGTACGTTTATCGTCACATAAACCGGGCACTAAAACGGGAACCCACGGGCGCAGGACGCCGTTTTCCTCGAGCGTCGATGTTTCTGCGGCCAAGCCCACTTGGACCAAAGCCCACTTGGAGACGGAAGAATGCAAGGCGATCGTGAGGACCGCATCCGCCACCGCGCCTATGAGATCTGGGAGCGCGACGGGCGACCGGAGGGACGGGGGGAACAGCATTGGGCGCAGGCCTGCGCCGAGATCGAAGCCGAGGACCGGGCGGTGACCACGGCGGAGCCGGTCGCCATGGTCGCGGCCGTCAAGGACGCCGCCGCGGGTGCGGTTAAGAAGGCGGTCCGCCGGACCAAGACGGCGGCGACCGAACTGCTCGGCGTCGGCCTGAACGCCGTGGTCGATGTGGTCGAGGAGGCGGTCGCGCCCAAGAAGCCGCGTGCCCGCAAGGCCAAGGCCGAACCAAGCCCCGCAAACGAATCCTCAGCCGAAACCCCGGTCGCGGTTCCGGTTCCGGCGGCCCCGAAGGCGGCGAAGCCGCCCCGCGCGAAAACCGTGAAAGCGGACGCCGTGAAGGCGGAGGCGGTGAAGCCGGTTGCTCCGCGAGGCCGTCGCAAGCCGGCCGCATCGGACACCGAACCGGCCCATTGACCCGCACCGGCCCTGCGCGTTTCTACACACAAGAGCGGATGTAGGGCCGGTTCGCCTCCCACAGCTCGTCCAGGATCTTCACGGCGGCGTCGGTGGAATTCACCACCGGGTCAATCAGCAGAGCCTGGAGCGCCAAGTCCTTCGAGGCGTGGACCGCCGCCTCGACGGACAGTTGCTGCACGCTCGCCTGGACGTGCAGCAGTTTGGCGATCGGGTCGGGCAGGGGGCCGAGCGAGACCGGGTGAACGCCCGCCGCGTCGGCCAGCAGCGGCACCTCCACCGCCAGATCGGGCGGCAGGTTGGGGACGGCGCCCTGGTTGTAGACGATCCCCGATTCAATGAAGCGCTTCTGGTTGTGCAGCACCCCGGCGATGACCTGCACCGCCCGCTCGCCCCAGGATGGCTGCGTCCAGTCGTCGGGCACCGGCGTGGTTCCGGCGATCGTTCCGTCCATCAGCGCGTTGAGGATGCCGCGCCCGCGCTCGTCCTCCGCGAAGTCGAATCCATGCTCCCCGCCTTCCCAGCCGTAGGGGAGGTATTCGCCCATATGATCGTCGCTGCAGGTCGGCCACAGGCCGAAGCTGGAGAACAGGCGGCGGGTCAACGGCGTGAAGGCCGGGTCGTGGGTCTTCTCGCGCTCGCGCAGCAGCGGGTAGAGGTCGCGCCCACTCGCCTTGTCGCGGATGTGCATCAGCCACTGGAAGTGGTTCAGCCCGGCGCCCCAGACCTCCACGTCCTTTTCGGCCATGCCGAGAATCTGGCAGATGAACCAGCGCGCCAGGAAGATGCCGTGGCACAGCCCCAGCGTCTTGACCTTGGTGTATTTGCCGAGGCCGAGGACGACGCGGCTCTCCGGATTCGACAGGTTGATGAATTGGGCGTCCGGGCACAGCTCCTCGATGTCGCGGGCGAAGTCGAAGATCAGGGGCAGGGTGCGCAGCGTGAAGAACAGCCCGCCGGGCCCGCCGTTCTCGCCGAGCGTGTGGCGGATGCCGTGCTTCTTCGGCACCTCGAAATCGAGTTTCCACAGGCGGTTGCGGTCGATGGCGACCGAGTTGACGACGAATTCGGCGCCTCGCAGGGCGGCGCGGCGGTCGGTGGTCTGTTCGATGAGCAGGCCGGCGTTGCCCTTGGCGTTCAGCAGGCGGGCGAGCGCTGTCATGCGGTCGAGCGCCGCCGGATTCGTGTCGACCAGAGTCAGGGTGCTGCCCGCAAGCTCCGTCGTGGTGAAGAGGTCGCGGTACATGCTCAGCCCGAAGGCCGCGCTGCCGGCGCCTAGAAAGACGATCTTGGTGGTTTTGGGAGTGGTAACGGCCATGGGACGCCTCCCGCCGGCGGGAATGCTGCTGTGCTGATTTGTCAGGGCAGCCGCCTTTGGTCAAGCATACACTTGTTAAGACGAAGAGACTATACCTGATGGTCGGAATAAGTGTGGCGGTTTCTTCGCTTGCGCAACATGCCCTTCGCGCTCGCAACAGTGCGCCCGCAGCATAATCACTTCAAGGGAGTCCCCGTCATGGCACTCTTCACTTTTCCCAAGGACTTCCTGTGGGGAGCGTCCACCGCGGCCTATCAGATCGAGGGGGCAATTCACGAGGGCGGGCGCGGTCCCTGCGTGTGGGACACCTTCACCGAGGCCGGGCGCATCCAGGATGGCAGCAGCGCCGCCGTCGCTTGCGACCATTACCACCGCTGGGCGGAGGACATCGCGCTGCTGAGGGACGCGGGATTCAACGCCTACCGCTTCTCCATCGCCTGGCCGCGCATCCTGCCGAACGGGACGGGGGCGGTGAACGCGGCGGGGCTCGACTTCTACGACCGGCTGGTGGACGGGTTGTTGGCCGCCGGCATCCGGCCGATGGCCTGCCTGTACCATTGGGACCTGCCGCAGCCCTTGGAAGACCGCGGAGGCTGGCAGGGCCGGGAGATCGTCGGCCCCTTCGCCGACTACGCCCGCATCGTCGCCGCCCGGCTGGCCGACCGGGTGAAGGACTGGATGATGCTGAACGAGCCGAACGTGGTCGCCACCCACGGTTACGGCACCGGGGAGCACGCGCCCGGCCACAAGCTGGGCGAAACCGGCATCCTGCGCGCCCTGCACCATCAGAATCTGGCGCAAGGAGCGGCGCTCCGCGCCCTGGCGGCGGAGCATTCCGGCCTGACGCTCGGCACCGTCATCAACCTCCAGCCCTGCCGGGCCGAGAGCGACCGGCCGGAGGACGTCGCGGCGGCGGCCCGCTGGGACGCGGTGTGGAACCGGGTGGCCCTGGACGGCGTGATGCGCGGCACGATCCCGGAGCTGATGGCCGAGCGGATGAAGGACTTCGTGCTGCCGGGCGACGAGGAAGCGATCCGCTTCCCCATCGACCTGCTGGGCATCAACTACTACTCGCGCATGACCATGAAGCACGAGACGGGGCATCCGTTCGACGTGTGGTGGGGTGACGCCCATTGCGACCGCTGGACCGCCATGGCTTGGCCGGTCCAGCCCGACGGGCTGTACGACCTGCTGATGGAGTTCAAGCGCGACTACGGCAATCCCGCCGTCTTCGTCGCCGAGAATGGCGCGGCCTACGACGACGTGGTGACGCCGGACGGGCGGGTGCATGATGCGGAGCGCGTGGCCTTCCTGCGCGACCATGTGGCGTCGGTCGGCCGCGCCCTGGCCGATGGTTGCAACGTGAAGGGTTATCTGTGCTGGAGCCTGCTGGACAATTTCGAATGGGCCTTCGGCCTGTCGAAGAGGTTCGGCATCGTCCGCGTCGATTACGACACCTTGGTCCGCACGCCCAAGGACAGCTACCGCTTCCTGAGCGAGGTGGCAAAGAGCGGGCGGCTTGATCTCGCGTGAGAAACAGGAGGGCAGGCTGTGCGGAGCGATGCTCCGTCAGCCTGCTCTTCTTGTGAGGAAAAAAGATTTTCGATCATTGATCGTTCGAGGGCTAATCATTAGAAATGGAAGAATTTTCTATTAATTTATTCTTCACAATATTGTCTGCAGATGGTCCGGTGTGACACGCCATGCGTTCAGGATCACTGGAGGAAGCCATGGGAATTTCCGACGTTTCCGCATCCTTGTTCCAGGCCACCGCCGCGGCCTCCGTACCGGCGAAACCCGCCGGTGCGAAGGCCGGCGCCACGGACGGGACCGGACCGGCCACTTCCTCCAAGACCGACAAGGTCGATCTCAGCGATCTGGCGTCGGCGCTCAAGGGCGACGCGCTCGATCTGTTCAAGAATTTGTCGGCGGATGATCGGACGTCGTTGGGCAAGCTCGTCTCCAGCGGGGCGCTGTCGGCGGACGAACTCAACGACGCGCTGTCGTCCGCATTGAAATCGGAGCGCAAAAAGGCGTTCTGGCAGTCCGCGAGGGAGGACGCCGAGGCCGGACGCACCCCTGAAGGCGACGCCCGCCAGCAGAGCATGAAGGCCATCTCGGATCGCATGGAATCAACTTTGGAAAGCCGGCGCGCCGCCATGGATCGGCCTGGAATGAGTCCCCAAGACCGCTTGGCCGCGCTGAGTAAGCTGAGCGCAGACCTGAAGGATATGCAGGATTCCTGGGACCAGTTGGCTGGCATCGGCATGCCCATGAAAGCCTACACCCTGAAAGGGGGCGATGAGCGTTTCTTCGCAACGTCGAAAGAACAGGCGGCCGGGCAGAAATTAAAGGATCTGGGTTTCCACTCCGGAACCTTTGACAAGGTGCTTTCGAGCCAATCCAAGGATTTTGCGCAGAAATACCTGTCCGAGGAAGGGACGTCCCAGATGACTTTAGGGAACGCGAACAAGTAGCCTGCGATGTATTCAGCGTTGGTTTTTCCATATCATCGGAGTTCAAGCGCAGGGTGGCTGCCGGACCGAACAGTCCTGTCCCGGAATTGTCACATCGGAGTCAAGCGGAAGCGGTGCTATCGACGGTGTCGTGTCATCACTGTGTTCGCCCATGCATTCCGTTGGAACTCACACCGCTTCAGGGTCCGGTGACGCCGAAGATGTCCGCGCGGCCATCGTCGTGCCGACCTACAAGCATTCGGGCCTGCTGGTCGAGGCGCTGTCCACCGCGCTCGCCCAGGACACGGACTTCGCCTACGCCGTGGTGGTGGTCAACGACGGCTGTCCCTTTCCGGAAACGGAACGGGTCTGCCGGGAGTTCGCGGCGGCCCATCCGGGGCGGCTCTTTCACCTGCACAAGCGCAACGCCGGACTGAGCGCGGCGCGCAACAGCGGGATCGCCTTCGCGCTCGACGCCTTTCCGATGCTGGAGGCGGTCTACTTCCTCGATTCCGACAACCGCATCCGGCCCCATCTGCTGCAAAGGATGTTGGACGCGCTGCGGGCGGCTGGCCCGGAGGTCGGCTGGGCCTATCCGGACGTCGATAAGTTCGGCTTCTTCGAGTTCTGCGACATGTCCGGCGCCTACTCGCCGCTGGAACATCTGTTCCGCAACGTCAGCGAGGCCGGCAGCATGGCGTCGCGCCGCCTGCTCGACAGCGGCGCCCGCTTCGACGAGGCGATGCGCCAGGGCAGCGAGGATTGGGAATTCTGGCTGCAAGGGCTGGAGCGCGGCTTCCATGGCGTCCATGTGCCGGGCACCGGCTTCGGTTACCGCCGCCGCGGCGAGAGCATGCTGACCGAGTCGGAGCGCGATTATCGCCCCATCCTGACCCACATCCAGAAGCGCCACCCCGCGCTGTTCGCGGTCCGGGCCGTGCTGCGGGCGGAGGCGGCGGTCGGCCGGCGCTACGCCGTTTATCTGCCCGACCGCGCCATTGTCCGCTGTGTCACCGACCCCGCGCTGGGCGAAGAGGACGTGCCGCTCGCCGACTTCGTGCGCCGCGCCCTGCGCGCGCCGGAGCGGCCCGGCTATGGAGAGTGCCCCGGCCTGCTGGCGGTGATGGACTCGGGCCTTTACGAATTGCTGAAGCGCCATCGCCTGCTGCGCGGCGCCCTGTGGATTCTGGAACGTGCGGCGGCCCAGGCGACCCTGGTGCGCGCCGACGTGACTGCGCGGGCGGCGGAAAGTGGTTGCGCGCTGTCCTGGTGCGGCGCGCCCGTGGGGTTGCAGGCGGACGCGCCGTTCCCCTTGCCGGACGGCGGGGCGGCGGTGGCGATGCTGCCCACCGCCGCCCTGCTCGACCTCGTTCGGCGCCAGCCGGCGGGCACCCCTTTGCTGGAGCGGGAGCCTTGGAAACCCTGCGCCGAGGCCCGGCTGAGCCTCACCCTGGCGCTGCCCGGCGCGGTGCAATCGCCGGCCGGTGCCGATGCCGCCCTGTCCACGCTGCGCGAGACGATGGCTTTGGCGTGGTCGCGGCCGTCCAACGGCGGCTGGGCGGCGGCGCCCATCGACCGCTACCGCGCCGGGGTCGCCACGCCGGAGGATGTCTACCAGACGGTGCATCGGCTACCCTCGGTGCTGCCGCTGCTTCCTCCTGTGGGGGGCCGGCGTTTGGCCGCGCTGGTGGCCGATTCCGCGGATGCGGGGGCGCTGGAGACCGCCGCCCGCATGGCCCGCTGGCTGGCCGGGAGGGGCTATGACGCGCATCTGGTGGCGCTGGGGGGCGGGCGCCTGACCCTGGCCGCGGAATTGGTCGAGGCGTTCGCGTCGGTGATCCCTCATCCGTCGCCGCTGGTGCTGCCGGAACGCCCGCTGACCCATCGCGACGCCTATCTGGGCACGCCGCTGCGTCCCTGGGATGCGGCCGAGGAGGACATGGCGGTCGGCACGCTGGCCGTCTTCGATCTGGTCGTGACCGTGCGGCACGGCGCGGCGCACCCGCTGATGGGCCGGCTGCGCGCGCTGGGTGTGACGGGCTGGGCGTTGCTGGGGGCGTCCAGCATCCCGGACGCGCCGTCCCTGGCCGATGCGGTCAACGGCTGCGCCGCCTTCGAGCACGCCTACCAGACCGTCGTGCCCCTCGACGCCCGGACCTTCCGCCTCTGCCAAGCGCTGGGCTTTCCACCGGACAAGCTGCGGCGCTGGGAGGATGCGGCGGAGCCGGACACCGATCCCGATTGGATCGTCTGCGCGCCTCTGTCCTCGTGTCTTCCCGAAACCTCCGTGGCCGCCTGAGAAGGGTGTCATCCTCATGAAGCTCTCCGTCCCTGCGGCCCAGTTCGCCTCCCTCTACGACGGCACGCCGAAGATCATCGCCGCCGGCGCCGGCCTGGAAGCGGGCACATTTCCCCTTCGCCTGCTGCGGCTGGTGCGTCACGACGGCGGCTATCTGCTGCTGTCCGGGGACGCCGAGCCGGAGCAGGGCGGGGCGTTGCGGACCCTGGCGATTCCGCCCACCGCCGTCCGGGCATTGTGGTCGGACGGCGAGGCGGCGCGGCGGGACGCCGAGCGGCTGCTCGGCTGGTGGGCGGAAGCCGGCGGGCCGGACGGCGCGCCACCACAGGTGACAGGCGATGCGTCCGCGCTGATGCATGGCCTGCTGGCGCAGGCTTTCGGGGAAATCGACGGTCTGCACCGCCGCAACGCCGGGCTTCAGCGGACCCTGTCCACCCTGCGGGAGGAGTGGGGCCGCTCCGCCCGCCTGCCGCCGGAGGCGGTGGAGCTTCTGGACGCCCTGCGCCTCAGCCCGCCGCGGCTGGTCTTCGCCACGCCGCGCCCGGTGGGGGCGCTGCCGGTGCCGCTGCGCCATGGCCGGACCACCGCGGGGGCGGCCGAGATCGTGCAGCGCCTGCCGGCGGGCGCACGGGGGCTGGCGGGACTCGACCTGCATCTCGACCGGGCGCCGAAGGGAAGCGGGGTGCTCGCCGTTGCCCTGACCGGGGTGGAGACCGGGGAGACCATCGCGGATTGGAGGCTGTCCTTCGGCGAGATGCGGTCCGGCTGGCTGCCGCTGCGCCTGCCCGCCGCCTCCACCCGGATGGATCGGCTTCTTGACCTGCGGATCGGCGCCATCGGGGTGGTGACGGAGGCGCCGCGCCTGTCGCTGGCCCAGGCCGGTCTGCTCGACGAATACGCCGTCGCGCCGCCGGCCCGCGCCGTCGGACAGCCGGCCATGCTGGCGCTGCGGCTGTGGGGCGGGCTGCCGGGGCTGGAGTATGGCGCGGCGGCGCATCTGGCGCCGCATCCCGTGCCGGAGCGTATGGTCTGGCCGCTGACCCAGCCGGTGCTGGCGCAACTGCGCAAGGGCCGCGAGTTCGAGGCGACCTTTCCCTGGTTCGGCCTGCTGCGCGGCGGGCGCGTCCTGCTCCACCCGCTGCACGGCGTCGTCACCGCGGCCCACATCCCGCTGGAGGAGGTTCCGGGCGCCGTGGCGGTGCGGGCGCGGGCGGTGATCGACGATCCGCGCTGCCGCACCGCCATCGCCTGCAAGCTGGTGGTGGCACCGCCGTCGCTGACGGTGGACGAGGCGGAGCGGGAGGAGGGTATCCTCGCCTCCAGCGGCTGGATGGTGCTGGAGGAACCGCGCCGTCCGCTTGACCTGTCGGCGGTGCTGGCGGCGCCTTGGTCGGGGCCGATGGCGCTTCACCTCTTCACCGACATTCCGGATCGCGGGCACGGCCTGTACGGACGCACCATCTTTTCCGATTTCGAAGTGGAGATCGATTCGCGCACCGCCTGGGCCAACCCGCCCGCCTTGCCGGTGATGGACGGGGTCGCCGCCACGCCGTGACGGGCTATGACTTTGTGGCGGCGCACCAATCCTTTGGTGCGCTGCGGGGCAAGCTGTTGGTAATAAACTGTTCGTTAGGGTAAAGGAGGTCTTGCTTCAAGCCCAGGGGGTGGAAGGGCCATGTCGATCGCGTCCAGGACGCCGGACCGGTCCGGCTTCACCCGCCGTTTCCTTCACCTTGCCGGCGGCTTCTGGTCGGAGGGCCCCCGCTCGGGCGGGCGGAACTGGACGGTGTGGCTTCTCGCCGGGGCGCTGGGGCTTCTGACGGTCGGGCAGGTGGTGGTTCCCATCCTGCTGAACCTGTGGAGCCAGCACCTCTTCGACGCGCTGGAGCAGCGCTCCATGGACCGCTTCGTTCTGATGATCGCGGCGGCGGGCGGGATCATCCTGTTCAACATCGTCAACACGATCCTGCATCTGCGGGTGAAGCGCCGCCTGCAACTGGGCTGGCGCACGTGGCTGACGCAGAAGCTGCTGGGCGACTGGCTGACGCGTGGCCGCCAGCATCAGGTGACCTATCTGTCGGGCGACCACGACAACCCGGACGGCCGCATCGCCGAGGACATCCGCATCGCGACCGAGGCGGCGATCGACCTCGTCCTGTCGCTGTCCTACTGCGCGCTTCTGCTGATCAGCTTCACCAACATCCTGTGGCGGCTGTCCGGTTCGCCGGAGGTGACGCTGGCCGGAAGCACCATCCATGTGCCGGGTTATCTGCTCTACATCGCGCTGGTCTACGCGGCCGTCGGCACGAGCATCGCCCTGCTGATGGGAAAGCCGCTGGTGAGGGCGGTGAACCGGCGGCAGGGGCACGAGGCGTCCTTCCGCTTCGGCCTCGCCCGCGTGCGCGAGAATGCGCAGGACGTGGCGCTCCTGCACGGGGAGTCGGGTGAACGCGACCGCTTGGCCGTGTTGTTCGGCGGGGTTCAGCGGGGCTGGAACGGCCAGACGCACGCGCTGTCCAACATGATGGTCTTCAGCGCCGCCTATTCGGTGCTGTCCGCCGTCTTTCCGATCCTCGTCGCCTCGCCCAGCTACATCGCCGGTGCCATCTCGCTCGGCGTGCTGATGCAGACGGCGCAAGCCTTCCAGCAGACGGTGGGCGCCCTGTCCTGGCCGATCGACAACCTCGCCCGCGCGGCGGAGTGGAAGGCGTCGGTGGAGCGCGTGCTGGGCCTGCACGAGGCGCTCCAGCGCCTGGACCGCGAGATCGACGGGGAAGGGACCGAGCGCATCGCGGTGGAGCGCAGCGACGGCGGGCATTGCCTGAGCTTCCACGGGCTGTCCATCGCCGAACCGGACGGGCGCCGGGTGGTGGAGCCGTTCGACCTGGAGATCCGCCCCGGCGAGCGCCTGCTGATCGTCGGCGACCCGGCGGCGGCGGTGCGGCTGTTCCGGGCGGTGGCCCGGGTCTGGCCCTGGGGCGGGGGGCGCATCGTCCTGCCCTCGCTCACCCGCGTGTTCTTCATGGCCGAGCGCCCCTATCTGCCGCACGACACGCTGCGCGCCGCTCTCAGCTACCCCCTGGGGGCGGAGACGGTGGGCGATGCCACGGCGGCGGAGGCGCTGCAGAGGGTCGGCCTTGGCCATCTGCGGACGCGGCTGGACGAGCCCGACAGCTGGGACGAGGTTCTGGCGGTGTCGGAGCAGCAACTGCTGGGCTTCGCCCGCCTGCTGATCCGACGTCCGGACTGGATCTTCCTGGAGGACGCCACCGACAGCCTGGACCCGCGGACCGAGGAGGCGATGCTGCGCCTGATCGACAGCGAGTTCCCCGACGCCACCCTGATCACCATCGGCAGCCACCCCGGCCTGGAGGCGCATCACCGCCGCAAGCTGGTGCTTGAACGTCGGGATGAGACCGTCCGCCTGCGCGAGGAGACTTGCGGCGACCGGAGGATCGCCGCGGTCGCGGAGTAGGGGCCTCAGGCCGTGACCCCGATGGCCTTCAGAATCAGCCCGCGGTCGAACGCCGGGTCCGGGGCTGGCCCGGAGCGCTCCAGCCGGTCGAGCAGGGCGGCGACGGAGGCGGCGAAGCCGGGCTGGTCCTTTTCCGTCAGGATCTGCACGAACAGACCGTCGCCGCAGCGGAACAGGCGGTTTTCCGCGGGGATGGGCAGGATGGACGGCCCGTCGCCACGGCGGGCCGCGTCGTCCGTTCCCGCCGTCAGCGCGATCTGGTCCAGAAAATAGTGCAGCCGCCGCTCCGCGATCCAGGACACGAGGAAGCGACGGATCCGCTCGAACAGGGCGACGACGGCGGGGTCCGGCCGAAGAACCATCAGCCCGCCGCCCACACCGTCGTACAACCGCGCCAGATTGTCCGGAAAATACTGGAGCGCCAGCGGGTTTGCCGCCGACAACGGTGCGAGGAAGCCGGCCGGATCGGACAGCAGGCAGGCGTCGATGTCCGCCACCAGCAACGGCGCGCGATACAGCCGCGCGAGACGTGGCACGCGCAGGAAACGGGCGAAGGTGTAGAAGGTGGTCCGCGCCTGCGGCGTCAGCCCGGCGGGGGAGGTCTCGTGACTCCAGCCGAGCCGGACGTGGCGCAGCCGCTTCTCCAGCGCGGCGACGCGCGCCGCCGTGTCCGGCCGAGGGTCGAGGATGTGGAGATGCGCGGCCTGACCGGGGGTGGAGAAGCGATCCAGGCTGGCGAGGAACAGCGGGCCGAACCGTTCCAGATAGCCGCTGTCGCAGGAGGCGACGACAACAGGTCTGTTTTCCGGCGGCCCGTTTTCTGGCGGTCCATTTTCCGGCCGTGCCGCCCTCTCCAGAACGAAGGCGGCCTCCGACTCCGCATCCTCGGCGGGGGGGAGCGCCTCGGCCCGGCGGGCGAAGCCGTCGCCGGTCGGGATGTGGACGAGGAAGGGGAGGTGGGATTCCGCGCGCCGGAAGGCGTCCTGCGCCGCCGCCGCGTCGCCCAGCCGGGCGGCCAGGGAGCCCTGAAGGAACAGTGCCCAGGCGTGGAGCTCCGCGTCGATGCCGCGGAAGGCGGCGACCACGGGCGGGAGCAGGGCGGCCACCCGGTCCAGCCGGCCCTGTCCGATCAGGAGATTGCCGATGCGCACCAGATGGTAATAGGCGGTCTTCCAATGAAACCGCCCCTGCCGGCTGAGACGCGCCACGTCCAGAAGGGTGGCGGTGCAGGCGTCCAGCCGTCCCGCCGCCTCCTGCACCTCCGCGCTGCGCTGCCAGGGGGTGGGGTCGGTCGGGGTCAGCGCCTTCAGGCGGTGGAAAAGCGCCAGACAGCCGTCCACGTCTCCGGCCTGCCGCAGCGCGGTCGCCAGGGCCAGCAGCCGGTCGGGCCGATCGGGCGCCAGAGCGGCGCAGCGGCGCAGCACGACCACCGCCTCCACCGGGCGTCCGGCCTCCAGCAGCGTCTGGCCCAGGTTGATGGCGGCGTCCTCCCCCTCGGCGGCGGTGCGCAGGGTGCGGCGGTAGCCACGGGCGGCCTGGTCGGCGTGGCCCGCCGCCTGCTCCCTGCGGGCGAGGTTGAAGAGGAGGGCAGGGGCGGCGGGCGCGCAGGCCAGCGCGGCGCGAAGCTGGCGCAGGGCATCGCCGCGCCGGCCGAGCGCCTCCTGGGCCGCGGCGGCGTTCATGCGAATCTCCACCGCCTCGGGCAGGAGAACCAGGGCGTGATGGAAGCGTGTCAGCGCCTCCTCCATGTGACCCATCTGCTTGAGGAGGTTGCCGAGGCTGAAGAAGGCGTCGGCGCTGGGTTGGAGCGCGATGGCGCGGCGCAGGCTGCCGGCCGCCTCCGCCAGCCGCCCCTCGGCGCGCAGGGCGCGGGCGAGGTTGGCGTGGTAGGCGCCGGAATCGGCCTTTCGGGCGATGGCCGCGCCGATCAACTCCACCGCACGGGCGTTGCGGCCCGTCTGCGCGCAGAGCACACCGTAGAGGTGCAGGGCGTCGGGGTGGCCGGGCAGCGCGGCCAGCGCCGCGGCATAGAGCGGCTCGGCCTCAGCCAGCCGCCCGGCCTGATGCAGCGTCGCGGCCTGCCGAAGCTGGGCGATCGGGTCGGTCATGGCCGGGTCAGGATCCTCGCCCCAGCGCGCCGCCGATCAGCGCCGCATACCATTTGGCGGATTCCTTCGGTGTGCGTTTCTGCGTGTCGAAGTCCACATGGACGATGCCGAACCGCGTGCCGTAGCCGCCGCCCCATTCGAAGTTGTCGAGCAGCGACCACACGAAATAGCCGCGCACGTCGGCCCCGTCCTTCAGCGCCCGGGCCATCTCGCCGATGCAGGCCTGCAGATAGTCCAGACGCTTCCGGTCCAGCACGATTCCCTGCTCGTCCGGGGCCTCCGGCGCCTTGGTGCCGTAGCCGTTCTCCGTCACGTAGATCGGCAGGCGGTAGCGCGTGGTGGCCTGCATCAAGGCGTCGTGAAAGGCGCTGGGCTGGAGCGGCCAGCCGATGTCGGTGCGCGGCATGCCCTCCGGCGGGGCGCCGAAGCCGCAGCCCCAGACGGCGCCCGGTTCGGCCTGAGCGAAGAGGGGCGCATAGTGGTTCATGCCGAACCAGTCCACCGGCCGGCAGATCCGCGCCATGTCGCCCGCCTGGACGTAGGGCTCGATGGCACGGGCGATGCGCGGCGGGTAGTGGCCGAGAATTTGCGCGTCGGGGAAGCACAGGTTCCACAATTCGTCGAACAGGGCGGCCGCCTCGACGTTGTCGGGCGCCGGGTCGGCGGGTCGGCAGGGCTGGAAACTGTGCACCGCCCCGATGGAGGCGCCCGGCACCAGGTCGCGCAGCACGTCCACGCCGGCCCCGTGGGCGAGGTTGGTGTGGTGGATGACCTTCAGATGCTCCCCGCGGTCGGACACGCTGGGGGCGCCCCAGCCCAGCGCGTAGCCGAACAGGGTGAAGACGGAGAACTCGTTGAAGGTCGCCCAGCGTTTCACCCGGTCGCCGAAGCGGCAGGCGCAGAGCACGGCGTAGTCGGCGTACCAGCCGGCGCTGTCCCGGTTCGCCCAGCCGCCGCGGTCCTGCAGGGCCTGCGGCAGGTCCCAATGGTACAGGCAGGCCCAGGGCTCGATCCCCGCCTCCAGAAGCCGGTCGATCAGGCGGTCGTAGAAGTCCAGCCCGGCGTCGTTCACCACCCCGCGCCCGCGGGGCAGGACGCGCGGCCAGGAGATCGAGAATCGGTAGGCGCCGACTCCGATGTCCCGCATCAGCGCGACGTCCTCGGCGTAGCGATGGTAATGGTCGCAGGCGACGTCGCCGGTGTCGCCGTTGTCCACCCGTCCCTTCAGGCGGCAGAAGCTGTCCCAGATGCTCGGCGCCCGTCCGTCCTCGGCCGCAGCTCCCTCGACCTGGAACGCCGACGTCGAGGTTCCCCACAGGAAGCCGTTGGGAAAGTCGGAAGTGAGAAGGGGCATCGCTGGCCGTTCCACAGCTTTGGGTTCCAAGGGGCGACCGCTCCGCCGTACCGTTCGCTCGACATTATGCCTGTTTCTTGACCATTCCGCCAAAGGTAGTATGGGTACGGGCGATCGGTGCGGAGGAAGACGGCGTTGACGAACCTGCCGAAGGATTTTGTTTGGGGCGTCTCAACCTCCGCCTATCAGATCGAGGGCGCGGCGGCGGTGGACGGGCGCGGCCCCAGCATCTGGGACACGCGCTGCCGAACGGCGGGCGGGGTGGTGAACGGCGACACCGGCGACGTCGCCTGCGACCACTACCACCGCTACGCCGAGGATGTGGCGCTGATGCGCGGGCTGGGGGTGGATGCCTACCGATTCTCCGTGGCGTGGCCCAGGGTGCTGCCGCGGGGGCGGGGGGCGGTCAACCAGCCGGGTCTGGATTTCTACGACCGCCTGATCGACACGGTGCTGGAGGCGGGGATCGAGCCCTGGCTGTGCGTCTATCACTGGGATTTACCGCAGGCCCTGCAGGACCGCGGCGGCTGGGCGAACCGGGACAGCGCCGGCTGGTACGCCGATTACGCGACGCTGCTGGCCCGGCGTTACGGTGATCGGGTGAAACGCTGGATCACCTTCAACGAGTTCTCTGTCTTCACCCTGTTCGGCTACGCCATCCCCTGGGCGGCCCCCGGCATCACCGACCGCGACCAGCATCTGCGGGCCATCCATCATGTGAACCTTGCCCACGGGGCTGGGGTCGATGTGATCCGCGCTCTCGTGCCCGGCGCGTCCATCGGGGCGGTGCACAACCGCCAGCGGGTGCTGCCGGAAGGCGGCAAAGCGGAAAACGCGGAGGCCGCCGCCCTGCTGGACGAGCATTGGAATCTGACCTTCTGCGACCCGCAGCTGCTCGGCCACTACCCGCCACGGGTCGCCCGCGCCATCGAGCCTTACGTGAAGGCCGGCGACATGGCGCGGATCTGTCGCCCCATGGACTGGTTCGGCCTGAACCATTACGGCCCGATCTTCGCCCGCGCGAACCCGGACACCACTTGGGGCTACGGTTGGGGCGACGCGCCGCCCGATTCGCCGACCCACGGCGTCGGATGGGCGGTTTTCCCCGACGCGTTTCGCGACGAGCTGCTGGAGATCACCCGCCGCTACCGCATCCCCATCGTCATTACGGAAAACGGCTGTGGTGGCAGCGATTCGCCGGACGAATCGGGAGTCATCGACGACCAGCACCGAATCAACTATCTGCGGCTCTATAACGCCTCAATGCACGAGGCGATTCGCGGCGGAGCGGATGTGCGCGGTTACTTCGTCTGGTCGCTCCTGGATAATTTCGAGTGGGGAAGCGGTTACGGCAACCGTTTCGGCATCGTCCATGTCGACTTCGAATCGCAGAAACGCACGCTGAAAGCCTCTGCCCGCTGGTACGCCGATCTGATAAAGCGCGCGCGTTCCGCCGCCTGAACGGGCAGCGATTTTATCGCCGGAGCCTACTATTTCCGTTCCACTGGACCGCTTGGCCGCGTGTCCTGCATGAAACACATTACACATTTGCATGTTAAACCTGATGCACAGGCTTGCGCTTTGCGCATCACTTTGCCCATCCTCCGTCCTGGATCATTCGTTCTCGAAGGAAACTGACATGCAAAGCAGCGACACCGACGGTTCTGAGAATTCGGCCACCGAACTGGTCGCCATGACGGGCAAGATCGTTGCGTCTTATGTCCGCTCGAACCAGATCGCGGTGAATGATCTTCCGAACCTCATCCGGATCGTCCATCAAAGTCTGTCGGGCACGGGCCGTCCGGTAGAGCCGGAGGCGGTGGAACTGCGTCCTGCCGTTCCGGTGAAGAAGTCGGTGATGCCGGACTACATCGTCTGTCTCGAGGACGGCAAGAAGCTGAAGATGCTGAAGCGCTATCTGCGCACGGCCTATGGCATGACTCCGGACGAATACCGTCGCAAGTGGGGTCTGCCCGCGGATTATCCGATGACCGCTCCGAACTATGCGGAGCAGCGCTCCGCCTTCGCCAAGTCGATCGGTCTCGGCAAGAAGGCCGCCGCCCCGGCCAAGCCGGCCCGCCGCGGCCGCGCCAAGAACGTCGCCTGATCAGCCATCCGCTCCGAACCGCTCCTTTCCCGACATCCGGGAAGGGGGCGGTGGGTGCGTTCCACGCCGTCCGCTCCGGCCTCAGCGCTGCGCGATGCGCGGCGTGGCGAGGCTGTTCAAGCTGGTGATCCACTCCGACAGGGTGACGAAGCGGCAACCGCGCGTGCGCAGCAGGCCAATGGCCCGGGGCAGAGCGTCCGCCGTCGCGTTGTAGGTGGTGTGCATCAGAACGACGCTGCCGATGGTGCCGGTGGCTTCGAGTTGCGCCATGATCTTGCCGGCGTCGCGGGTGAACCAGTCGCGCGTGTCGACGTTCCACAGCGCGGGGCTCATCTTCTCCTGGTCGACGGCGGCCAGCGTGTCGCTGTTCCAGCGTCCGGCGGGCGGGCGGAACAGCACCGGGTCGGCGCCGGACTGGGACAGGATGCGGTTGGTTTCCGCGATCTGCGCGCGTTGCGCCTCGGTGCTCAGGGTGCGCATGTTCGGGTGGGTCAGGCTGTGGTTGCCGACCTCATGGCCTTCCTGGACGATACGCTGGATGATCCGCGGGTGGCGGACCGCGACGTTGCCGATCGGGAAGAAGGTCGCCCGCACTCCCTCGCTGCGCAGGATGTCGAGGATGCGCGGGGTTACGGCCGGGTGCGGCCCATCGTCGAAGGTCAGGGAGCAGAGGTTCCACCGGCTGGCCTTCAACGCCCCGATGTCGACCCGCGCTTCGTTGCCGGGCACGATGGCGGCGATCCGCGACAGGCGGGAGGCCTGCCGTTCGATCTCCTGCATTTCCCGGCTCTGGTCCGGGCTGTAGGTGACGACGCCGTTGTGGTCGTTGTCCTCCGGTGCGGCCGTGGGGGCGGCGGCCGGTTGTTCGGCGGCGTCCACCACGAGGCAACTGCCGCCGCCGCCGACGATCCGCCGGCAGACGAAGTTGGGATCGAGGTCGGGCAGGGGCGCGGCCCGCAGGACGAAACCGGAATCGGGAAGGTCGGGCCGTTCCTGGGAGACTCGGGGAACGAGATCGGCCACCATGTCGGGCTGGCGCCGGACGACCGCCTTCCAGGCGACCCAGGCGTCAGCCTCCGTCCGGTAAACGCCGAATTGCAGCATCTTGGCCGGGGCTCCGCCCGCGTCCTTGCGCACCGTGGTGACGGTGGAGAGATGCGGCTGGTCCGCAGCCTGGGCCGGGCTGGCGGTCGGGCCGTCGGCGATCGCCGCCAACAGGCTGGCGGCCAGAAAAGCGAAACTCCTTCGCCTCCGCATCGGTACGAGGGCGAAGCTATGGACGGAAGAGAGGCCCGAACCTGACATCATGTGCGATCGACCATCAACATCGCCGCGGTGAGATCGGGTGTGGGCGATACCTCTTATGGAATAGAGGAAAATTTATGATGTCTCCATAAGGATCGTCGTCCAAGTGACGATGTCACGGCTTTCTTCTATTCATTTTCCATAATTCATCTTATGGAACATTTTGTCTGCACCAGGGTAGCCTCTGCCCTGAAGTGCCGCTCTTGTGTCAGTACCAAAGCTTACCGGCTGTCGGGGGTCGGGATGGTGGGCGTGCACGAAGCCCGCGGTGATCCTGCTTGCTCTTGCGCAACGATCTCCGGCCCGCCGACCGGCACTGTCGCATCCGACACCTCATGAGCATGCGGCCCCGGTCGGAGACACCATCATGCCCAAAAATCCGCAAGCCTACATTCGATGGCCTTTCCCATGATCCATCCGAACCGCCGCACCGCGCTGGCGGGGATCGCCGCGCTGCTGGCCCTGCCCGCTCTCCACCGCCCCGCCACAGCCGCCACGGCCCCTCTGCCGCAACTGACGCTGTGGGGGCCACCGGCGGGGCCATCAATCACGCTGGTCCATGCCATCGCCTCCGGCCTGCTTCGCCCGGTCGCCGACAAGGTGCTGTTCAAGGCGTGGCGCACCCCCGACGAACTGCGCGCCGGCCTGACCTCCGGCACCATGCAGACCTTCGTGCTGCCGACCCAGTCCGCCGCCAACCTGTTCAACAAGGGGCTCGGCGTCCGTCTGGTCAACGTGATGACCAACGGGCTGCTCTATCTGCTGTCCGCCGATCCGTCGCTGACTTCGGTGGCCGCGCTGAAAGGCCGGAGCGTTGCGATCCCCTTCCGCAACGACACGCCGGAATACGTGTTCCGGCGCCTCCTGGCGGCGGAGCGGCTGACCGCCGACGGCGATGTCGCCCTACACTTCACCGGCACGCCGATGGAGGCGATCCAGCTTCTCGTCACCGGACGGGCCGACACCGCGCTGCTGCCCGAGCCGGCGGCCTCCGCCGCCATCCTGCGCGCCGGGATGGCTGGAAAGACGGTGACCCGGGTCCTCGACATCCAGCAGGCCTGGGGCGCCGCCACCGGGTTGGCGACCGTGCTGCCGCAGGCCGGCCTCGGCGTCTCTTCCACCTTCCTGGCGGAGCATCCCGCCGCCGTCGAGGCGCTGCACGACGCGCTGGTCAAGGCGACCGCTGCGGTCAACGCCGATCCGGCCCGGGCCGCTAACGATGCCGCGGCGCCGCTCGGCCTGCCCTGGCCGGTCATCGAACAGGCGATCCCCCATTCCAATCTGGTCGCCCAGCGCGCCAGCGCCGTCCGCGAACCGATGGAGGCCGTCTTCGGGGCCCTGGCGGAGTTCGATCCCAAGATCATCGGCGGCGCGCTGCCGGCGGCGGACTTCTATCTGTGAGGGGCGGCATGACGACGGTGCGCGCCGACGCGCTTCTCGACCGGCTGGGCCGCGTCGGGCAGTTCCTGTGGTCGGGCTGGGCCGGGCTGGCCGGGTTGGCCCTGTTCGCCGCGCTCTGGCAGGCGGGGCATGAGCGCTACGGCGACTTCATCCTGCCGGCCCCGCTGGCGACGCTGGCCGCCGGGCTGACCATCGCCGCCGATCCCGCCGCCTGGGAGCTGGCCGGACAGACCACGCTGCGCGCGGTCGAGGGCTTCGCTCTGGCCGCCCTTGCCGGTGCGGCGGGCGGGCTGGCCGCTGGCTATTCGCCGGCGACGATGCGGCTGGCCCGCCCGATCCTCACTGTCCTGCTGGGAGTCCCGCCCATCGCCTGGATCGTGCTGGCGATGATCTGGTTTGGCTCCACCGACGGAACGATCATCACGACGGTGCTGGTCGCTGCGACCCCGGTGGTCTTCGTCGGCGTGGCCGAGGGCGCCGTCACCCGCGACCGCGGGCTGGACGACATGGCCCGCGCCTTCGGCGCCGGCCCGCTCACCCGGCTGACCACGCTCGGGTTGCGCCACGTCGCCGCCTTCCTGTTCCCGGCGCTGACCGTGGCGCTCGGCTCGGCCTTCAAAGTGGCGGTGATGGCCGAGCTTCTCGCCAACACCGGCGGCATCGGCGGCGCTCTGGCCGCCGCCCGCGCCAACCTCGACGTGGCCGAGGCGCTGGCCTGGGTGCTGATCGCGGTGACTGGACTGATCGTCGTCGAATACACGCTGGTCCACCCCATCCGGTCCGAGTTCGAACGCTGGCGCAACGCCGCGCGCCCCTGGGGCGTCAAGCGCTGACCGCCAAGGCCGGCGCCAGCGGGAAAAAATCAACCGTGCACACTGCTTTTCCGCCTCGAACTTGACCGCGGACAAACAGCCCGTCCGAAAGGCCGATAAAATGCGAACGACAATCATTTGCATTTAGGTCCGAGACATCGGCCTTTTCGGGGAAACGAGCACCATGACGACACGGGGACAGGCCGGCCAAGCGGCGTTCCGAACCGCGCGAGCGGACACCGCCACCCGCGCCCCCATCCTTCTGGCCGGATTGGCCCTGGCCTCGCTGGGCGCCGCGACCTCGCCGCCGGCCCACGCGCAGTCGGCGGCGCCGGGGGCCGCCGTCGTGCTCTCCCCGATCATGGTCGAGGGACAGGCGGACAACGCCGAGGCGACAGCCCGCCGCCGTCTGGAGGCGATCCCCGGCGGCACCGCCCTGGTGGCGGAGGAGGATCTGGCCGGCAAGGTGAACGTCACCGTGTCCGACGCACTGTCCGGGGTGCCCGGCGTGGTGGTGCAGAACTTCTTCGGCGGCAACGACCAACCGCGCATCCAGATCCGCGGCTCCGGGCTCCAGCAGAATCCGGTGGAGCGCGGCATCCTGGCCCTGCAGAACGGCCTGCCGCTGAACCGGGCCGACGGTTCCTACATTGTCGGGCTGGCCAACCCGCGCCAGGCGGAGTTCACCGAGATCTACCGCGGCTACACCGCCAACCGGCTGGGCGCCAGCATGCTGGGCGGGGCGATCAACGTCATCTCCCCCACCGGCTCCTCCGCGCCGGGCTACCGGCTGGGCGTCGAGGGCGGCAGCTTCGGCCAGTTCAACACCAGCCTGCAGGCCGGCGGCAGCGCCGGAAATCTCGACGGGCTGGTCCAGGTCCAGCGAAGCCAGCGCGACGGCTACCGTGATTACAACAGCTCCGAGCGCACCGGCTTCGACGCCAATGTGGGCGCCGTTCTGTCCGACACCGTCACTACCCGCTTCTTCGCCGGCTACACCGACCTGTCCTTCGACGTGGCCGGCCCGCTGACCCGCCAGCTTCTGGAATCGAACCCCAAGGCGGTCTACACCGGCCCCCGCGTGGTCAACGGCGTCGCCACCAATCCGGGACCGAACGTCGTCCGCGACCGGCCCGAGCGCGAAGCCAGGCAGTTCCGCGCCGGCAACCGGACGACGGCGACCTTCGGGGCGCACCTGCTGGACGTGGCGCTGAGCTACACCCACACCGACGACACGTTCCGCTTCCCGATCTCCTCGGGCATCCGCAAGACCGAGGGCGGCGACGTTACCGCCGTCGCGCGCTACGCCTACAGCCCCGACGCCAGCCAGCCCCTGCCGCTGTTCGAGACGACCCTGCGCTACGTCGTCGGCTCGGCGGACCGCGAGGATTACCTGAACAACGCCGGCAGCCAGGGGGCCCTGTTCGGCCGCAGCACGATGGACGCCTCCACCCTGGCGCTCCACGGCGGCCTGAACCTGCCGCTCGGCAACGCGGTCACCCTGTCCCCGGCACTCACCATCACCCACGCCACGCGCGAGAACGACGACACCTTCGGCGCGGCGCGGCGGCCGACCATCGCCTTCAACCCGGCCAACCCGCGGATGGCACTGCCCGCCGGCTCGATCCCCGCCGGCGATACCAGCTACGACCGCAGCTACACCGGGTTCAGCCCCAGCCTCGGCCTGACCTGGAAGCCGCTGGAGGACCACACCCTCTATGCCGCGGTCAGCCGCAGCTTCGAGCCGCCGACCCACGACGACCTGATCGCCACCGTCAACGGCACGCCGAACAGCAGCGCGGGACGCCCGAACCCGGCCCAGCCTAGCCTCGTCTCCACCGCCTACCGCACGCCGGACCTCAAGGCGCAGACGGCGACCACCGTCGAGGCGGGCTGGCGCGGCCGCTTCGGGGTCGTCGCGGTCGATGCTGGGACCTATTACTCCTGGGTCAAGAACGAACTGCTCAGCCTGCGCGACGCCACCGGGGCCTCGCTCGGCGCGGTGAACGCCGACCGGACGCGGCATTTCGGTGTCGATGTGGGGCTGTCGGCCTTCCTCACCGAGCGGCTGAGCGGACGGATCGCCTACACCTTCCAGGATTTCCGGTTCCAGGACGATCCGGTGCGCGGCGACAACCGGCTGGCCGGCGCGCCGCGCCACGTCATCAACGCCTCGGCGCGCTACGACATCACCGGCGCGTGGTCGGTGGGTGCGGAGGTGGACTGGTATCCCGGCAGGACCCCGGTGGACAACATGAACAGCGTCTACACGGACGGCTACGCCACCGTCGACCTGCGCAGCACCTACGCCATCAACGAGCGTGTCAGCGTCTATGGCGAGGCGCGCAACGTCTTCGACGCGACCTACGCCTCCTCGACCCTGATCGTCGATCAGGCGTCGCCCACCCAGGCGGTCTATCTGCCGGGCGACGGGCGGGCCTTCTACGCCGGCCTGAAGGTCAGCTTCTAAAATCGGAAAGGCACTTAGCCATGACCCGGGAAACGACGGGCGCCGCCCCCTCCCTGACGCTGTCCGGCATCGGCCATGCCTATCTCGGCCGCACGGTGCTCGACGCCGTGGACCTGTCGCTGGCGGCGGGCGAGGTGGCGGCGCTCGTCGGCCCTTCGGGCTGCGGCAAGAGCACGCTGGCGCACATCGCCGCCGGGGTGGTCGAGCCGTCGCGGGGCCGCGTCGCCCGGCGCTACCGCCGCCACGGCATGGTGTTCCAGGACCCGCGCCTGCTGCCCTGGGCGACGGCGCGGGCCAACATCGCCTATCCGCTGCGCCTGCTCGGCCTGCCCCGCGCCGAACGGCGGGAGCGGGCGGAGGAGGCAGCAAAGCGGGTGGCGCTCGACCGCGCCGACCTCGACAAATTCCCCGTCGAGCTGTCGGGCGGCATGCGCCAACGCGCCGCCATCGCGCGGGCGCTGGCGATCGACCCCGACTTCATCTATTTCGACGAGCCCTTCACCGCGCTCGACGTCGCCCTGAAGCGCCGCATGCAGGATCTGGTGATCGAAGCGGCGCGCGGGGCGCGGTTCGGCGCCCTGTTCATCACCCACGACCTGATGGAGGCGGTGCGCATCGCCCACCGCGTCGTGGTCATGGACGCGCAGGGGCGCGGCATCGCCGGGACGCGCGCCGTTCCCGGCGAACCGGGCGGGCGCGACGACGGCACCGTCTACCGGCTGGTCGCCGGATTCCTGACCGACGACCCGCTGTTCCGCCACATCCACGACATCGACGAAAGGCGGACGCCATGACGGACGCGATCCGAACCGCCCGCGCGCCGACCCTCGCCGGCATCCTCGGCGATGAGGGGCTGCGGCTGTTCTTCCCGCTGTCGGCCCTGCACGCCGGTCTGTGGCCGGTGCTGTGGGCGGTGGTCAACGGCTTCGCCCTGCCCTTCGACGGCGCGATCCCGCCGGGACTGTGGCACGCGCACGAGATGCTGTTCGGCTCCTTCGGCGCGGCGGTGCTCGGCTTCATCACCACAGCCATCCCGGAATGGACCGACAGCCGGCGGCTTCAGGGGCGCCCCCTCTTCGCGCTGGCGGCGCTGTGGGGGATCGGACGGGTCGCCGGGCTGACCGGTGCCGACGGCGCGGCCGTCGTCGCCGCGGTGGCCGACACGGCGTGGCTCGCCGCCCTGCCCGTCTATGTCGCGGCGGTGTCCTGGCGCAAGCGCACGGTCCGGCTGATCGGCGTTCTCCTCTGGCTGAGCGCGCTCGCGGTGTCGGGTGCCGTGGTCCACGCCGCCTTCGTTCTCGGTGACGTGGAACGGGCGCAGGCCGGGCTGCACGCCGCCGGTCTGGTGCTGCTCGGGCTGCTCGGGCTCGTTCTGGCGCGCATTTCGGTGCCCGTCACGAATCTCGTGCTCGACCCCAGCCAGGGCAGTTCACCCTACCGGCCCCATCCGGGACGCCTCAATCTGGCGCCCGGTCTGGTCGCCATCGCCCTGGCCGGGGAGATCGCCGGGCTATCGCCCGCGGTGAGCGCCTATCTCTTCATCGCCGCCGGGGCCGCCTTTCTCGACCGGGTCGCGGAGTCCTTCATCGGCCGCGTCGTCTTCCGTGCGGAGATCCTGGCCCTGGCCGGGTCGAGCCTGATGGCGGGCGCCGGTCTGCTGCTGGTCGGCGCTTCCCGGCTGGGGGCCGGGTTCGCCGAGACGCCGGCGCTGCATCTGGCGCTGATGGGCGGGCTGGGCCTCGGCGTGCTGGCGGTCTTCGCCATCGCCGGGCTGTTCCACACCGGCCGGACCCTTCCCCTTCCAGCGGCGGCACGTCTGGCCGTTGCGCTGCTGATCGGGGCCGTGGTCCTGCGGGTCCTGCCGGAGCTGGGCGTCCTGCCGGCACCGCCGGGACCGCCCCACGCGCTGGCGGCGCTGCTCTGGGCGGCGGCCTTCTTATCCTGGCTCAAGGTCTATTGGCCCTTCCTGTCGCGCCCCCGCGTGGAGGAGGCCGCCGTGTGCTGATCCCGCGGCGAGACCGGCGAACCCCGATGAATCCCCCCTCCCCCTCCAAAGCCGGCGGCGGCCCCTTCCTCCTCTTCGGAGCGCTCCACGCCGCGGTGCTGGCCGCCGTCTGGGTGCCGTGGTTCCTCGGCCTCATCAGCCCGGAGATGGCGCTCCCACCCTCCTCCTGGTACGCGCATGAGTTTCTGTTCGGCGTCGTGCCGGCCATCATCGCTGGCGATCTGCTGACGGCGGTGCCGAACCGGACCGGTCATCCGCCTCCGGCCGGCTGGCCGCTGACCATGCTGTTGGCCGTCTGGATCGTCGGGCGGCTGGGCCTGGCCGGATCGGCGGCGCTGGAGCCGCTGACCGTCGCGCTGCTTGCCCTGCTGTTCCCGGTCGCCCTCCTCGCTGTGGCCGGACGGGAATTCCTTCTGACGAGAAACGGCCGCAACCTGACGATTCTCGCCGTCCTTGCCGTCCTGGTCGGCGCGCAGGGCCTGTTCCATTGGGAGCTGTGGCGCTTCGGGCAAAGCGTCCACGGCACGCGCCTGGCGGTGGCGGCGCTCCTGACCTGGACCGTGCTGGAGGCCGGGATCATGCCGGGCATCGCCGGAGGCTGGCGGAAGGCGCGCGGCCCCTCCCATCCGCAAGCTCCCTCCTCCCGCGTCGACGGGGTGGCGATGGGGCTCGGGCTGCTCGCCCTCGGGATCTGGATCGTTCAGGACGAGGGCATTTTGAACGAACACCTGTCCGGCGCCCTGCTGCTGGCCGCCGGATTCGCGCAGGCGGCGCGACTCGCGCGGTGGCGACCGCGTCACGCGCCGTCCGGGCGATCCGTGGCCGTCCTGCGTGTTTCCTGCGCCTTCATCCCGGCCGGGTTCCTGCTGGCGGCCTGGGCCTCGCTGGGCGGCGGTACGGCCTTCAACACCGCGGCGCTCCACGCCTGGACCATGGGCGCCATTGGCGGCATGGCCCTGACGGTGATGGTGCGGACCGCTGCCGGCCACAGCGGGCCTGCGCCCACGGCCTCCCGGCTGACGACCGGCATCCACCTCGCCGTGGCGGCGGCGGCCTGCGCGCGGCTCGCCGCCGCGCTCGACCCGCAGCGCACGATGCTGTTGATTCCCCTGGCGGGTGCCTTGTGGATTGCCGCCTTCCTGACGTTCGCACTGCTTCATGGGCGAATGTCAGGCCACAGGGCGAGCGGGGCCGTGCGGCCGGCGACACCGGACTGAGAATCCGTCCGGAGAGGGAAACCGGCGCCCGGCTTGGGCAGGGGCTCATGTGGCGTCGGTGGCTGGACAGTCGAAGTCCGCCATCGCCTTGTGCCACTGGTCCGACAGAGCTTTTGCCAAGCTGTCGGCGGTGGGGAACGACCGACACAGCAGCGCGTCGCCATGGACGAACCGCTCGCGAAGGCTTTCGATCGTCATCGCGATCATCAATCTCAGCACGCCTTCGAATTTACCGCGCTCTTCCTCGGTGAAGGGATGGCCGCGACGGCGGGCGACCACCGCTATGATGTGCTCGACCCACTCGGAATTCATGCGCTCGCGCATGCGCAGCACCTCCGGGTCACGCGTGGCGAGTTCGGAGAACAGGCTGTAGACGCCCGCGTTCGCCTCATACGCGCGGCAATAGACCGTGTTGGCGTCCAGGATCGCATCGTAACTGCTCCTCGGCCCCCGGGTCGCGGAGCGCCGATACGTCACATGCTCGAAGAACAGGGTGACGAGGACGGCCGCGCACTCGTCCATATCCTTGAAGTGATTATAGAACGTGCCCCGGGACAACCCGGCTTCGTCGAGCAGCGCCTCGACGGTCATCAGTTTTCCCGGAAACGTGCGAAGATGGCGGGCGACGATCGAGAGCAGCATGTAGCGCGTCCGCTCCCGTTTCGGGCGCGCCCGGTCCCGGCTCCACATCGCGAGCACCTCTTCGAAGAACAGCGGAGCGGAGCCTTCGCCGCACGCGGGCTCGCTTCCCGGTTCATCCACACCCTCCCGCATCCTTGCGCCCTCACCCTTCGACCGAATCGGTCCTGACCATGAATGTTGGACAATCGCACTGTACCCACTTGACGCGGTATATTTTTATACATAATGTCATTTTTAGACAATGCGTCATCACTGGACAGGCCGATGGTACCTACGATGATGGACGTGAATAAACCGTCAAGTGGCACCTTGACCAGGGAGGCGAACCTGAAAACGAGGTCCACCGGCGCGACGATCGAGTTCCAATCCGTCAGGAAGGCCTATGGATCGGTAAAGGCCCTTCATGATTTCTCCCTGACGATTCATCCGGGCGAGTTCCTGACGATCCTTGGATCGAGCGGGTCCGGCAAAACCACCGCGCTCAATGCGCTTGCGGGCTTTTCCACGGCCGACTCGGGCGATATCCGCATTGACGGGCGTTCGGTGATCGACGAGCCCCCGGAGCGGCGAAACCTGGGGATGGTGTTCCAGAACTACTCCCTGTTCCCCCACATGTCGGTGTTCGACAACGTCGCCTTCCCGCTGCGCATGCGCCGTGTGCCGCGCCGGGACATCAGGGAGCGGGTCGAGCGGGTGCTGGAGATCGTGCGGCTCGGCCCGTTGTCCGATCGCATGCCGCGCGACCTGTCCGGCGGGCAGCAGCAGCGCGTCGCCTTCGCCCGGGCCATCGTGTTCGAGCCGCCGGTCCTGCTCATGGACGAACCGCTGGGCGCCCTCGACCTCAAGCTGCGCGAGGCGCTGCAGTTCGAGATCAAGGAGATCCAGCACCAGCTCGGCTGCACCGTGGTCTATGTGACCCACGATCAGCGCGAGGCCCTGGCCATGTCGTCGCGCATCGTCGTGTTGCGCGACGGACGGATCGAGCAGGTCGGCACGCCGTCCGAAATGTACGACGCGCCGCAAAGCCGCTTCGTCGCCGATTTCATCGGGCAGACCAACCTGCTGGCCGCCGACGTGGCACAGCCCGGATCGGTGGCCATACCCGAACTCGGCATCACCTATCGGGAAAACGTGTTCACGGCCCGTTCAGGCTCCTGGTACGCGAGCATCCGTCCCGAGAAGCTGCAGCGCCGCCCGGCCGAGGGATCGGACATCGCGGTGACGGTCACCGTCCAGGAGGCCGTGTTCCTCGGCGACGTGATCGAATACAGCGCCCGCACCGGTCACGGTGCGCTCATCCACTTCCGGGAACAGAGACGCGACAGGGACCGGGTCCCGGAGCGCGGAGAGACGGCGACCCTCGTTCTTCGCCCGTCCGACGTCGTCCTCGTTCCGGACCTCGCCAGAACCAGTCGATGAAATGCTGATAGAGGAGCGTTCTATGAACAAGCTGCTGTGGAGCCTCTCTCTCGGAGCGGCGCTCGTCGGTGCCGCCGGTGGCGCGGCGCTGGCCCAATCCCGCGACCAGTCGATCGTGATCGCGAATTACGGCGGCGCCTGGGCGGAGACGCTCAACCGAATCTGCATCCAGCCCTTCACCAAGGAGACGGGGATCACCGTCACGCAGGCCGCGACGGAGGACTCGCTCGCCCAGATCCGCGCCCAGCAGACCACCAAGAATATTCTGTGGGACATCGCGCCCACCGAGCGGTCCGGTCTGCCGGTGTCGCAGAAGAACGGTTGGCTGGAGCCGATCGACTGGTCGGTGGTCGATCCCGAGAACAAGCTGCCGCCGATCGCCCGCAAGAGCCACGCCATCGGATCGGTGGCCTATTCCACCACCATCGGCGTGCGCATGGACAAGCTGCCGGAGGGCAAGACCTTCACCGGCTGGGAGGATTTCTGGGACGTCAAGCAGTTCCCCGGCCCCCGCACACTGCGCAATTCCCCGGCCGAGAACCTGGAATTCGCGCTGATCGCCGACGGCGTGAAGCCGTCCGAGGTCTATGACGTGCTCCGTTCGCCGGAAGGCGTGGATCGCGCCTTCAAGAAGCTCGACGAGATCAAGCCGGCGATCACCGTATGGTGGACGAGCGGGCAGCAGCCGGTCCAGCTGCTGGCCAGCGGCGAAGTGTTCTACGCGACCGCCTTCAACGGCCGTATCCAGCAGTTGCAGAAGGACAAGCTCCCGGTCGCGCTGATCTGGAACGGCGGCTCGCTCGACGTCAGCTACTATTCGATCGTCAAGGGCGCCAACAACGCCGCCGCGGCCATGCAGTTCATGAAGTACTGCTGGAACGAGCCGCGGCGTCTCGCCGAGATCGCCCGCGCCATGCCCTACTCCAGCTTCAACCCCGACCTCTACAAGATCCTGTCGGCGGAGGAAGCCAGACAACTGCCGACCAGCCCGGAAAACATGGATGTGCAGTTCGCGCTGAACGCCGAGTTCTGGGCCGAAAACCTGCCGCGCATTCAAAAGCGGTGGGAAACTTGGCGTCTGCAATGAGCGACGGCGTTTCCATGCCGCGCGATGGGATGGCGGCGGCGCGCCGACGGCGCGCGCCCATCTCCTCCCTCTGGCTGCTTGCCCCGGCGGCCCTGCTGTTCCTCCTGGCCTTCCTCGTTCCGGTAGGCGAGGTCGCGCTGTGGAGCCTGCAGGGCGACGCCGGGCTGACGGCGGAGCATTACCGGGAAGCGCTGGGCGCGGGCCCCTACCGCACCATCCTGTTCGGAACGGTGCAGCTCGCCGCCGGCGTGGCCTTCGCCTGCGTCCTGGCCGGCTACCCCGCCGCCTATTGTCTGGCGTCCTGCCCGCCGCGGCGCCGCACGATGCTCCTCCTGCTCATTCTGACGCCGCTTTGGGTCAGCGTGCTGGTGCGGACCTTCGGCTGGATCGTCGTCCTGGGCCGCGAGGGATTGGTGAACTCCATGCTGATCGGTGCGGGACTCATCGATGCGCCGCTCCAGATGCTCTACAGCCGTGGGGCCGTGTACATCGCGATGGTGCAGGTGCTCCTGCCGGTCGCCATCCTGGTCATGTTCTCCAGCATGACGACCATCAACCGCTCCCTGCTGCTGGCGTCGCGCATCCTCGGCGCCACCCCGTGGCGTGGCTTCCTCCACGTCTTCCTGCCGCTGAGCGCCGGCGGCGCGGTCAACGCGTGGATGCTCACCTTCGTCCTGGCGCTGGGCTTCTTCATCACCCCGGCGCTGGTCGGCGGGCCGAAGGAAAACATGATCGCGAACATCATCGCGACGCAGATCACGGTGACCCTCGACTGGGGGCTGGGTTCGGCTCTCGGGATGGTGCTGCTGGTCGCCGGCTTCCTGATGGTGGGCGCCGTCGCCCTGCTCTTCCGGCGCGTCACCCGGCTGAGCGGCCATGGAGGGACGCGATGAAACGAACGCTGTGGGAACAGTCCGGCCGCTACCTCCTGCCCGTCTATTTCGTCGGCGTCCTCCTCTATCTGCTGCTGCCGCTGCTGCTGGTGGTTCCGATGTCGGTCAGCGAGACCCGCTACCTCAAATTCCCGCCGACCGGCTTCACGCTGCACTGGTACGAGGACTTCTTCGCCACGCCCGGCTGGATCGAGGCGACCTGGCGCAGCCTGGTCATCGCCGCCGCCAGCGCGCTGCTGGCGACCGTCGTCGGCACGGCGGCGGCGCTCGTCCTGAGCCGCGACGGCCGCGCGGTGCGGATCGCGGGACCGATCTTCCTGGGTCCGCAGGTCGTGCCGGTCATCATTCTCGCCCTGGGCACGCTCCTCGTCTTCAGCCGCTTCGGCCTGTACGGCTCCATGGGCGGCATCGTGCTGGTGCACGCCGTCCTCGCGCTGCCCTTCGTCACGACGACGGTGTCGGGAGCGCTGCGCCAGACCGGCGACACGCTCGCCAGGGCCGCCCGGGTGCTGGGTGCCCGGCCGCACGAGGCCTTCTGGCACGTCACGCTGCCGACCATCCGGCCGGCGGTCATCTCCGCGGGCGTCTTCGCCTTCTTCATCTCCTTCGACGAGCTGGTCATCGCCCTGTTCGTCATGGGCCGCAACGAAACCTTGCCAATGCGGATCTGGGCCGACATGCGCCACGATCTGACGCCGGTTGTCGCGGCGGTCGCGTCGCTGCTCATCCTGGCCACCTTTGCCGCGGTTTTCCTGAGCGACCGCATCCAGCGCCGCGCCGCACGGCGCGCGGGATAACCGGTCGCGCCCCCCTCATCTACGGGCCACCCCTCATCTATGGGAAGAGTGATGTTCGCAGATTTTCGCACGGAAGAGCCCGACGCTCTCGCCCGCCGTCTGGAAACGGCAACGCTTCCGGATTCGGTGTTCGACCTCCTGGCGCAAACCGCCGCCCGGCACCCGGACGCCCCGGCGTGGCGCTTCATCGACGACGGTGTCGAGCGGAGCTGGGGCGAGGTGCTGGCCAAGGTCGAAACCGCCGCCGCGGCCTTCGCCGCGCTCGGCATCGGCCCCGGCGTGCATGTCGCGGTCATGGCCTGGAACCGGGAGGAGTTTCCCATCGCGTGGCTGGCTCTGTCCCGCCTGCAGGCGGTGATGGTGCCGGTGAACGCCACCTACACCTCCCGCGAGGTCGAGTATGTGCTGAAGACCTCGCTCGCCGCCTTCCTCATCCTGGAGGCGGAGTTCCTGCCGCATCTCGACGCGCTTGAGACGGTGTCGCTCCCCCCGTCCAGCGTCATCGTCATCGGCGATGGGGCGCTGGGCGGGCATCGCCGCTGGCAGGCGCTGATGGACGAGGCGCAGGGCCGCCGTGCACCGTCCACGCCCCGCTCCGCGGACGCGGTCCTCAATCTCCAGTACACGTCGGGCACCACCGGCTTTTCGAAAGCCTGCATGCTGACCAACGACTACTGGCTTTGCCTGGGCTTCAGCTCCACCGAGTTCTTCGCCACGGACCTGCGGCGCTTCTATGTGGGATCGAGCTTCTTCTACATGGTCGGGCAGAGGATCCTGCTGAACGCGATGGTGAGCGGCGGCTGCGCCTTCTTCCCGCGCAAACCGGGCGCCAAGCGCTTCATGCTCGATGTCGCGCAACTGGAGTGCGACTACTGCGCGCTGTTCGAAATGGTCTACAAGCAGCCGGCCCGGCCAGCGGATGCGCACAACGCGCTCAAGCTGGCCACCATCTTCGCGTTCGGCCCGGAAAGCCACGCCGACTTCCAGCGCCGCTTCGACGTGTACGGGCAGGAGTTCTACGGCATGACCGAGATCGGCGGCGGCACCTACATGCCGGCGCACCGGATCGCCGAGATGACCGGCTCGGCCAGTTGCGGGGTGGTCGCCCCCTTCCGGGACGCGATGATCGCGGACGAGGACGGCAACCCCGTGCCGACGGGCGCGACCGGGGAGCTTTGCGTGCGTGGCCGCGGCCTGCTGAAGGGCTATTTCGGAAACGAGGAGGCGACGGCGCAGGCGTTCCGCAAGGGCTGGTTCCGCACCGGCGATCTGGCCCGCGTGGACTCCTCCGGGTACCACTACATCCTGGGCCGGACCAAGGACATGGTCCGCCGCAGCGGCGAGAACATTTCGGCCCGCGAGGTCGAGGTGGTGCTGCGCACGCTCGACGAAGTCCAGGACGCCGCGATCGTTCCGGTTCCCGACGATTACCGCGGCGAGGAGATCAAGGCCTACATCCAGCTGGCGCCGGGGGTCGATCCCTCGACCTGCACGCCGGCGCGCATCGCCGATCACTGCGGGCGGCATCTCGCGGCCTTCAAGGTGCCCCGCTACTACGAGTATCGCGACTCCTTCCCCCTCACGGATTCGCAGCGTGTGCAGAAGAAGCATCTGCTGGCGGAGAAGCCCGACCTCCGCGTCGGTGCGTACGACTGGCAGGACAAGATCTGGCGCTGACGCCTGCACCCCGTCTTCCTGTGAAAAAAGCCAACCGGCCTCGAAGAGGACTTCTGACATGCCCGAGATTACCGCCCAGACCGAGGGCGCGATCCGCATCCTGACCATCTCCAACGAACCCAAGCGCAACGCGTTCGAAGGCACGATGGCCGCGGATTTCCTAGGCCACCTGAACGACGCGGACGGCGACGCCGCCGTGCGGGTGGTCGTGGTGACGGGCGCCGGCGACATCGCCTTCTCAAGCGGACACGATCTGAACGAAATCGCCTCCGGCGCTCATGCGGCGACGAACCTGGGAGAGGCCCCGTTCCTGCGCCCGCGGGACATGACGAAGCCGGTCATCGCGGCCGTCAACGGGCACTGCTACGCCGCGGCGCTCATCCTCGCTTTGTCCTGCGACCTGCGCGTCGCGAGCGTCAACGCGACGTTCGGGTCGCCGGGTGCCCGCCTGGGCATGCTCCCGGAGGGTGGGCAGATCGGCCGGCTGCCGCGGCTGATGTCGTCCGCCCGCGCCTTGGAACTGATGCTGACGGCCAATCCCCTTCCCGCGGACGAGGCCTACCGAACCGGCTTCGTCAACCGTCTGGCCGGACAGGGCGAGGCGTTGCAGGAAGCGCTCGTCCTGGCGCGTGCCATCGCCAAGAACGCGCCCTCGGTGGTGGCCGCGATCAAGGCCGGGGTGATCCTGGGCGAGCGCGAGGGGATCGACGCCGCCGGCGCCTATGAAGCGGCGGTCGCCCGCCGGCTGGAAAAAGCGGCGGACGCCCGCGAAGGCGTCAGCGCCTTTCTGGAAAAGCGCGCCCCCGTGTTCCGTGGCGGCGCGTGACGGTGCCCATCCGACATTGCCTTCAACGAAAAGAAAGAACCACCATGGCCGAGAACTTCACAGCCTTTGTCATCGAGGACGTCGACGGCAAGCCGAAGGGTGGCTTCACGACGCTGACCCTGGCCGACCTGCCGGACAACGATGTGCTGGTCGAGGTCGCCTGCTCCACGCTCAATTACAAGGACGGGCTCGCCGTTTCCGGCAAGGGCCGGATCGCCCGAAAGCTGCCGATGGTCGCCGGCATCGACCTCGCCGGCACCGTGGTCGAATCCCGCTCTCCCGCCTGGAAGCCGGGCGACAAGGTGGTCGTCAACGGCTGGGGCCTGTCGGAAACGCAGTGGGGCGGCTACACCCGCTTTCAGCGCCTGAAGGCGGAGTGGTTGACCCGTCTGCCGGACGCCTTCTCGTTCGAAGAGGCCATGGGCATCGGCACCGCCGGCTACACCGCCGCGCTGTGCGTGGACGCGCTGGAGCGGTGGGGCGCGGTCCAGCCGGGCGACAAGGAGGTTCTGGTCACCGGAGCGGCCGGCGGTGTCGGTTCGGTCGCGGTGGCTCTGCTCGCCAAGCGCGGTTACCCGGTGGTCGCCGCCACCGGCCGGCCCGAAACCCATGATTACCTGCGCAGCCTCGGCGCCAGCGGCTTCATCGACCGCGCCGCCCTTCTGGAAAAGGGTGCCCCCCTGCAGAAGGAGCGCTGGGCCGGCGGTGTCGATTCGGTGGGCGGGCAGACTCTGGTCAACGCGCTGTCGCAGACGGTCTGGGGCGGTGCCATCGCCGCTTGCGGCTTGGCCGGCTCGTCCGATCTGCCGGGCACGGTCCTGCCGCACATCCTGCGCAACGTCGCGCTGCTGGGCGTCGATTCCGTCATGGCTCCGCAGGACCGGCGGAACGCCGCCTGGACACGGCTGGCCCGCGACCTGGATCGCAACGCGCTGAAGACGATGTACGAGGTGCTGCCCTTCGACGCGCTGCCCGAACTGGCCACCAGGATTCTCGCCGGGAAAATCCGCGGCCGCGTGGTCGTCGACGTAACCCGTTGAGGACGGTTCCGGCCCGTCCGGCAGCCCCGCCCGCTGCGGAACCTTGCCGTTTCGTGGCGGGGCTCATCCTTGGGTGTCGCGCACCGCTCATGCCGGGCTTCGTCCTGGACGCCCTGGAGCGGGCGCTGCACGACCACCGGCCGGCTACGGGCGGCGGTCTCATCCACTACTCCGACCACGACCGGGATCCGGGTGTCCATGGATGACCGGAGCCGCTGGATGAACAACGTTTTGATCGAACGGCTGTGGCGATCGATGAAGCAAGCGTTTCTGTGCCTCAATGCCGTCCTAAACCTGCGGCGATGATGCACGTTCATCCGCGTCGCCAAGCGCCTCTTCTCCATGACGGTAAACCCGTGCGAGAGCGGCGTCCTGTGCCGGCGTAAGCACGGCATCGACGGCGCTGAGCAGAGCGGTCTCCTCCTTTTGAATATGCAGAACCAGGCCGTCGATCAGCTGCTGCCCGAAATGGCGGAAGACGGGCCAGCTTTCCTCATCGAACCCCTCACGCAGAGCCAGAGCACACAGCCGGGCGATGCGGCGGACCAGCGGGCGCAGGGCTTCGTGGTCGGTCGAGAGGTCGGCCGTCATCTCGTAAGCGGCGGCGGCGGCGATGGGCGGGAAGAGCCACTGCTCTTCCAGGATAAAGTGCCGTTCGAGGCCCTGGCCCAGTTCCTTGCCGAGGGTGGCGAGCAGACCGCGACCGTCCGCGTCCAGATCTGGGATGTCGTCCTCTGTGGTGCGCTCCAGGTAGGCTTCGAACGCGTTCAGAAGGTCGATGGTCCGGTGATGATCGTCGTGCAGGAGTTGGCCGGTCTTGCTGTCGGTGTGCATGTCCGAAATCTTTTGAAAGAAGGTCACGCGTCGGGTCGGCCAGTCCAAGCGGCAAGGCTGACCAGTCGAGGGTCGTCGGCGTGGTCCACCAGCATGCGCCGGACCCGTTCCTGCCAGAGGGTGCGGAACCGGGCCGCCTCGTCCGCGGATGCCGTGCGGGACAACAGGCGCTGCAGAAGGTCGGGCATCGCCGGATCGACCGGCACGACACCGCTGTCGAGCGTTGCCTGCACGCCCACTCCCGTGTCGGTGCGGACGAAGGCCATCGTGCCTTGCATGCCGACCCCGAAGGACAGGAGGTTCCGGCGGTCGAAGCGTCCACCGATGCCTTTGAAGCCGGTGCTCTCCGTCGCTCCGGTCAGCAGCGTGGCGACGCTTGCCATCACGCCGGCCACACCATCGTCGGCGGCCTCGCGAACAGACACCGCGACGGCTCCCCGCTCGGGCACCTCATTGGGATACAGACGCTCCAGCGATCGCACGGTCATCAGGTAGGCCCCCGCGACGGTCGGGCAGGAATGGCCGGCCAGCCGCACCGCATCGGCATAGCCGTAATCGAGCAGGCCGTCCTCGGCCGCGCCGAGGAACGCGCTGAGCGGATCGCGCACGACGAGCCGCGGCGCCGCATCATAGAAGGATGGAAATGTCATGGCCGGATCATGCCATGACGACGCCCGAGCCTCTTTGTGCCTGCGCAAACCGCAAGCCTTTCGGCATGGCCAAGTTCATCCCAGGCGTCACCGTGCCGCCATTCCATGGGCGGCGGCCCAACGCTCGGGAAGCACAGCGCGCGGACATTCTCATATTATGAGAAACCACTTTCATATTGCGAGAAGATTTGTTGACGCGACGTTTGGGTTGGCCAATCATCCGAACGTCAGCCACACACCGCAGAATTGATCGCTCCCGTGTCAAAAGCATCGTCACCAAACCCAGCCCCTTCTCCCGAACGCGAGGCCGGCAGCGCAGGCCCGAGTGGCGCGCAGGCGATCCTGCGGGCGATCACGCTTCTCCGCGCCGTTGCGCGAACCAACGACCGTGGCGCCCGCGCCAACGCACTGGCGGCGGAGACGGGGTTGTCGGTCGCCACCACCCATCGCATCCTCGGGGTGTTGGCGCAGGAAGGGCTGCTGACCCACGACCCCTATTCCAAGCTATATCATCTCGGGATGGAGCTTTCCGTGCTCGGCGCGGCCGCCCAGGAATTCTCCATCCGTGACCGCCTGCGCCCGGCGCTGGAGCAGATCGCCCTGGAGGTCGAGGACACCATTTTCCTGCTGATCCGGTCGGGCAACGACGCGGTGTGCATCGACCGGGTGGAGGGCAGCTATCCGATCCGCACCCTGACGCTCGACATCGGTGCGCGCCGTCCGCTCGGCATCGGCGGCGGCGGTCTGGCGCTGCTCGCCTTCCTGCCCGACGCCCAGCTCGAAGCCGTGCTGGCGGCCAACGCCCAGCGCTATTCCAGCTATGCCGACTTCACGGCCGACGACATCCGGCGCTTCGTCTTCGAAGCCCGTGAACTCGGCTACGCGCTCAACAACGGCATCCTCCGTCCGAACGTCGCGGCGGTCGGGGTGCCCGTCCTTGATGCCGACGGCCGGATCGTCGCCGCTGTCAGCGTCGCCGCCATTCCCGACCGTTTGCCGGAGGACCGGCAGGAGCGTGTCGCCGAGATCATCGCCCATCACGTCCAGCGTGTCTGGGGCCAGCGTGTCCGGAACACCGCCGACGGCGGCCCATGACACCCGCAATGACCCCAGCCCTCTGACCACATCCGACGCGCACCGAAGAAGGCGCGCATCCCAGGAGGAAAAGAAATGAGCCATGCCCTGAGGGCGGCCGCCGCGGCCGCCACCGCCATCCTTTTGTCTTTTGCCGCCCCGGTGCCGGCGTCGGCCGGCAAGGCCGACGACACGCTGAACATCGCCTGGGCTGGCGAACTGCCGACGCTCGACCGTTACTTCAACGTCCTGCGCGAAGGCGAGCTCGTCGCGCGCATGGTCTTCGACTCGCTGCTGACCGTCGATCCGCAGACCTTCGATTACAAGCCGCTGCTTGCGTCCTCGTACCGCTTCGTCGACAACCGGACCATTGAGTTCGAACTGCGCCGTGACGTGCGGTTCCACGATGGCGAGCCGTTCGACGCCGACGACGTGGTCTACACGCTGAACCTGATGGCCGATCCGGCGACCCGGGTTCTCAGCCGGCAGAACGTGGATTGGATCGAGAAGGTCGAGAAGATCGACACGCACATGGTGCGCCTGACCATGAAGGCGCCGACACCGCTGGCCCTGGAGTATTTGTCGGGACCGCTGCTGATCTATCCGCGCGACTATTATTCCAAGGTCGGCAGCCAGGGCATGGGGTTGCGGCCGGTCGGCACCGGCCCCTACAAGGTGACCGCGTTCGACCCCGGCAAGCGCATCGTCTTCGAAGCCAACCGCGCGTATTTCGACGGCAGCCCCAAGGGCCGGCCGACCATCGGCCGCATCGTCCAGCGCACCATCCCCGACCAGAACACCCAGATCGCCGAGCTGCTCAGCGGCGGCGTCGACTGGATCTGGAACGTGCCCAACGATCAGGCGGCCAAGCTCGCGTCCATGCCCAACGTCGTGGTGCAGAACGCGCAGACGATGCGCTTCGGCTATCTGGCGTTCGACGCCTCCAACCGCACCGGCCACTCCTCGCCGGTCAACGACGTCCGGGTCCGCCAGGCCATCGCCCATTCCATCGACCGCAAGACCATCGTCAAGCGGCTGGTCCGCGGCGCCTCCGAGGTCATCGACGCGGTCTGCTTCCCGACCCAGTTCGGATGCGTCCAGGACGTGGCGACCTACGATTACGATCCGGTCAAGGCGAAGGCGCTTCTCGCCGAGGCCGGCTATCCCAACGGACTCGACATCGAGTTCCACGCCTACCGCGACCGTCCGGTGGCCGAGGCGATGATCGGCTACATGAAGGCCGTCGGGATCAACGCCAAGCTCACCTACCTGCAGTACGAGGCGCTGCGGGACAAGGTCTACAACGGCGAAACCGACTTCACCTTCATGTCCTGGGGCTCCTACTCGATCAACGACGCGGCGGCCAGCGTCAGCCAGTTCTTCAAGGGATCGAAGGACGATTACGCCCGCGACCCGCAGGTGATCGGCTGGCTGGAGGGCGCCGATTCCGCGATCGATCCGGCGACGCGCAAGGACCTCTACGGCAAGGCGTTGCGGCGCATCGCCGAACAGGCCTACTGGCAGCCGCTGTTCACCTACAACGTCAATTACGTCCACAGCAAGGACATCGCCTTCACCCCGACGGCGGACGAGATCCCGCGCTTCTACGCGGTGACCTGGAAATGAGCCGCCCGCCGGCCGCCGCCCCACCCTCACGTCACCACACCTCCCTTCCGTGGAGTCCGCCATGCTGGCCTACAGCTTGAAGCGTCTGCTTCTGGCCGTGCTGGTCGCCGTCACGGTCTCCGTCGGCTCCTTCGCCCTGCTGCGGGCGGCTGGAGACCCGGCGGTGGCCATGGCCGGCCACTCCGCCACGGCGTCCGACATCGAGTTCATCCGCGAAACCTACGGCTTCAACCGCCCCCTGCCCGTCCAGTACGCCGACTGGCTGGTCAAGGCGCTGCAGGGCGACTTCGGGGAAAGCCTGTACTTCCGCATGCCGGTCAGCCGCATGCTGGCCGACAAGCTGCCGACCACCATGACGCTCGGCGGGCTGGCGCTGGCCTTCGCGCTGTGCGTCGGGCTGCCGCTCGGCATCATCGCGGCGATCCGGCCGAACAGCTGGATCGACCGCACGGCGCTGCTGATCTCCGTCACCGGGCAGGCCATGCCGACCTTCTGGTTCGCCCTGGTGCTGGTCGTGCTGTTCAGCATCACCTTTCCGCTGCTGCCGCCGTCCGGTTCGGGCACCTGGAAGCACTTCGTCATGCCGACCGTGGTGCTCGGCTATTACGCCACACCGGCGATCATGCGGCTGACGCGGGCGGGCATGCTCGAAGTGCTGGCCTCCGACTACATCCGCACCGCGCGGGCCAAGGGGCTGCACCCGGCCGTGGTGCTGCTCAAGCACGCCCTGCGCAACGCCGTCATCCCGGTGGTCAGCCTGTCGGCGGTGCAGTTTGGCTTCATGCTGGGCGGATCTGTGGTGGTGGAGACGGTGTTCGCCCTGCACGGCACCGGCCAGCTCGCCTGGGAATCGATCAGCCGCTCCGACCTGCCCACCGTGCAGGCCATCGTGCTGGTGCTGTCCAGCTTCTATGTCGTCCTCAGCCTGATCGCCGACCTTCTCAACGCGTGGCTCGACCCGCGCATCCGGGTGGCTTGAATGACCATGTCCGAAACCCTCCGGGCACCGGCCGCGCCCGCCGCCGCCGCGCAGCCCCCGACCCCCGGCCAGATTCTGCGCCGCCGCATCCTCGGCCACTGGAGCCTCATGGGTGGACTCGCCGTGCTCGGCCTGATCCTCCTGCTCGCCGTGCTGGCCCCCTTCGTCGCGCCCGACGACCCCTACCGGCAGGACCTCATGGAGCGGCTGGTGCCGCCGGTGTGGAACGCCGAGGGAAGCTGGGCCCACCCGCTCGGCACCGACCATCTCGGCCGCGACTATCTCAGCCGGCTGCTGTACGGCGCCCGCGTGTCGCTGCTCATCGGCTTCGCCGCGGCGCTCGGCTCCGGGGTGATCGGCACGACGCTCGGCGTCTGCGCCGGCTATTTCCGCGGACGCGTCGATATGGTGGTGACCTTCCTGGTGACCGTGCGGCTGTCGACACCGGTGGTGCTGGTGGCTCTGGCGGTGGTGGCGCTGTTCGGCGGTTCGCTGGAGGTGGTCATCCTGGTGCTGAGCGCGCTGCTGTGGGACCGCTTCGCCATCGTCATGCGCACTTCCACCATCCAGGCGACCAGCCAGGATTACGTTCTGGCGGCGCAGGCGGTGGGCTGTTCGGTGCCGCGCATCATCTTCGGCGAGATCCTGCCGAACGTGCTCAACAACCTCATCATCGTCGCCACGCTGGAGATGGCGCACGCCATCCTGCTGGAAGCGGCGCTGTCCTTCCTCGGGCTGGGCGTGCAGCCGCCGCTGCCGTCCTGGGGCCTGATGGTCGCCGAGGGGCGCTCCAACCTGTTCTTCGAACCCTGGCTCATCGCCATTCCGGGCGTCGCCCTGTTCCTGCTGGTGCTGGCCATCAATCTGGTCGGCGACGGCGTCCGCGACGTCACCGCCCCCGACGGCCGCACGTGAGGTCCCCGTCATGACCCCCATTCTCGAAGTCGAAGGGCTGTGCGTCGACATCCCGACGCCGGCCGGAACCCTGCACGCCGTGCGCGACGTCTCCTTCCGGGTCGGCAAGGGCGAAATCCTCTGCATCGTCGGCGAGTCCGGATGCGGCAAGTCGCTGACCTCGCTGGCGCTCATGGATCTGCTGCCGGGGCGAGCCCGGCGCGAAGCCCGACGCTTGTCCTTCGCCGGCACCGACCTCGGCACCCTGTCGCAGAAGGCGATGCGGAACCTGCGCGGCAACCGGATGGCGATGATCTTCCAGGAGCCGATGACCTCGCTCAACCCGGCCTTCACCATCGGCAACCAGATGGCCGAGGCGCTGCGCTGCCACACCCGCGCCAGCGCCGCCGAAGCGCGCGAGCGGGCGGCCGAGCTGCTGGCCCTGGTCGGCGTGCCCGCCGGACGGGACCGGTTGAACCAGTACCCGCACCAGCTCTCCGGCGGCCTGCGCCAGCGGGTGATGATCGCCATGGCGCTGATGGGCTCGCCCGACCTTCTCATCGCCGACGAACCGACGACGGCGCTGGACGTCACCATCCAGGCGCAGATCCTTCACCTGCTGGAGGACCTGCGCGACCGCACCGGGCTGTCGATCGTCCTCATCACCCACGACCTCGGCGTCGTCGCCCAGCTCGCCGACCGGGTCGTCGTCATGTACGCCGGCTCGGTGGTCGAGGAGGGACCGGTGGACGAGGTCTTCGGACGGCCGGCCCATCCCTACACGCGGGGTCTGCTGGATTGCGTTCCGGTTCCGGGGCGCACGCCGCCGGGATCGCTCCTGGGTTCGATCCCCGGCGTCGTGCCGAGCCTGATCGGTGCCATTCCGGGCTGCCCCTTCGCCGCCCGCTGCAGCTTCGCCGCAGACGCCTGCCTGACCCGTCAACCACCCCTGCGGCCGGCACCCCTGCAACCGGCCGCCGGCCACAGCTTCCGCTGCGTCCTGGAGGGCTCGGCATGATCCCCGTCACCATTCCCGGCCCCGAGCGGGCCGTGTCCACCGACGCCGTCCTCGAACTGCGCGGGGTCAGCCACACCTATCAGGTCCGCCGCTCGCCGTTCCGCAAGAGCGTGCCGTTGCGTGCGGTGGACGACGTGTCGCTGTGCGTCCACCGCGGCGAGGTGCTGGGCCTCGTCGGAGAATCCGGCTGCGGCAAGAGCACGCTGTCGAAGATCCTGCTGGGCCTGCTCCCGCCCAGCTCCGGCGAGGTGCTGATCGACGGCGCCGCGGTGTCCGGAGCCGGGCAGGCGGCATTCGCCCGCCGGGTCCAGCCGGTGTTCCAGGACCCCTATTCCTCGCTGAATCCGCGCAAGACCGTTGCCCAGATCATCGGCCTGCCGCTGGCCGTGCACGGCGTCGGCGACCGCGCGGGCCGGCGCCAGGCGGTCACCGCCATGCTCGATTGCGTCGGCCTGCCGCGGCGCGTCCTGGACACCTATCCCAAGCAGCTGTCCGGCGGACAGCGGCAGCGCGTGGCCATCGCCCGCGCCCTGATCATGCGCCCCGAGGTGGTGGTCTGCGACGAGCCGACGTCGGCCCTCGACGTCTCGGTGCAGGCGCAGATCCTCAACCTGCTGACCGAACTGCGCCGCGAGTTGAATCTCGGCATGCTGATGATCAGCCACAACCTCGCTGTCATCGAACACATGGCGACCTGGATCGCCGTGATGTATCTCGGCCGCATCGTCGAGTCCGGGCCGACCCGCGCGATCTTCGAGCGGCCGCGGCATCCCTACACGCGGGCCCTTCTCCAGTCGGTGCTGACGACGGTTCCGGGGCACGGCATCCCCGATCCGCTTCCCGGCACCGCGATCCCCAACCCGGTCGACCGGCCGGCCGGCTGCGCCTTCCACCCGCGATGCCCTTTGGCGACCGACCTGTGCCGGACCGTTCCGCCCTCACGCGTCGTCGATGCCCGTCAAGGCGGGTTCGTCGAATGCCATCTGTTCCCGGCCGGCGAAGCGGAGGCGGCATGACCATGCATCGGGACAACCACGGCGGCCCGCACACCGTCGTCACCGAAGAGCGCTACATTCCGGCCAAGGACGCCGGCATCCAGCTCTACCTGCGCAACAAGCGCCCGGCCGGTGTCACCGCGTTCGGGGCGGAGCGCACGGTGCTGCTGGTGCACGGCTCCAGCTATCCCGCCCACACCGCGTTCGACCTGCCGCTCGACGGCATGTCGTGGATGGATTACATGGCCGGGCGCGGCTTCGACGTCCACTGCCTGGACCTCCGCGGCTTCGGCCGCTCCACGCGCCCCCCGGAAATGGACCGCGCGGCCGCGGCGGCGGAGCCGGTCGTCGACACCAGCACGGCCCTGCGCGACGTCGCCGCCGCCGTCGAGCACATCCTGGCAAGCCGCTCCATCGACCGGCTCTGCCTGATCGGCTGGTCGTGGGGCGCCACCCTGGTCGGAGCTTACACGGCCGAACACGGCGAGCGCGTGGCGCGGCTCGTGCTCTACGCCCCGCAATGGCTGCGCGACACCCCGCATCCGGCGGGCGGCTGCACGCCCCTGGGCGCCTACCGCACCATCACGGTGGGGGACGCCCGGCAACGCTGGCTGTCCGGCGTGCCGGAGGACCGGCGGGACGCGCTGGTGCCGCCGGCGTGGTTCGACGCCTGGGCCAGCGCGACCTTCGCCTCCGACGCCGTGGGCGCGACCCAGGAACCGCCGGTCATCCGGGCCCCGAACGGAAACATCGCGGACTCCATGACCTATTGGTGCTCCGGGCGTCCGCTCTACGATCCCGGACGCATCCGCTCCCCCACCTTGGTGGTGGTCGGCGCCTGGGACGCCGACACCCCGGTCGCGATGGCCGAACAGGTGTTCCGGGAGTTGGGGGCGGCCTCCCAGCGCCGCATGGTGGTCATCGGCGACGCCACCCACACCGTCCTTCTGGAGCGGAACCGCATGCAACTGTTCCGTGAGACGCAACTCTTCCTTGAAGAGCAGGGCTGAGGGTGCCGTCAGGCCGCCCGTCCCGTCCGAGTGGGCACCGTTGCCGGCCTCAGCGGCCGGCAACAAACAAGCCTGAGGGGATGTCGCGGAACTGCTGCTGGATGAGCCCATCACAAACCGGGGGCAGCCGCGACTCGGCTGAGGTATAGCTGGCGCCA
>NZ_QLKQ01000002.1:0-77989 GCF_003349955.1 Azospirillum brasilense
GAGCAAAAGCTTGCCGCCTGAAAAAATCGCTTGCTCAGCGTGACGGTATCTCATGCCGCGACGGCCCCGGCCACGGTCCCGTAAGGCGGCTGGGTGAAGCCCGCCGGCGACAGGGTGAATATCTCGCAGCCCGTCTCGGTGATGCCGACCTGATGCTCGAACTGGGCGGACAGGGAGCGGTCGCGGGTGACGGTGGTCCAGCCGTCCGACAGGATCTTCACATCCGGCTTGCCGGCGTTGAGCATCGGCTCGATGGTGAAGACCATGCCCGGAACCAGCAGAACCCCGGTGCCGCGCTTGCCGAAATGGTCGACGTGCGGCGCGTCGTGGAACACCCGGCCGATGCCGTGCCCGCCGAAGTCGCGCACCACGCCGTAGCGGTGGGATTCGGCCAGGGTCTGGATGGCGTGACCGATGTCGCCCAGATGGTTGCCCGGCTTGGCCTGCGCGATGCCGGCCATCATCGCCTTGTAGGTGATGTCCACCAGCTTGCGCGCCTTCACCCCGATCTTGTCGCCGACGAAGAACATGCGGCTGGTGTCGCCGTACCAGCCGTCGAGGATCACCGTCACATCGACGTTCACGATGTCGCCGTCGACCAGCGTCTTGTCGTCGGACGGAATGCCGTGATTCACCACATGGTTCGGCGAGATGCAACTCGCCGCCGGATAGCCGTGATAGCCGAGGGTCGCGGGGATGGCGCCGTTGTCCCGCATGAAGGTTTCGATCAGCCGGTTCAGATGACCCGTGCTGACCCCCGGCACCACCTGGGGCGTGATGTGGTCGAGCGTCGCCGCGGCCAGCCGCCCGGCCTTGCGGATCGCCTCGAACTCCTCCGGGCCGTGCAGCGGGATCTTCCGCGCGTCCTTGTCCGCCACCGTGTCACCTCACATCCGTTGTTCATCATGAATTCCGGGACAGAACCTACCACCGGAACGGCCGAGAAAAGCCCCAGCTTTTTATCACCTCTGCCATAGGATTTAGAACGCCACCTTGCTATATGTGGGGCGCTGCCGCTCCAACCAATCGCTAGACCTTTGGCAAAGCCAACCACCCGCTACGTCTGTCAGGCTTGCGGCGCCTCCTTCCCGAAATGGGCGGGCCGCTGCGATGCCTGCGGCGAATGGAACACCCTCGTCGAGGAAGCCGCCCCGGAAGCCGCCCCCAAAGGACTGGGCGTGGCACGCGGTCGCCGGCTGGACTTCGTCGGGCTGGCCGGGTCCAGCGAGGCGCCGCCGCGCCGCATGACCCGCATCGAGGAGTTCGACCGCGTCTGCGGCGGCGGCCTCGTCCCCGGATCGGCGATCCTGATCGGCGGCGACCCCGGCATCGGCAAATCGACCCTCCTCCTCCAGGCCATGGCCCGGCTGTCGCAGGAACACCGCTGCGCCTATGTCTCCGGTGAAGAGGCGGTGGATCAGGTGCGGCTGCGCGCCGTCCGGCTGGGCTGCGCCGCCGCACCGGTCCAGCTCGCCTCGGCGACCAGCGTGCGCGACATCGTCGCCTCGCTCGACGGCACGGACGGGCCGGAGGTCGTGGTGATCGACTCGATCCAGACCATGTATGTGGACAATCTGGACAGCGCCCCCGGCACCGTCGCCCAGGTCCGGGCGAGCGCGCAGGAGCTGATCCGCGTCGCCAAGCGGCGCGGCTGCGTCCTGTTGCTGGTCGGCCATGTCACCAAGGAAGGCACCATCGCCGGCCCCCGCGTGCTGGAGCACATGGTTGACACGGTGCTTTACTTCGAAGGCGAGCGCGGCCACCAGTTCCGCATCCTGCGCGCGGTGAAGAACCGCTTCGGCGCGACGGACGAGATCGGCGTGTTCGAGATGACCGACGGCGGGCTGGGCGAGGTCGCCAACCCCTCCGCCCTGTTCCTGGCGGAACGGCGCGGCGACGTGTCGGGCGCGGCGGTCTTCGCCGGAATGGAGGGCACCCGCCCCGTGCTGGTGGAAATCCAGGCCCTGGTCGCCCCCTCCCCGCTCGGCACGCCACGGCGCGCGGTCGTCGGCTGGGACTCGGCGCGGCTCGCCATGGTGCTGGCGGTTCTGGAGGCGCGCTGCGGCGTGCAGATCGGCGCCAACGACGTCTATCTGAACGTGGCCGGCGGGCTGCGCATCACCGAGCCGGCGGCGGACCTCGCGGTCGCCGCGGCGCTGGTCTCCTCGCTGACCGGGGAGCCGGTGCCCGCCGACGCCGTGGTCTTCGGCGAGGTCGGCCTGTCGGGCGAGGTGCGCGCCGTGGGCCAGAGCGACGCCCGGCTAAAGGAAGCCGCGAAGCTGGGGTTTTCAACGGCGATCTTTCCGGCTAGACGGAACGGCAAGAAACCGGGGCGCGGCGACAACGGCCTGAAATCGGTCGAGCTGCAGCAGCTCAGCGAATTGCTGCCGCTGTTCCAGGCCGGATCGGGACCCCGTCCGCCGCGCGGCCGGGATTGAGACGAGACTCCAAAGTGAAAGCGCACGAGGCGTAGCGGCGTTATGGACACCTTCCCGATCAACCCGGCGGATCTGGCCGTCATCGTGGTGCTTTTGCTGTCGGCCCTGCTGGCCTTCACCCGCGGCATGGTGGCCGAGGTGCTGTCGGTCGCCGCCTGGGTCGGTGCCGCGCTGATCACGCTGAACGCCCTGCCCCACGTCCTGCCCATCGCGCAGACCTACATTCACGTCGAAATGGCCGCCTACGCCGCGTCGGCGGTGGCGCTGTTCGTCGTCAGCCTTGTGGTTTTGACAATCCTGGGCCGCGTCGTGTCACGCGGGGTGCAGAATTCCGGCCTTTCGGCGCTCGACCGCTCGCTGGGTTTCGTCTTCGGCCTGCTGAAGGGTGCAATCCTCGCCTCCGTCGCCTATCTCTTCTTCGCTTGGCTGGTGCCGAACCCGGCGGAACATCCGGCGTGGCTGCAAAGCGCCAAGACCCGGCCGATGCTGGTGTCCGGCGCCGCCATGATCTACGAGGTGATGCCGGACTCGCTGCGCAAGGACGGGCTGGGCCAGATGGACATGGCGCGGGAACGCGCGCGGCAGGCGGTGGAGGCCAAGGAGGCGCTGGACCGCCTGTCCACGCCGGTTCCCGGAGCGCCGAAGACCGGTGGTGCGTCGCCATCCGATACCGGTTATAAGGACCGGGACCGCGGCGACCTTGAGCGACTGATCCAGAACGCACGCTGAACGCCGCATGGTGCAGAGTGCCTGTGAGTAACGCCCCGCTGGCAAAGAGGCCGCCGGGGCAATGCCCTTTGGTGATGCTGTGTATGACGAGGATCTTCCGATGCTGACGACGCATCCGTTCGACGACGACAAGCTGCGCGAGGAGTGCGGCGTGTTCGGCATCCACAGCCATCCGCAGGCGGGGGCCATCACCGCGCTCGGCCTGCACGCGCTGCAGCATCGCGGCCAGGAAGCCTGCGGAATCGTCAGCCACGACGGCGACCGCTTCCATCTGGAGCACACGCTCGGCCTCGTCGGCGATCATTTCTCGTCGGAAGCCATCATCGGCAAGCTGAAGGGCCCGCAGGCCATCGGCCACGTCCGCTACGCCACCACGGGCGACACGACGATCCGCAACGTCCAGCCGCTCTACGCCGACTTCGAGTTCGGCGGCTTCGCGCTGGCCCACAACGGCAACCTGACCAACGCGCACACGCTGCGCCGTCAGCTCGTCCGCCGCGGCTGCCTGTTCCAATCCACCACCGACACCGAGACCATCGTCCATCTGATGGCCATCGCCCGCGGCGGTTCGCCGGTGGACCGGCTGATCGAGGCGGTGCGGCAGGTCGAGGGCGCCTTCTCCCTGGTGGCGCTGACCCCGAACGAGGTCATCGGCGTGCGTGACCCGCTGGGTGTCCGCCCGCTGGTCCTGGGCAAGCTGGGCGACACCTACATCGTGACCAGCGAGACCTGCGCGCTCGACATCGTCGGCGCCGATTACGTGCGCGACGTCGAGCCGGGCGAGATGGTCGTGCTGAACGACCAGGGTGTGCAGAGCCTGCGCCCCTTCCAGCCGCAGGGCCGTCGCTTCTGCATCTTCGAATACATCTACTTCGCACGTCCCGACAGTGTGATGGAGGGGTCCTCCGTCTACAACGCCCGCCAGCGGATCGGCGCCGAGCTGGCCCGCGAATCGGGGATCGAGGCCGACGTGGTGGTGCCGGTGCCCGACAGCGGCGTGCCGGCGGCCCTCGGCTACGCCACGCAGAGCGGCGTGCCCTTCGAGCTGGGCATCATCCGCAACCATTATGTCGGCCGCACCTTCATCGAGCCGACCGACCAGATCCGTCACCTCGGCGTGAAGCTGAAGCACAACGCCAACCGCGCCATGATCGAGGGCAAGCGGGTGGTGCTGGTGGACGACAGCATCGTGCGCGGCACGACCTCCAAGAAGATCGTCGAGATGGTGCGCGCCGCCGGTGCGAAGGAGGTGCACATGCGCATCTCCAGCCCGCCGACCTCGCACCCCTGCTTCTACGGCATCGACACGCCGGAGCAGAGCAAGCTGCTCGCCCACCGCATGTCGGTGGAGGAGATGCGCGACTTCATCCAGGCCGACAGCCTCGCCTTCATCTCCCTGGACGGCCTCTACCGGGCCATGGGTGCGGAGCGCCGCGACCCGCAGAAGCTGACCTTCTGCGACGCCTGTTTTACCGGCGACTACCCCATCGCGCTGACCGACGCGCTGGACCACCCGCCGGTCGAGGCGAACGTCCGCATCCGCGCCTGACCGCCTGACCACCGCCGCGACGGGCCGGCCGCAACCCAGCGGACCGGCCCGTTTGCCAATCCCGCTACCGAACATCGTCGAGTCGCCGCCATGTCCCGTCTTTCCGGCCGCACCGCCCTCATCACCGGCGCCTCGCGCGGCATCGGCGCCGCCGTCGCCAAGCGCTTCGCCGCCGAAGGCGCCCACGTCATCCTCGCCGCCCGCACCGTCGGCGGCCTGGAGGAAACCGACGACGCGATCTTCCAGGCCACGGGCCGCAACGCCACGCTGGTCCCGCTGGACCTGCGCCAGTTCGACAAGATCGACCAGCTCGGCTATTCGATCTTCGAGCGCTTCGGGAAGCTCGACATCCTGGTCAGCAACGCCGGCGTCCTGGAAGCGCTGGGCCCGGTCGCCCATTACGATCCGAAGCTGTGGCAGCGCGTGATGGACGTCAACGTCACGGCCAACTTCCGTCTGATCCGCTCCTTCGACCGTCTGCTGCGCGCGTCCGACGCGGGGCGCGCCATCTTCGTGACGTCGGGCGCCGCGAACGCGCCCTACCCCTACTGGAGCCCGTACGGGGCCAGCAAGGCGGCACTGGAGATGATGGTGAAGACCTACGCGATGGAAATCGCCTCGTCAAACCTGCGCGTCAATCTGATCGATCCCGGCATCGTGGCGACCAAGCTGCGCATGCAGGCCTTCCCCGGCGAAGACCAGACCAAGCTGGCCCAGCCGGACGACGTGACCGAGGCTTTCCTGGCGTTGGCGGAAACGTCCTGCACGCGCCACGGCGAAGTGGTGTCGGCGCAAGGGTAAGCTTGGAGACGTCTTAACAGAAAGCGGAAGGAGAGCAGCGCGCCGACGCGCGTGAGGAAGCCGGACTGGGTGTCCGAGCCGCAGCCCGACTCCTGCGGCAGCATCATCCAAAGGATGCCCCGCTTCAGCACGAACACGATGCCGCTTGGCGCGAAAACCAAGGGCTTTCCCCTGCCTCGATAAGTCGAAGGCGTTCCTCACCCTTCCCATCGCTGGTCCGGTCTACAAGGCCGTTCCCGCGAAATCGGACGTTGTAAGCCGGCCAGATTTATGGATCAGTCGACGGCTATCCAGAGGGAGGTGATGATGCCGATAGAAGCTTGGCTTGCCTTTACCGCAGCATCCGCGGTGTTGTTGATCATCCCAGGCCCCACGATCCTGCTTGTGGTATCCTATGCGCTCGGTCAGGGCCGGCGTTCAGGGCTCGCCACCGTCGTCGGCGTTGCGCTCGGCGACTTCACCGCCATGACCGCATCCATGCTGGGTTTGGGCGTGGTGCTGGCCGCCTCGTCCCTGCTCTTCACCACATTGAAATGGATTGGGGCGGCCTACCTCGTATATCTCGGCCTCAAGTTGTGGCGATCCCCGGTTGTCGAGGCCACATCAACCGAGCCGGCTCCCGCCGTGCCCCCCTTCCGCATGGCCCTTCATACCTATGCCGTGACGGCACTGAATCCCAAAAGCATCGTGTTCTTCGTTGCCTTTCTACCGCAGTTTGTTGATTCCACTCAGCCGCTTTTGCCACAAATACTGATCATGGAAGCCACCTTCCTGGTGTTGGCGACCCTGAACGCCACGTTGTACGCACTTCTGGCCTCGGCGGCGGGACAAGCGGTGCAACGCCCCTCGATCCGACGGATTTTCAATCGGACAGGGGGAGCGATGCTTATCGGGGCGGGGGTAATGACCGCAGCGTGGCGACGAACGGCGTCTTGATGGCGTCTGCCGCCGCTTTCCTCGCTCGTCATTCCCGCCTTGGCCGGAATGCACACCGTCGGCACCAGAAGGCGCCGCCGGCAAGAGCCTCTCGATCAATTCTAACGCATTGATCTGCCGGGATTTCACGGTTGGAAAATGATGAATGCGATCATTTTCCAACCGCATCAGTCCGGTCGAATGCTCATCTGAAGGGGGCTGAACTCTCGCCCTCGCGTAAATGACGAGAATATTCGTTACAGAAGCGGAAAGGGAGACCGGGAGGGCCCCAATGCCGAGCCTCTCAATCGTCCGCGTAGGGGTTCTTCTGCTTGCGCAGGAGCAGCCGCACCGGCACGCCCGGCAGGTCGAACGTCTCGCGCAGATGCGCGATCAGATAGCGCTGGTAGCTTTCCGGCAGATCCAGCGGCTTGTTCACAAACAGCGCCACGGTCGGCGGGCGGGTCTTCACCTGCGTGGCGTAGCGGATCTTCACGCGGCGGCCCTCGACCAGGGGCGGCGGGTGGTGATCCAGCACGCCTTCGATCCAGCGGTTGAGCTGGGCGGTCGGAATGCGGCGGTTCCACTGCGCGTAGGTCGACAGGATCGAATCGAGCAGCGTGTCCAGCTTCTTGCCTTGAAGGGCGGAGATGGTCACGACCTCGACGCCCTTGATCTGGGCCAGGGCGGCCTGGAGCTTGTCCTCGACCTGACGCAGGGCCATGGCGCGGTCGTCCACGGCGTCCCACTTGTTCAGGGCAATGACCAGGGCGCGGCCTTCCTCCACCACCGTGCGGGCGATGGTCAGGTCCTGCTTGTCGAGGATCTGGTTGGCATCGACCACGAGCAGGACGACCTGCGCCATGCGGACGACGCGCAGGGCGTCGGCGACGGCCAGCTTCTCCACCTTGGCATCGACGCGGGCGCGACGGCGCATGCCGGCGGTGTCGACCAGCCGAAACTTGCGGCCGCGCCACTCCCAATCGACGCTGATGGCGTCGCGCGTCATGCCGGCCTCGGGACCGGTCAGCACGCGCTCCTCGCCGATCAGGGCGTTGAGCAGGGTCGACTTGCCGACGTTCGGGCGGCCGACGATGGCGATCTGGATCGGGCGGGCGCGCTCCTCGTCGGTTTCCGGCTGGTCGCCGACAGGCAACTCCTCGCCATTCTCCCCCTTGAGGGGGGCCGAGGCCGTCTCGACCGCTTCCGGTTCCGGCGCGGCGTAGGGCAGCAGGGCTTCGACCAGATCGGCCATGCCCTCGCCATGCTCGGCCGACAGCGCGAGCGGGTCGCCCAGACCAAGCTCGAAGGCCTCGTAGAGGCCGGTCATCCCCACCTTGCCCTCGGCCTTGTTGGCGACGAGGATCACAGGGGTCTTGCTCTTGCGCAGCAGGGCCGCGAAATGGCGGTCGAGCGGCGTGATGCCGCTGCGCGCATCCACGATGAACAGCGCCACGTCGGCGCGTTCCAGGGCGCGTTCGGTCTGGCGGCGCATGCGCGCCTCCAGGCTGTCGTCAGTGACGTCCTCCAGGCCCGCGGTGTCGACCACGGTGAAGGACAGCCCACCCACGCGGGCGGGGGCCGAGCGCCAGTCGCGAGTCACGCCGGGCGTGTCGTCGACCAGCGCCAGCTTCTTGCCGGCCAAACGGTTGAAGAGAGTCGATTTGCCGACATTCGGCCGACCGACAAGAGCGACGGTGAAGGACATCGGGCCGGGGGCCTTATAAAGAACCAGGGGCGGCGATCAACGGTACGCCACCAGCGTACCGTTCTCGCACAGGACATATAGGGTGTTGTTCGCCACGACCGGAGGCAAATAGGTGGAAGCCGGCAGCGAGTAGCGGGTCAGCACCTGCCCGTCGGCGGGCGACAGGGCCAGCATCTGCCCGTTCGACCCGGTGACGTAGAGCTTGCCGCCGGCCAGGACCGGACCCGACCAGGTGATCGGCCCCTTCTTGTCCTCCGGGTCGGTGAACTGGGCGAGTTGGGTGACCCAGCGGGCGTGGCCGGCCTGACGGGTCAGGGCGACCAGCTCCGAATCGTTGGTGACGACGAACAGGTGATCGCCGGCGAGCCAGGGAGTCTGGGTGCCGCCGATCTCGGCCTCCCACAGACGGATGCCGATGCGCTCGTCGATGGCGATCATGCGGCCGGAATGGCCGATCGCATAGACGACGCCGCGGTCCATCACCGGCAGGCCACGGATGTCGGCGAGGCTGCTCAGGGCGCCGCTGCGCCGAATGGCCGCCAGGCTCTCCTGCCACGCCACGCGCCCGTTCTCCGGGCGCAGGCCGTACAGCTCGCCGGAGGAGTACGGGGCGACGATCAGGGTCGACGAAGCCGCCGGGCTGACGGCGCCCAGCAGGCCCGCCGTCTCCAGGATGCCCTGGTGCGACCATTGGACGGCGCCGTCGGAGGCCGACAGGGCCGTGAGCTGGTTGTCCAGCGTCAGGACGAGGACGCGCCCGCCTTCCACGGTCGGGGCGCCGCGCACCGGACCCGGAACGCGCTTGCGCCAGATGACCGAACCGTTGGCGGGATCGAGCGCAATCGCCTCACCGAAGCCGGTGGCCGCGAAGACCCGCCCGTCGGCGTAGGCGACACCGCCGCCGCTGGCGCCGCCGCGCTCCTTCTCCGGCTTGGTGTCGATCCGCCAGAGCTGGCGGCCGGTCCGCTCGTCGAGGGCGGCGACATGCGAGTCGGCGTCCATGGCGAAGATGCGGCCATCGGCGACGATCGGTGTCTCCAGAAGGGAGCGGGAGCTGCTGGCCCCCGTGCCGACGTCGCCGCGCCACGCCTCGGCGGGCGTGGCCGACAGGGCGAGGTTGCCGCCGGCGTGCTCCGGTGTGCCGCCGGACTGCGCCCAGGCCGGGTTGGCAACGGCGGTCGGCAGGGCGACCGGCGTGCCGACCAGCCGCTGGTCGACCTCCACCTTGCGCTCGCGGGTCAGGACGGACACCCGCTCGCCCGGCAGGGGCGGCTCGGGCGTCTTGCCGAACCACCCGCTGACGGTGTCGCAGCCGCCGAGCAGCACGGCCAGCAGCGGGGCGGAAAGCAGGGCGGCGCGCAGGGAGCGGCGCTTCGCGGTGGGGTGCGCGGTCGGGGCGGCCATGGGAATGCGGGTCATCAGCTCTTGCCGTAGAGGGTGGCGAGATCGGCGGCACGCGACCGGACGCCGGCGGGAGCCTGCGAGTCGTCGGCCAATTGCTGGAACAGGGTGCGCGCGCGCTCCTTGTCCCCGGCGCGCGCGGCGAGCACGGCGCTCATCTCGCGGGCGGAGAAGCGCCAGGGGTTGGCGTCCGCCGTCAGCGGCTGGAGCCGCGCCTGGAGCTGGGCCGGATCTCCGGAGTCGAGCTGGTGCATCACCGACAGCAGGGCCGCCAGCTCGCGGTAGACCGCGGCGGCGCCGGCGTTGTTGGACAGCGTGTCGTAGACGGCTACGGCCTCCGCCGTCTTGCCCTCGCGGGCCAGCAGGGCGGCGGCGTTCAACTGGGCCAGCGCGGCCATGCCGGGGTCGGCCTTGGTGGCGAAGGCGGCCAGCGCCTCGACGCCCTTGTCCGGCCCCTGGGCGGCCTGTGAGAGGGCGGCGGCCAGGGCCGTCGTCCCGCTCTCCTTCTGCGACTGCTGCCAGTTCCGCCAGGCGACCGTGCCGCCCGTCGCGGCGACGACCGCCAGCGCGGCCGCCAGCATGATGCCGCCATAGCGCTTGAAGACGCGCTCCATGCGGTCGCGGCGCAGATCCTCGTCGACTTCGCGGAAAATATCGCTCATGGCTCTACAGCGGCATCCTACGGCACGAAAACCGTTACAGCGGAGATTGCGCCCGCGCGCGGCTGCGGCGGACGATTCTGATGGTTCAAAGGGCCGGATAGCATTGGGCGCCGCACGCGGTCAAGGCGCAACGGCGCCCAATGCGGCATTAAGGCTGCGCTTGGGGTGGAATCAGGTTGGATTCCGCCATTTGATGGAGCAGCCCATGCTGGGGATCTGGTCGGTCGGCCCCTGCCCCGTCTGGGCGATGCGGACCATCGCGTGGAACAGCTCGCGCGGGGCGTCGGGGATCGGCTCGCGTTTGGAGGCGTCCAGCCGGCCGCGGTATTGCAGGCAGAGGTCGGCGTTGAAACCGAAAAAGTCGGGCGTGCAGACCGCGCCGTAAGCCCGCGCCACCTCCTGAGTCTCGTCGAGCAGATAGGGGAAGGTGAAGCCGTGTTCCGCCGCGAAACGCTTCATGTTCTCGAAGCCGTCGTCGGGATAGGCGTCGGTGTCGTTGGACATGATGGCGACGGCGCCGATGCCGTGGGGCCGAAGCGCGTCCACCTCCTCGACGATCCGCCCGATCACCGCCTTCACATAGGGGCAGTGGTTGCAGATGAACATGACCAGAGTGCCGCTCGGCCCCTGGACGTCGGCCAGGCTGTAGGTCTTTCCATCGGTTCCCTTCAGGCTGAAATCCTCCGCCTTCCGGCCAAAGTCGCACACCGGGGTTTCCGCCGCCATCGCTGTCGTTCCTCCTTCTGGACCCTCGGACGCGCCGCCGGCGCGGGTTCGGGCATGAGTATATGAGGTGAGGCGAAAGCCGGAATCGAAAAGGCCGCGGCGGCACCTTGTTCGTGCCTGCTCGCGGCCCTGTCGGTCTCCAACCCGGTTTCTTGCTTCCCGCCCTGCCCCGTAACCGTCGGACCCGCCCCTTTACGAGGCCATGGCGGCGGCGGCGATCACCGCCTGGGTGCGGTTCTTGACGCCCAGCGACTTGAAGATCGCCGTGACATGGATCTTCACCGTGCCCTCGGACAGGCCGAGTTCGTAGGCGATCTGCTTGTTCGACTTGCCCGCCCGCAGGCAATCCAGGACTTCGCGCTGGCGCTGGGTCAGGCCGTAGGCGCTGCGGTCCGCGCCGTCCAGACGACCGCGGCGCGGCGCAGCGTCGGAGGCCGCGGTCGCGGCGGTAAGCGCGCCGGGGGGCACGTAGATGCCGCCGGAGAAGACCAGATTCAGAGCGCCCATCATCACCTTGACGCTGCTCGACTTCGGAATGTAGCCGGTGGCCCCGTGGTCGAGCGCGCCGCGGATGTCGTTCAGCGCCTCGGAGGCGGAGATCACCACGACCGGCACGCCCGGCTGGAGGCTCTGCACCTCGCGCAGCCCGTCGAACCCCGGCCAGTTCGGCATGTGCAGATCCATCAGCACCACGTCGAACCCGCCGCCGACGCGGCATTGCTGAAGAACCTCGTCGAAGGTGCCGGCCTCGACAAAGATCGCGTCCCCGTGAAGCTGCTCCAGAAGACGGCGCAGGCCTTCACGAAAAAGGAGATGGTCGTCACCGATCAGAATTTTCATGGCCCCGTCCGCCTTCGTTTTCCCGTTGCTTCGGATCAGCCCTCCTCGGGCTAACCGGGCCACCCCGTTGGCGATCCAACCATCCTTTCGCCCCGTGGCTTGAAGAACTGCTACCACATTCGGAAGAGGGGCAATATCCGGACAAGGGCCATAGGTCATTTGCGGCGCGGAACAATCACCTATACAGCAAAGGCCGACTGAACAAAACAAGAACTATGACTTTTCATCTAAGCCTCTGCACGAAAGAAAGTGGGAGCGCAATTTTCTCCATGTTTGGTTGTTCAAGGTGAGGGCGACAGTGACGATCCGTCACGGAACACCCCATGCGTGCAAAGGGTTGGCACCAACGATCGAATTGCGTGAAAACCTATCCGATCGGTGGTGCGCCCTGTACGAATGGCCAGCGCTTTTCCTGCGGGAGTGCCTCACTTTGCGACACACACCTGTACTGGCCTTTCAGCGCAGTCCGTCACAAAAGAGTTATCGCTTGGAGCGATCCGGTCGCCATTCAGATGCGCTTGACGATCTTGAGTGATCATCTATCGTTTGATTTACGTGTTACACGACTAATTTATAAACTGTTTGTCACAGTGTCAAGTTTTTTTCCAGGTTTGATGGATATATGCCTGAAATTCGATGCAGTCTTTAAATGAAAACACTTACGCGAAGACACAGAGCGCCGACGGATAGAGAGCACGAGACAAGCCTAAAACACAGGCGGCGATAACGCCCGACAAGGGCCTGCCGTGGATGCCTCCTCCAAACAGAGCTGACCCATGCAAATGAACCATGAGTACGCCCAAGAGAAAGCATCGCACTCGACCCGCAACGCGGTGACCCCCATGCACGTCTGCCTGATTCTCGACAACAGTTCCCTGACCGACACCGTGGTGCAGGCGCTCGACCGGGCCGGTCGCCATCGTGTGACCGTCTTCCACGACATATCGGAACTGACGCAGAGCACGCTGACGCCCGATGCGATCCTGATCGGCCTTCAGCAGTTCACCGCGCTGCGCGAGAACGAACCGATGGTGTATCTGCGGCTGTCACGCCGGTCGCGGATCGTCGTGGTGCTGTCGTCGCGGGAATTGCTGGACGCCGCACACATCCTGGCTTTCGCCGATGCGTGGGTGTTCGAGGACATCAACGTGGACCGCATCAACGAACTGCTGGATCTGGGGCTGGAGGGGCACTGTCTGATGCCCAAGCAGTTCCTGTCCCGGCTGGGCGTCGATGAGATCCGGCTGACCTTGCTGCCGCGGTTGTCGGAACCGGAGTTCGAAACCCTGCGCCTGCTCGGCCAGGGGCTGAACAACCGGACGATCGCCAACCAGCTCGATCTGTCCGAGGCGGTCATCAAGTCGATGGTGCGCAGTGTTCTGTCCAAGCTGCACTTCCGCAACAGAACGGAAGCCGGCGTCTTCGCCGCGCGGCAGCAGGGCGCGTTGCAGTCCGCCCGGGAGGGCATGGTGCCGCCGCAGATGCACGCGGCCCCGGCCCACCGGACCGGCACGTCCTGACAACCCGTCGGACGTCCCGTCACCCCTGATCAACCAATCGAAAGAATCCCGGCCACCGTGCCGGGATATTTTCGTTTGCGAACCGGTTTCCCGGCCGGCTTCCGGTCGGAAGCCGCACACGGAAACGCCGGACCGGCCGGCCACACCGAAAGGGTGATGGCCGGCCGGTCCGGCGCCTGCGCCGGTGGAGCGATCGCGGGAGACCGGTTACTGGTGGGCCGCCGCCGCGGTGACCGCCCCGGCCCCGGCCAACTCGCCGCCGATGCCGTTGTTGAGCGCCCAGATGGCGGCCTGGGTGCGGTTCGAGGCATTGATCTTGCGCAGCAGGCTCTTCAGGTGAACCTTGACCGTTGCCTCGGTGATGTTCAGATGGTTGGCGATCATCTTGTTGCTGTCGCCGTTCAGCAGGCAGCGCAGGATTTGCACCTCCCGCTGCGACAGGCCCTTGCGCGACACTGGCATGTCCGTGCCGTTCCCGTTGACTCGGCCGGAGATCAGCAGCGCGGCGAGGTGGGTCGGAAACACCTTCTCGCCCATCATCACCAGGCGCAGCGACTGGGCCAGCGCGTCGGACGACAGATCCTTCATCAGGTAGCCGTCGGCCCCGGCCTCCAGCGCGTTGGCAAGGCGGCGCGTGCACAGGTCGCTGGTCAGGATGACCATACGCGCGTCGGGAAGCTGGGCGCGCAGGCGCCGCATGCCGTCGGCCTCCTCCTCGCCCCCGTTCACCAGATCGAGCAGGATGAGCTGCGGACGCAAGCCGTTGTCGACGGAGTTCAGCGCCTCGCGCAGGTTCCCCGCCTCGGCGGCGATCTGAAAGGGTGAATCGTCGAGAAGCCTCTTCAGGCCTTCGCGGAACAGCTTATTGGAGTCGATCAGAAAAGCACGCACTGGTTCCATTGGTCAGCTCCCGCGATTTTTGGAAAATTGCTCTGACTCCCTGGGCAATCTTGTAGGCTACCAATCACCCGAGGTTTCCCCACCCGTGCCCCACCGATGGCATTGACGTGCCGATATTTTGGATGACCTTACCCCTGTGTCGTGCAACACGGTACCACTCTGTGGGATTAAAAGAAGAACGCATTGGACATATGCGCAAAGCTACTTTTAATCATGGATTACTGCATCTCTTTTAAAGTACACAGCATCCCCAATCGAATGGATACTTCAGCGAATTCTCTACCACTTTCTTGCGGAGAGGCGCACGCTTTGGATGCGCATGGGGACGGGCCGACTCATGGGAGTTGCCAAAAGTTCCCGACCCCAAACGGGCAGGAGGCACTCATGCCGAAGAAGCGCATCCGCTCCTTGCCACGCCCGTCCTATGATCGCCGCCGCCCCCTCCCCGTAGGTCATAACACCATGCGGCAGGAGGCTTCTCGACGGATGCGGTGCGTGGTTCGATGTGGACGATGATCGGCGCGGCAGCGGCCAGCTATCTGCTGCTGCTCGCCCGAAGCGCCTGGAAACAGGGCGAGATGCGCCAGTTCCTGCGCAGCCTCGCCATCGTGGCGGCCCTGTGCGCGCTGGTCGCCGGCGCGGTCTTCGCCGCGATGCTGCTCGATTCGCGCTGACCAACGGCGGATCGGAGACGGAAAACCGGAGGCCGGAACGCACGAAGGCCCCTCCCCGCCCGACGGCGGAAAGGGGCCTCCCCGGACCGGTCTGCCCGTGGATGGACGGTCAGATCTGGCCGCGCTCGTGGGCCTGCCGCATCAGCACATACTGGCGCATCATCTGGTTGCGGAAGCGGTAGCGGGTCCAGCCCGGCTCGACCACCGGGGCCAGCACGCCGCCATACTCCTCGCGGCAGAGCCGCTCCAGGATGCCGAGCGCCTCCTTGGTCGGCGGAGCGCCGTTCGGGCCGGCCAGCTCCTTGGGATCGAAGGTCCCGTAGGAGTCCGCCGGGCACAGGGCGCAGGCCAGCAGCACATCCTCCAGCTCGGCGCGGCGTTCGGCAGCCAACGCACGGGCGTAGGAATCGACGATGCCGCGCTCCGCCTCCTGCAGGCAACGGGTGACCGCGTAGGCGAGGTCGTCCCGCTCCACCACCGTCGAACCGCGGCTGACCGCGCTGCGCGCGGCGTGCAGGCCGAGAAGCTGCGCGTAGTAGGGCAGACCGCGGACAAACTCGCAGACGCGGTCCACGGCCTCCGGCGCGAAGGCGATGCCGGCGTTCTCGGCTCCGGCGTTGATGAGGCGCCCGATCTCCACGTCGGTCATCAGCGGCAGATGCACCGGCACCAGCGAGCGCTGGATCGACGGGTGCTTGCCCAGGAGCTGGTCCAGATTCTCCGCGACGCCGACCACCAGCAGGGTCACCGGGATCGAGCTGTCGGTCAGGTTCTTGAACAGCTCGGCAAGCTTGTTGCGGAAATCCTCGTCGGTGACGCGGTCATACTCGTCGAGGATCAGCAGCACATGGGTGGCGTGAATGCCCGACAGAACCTCGTTCAGCTCCGTCACGCTGAAGCCGCCCTCGGGCAGAAGCTCGTTGAAGCTGGTGAAGCTGCGGCGCGAGGCGAAGGGGTTGTCGATCCCCGACCGGTAATAGGTCGAGGGGATCTTCTTCAGGAAATGGCGGAAGATGTCCTCGAAGCTCAGCTCGGCGCTGCAGGTCAGTTTCAGCGACAGGTAGCCGGCCTGGCCGGCGATCTTCTCGATGGCGTTGGCGACGGAGGTCTTGCCGCGGCCGCGGTCGCCGAACAGGATGACGTGCGCCCGCTCCTCCTCGATGGCGGAGATGATGCGCTTCAGCGTTTCGGTCCGGCCGATGAACAGCGAGTTGAGCTGCTGTTTGGGCCGCGTCGGCGTGAAGGCTTCGCGCAACAGGCCGTTCAGTTCGGGCGTGAGTCCCTTCAGCATGGCCGGAGCGCCGACCGCCCCCGGTCCGCGCAGGCCGCCGTTGACGGTCATGGTGAAGCGCGGAAGATCCGTGTCGGCGGGCGCTTGGCCGCGCTGGCCACCCAGTCCGCCACCCGCACCGCCACCAAGCGGGCTGTTCAGCGGATCGTGGCGCAAGCCCGACGGGCCGCGCATCGTCTCGCCCAACCCGCCGCCATGCCCGGTCCCCGCCGCTCCGCCGACCGGTCGCAGATGCGGTGCCGGACGGCCCGCGAGGGGGCTCTGGGATTGCATCGGCGGATGGCCGTGGGCCGCATTGCCCTGGGTGGAGCCCGGTCCGGCCGCTCCACCCCCCGTGATGCCGCCACCCATGGACATCCGGTCATCCGCATCGGCGGTCGCCCGCCGCTTCCGAAAGAAGTTTCGCATCCGTCCCGATCCCAGAATTCCGCGTTGTCGTCACCAGCCGGCCTTGGCCGGTGGCCTGATCGTCGCGTCGCCCGCCCCGCTTCGGCTGGTCCCGTCTTGGCTGGGACCGCCCGGCGGCTGCGGTGGACGCATTCCGGATGTAAGCGATGCGTCGCCAAGGGTTGCCTGGGATTTCGGATTATTATCCGGAGGAGGTCCAACCCTTATGGCGACTCCTTTCGGGGGATTCGGTGCCTCAGAAGCCGGCGGCGTGGCCCAGCAGAGTCCAGACGAACAGGGTGCCGAACAGAGTCGCCAGTCCGGCGAGTTCACGCAGGAAAACCAGGATCGACATGGCAATCTTCCTTGATCGGTTGGCGGATATGCGACGGGCGACGTCGTAACGCCGAACCGCAGCTTGGCGACGGCGCCGACGAAGAAAAACGTATCAGAACAAAAAATGAACGACAAGCGCATTGTTCGCTTTTTGTTCCATTCAAAGCCCCTTGGCTCGATGGTGCGTTCAAAGCCGGCATCAAATCCGGTTGCGACGGTTCCCATCGCCTTGCACGCTGTGGCTGGCACCCCCGCGCCACCGGAACCATATGGTCTTGTGGTGAGCGGTTGATGTAAGGAGAAGGTTCGCGGCCGAAGCGTTCCGCCCGCAAGAAGGGCCCCCCGACACCGGACCGCGATCCGAACGAACGGACCATCATGGACAGCGCCAACCAGCACACCGGCGACGGACCGAACGGCGCCGCTCCGGCCGCCAACCCCGCTCCCAGTTCCACTCCCCCGGGCCACCCCCCTCAAGCCAACCGCATGCCCGCCCTCGTCCTGGGGGCGCTGGGCGTCGTTTACGGCGACATCGGGACCAGCCCGCTCTACACCATGCGGGAGTCCTTCACCCACACCGGCCTGCCGCTCGACGAGCCGACCATCCTCGGCATCCTGTCGCTGGCGACCTGGGCGCTCATCATCGTCGTGACGCTGAAATACGTCCTGCTCGTCATGCGGGCGGACAACAAGGGCGAGGGCGGCGTCCTGGCGCTCGGCACGCTGGCGCACCGGGGGCTCAGCTCCAGAGCGGGCAACCGCGCCATCATGGCGCTGGCGATCCTCGGCATGGCGCTGTTCTACGGCGACAGCCTGATCACCCCGGCCATCTCGGTGCTGAGCGCGGTGGAGGGGCTGAAGGTCGTCACCCCGTCCCTGTCCCCCTACATCGTCCCGATCACGCTGGCGGTCCTCACCCTGCTGTTCCTGTTTCAGCGGCAAGGCACCGGCCGGGTCGGCATCTTCTTCGGCCCGATCATGGGGGTGTGGTTCGCCACGCTGGCGGTGCTGGGCCTGATGCAGGTGCTGCATTGGCCGGACGTTCTGCGCGCCTTCAACCCGCTGTACGGGGCAGCACTGTTCGTCGACCACGGCTGGGTGGCCTTCCTGACGCTGGGCGCCGTGGTCCTGGCGGTGACCGGGGCGGAGGCGCTCTACGCCGACATGGGCCATTTCGGGCGGGCGCCGATCCGCATCGCCTGGCTCTACCTCGTCCTGCCGGCGCTGCTGCTGAACTACTTCGGGCAGGGCGCCATGCTGCTGCACGAGCCGGAGACGCTGGAGAACCCCTTCTTCCATCTGGCGCCGGACTGGGCGCAGCTTCCCCTGGTCCTGCTGTCCACGGCGGCCACGGTCATCGCCAGCCAGGCGGTGATCTCCGGAGCCTTCTCGCTGACCCGGCAGGCCGTGCAACTGGGCTACCTGCCGCGGCGCGAAATCCGCCACACCTCCGAGCATGAGGTCGGTCAGGTCTACATCCCGCGCAACAACTGGCTGCTGCTGATCGGCGTGGTGATCCTGGTGATCGGCTTCGGGTCCAGCAGCAATCTGGCCGCCGCCTACGGCGTGTCGGTGACAGGGGCCATGGCCATCGACACGATTCTGGCCGCGGTGGTAGCGTGGCGGCTGTGGCGCTGGAATCCGCTGTTGGTGGTGACCGCCTTCTCGCTGCTTCTGGTGATCGACCTCGCCCTGTTCGGGGCAACCCTGCTGAAGGTGCCGGACGGCGGCTGGTTCCCGCTGCTGATCGCCGCGGCGGTCTACACGCTGATGACCACATGGCGCCGTGGCCGCCGCATCCTGGCCGAACGGCTCTACGCCGATGCCCTGCCGATGGACCTGTTCCTGCAACGGGTCACCCCGCAGTCGCCGCAGCGCGTCGCCGGGACCGCCATCTTCATGACCGGCAACCCCGACGTCGTCCCCCACGCCCTGCTCCACAACATCAAGCACAACCGGGTGCTGCACGAGCGGGTGGTCGTCATGACGGTCATCATGGAGGAGGTGCCCCGCGTCTCCCCGGACCGCGCCGTCCTGGTGGAGAAGCTGGGCAAGGGCTTCTTCCGCGTGGTCCTGCGCTTCGGCTATCTGGAACAGCCGCACATTCCCCGCGCGCTGGAGCGGTGCCGCCGTTTCGGCCTGCATCTGGACATGATGGAGACGTCGTTCTTCCTGGGCCGAGAGACGTTGATCCCGTCGCGATCCACCGGCCTGCCGGGCTGGCGCGAACCCGCCTTCATCCTGCTGTCGAAGACGGCCCTGTCGGCCACGGAATTCTTCTGCATTCCGCCGGGCCGGGTGGTGGAACTGGGCACGCAGGTGGAGATCTGACCGTCAGTCGCGCGCCACGATGGGGGTCAGGCGGAAACGGGCGGCGGCGGTTTCCAACCGCCCGTCGCGCTTGACGGCGTCGACGAACCGGTTGACCCGGTCCAGCCACAGCGGGTCTCCGGGCGCCACCGCGTAGGCGTAGGGCGTGGTCTGCACCGGAGCGTCCGGTGTGATCAGGTGCGCCCATTGGTGGACGCTGAGGATCCGCTGGCCATAGGGATAGTCGGTCAGAAAGGCGTCGGCGCGTCCGGACTGCACCTCCTCCTCCCTCTCCTGAGATCCGGAGACGATGCGGATGCTGGCCTTGCGAAGGGCGCGGCTGGCGTAGTCGTCCATGACGGTGCCCTTCTGAACCGCGACCACCATGCCGTCCTGGTCCAGATCGTCCCACCGCAGGATGCGCGGGTGCCCCTGGGAAGAGACCGCGTAGATGCCGCTGTTCAGGTAGGGTTGGCTGAACGCGACCCTTTCGGCGCGGGCGGCGGTGACGCCGATGCCGAACATGCCGATGTCGCAACGGTCGTTCAGCAGATCGTCGATGAAGCTCGAAAAGCCGCTTTCCACGAAACTGACCCGCACGCCCAGGTCCTGGCCGAAGGCCCGCGCCATGTCGACGTCCAGGCCCTGAAGCTCGCCGCTGTAGGGATTGCGGAAGGAAATGGCGTAATAGTCGGGCCACATGCACACGCGCAGCAACCCGGTGCGCTGCACCCGGTCGAGCCGGCTTTCCGCCAGGGCCGGCACCGCGCCGGACAGCAAAAACATCGACTGGAGCGCTGTGTGAATCGCCAGCGCCGACAGCACGATGGATAGACGCCGCACCGCCTTGCCCCCTGAAAACCGGCTCGCCACTGCGACAGGATAGCACCTCGCGCCCAGTGTGCACAGCGCGGGCTTGCGATTCGTTCGCCCGCTGTTAAGATTCACGCGATATCAGCACACCCCACGGAGCCGCGCGTGATGGCCAAGCTTGCCCTGTTGCAGCATCGGGGCGCCCTTCTCGCGTTGGCTTTCTTGTCGGTGATGGCTCTTCTGTTCGAATTCACCTACGACATCCATGCCGACCGCGCCCTGACGTTGAAAAACGCGGCGGCGAACATCGACAATCTGGCGAGCGCCCTGGAATCCTCGGTCAGCCGCACGGTCCAGACGGTCGACGTGACGCTCGCCTCGCTGAGCGATGCGGTGGTCTTCGGCAAGCTGCTGAGCGATCCGCCGCCGGGCCACGAGGACGGGGCGCTGGCGCCGCTGCTTCAGGAACGTTTGCGCCGTTCCCCGCACATCCGCGGCCTTCTGGTGCTCGACCGCCGGGGTGTCCTGGTGGCGACGACCGAGGACCCGCGGCCGCTCGGCACCTCCTTGGCGGAGTCCGATCTGTTCCGCGCCCACCTGTCCGGTCAGAGCAAGGGCCTTCAAATCGGAAGCCCGGTGCGAGGGCGTTTTCTGACGCCGGGCGGGGCGGCGGAGGACCGGTCGGGCAAATGGGTTCTGCCGATGAGCCGGGCCATTCGCGGGGTGGATGGGAGGCTCCTGGGGGTCGCGATCGCGTCGGTCAATCCCGAGTATCTTCAGAGCGTCTTCCGGGCGGTGCGCAACGGCCTGCATGGAACGGTGTCGCTCTACCGCCGGGATGGCCTGCTGCTGACCCGGCTTCCGCAGGACGGAGCGGAAGGCATCGGCACGGGGATGGCGGGGATGGAGTTGTTCCGCGTCCATCTCCCCGCATCGGAAAGCGGCGTGTTCAATGAAACCGCCCCGGACGGACAGGAGCGCATCACCGCTTATCGGGCTACGCCGATCTGGCCGCTGGTTCTGGCGATCAGCCGCAGCGAGGACGAGGAGCTGGCGGGCTGGTGGACCAACCAGATGGAGATCGCCGCCGTCGTCCTGGGCTCCAGTCTGGTGATCCTGCTGTTCACGGGGGCGCTGATCCTGCTGCGCCGCAAGGAGGCCCAGTTGGAGGATGGCAACGCCCGCTTCAACGCGCTTCTGGAAACCGCGGTGGAGGGCATCCTTACGGTGCGCGGGGACGGCTTCATCGAAACCGCAAACGGCGCCGCCCACCGCATTTTCGGCTACCCGCCCGACGGCCTGCTGGGGCGCCACGTGCAGGAGCTGATGGAGCCGCATCACCACGCGGCCCACAGCCGCATCATGGAGACCATCGCCGCGGGCGCCCGCCGGATCGGCCCGAATTTCTCCCGAGAGGTCGATGGCCTGCGAATGGATGGCGAGGTTTTTCCCCTCGACCTGTCGATCGCCGAGGTGCGGACGCAGCAGGGCACCCTCTTCGCCGCCTTCTTCCGTGACCTGTCGGAGCGCAAGCGGGTGGAGCGGGCGCTGACCGAAGCCAAGGAGAAGGCCGAGGCCGGGCAGCGCAGCAAGATGGAATTCCTGGCGACCATGAGCCATGAGATCCGGACCCCCATGAACGGGGTGATCGGCATGGCCGGGCTTCTCCAGGAAACCACGCTCGACGAGGAGCAGCGAGGCTACGCCGATACCATCCGCGATTCCGCGGAATCGCTGCTGACCATCATCAACGACATCCTGGATTTCTCGAAGATCGACGCCGGCCGCCTCACGCTGGAGGTGAGCGATTTCGAAGCCGTGGCGCTGGTCGAAAGCGTGGTGGAACTGCTGGCCCCGCGCGCCGCGGCGAAGGGGCTGGAACTGGCCAGCTACGTGCCGCCGGCCCTGCATGGCCCGCTGCGCGGCGATCCCGGACGTCTGCGCCAGATCCTCATCAACCTCGCCGGCAACGCGGTCAAATTCACCGATCAGGGCAGCGTGACCATCGTCCTGTCGATCGAGCCGGACAGCCTTCCCTCCGAAGCGGACGAAGCGCAAGCGCGCGACGCGTCGGTCGAGGCCCCGCAGGACACGCCGGTGACCGTCCGTTTCGAAGTCCGGGACACGGGGGTCGGCATCGCCGCGGCGGACCACAAGCGCCTGTTCTCCATGTTCAGCCAAGTGGACGGATCGTCGGCCCGGCGTCACGGCGGGACCGGGCTCGGCCTTGCCATCTGCAAACGCCTCACCGAGCTGATGGGCGGACGGATCGGCGTTCACAGCATGCCCGGAGAGGGCAGCGTGTTCTGGGCCGTCATTCCCCTGTGGCGCGGCACGGCGGCGGAAGCCGAACCCGTGGCGGGGGAAGCGGGCGATTGGGCCGGTCGGCGTGTTCTGGTGGTGGACGATCTGGCGGTGAACCGCGACCTGCTGGCACGCCAGCTCGCCGCGCTGGGGCTGGAAACCGAATCCGCCGCCACGGGGGAGGACGCCCTGCACCGGCTTCAGGCCGCGAGCGCAGCGGGACGGCCGTTCGATGCCGCCATCCTTGATCATTGCATGCCGGGCCTGACCGGGCCGGAACTGGCCCTGCGCATTCACGCGGAACCGGCTCTGGCGGGCCTGCCGCTGGCGTTGGCGACTTCCCACCGCATGGGGGATCCGGAGGGCGACGCCGCCGGCGTGGCGGTGCGGATCGTCAAGCCGATCCGCGCGACGGCACTCCGTGCCGCCGTCGCGCGCCTGCTCGCCTCGCCATCACCAAAGGTCTCGCCGCCGAAGGTGCCGCTGCCGAAGATGTCGTCCCCGCCCGCGGCCGCTTCGGGACTGTCCGGCGCGGCGACGTCCCGGTCGACCGGTTCCGCCCCCCTTCGCCACCGCATCCTGGTGGCGGAGGACAACCCGGTGAATTTGCAGGTGACTCTCGCCCTGCTGCGCCGGGCCGGCCATATGGTCGATTCCGTCTCGAACGGGCTGGAGGCGGTCAACGCCGTCGCCGCCCTGCCCTACGACCTCGTCCTGATGGATGTGCAGATGCCGGAAATGGACGGTCTGGCGGCGACGCGGGCGATCCGGCGGATGGGCGGGGCCGCGGCGCAGGTTCCGATCGTCGCCATGACCGCCAACGCCATGGAAGGGGATCAGGCTATCTGCCTGGCCGCCGGCATGGACGACTATCTGGCCAAACCCATCGTGGCGGACCAACTGCTGCGGACCGTCGCCCGGTGGAGCGCATTCCCGACACCGAGCGGGCCGACCACGCCGGAGCCGGGTCATGGGACGGAACCCCCGCCGCGGATCGACCACGCCAAGCTCCGGGATTTGCGCGACGCGATCGGCGACCACGGCTTTGCCCTGCTGATGGAAACCTTTCGTCGCGAGACGCCGGGCCATCTCGACCAGCTCCGGCAGGCGGCTCAGAACCGGGATTTCGCGGCCGTGGAGCGCTCGGCCCACATCCTGAAGGGCTCGACCGGGAATGTGGGCTTCGCCGAGGCCTCCGCGCTGGCCGGCGAACTGCTCGCCGCGGCCCGCGGCCGGGACTCCGCGGGCATCGACGGCGACCGCATCCGGCGTTTGGACGCCGCCCTGGAGGACGCCGCAAAGGACGCCGAACACACCACCAACACAAAGGAGGCTCGGGTGGTGCTGGAGACGGCCGAAATTCCGACGGGCGGTTCCTCCGGCGCGGCCTGACGCTCCGGACCATGCCGTGTGTGGCCCGGGGAGGCCATGGATTTCAATTTTCGAGGACGCCCCCTGCCGCGTGGACGGCCTTCACCGACGCTCAGCGCTGCCCGCCGCAGACGCGGGCGACGAAGCTGTCGATGTCGCCGTTCAGCGTCACGGCGCGGCGCGCCAGTTCCCCCGCCGACGAGAGCACCTGGCTGGCAGCGGCGCTGGCGTCCTGAGCGCCCGAGGACACGCTGGTCACCGCGTCGGCCACGGTGCGCACACCGGCCGACGCTTCGCGGATGGAGCGGCTGATCTCGTCGATGGCCGCGCTCTGCTGTTCGGCGGCGCCGGCGATGCCGACGGCGATCTCGTCGATGTCGTGGATCATGCCCCCGACATGCTGGATCACCGCCGCCGTGGCACGGGTCACCGACTGGACCTGGGAGATCTGGGCGGTGATGTCCTCCGTCGCCTGGGCCGTCTGGTTGGCGAGATTCTTGACCTCGGTCGCCACCACGGCGAATCCCTTGCCGGCCTCGCCCGCCCGGGCCGCCTCGATCGTCGCGTTGAGGGCCAGCAGGTTCGTCTGGCTGGCGATGTCGTTGATGAGCTGGACGACCGCGCCGATCTGGTCGGAGGCGGCGAGCAGGGAGCGGATGGTCGCGTCCGCCTCCCGCACCTTCTCCACCGAGCTGCGAGCGAGATCGGCGGTGCGCGACACGCCCTGGGCCACCTCGCCGATGGCGCCCGACACCTCCCCGGTGGCCGCGGCCACCCCGTCCACGTTGGACGACACCTGCTCCGCCGCGGAGGCCGCGGAGAAGGACTGCTCGCTGGCTGTGGCGGCGGTCGCCGTCATGGCGGTGGACGACGCTTCGAGCTGGGCGGCGCTGGCCGACAGGCTCTGCGCCACCTCCTTGATGTTGGCGCCGATGCGGGCGGCGCTCTCCACGAACTCGCGGCTCTTGCCGTCCATGGCCGCCAGCCCGTCGTTGATCTGGCGGGCGTAGGCGCCGAATTCTCCGACCATGCCGGTCATCACGATGCGCCGGTAATACTGTCCCTCCGCCGCGTGCTGCATGGCGGCGTTGGCCTCCTTGCCGAAGGATTCCACACGGTCGAGCAGGCGGTTGATGGTGTGCAGCATGTCCGCGATGGGGCTGGTGCCGTGGATGTTCAGGATGCGCGGCTGGAGGTCGCCCTTTTCGGCCGCGGCGATCACCGCCATGGCTTTCCGGATGGTCCGGTTGGTGAGCGCCAGCCAGCGGACGGCGGCAAGACAGGGAAGAACCGCCAGCAGGCCGAGCACGGCGGCGGCGATGTCGCCGGTGGCGAGACCGTAGGCCGCCTGCGCCGCCGACAGCAGAGCGGCTGACGCGGCGGCGGCGAGCGCTTTAGAGACTGAGGATAAACTCGTCATAGCTCGTGCCCTTGTCGCGCAGGAGTTTTTCCAGCATGGCGCCGGATGCCGCCATGGCCGCGTTCCGATCGGCGTGCCGCGCCTCTTCCGCCCGCAGCGCGGCGTAGAGGCTCGCCGCCGCGTCCACCGCCGGCCGCGCCGGAACGCGGCGGCTGGAGTGATAGCCGGTGATGGTCCGCCCATTCCCGCTGTCGGGGTTGCCGAAAACCGGCGTGACGTGGGCGAACACCCAGTAATGATCGCCGGCCTTCGCCCGGTTGATCACATAGGCGAAGATTTCGCTTCCGGCCTCGATCCGGCTCCACAGCAGCTTGTAGACGCAACGCGGCATGTCCGGATGGCGGACAATGTTGTGCGGCCGTCCCAACAGTTCCGCTTCGCTATAGCCGCTGATGCGCAGGAACACGTCGTTGGCGTAAGTGATGCAACCTTTGAGATCAGTCTTGGAAACGATGATCTCGTCGCGGTGAAATGTCCGCTCCTGTCCGGTCAAGCCAGTGTGTGCGCCGCCTATGCTGACCGCCATGACCGTCCGCCTCTCAAACGCGCGGTGAATTCAGAACAAATCACCAACCCGACCGTTGGTCATATCTTTTGTTGATTGACTCATAGCGTACGTAATAATCGGTTGGCTTTAAAAACGGACGGGAACAGTCTGCGACAAATTGTACCACATGCATGACGCGCATAAGAGGTTGCACTCAGGCGCGCGGTACGGAGTCGATGGCGAAACGTCCGCCCACAATCTGGGTGGGATGCTGGAAATTTTCCCCCGCCGATGGCGGATCACATTCCCTGCTCGTACACCACCACCCGGTTGCGCCCTTCGCGCTTGGCCCGGTAGAGGGCAAGGTCGGCCCGGTGGATTGCCCTTTCCAGCGTGTCATAGGCGCCATCGATGGCGGAAATGCCGATGCTGCTGGTCAGGTGGAAGCGGCCCTCGGGGCCCGGAATCGCCATGCGGGACAGGTGGCGGCGCACCCGCTCCGCCACCACGCGGGATTCCTCGGCGGTGGCGCCGGGCAGAACCACCACGAACTCCTCGCCACCCAGGCGTCCGAGGATGTCGTATTCGCGCAGAATGGCCTGACAGCCGCCGGCCACCATCCGCAGGGCGTCGTCGCCGGTGGCGTGGCCATAGCTGTCGTTGATGCGCTTGAAATGGTCGACGTCCAGCACGAAGACCGACATCGGCTCGTTGAAGCGGTGGGCGCGGGCCAGTTGCGAGCGCGCCAGCTCCATGAAGGACCGCCGGTTGTAGATTCCCGTCAGCGGATCGCGGGACGCCATGTCCCGCAGCGCCTCTTCCATGTTCCGGCGGTCGGTGTAGTCGTAGATCCAGGCCAGATTCACCTGAACGCCCTGGATCACCGCCTGGTTGACGGTGAACAGCGTCCAGAAGGACGAGCCGTCGGCGCGGCGGAACTGCACCTCCATGTTGGTCACCGACCCGTAGGAGCGCAGCCGATCGATCACCCGTTCCCGCTGGTGCCGGTCCAGGTAGTAGTCGCGGGCCTGCCGGCCGATCAGATCCTCGCGCTTCAGCCCGATCAGTTCCGCGAAGCGCGTGTTGACGAAGATGATCCTCCCGTCGTCACGGCGCGACACCGACACGCCGACCGGGCTCTGCTCCAGGATGGCCTGGAGCCGCTCCTCGCTGGGAAGCCCTTCCGTCAGGTCGTGGATCACCCCGACGATGCCGCCCAGGTTCCCGGCGCTGTCGCAGAACACCGCCTTGGTCAGGCTGGACATCCGGGTGGTGCCGCCGACGAAGGGAACCGCCTCCTCGTAGCTGCGCTGGCCCCAATTGACGGTCAGTTCGTGATCCTGGTCGGCGTGCGCCTTGGCGATGCGCGGGTCCATCACCGCGAAGGCGGTCTTGGCGACGATGCTCCGGCGTTCCAGGCCGGTGTAGCGTTCGAAGGCGTCGTTGCAATCGGTGTATTCGCCCGCCGCGTTCTTCACGAACACGGGAACCGGCAGGGTCTCGAACAGCACCTCCTTCATCAGGAGCTGGTCGCGCAGCGCGGCCTGCGCCTGCCGGTGGTGGGTGACGTCGGTGTAGACTCGCAGCGACTGCCGCTCTCCCAGCGGGCCCAGGAGAGGACCGACCGACTCCGAGACCCAGACGGTTCCGCCATCCAGGCGCCGCAGCGGCCGCTCTCCGGAAGAGTCCGGCAGCGACGGGAGAACGACGTCCTCGGGCTCCAGCTCCGCGAGGTCGTGGCCGGTCAGATGGCCGGGAGCATAAAGCAGCAGGCTGTGCAGGGCCGGATTGGCATACAGGATGGTTCCCGTGTCCGTGGTGACGCAGACCCCCGACGGCAGCGTGTCGAACGCACGCCACAGCGCAGCCCGGGTTTCCTCCGCATCCCCAGAAGGACTCATTGAACCGACCGAATCCAGCATGGCCCCCACAGCGTCATGGAAGATTCTTGCGCCACGATAGGGCAAACAGGGAGTACGTTAGCCGATGCGCCTTTTTGCCCCTGTGTGCCATCTTGTCGCGCTATGGTGGTGATCGCCTATTTTAAACGCAAAATCCATCAAATTTTTAATGTTTCACACGCAACCATCACACGATCTTCCGCCGTCCTGTCCGCCGGCAACCCCAGCCTCAACCAATCCTGCCGATAATCGAACCGGCGCACCAGCACCCCGGCGCGGCCCAAGGCGCTGTAAAGCCCGGCGGAGCGGGGATCGTCTATAAGACGAAAGAGCGAGGTCCCTCCGGCGACGCGCACCCCGGCACCCGCCAAACGCGCGTCGAAGCGAGCCGTGGCCTCGGCCAGACGGCGCCGGGTGGCGGCGATCCACGCCGAATCCGACAACGCCACGGTGGCGACGGTCAGCGCCGGGCCCGACACCGCCCAAGGCCCCACGGCGGCGCGCGCATCCCGGACCAGTTCCGGCCCGCCGAGCAAGAAGCCGAGCCGGACCCCGGCCAGCCCGAAGAATTTTCCGAAGGAGCGCAGGATGACCAGACCGGGGCGCCCGGTCTCCGACGCCACGCTGCACCCCGGGGTGACCTCGGCGAAGGCCTCGTCCACCACCAGCCAACCGCCCCGCGCCGCCTGCCGCTCCGCCAGGGCCAGCAGAGTATCCGGCGGGACGATGCGGCCGTCCGGGTTGTTCGGATTCACCACCACCACCACGTCGGCGTCACAGGCGCCCAGCGACTCCGTCCCGGTCACGTGATGGCCGGCCTTGGCCCAGCCCGCGGCATGTTCGGCGTAGGTCGGCCCCAGCACGGCGACCGTTCCCCGACGGCGCAGCCGCGGCAGGATTTGGATCAGCGCCTGGGAACCGCCCGCGGCGGCGATACGGTCCGGCGACGGCACGCCGTAACAGGCCGCCGCGGCCTCGCGCAGCGCCGTTTCGGCCGCGCGGCCCGGCAGGCGCGCCCAGGACTCGGCCGGGATCGGCGGCAGCGGGTAAGGCCAGGGGTTGATGCCGGTGGACAGGTCCACCCAGGGCTCCGGCGCCCCCGGAAAGGCCGACCGCGCCGCGTCGAGGTCGCCGCCATGGATGATCTCACCCTCGGTTCGCCCCCCATGGACGAGGCTCTTGGACCCCGCCGCCGATTCCGCCATCATCCCGCCCCTTCCCTTTCCCCAGAGGATTCGACCCCGTGGAGCTTCATCCGTCCGTGCTCGCCGCCGCTCTCCTCATCGAGGCCGCCGCCGGCTATCCGGACGCACTCTACGCCCAAATCCGCCACCCGGTGGTGTGGATCGGGGCGCTTATCGCCCAGCTTGACCGCGCGCTCAACCGCGGGCGCGATTCCTTCGCCGTCCGCAAGGCCGCCGGCGTGCTGGCTCTGCTCGTCCTGCTGCTGGTGGTCGGCGGCGCGGCGTCGGCGGTGGCGGGGCTGTGCCGGCACCTGCCGCTCGGCGGGCTCCTCGAAGCGGCCCTGGCCTCCACCCTGCTGGCGCAGCGCAGCCTGCACGACCATGTCGCGGCGGTCGCCGCCGCCTTCCGCGACGGCGGGCTGGAGTCGGCGCGCGAGGCCGTGTCGCGCATCGTCGGCCGCAACCCGGCGAGCCTGGACGAGCATGGGGTGAGCCGCGCCGCCATCGAAAGCCTGTCGGAGAATTTCTCGGACGGAGTCGTCGCCCCGGCCTTCTGGCTGCTGGTCGGCGGGCTGCCGGGAATCGCGCTCTACAAGGCGATCAACACCGCGGACAGCATGATCGGCCACCGCACGCCCCGGCACGAGGCGTTCGGCTGGGCGGCGGCGCGGCTGGACGATCTGGTCAACCTGCCCGGCTCCCGCCTGTCGGCTCTGCTGATCTGGGTTGCCGCCCGCTTCACCGAAGGGGCCGACGCCGCCGAATCCTGGCGGTCGGTGCGGCGCGACGCCCACCGCCACCGCTCGCCCAACGCCGGCTGGCCGGAAGCGGCGATGGCCGGGGCGCTCGACCTCCGGCTCGGCGGGCCGCGGGTTTACGGCGAGGTTCGGATCGAGGACGCCTGGATGGGGCCGGGCCGCACCGCCGCCACCGCGCAGGACATCGCCCGCGCCCTTCACCTCTACCGGCGCGCCTGCATCGCCCTGGTGGCCGGCGCGCTTCTGCTGGCGCTGACCCTCTGACCGCACCAAAGAAAAAGGGGCTCCGAAGAGCCCCTTTCCCAATCAGACAATCCGGAAGTTCTTGAACTGCCAGGGATCGTCATGGTCGAGGTCCTCGGGGAACAGACGCTCGCGGTCCTGCAGCGGAGTCCAGTCGCCATAGGCGCCGACCAACTCGCCGAGATAGGGCTTGGCGATTTCCAGGATGCGCTGGAAGTCGATCTCGTCCGGCTCGACGATGCCGCGGTTCGGGTTCTCCAACGCCCAGACGATGCCGGCCAGAACCGCCACCGTGACCTGCAGCGAGGTCGCGTTGTTGTAGGGCACCAGGGCGCGCGCCTCGTCGATGCCCAGGCGGGAACCGAACCAGTAGATGCCCTTCTTGTGGCCCATCAGCAGCACGCCCAGCTCGTCGGTGCCGCTGACGATCTCGTGCATCATCAGGCGCTGGCTCGGCTGCATGTACCAGTTCTTGCCGGCCAGCTCATGCACCGACTTCACCGCGTCGTCGCACGGGTGATAGGCGTAATGCACGGTCGGGCGGTAGGTGACGTGGTTGCCGTCGCGCTGGGTGTAGTAGTCGGCGATGGAGATCGCCTCGCTGTGGGTGATGAGGAAGCCGTGGAACGGCCCCTCCAGCGGGGTCCAGGTGCGCACGCGGGTCGAGGCGCCGGGCCGCATCAGATAAATGGCGGCGTCGCAGCCGAACTCGTGACGGCGGCCATCGGCCGGGAAATGCTTCTCGTGGCTCCCCCAGCCGAGTTCGGTGGGCTGGCAGCCCTCGCCGACGAAGCCGTCGATGGACCAGGTGTTGACGAACTCGCCCACCTTCTTCGGCTCGTTGGAGACCTGGGTGTCGCGCTCGGCGATGTGGATCACCTTGACGCCCAGCTTGGCGGCCAGGGCGCCCCAGCCGGCGCGGTCCTTCGGGACCTCCGTCGATTCGCCGGTGTCGGCGGCGACGTTGAGCAGCGCCTGCTTCACGAAATGCGAGACGAGGCCGGGGTTGGCGCCGTGGGTCAGCACGGCCGTCGGCCCGCCCTCATAGGCGGCGCGGTGCGACAGCGCGGTCTCGCGCAGGGCGTAGTTCGTGCGCAGCGACGGCGACAGCGACGGGTCGGTGTAACCGCCGGCCCACGGCTCGACGCAGGTGTCGATGTAGAGAGCGCCGACCTTGTGGCAGAACTCGAACAAGGCGACGGACGACACGTCCACCGACAGGTTGACCAGGAAATCGCCCTTGCCCAGCATGGGCTCCAGAACCTGGACGTGGTTCTCCCTCGTCAGCGGCAGGTTGATGAATTTGACGCCAAGCTCATCCGCCTCGGCATGACCGCGCTCCTCCGCGGTGACGATGGTGATCTGGTCCTTCGTGATTCCGATGTGGCGCAAAATCAGGGGCAACACTCCCTGGCCAATCGATCCGAAGCCGACAATGACCATGCGGCCGGTGAAGGTGATGTGCTTGGTGTCCAGGGTCATCTAAGACGGTCCCCCGTGGTTGGCGTGACAGAAATACAGCCCGTCACCCTCGCGCCTCTTGCAAAGGCGGAGGGTGGCGGACCAACGATGGTTTACGGTGATTTTTTAGGGATATCCACAGCTTTCCCGCGATGCGGGACTTAGGCGACGCAGCTCTTCAGCACATAGCCGGGCGTTTCCAGCAGCGGCGCGTCCGAAACCTCGACCACGCGGGCCTGGTCGAACCCGTTGAAGGCGGTGCGCAGGCAGGACCCGTAGGCCCCCAGCTGGCCCAGCTCGATCCAGTCGCCGGCGCGGATGTCCGCCGGCAGGTGGAACGGGCCGTTCATGCGGTCCGCGCTGTCGCAGGTCGGGCCGTAGAAGGCGAAGGCCTCCACCGGCTCGTCCCCCATCGGCGCGAAGGGACGGATCATCCGGGCCGGGAAGCGGAAGCCGGGGACACCGGCGTCCGACAGGGCGCCGTAGACGCCGTCGTTGATGAACAGCTCGTTGCCGCGGCGCTTGACCACCTGCACGACCAGCGACACGCCCGGCGCGACCAGCGCGCGGCCCGGCTCGCACCAGACGCGGCAATGGGCCGGCAGGTCGAGCTTCGCCACGCCGCGGGCGATGGCCTCCATGAAGTCGCCGAGCGGCGGCGGGGTGACGCCCGGATAGGAGACGGGGAAGCCGCCGCCGACATCCAGAACGTCGATCACCACGCCCGACTCCGCGATGATGCGGCCGGCCAGCTCCAGCGCCCGCTCGTAGGCGGACGGGTCGAGCATCTGCGAGCCGACATGGAAGGACACGCCGACCTTCGGGGCCACCATGCGCACCGCCTGGAGCAGCTCGACCGCCTCCGTCGCCGGGGCGCCGAACTTGCCGGACAGGTCGTAGACCGCGTTGCCCTTCGGCAGGGCCAGCCGCACGACGAGGCCGAGGTCCTGGGCGTCGCCCGTCTCCTCCAGGATCTTCTGAAGCTCCTCCATGCTGTCGAGCACGAAGTCGCGCACGCCGTATTGCTGGTAGGCGGCGCGGATCGCCTCGCGCCCCTTCACCGGGTGCATGTAGTGCAGCACCGCGTCCGGGAACATCTGGCGGATCAGACGGATTTCGCCGGGCGAAGCCACGTCGAAGTGGCGCACGCCGCCGGCCCACAGGGCGCGCAGCACCGCCGGCTCCGGGTTGCACTTCACGGCGTAGAGCACGTCGCCCGACACGGCGGCGTCGAAGGCGGCCACGAAGCTGGACGCGGTGTCGGCCAGGACGCCCGGACGGATGCAGTGCATCGGCTCCTCGGGCCGGGCCAGCGCCACCGCCTGATGGACGGAGGTGCGGCGGTCCGACACCGGCGAGGCGCCGAAGGACGGGGCGGAAACGGAAACGCCGCGGCGCAGCGGGGCGACGGCGGAACGGGAACGAATGAAGCCCATGGCGCACTCCTTACCCTGGGCCACCCGGCGCGGGGCGGTCCAGCGAACAGACGGGAATCCGACACGACCGTCAAAGCCGCGGATCGGAATTCGGGTTGTGGTGAAAGGCGACGGAGAAAAGCCGGGTCGAACGCTCACGAGCGGGCTAACAGCTCCGCAGGTTCAAAGCGTCGATGTCCGGCTATGGGCTACCGTCTGAGAGCCCTGCCGTGGAGAGCCAACATGCCTACCTCCCTCTCGGGACCGGCCCACTGATGACCGGTTCTGCCAAAAAGGACGCGGTACGTCGTTGCATAACCACAGAGGGCCATTGGCACGTGCGAGTGCGTCGTCCCCGATGAATTACGCTTTTTCCCCGGCGATTCAAGTGATTTTTTGATGACAGGTCGGGGGCGGCCCAGGATAGGCCCGGTATCGGAACGATGGCGGCGGTCAGCGGGGCGCCGCGTCCGCCGTCTCGGCGAAGGCCGGACGGTCGGAGCCCAGCACATGGTCCATCAGCCAGAAGCGCAGGAACCCCCGCACCGCGACGCCGGTGTCGAGCCGGCCGCTCTCCACCTGTTGGCGGATGCGGGCGAACTGCCCCTCCAACAGCCGGTGGTGGTTGCGGTGGGCCACGAAGCGGCCGGGCGCCACGCGGCGCAGCACCCCTTCCTCCATGGCAAAATGGGCGTGCACATGGTCGTGCAGCAGCCCGAAGAGGTCCAGCGTCTCACCGGACGGGGCGCCCTGGCGGCTCATCGCGTCCAACTCGTTCATAAGCTCGGCGAGCTGACGATGCTGGGCGTCGAGCGGCCCCACCCCGACCTCGAAGGCGCTGTTCCAGGCGATCAGGGTCCGCCCCTCCGGCGCCATCGACGCGTCGCGCACCAGCGCGGTGTAATCGCCGTCGTGCCGGATCTCGTGCCCGCACAGCGCGGCGTCCAGCGTGCCCGCCACCGTGCACAGGAAATCCGAGGTGACCTCGCAGTCGCGCACATAGTCGATCAGCCGGCCGAACTGCTGGTCCAGCATCGCGTGATGGCCGGCGTGCTCCTCCCACCGGGTGAAGCCGGCGGCACGGATGATGACCTCCTCATGGTCGAAATGCATGCGCATCTCGTCCGCGAACCGGCTGAATCGAGGAACCATGGACTCACGGGAAGCACCGTCGGCGCAGGCGCCACGGATGGCTTCGACATGGTCCATCAGCGACGTATGGGCCGCGTCGATGAAGCCGTTGCCCGTACACGGGATGGAGTGGCCATCCGTGGTCATGGAGCCTCCGAAGCGGGTGGCGCGCCGCCATTGGATCGGCGCCGATACCGAAGGGCTTGTAACAGCGTCGCTTTTCGCCCGCAATCGGCTGCGGCGAAAGGTAACGGCGGCAGCCGGGTCATGATGGGTGGGTCATGGAACGTTACCGGTTTCCGACTCGAACTTCGGAAAGCGGTCGGCGATGACGTCACCGGTGAAGGACGCCACCCAGCCATCCGGGCGCGTGAAGAAGCGGATGGCGGTGAATTCCGGGTCCGGCCCCATGTCGAACCAATGCTTCGTCCGCGCCGGGATGCTCAACAGGTCGCCGGTCCCGCACACGATGCGGAACACTTTTCCGTCCACGTGCAGATAGAAGGCGCCGCTTCCCTGCACGAAGAACCGGGCCTCGTCCTCGTCGTGGGTGTGTTCCGCAAGGAAGGCGGCGCGGCGGACCGCCGCGTCCGGCTGGCCGCGCGGCATCCGCACCACGTCGGCGGACTGGAAGCCGCGCGCCTCCTTCAGGACCGCCACCGGCCCGGCGTAGGCGTCCAGCACCGCATGGGCGTCGGCGGCGTCTGGAATGGCCTGAGGCGCCGGCCAGCGCTCGAACAGCACGCCGGCCAGCGCCAGATGGGCGGTGACCAGCGCCGGGTCGGCGGACGAGAGTTCCGCAACGGTGGGATCGGTGTCGCTGTAGACGGACAAACGGGCCATGGTCGCCTCGTTGTGCAGGTGCACCAAGAATGAGACGAAGCGGCGCCCGACGCAACCGAAACGGTTGAAATCATACCTCAGTATGCGCGCAATGAACGAATCAGCGGCGGATCGCCAACCCCAGCGCCACGACCACCCCGACCACCAGCAGAAGCCCGACGAATCCGCCGACTCCGGCCCAGCCGAAGCCGTGCCAGAAGACGCCGCCCAGCGTCCCGGCGATGGTCGAGCCCATGTAATAGCAGAACAGATAGATCGCCGACGCCTGCCCGCGGTTGACCGGCGCCCGTTGCCCGATCCAGCCGGAGGCGACGGTGTGGACGCCGAAGAAGGCGAAGGTGAACAGGGCGATGCCCGGAGCCATCGTCCACAGGCTGTCCGGCGTCATCAGGGCCAGACCGGCCGCCATCATCGCCGCCGCCACGGCCAGCACCCGCCCGCGCCCCAGCCGCACCGCCAGCCCGCCGAACAGCGGCGAACTGACGACTCCGCAGAGGTACACCGTGAAGACGGCGCCGACCGCCGCCGGGCGCAGGTCGAAGGGCGGCGCCAGCAGGCGAAAGCCGATGTAGTTGAAGACGGTGACGAAGGCCCCCATGGACAGGAACCCCATGGCGAACAGGGCGAGCATCCCGCGGTCCATCAGGTGCCCGCGCCACGCCTCCGTCAGTTCACGCATGCCCGCCGGCCGGCGCTGGAAGTTGCGGGAGGCGGGAAGCGCGAACCACACCGCCAGGGCGGCGGCGATTCCCAGCGTGCCGATCACCCCCATCGCCATGCGCCAGGACGCGACGTCGGCGACCAGCGCCGTCAGCGCCCGGCCCGACATGCCGCCCAGCGCCGTCCCGCCGATATACAGGCCCATGGTGACGCCGGCCGACCGTGGGTCCACCTCTTCCGACACATAGGCCATGGCGACGGCGGGCAGGCCGCTGAGCGCCATCCCTTCCAGCGCCCGCACCAGCAGCAGCGAGGCCCAGTCGGGCGCCATCGCCCCGCTGATGCCCAGCGTGCCGGAGGCGAGCAGGGAAAGCGCCATGATCGCCTTACGCCCGAACCGGTCGGACACCGCCCCGGCAACCAGCAGCGCGAAGGCCAGAACGCCGGTGGACACCGACAAGGCGAGGCTGGATTGCGCCGGAGTGACGCCGAACGCCCGCGTGAATTCGGGCATCAGAGGCTGCACGCAATAGAGCGCGGCGAAGGTGGAGAAACCGGCGATGAAGAGGACGCGGCTCGCCCGCTTGTAGGCCGGCGTGCCGGCGACGAGATAGTCCGACGGGTTTCCCTGTTCAGCCGCCCCCTGCCCCGCCGCCTCAATCTGAACCCTGCCGAAATCGCCGTCCGCCACGTCGGTCCGTCCCCATGATGCGCCGCAACATGCACGCAAGAGGGGAATGTGCGCCCGCGACGGCGTCCTGTCCAACGGATCGGACGCAGTGCAGCAATATGATTCCGTTATGACAACCGGCCGGCGGGCTTACGGGATCAGCGCGCCGAGGTCGAACTCCTTGGCGAAGGCCAGCATGGCGCCGCAGGCGCTGGCGGACGACACGCGCAGCACGCCGTTGCCGACGACGGTCGGGAACTTGCTCTTCTGCAGCGCCTGCTGGGCGCGCTCCGGATCGGCCACCGTCAGCACCATGCCGGCCAGGAAGGGGCGCGGAACCGCCAGCGCCGGGTCGCCGGTCCAGCCCCACTGCAGGGCGGCGGGATCGGCGACCACGATGGGGGCGCTGCCGGTCGGCACGACGCGCGCCGGACCCCGCGTCTCCACCGCCGTGCCGAACAGCCGGGCGTAGGAGGCGGCGGTGGCGTCGGGATCGTCGGCGGCGACGACCAGGGCGGCGAGGCCGGTCACCGTGTTGTCGTGCTGGATCAGCTCCGGACGCCAGACCACCTCGGGGGTGTGGTGCTGGCACAGGAAGACCCGCCCGCCCCATTCCGACACGCCGTCGATCGGGGTCGTCGTGAAGCGCGCCTGCTGCGCGCCGCCCGGCAGCTCGACGGGACGGCCGAACTCCAACGGCTCACCCGCCGGATAGCCGGCCTCGACGAGGAGGCGCTGCGCCGCCCGCGCGTCGTCGGTCTTCAGCGCGGCCGCGGCGATGCCCTCGCGGGTCTTCAGCACGTCGCTGAAAAAGGCGGTGAAGGGGTGCGGCTGTTCGATGGCGAGCAGCTCCAGATAGTCGCCCGCCCCGAACATCATGGTGTGGTTGGCCGACTTCAGCTCGCCATGCCGGCCCTTCGGCGAGATGGTGAAGCCCATGCGGCGATAGGCGTCCTGCGCCTTCTCCAGATCGCGGACGACGATGACGAGATGGTCGATGCCGTTGATTCCGTGTGCGCCCATGCCCCTTGGCCCTCCGCTTTGCCGGCTTTTCGCGTTCGGCCAGCCATAGTGCAAGGGGGCGGCGCGATGCAATAGTCAGGGCGCAATAGTCAGGGCGTAAGGGTCAGGGCGCCAGCGGCCGCTCGCGCCACGCAGCGACGGCGTCCGGCATGGGCGGTGATTCCCCATGCTCGCCGTGGATCGCCAGGATGTCCGCCGGGGGAACCACGGCGCCGCGCGCCACGAAGGCGCCCTGCACCACGGCCAGCGCCGCCGTGCCCGTGGCGGTCTCCACCCGATGCTCGATGAAGAAATACTTGTCGTCCCAGCACAGCACGCGGGTCGCCAGCTCGAAGCGTTGGAAGGGCGCCAGCGGGCGGCGGAAGCGCAGGTTGGCGGCGCCGATCACCGGTTGCCAGCGGTGGCGCAGGATCGACCGCCCCATGCCGGAGCGCAGCATCAGATCGACGCGCCCCAGGTCCATGACGCTGAAATAGCGGGCGTTGGTCATGTGCAGGTTGAGGTCGAGGTCGGTCGGCCACACCCGGAAGCGCAGCCGCGCCGGTTCCAGGAACCCCACCGGCCGCCCCGTTAGAGCGGCCACGATGACGGCGATCAGGCGGAACAGCAAATTCATAACCCCATCCCCTCCGGCTTGACCGGGCGGACGGGACCGCACCGGCTCAGGCGCTCTTCGACGCCAACCCGCGCTCGTCCAGCGCGGCCTGCACCTGGGCTCCGATCTCCCGCAGTTCGCCCACGGTCGCCTCCAGGTCCTGGCGCTGCTGCTCCAGGTCCTTCAGCCGCGCGTCGATGCGCTTCTGCAGGACCTTCAATTGCTCCACCCCGCCATCGACGTTGTAGAGGTCGAGATACTCGCGGATCTCCGCCAGCGAGAAGCCCAGCCGCTTGCCCCGCAGGATCAGCTTCAGCCGGGCGCGGTCGCGCTTGGTGTAGACGCGGTTGTTGCCCAGGCGGTTGGGCGACAGCAGCCCCTTCACTTCGTAGAAGCGGAGGGCGCGCGGCGTGATGCCCAGTTCCTCCGCCAACTGATTGACCGTGTAGAGCTGTTCCATGGTGGGGGGCACGCCTTCCGTCACGTCGCGCCGCGGCGGCGTGGGGGAAGCGATGGCCGCTCGCTCCACGCCGCCGGACGGCGTCTCCGTTCCTACCACACACGCCGCGATGTGACAAAGCCGCGCGCCCTTCCCCGGTCACCCCTCGGGCTGCTGCAACGATTCGGCGATCAGTTCCTTCTTCGACAGCTTGCCGACCGCCGTCTTGGGCAGCTCGGCGCGGAACTCGATGTGCTTCGGCATCTCGATCCGCGAGATCTTGTCGCGCAGGAAGTCCTTCAACCGTTCGGCGGTCAGGTCGGCACCGGGCCGGAGCTGGACGAAGGCCTTCGGGCTCTGGCCGCGGTAGTCGTCGGGGACGCCGATGACGCAGACGGCGACAACGTCCGGGTGCTGGTAGATGGCCTCCTCGATCACCCTCGGATAGACGTTGTAGCCGCCGCAGAGGATCAGGTCCTTCAGCCGGTCGAGCAGGAAGACGTAGCCGTCCTCGTCCATCACCCCGACGTCCCCGGTGAACAGCCAGCCGCCGACGATGGTGCGCCGGCTCTCCTCGTCCTTGTTCCAGTAGCCGGCCATGACGTTGGGACCGGACAGCACGACCTGCCCCTTCTCACCGGGCGGCAACACGCGGTCGGGATCGTCCAGCGCGCGGATCTGCACCATGATGCCGGGCAGCGGCAGGCCGATGGAGCCCTCCTTGTTGACCCCGGTCAGCGGGTTGCAGGCGCAGACCGGCGACGCCTCGCTGAGGCCGTAGCCCTCGACCAGCACGCAGCCGGTGGCCTCCTCGAACTGGCGCTTCAGCTCCGTCGGCAGAGGCGCCCCGCCGGAGATGCAATAGCGGATCGACCGCATCGAATACCGCGCCACGTCGGGATGGCTCAGCAGCGCCTTGTACATGGTCGGCACGCCGGGCAGCAGCGTCGGCTTGCGCCGCGCGATGGTCTTCAGCACCTGCGGCGTGTCGAAACGCGGCAGCATGACCAGCTCCGCCCCCGCCGCCAGCCCCATGTTCAGGATCACCGTCATGGCGAAGACGTGGAAGAAGGGCAGGACGGCGAGCATCCGCTCCTCGCCCAGCGCCATGCCGGGGAACCAGGCCTGCACCTGCCGGGCGTTGGCCACGAGGTTGGCGTGGGTCAGCATCGCCCCCTTGGGCACGCCGGTGGTCCCGCCGGTGTATTGCAGCACCGCGACGTCGCGCCGCGGGTCCAGCCGCACCGGCGGCATCAAGCCGTCGTTGGCGAGCAGCGCGTCGAAGTCCACATGCCGCCCGTCCTGGGGAATGCTGGCCAACTCGCTGCGCTTCAGCACGCGGAACAGCACGCTCTTCACCGGCGGCAGGATGGAGGCCATGCGGCAAACGACCACCGTCTTCAGCCGCGTGCGGTCCAGCATCGCCTCGATGCGCGGGTAGATCTGCTTCAGATCGAGCGTGACCATGATCTCGGTCCCGGAATCCTCGATCTGGTGCTCCAGCTCCCGCTCGACGTAGAGCGGGTTGTAGTTCACCACCGTGCCGCCGGCCTTCAAGATCGCGAAATAGGCGATCACGTAGGTCGGCGTGTTCGGCAGGCACAGCCCCACCCGGACGCCCGGTTTCACCCCCAGCGCCGCGAAGCCCTTGGCCGCCCGGTTCACCAGCCCCAGCACCTCCGCGTAGCGGTAGCGGCGGCCGAGGAAATCCAGGCAGGGACGGTCGGCGTAGCGGCGGGCGGCCTCCTCGAACAGCTCGGCCAGCGGCATCACGGCGATCGGCTGGTCCCAGGCGATGCCCTCGGGGTAGTGGGCCAGCCAGGGATGGGCCGGTGTGTCGTCCCCGATGCTGCCCCGGCGCGCAAGATTCTCGGTCATCTCCGATCCTCCCGGCTGCGCGGCGGTCAGGACAAGCGGCGGCGGAAAGCGGAGCGGTGCGTTCGGAGCCCGGGCGCGGCGGTGGTCTGCATGGTTTCACTCCCCTCGATTGATTTGATGATTCCCGGATCGTTGAGGCGCCGGAAACGTTTTGGTTATGACGTTGACGTAAACGTAAACTCCACTTACTGTCAAGATCCGACAAACACGAATCCAGGGGAGAGAGGCCGATCCATGGTTGAGGACATCCTGCGCGAACTCCAGTCCCGCTCCACCAGCTTCCGCAGCCTGAAGGCCGACGTCCGCTTCGCGCTGGAGGACGGCGAGGCGGTGCGTGTCAACGCCCGCGAGACGCCCGTCGCCATCGCGCGGGAGGATGCCGCGGACGCCGATCCCGACTGCACCATCCGCATCTCCGCCGAGAATCTGAAGAAGCTGATGGACGGGCGGCTGAACCCGATGCTGGCCTTCACCATGGGCAAGCTGAAGGTGGACGGCTCGATGGGCGTCGCCATGAAGCTGGCGCAGCTCCTCGACGACTGAGCGCCCACGACCGGGCGACGGAGCCGGACGGCGGCACCATAAGCCGCCGCCGTATAATGAACACAGGGAGGGAACACCCATGACGCACGCCCTGCGCGCGGCGCTGGCGGCCGCCGGCCTGCTGCTGTCCGCGACCGCGGCCCAGGCGGCCGAGCCGCGCACGCTGACCTACCGCATTCTGATGGGCGACGATCCGGTCGGCACGGAAACCGTCCGGCTGGAGCCCCAGGGCGACGTGACCAAGGTCGCCGTCACCGCCTCGACGCGGGTGAAGGTGCTGTTCATCAACTTCCGCTACGACCACAAGCGGGAGGAGGTCTGGAAGGGCCGGACGCTCGACTCCATGAGCGCCCAGACCGACGACGACGGCACGCCCCACGCCATCCGGATGATGCGGACCGGCGGCGGCTATTCCGTCACGGTGGATGGCAAGGCTGGACAGGCTGGCGCCGACACCCTACCCCTGACGCTGTGGACCCCGGAGGTGCTGAAGCGCCCCACCCTGCTCTCGGTCGTCGACGGCAAGCCCTACAGCGTGCGCGCCGACCTTGTCGGCACCGAGACGCTGACCGTCGGCGGGCGCCCGGTGGCGGCGCAGCATCACCGCATCTCCGGCGACGTGGAGCGCGATCTGTGGTTCGACGCGCAGGGCACGCTTTTGAAGACCCGCTTCAAGCGCAGCGGCTACGATGTTACCTACATCCTGGATTGAGATGTGTTCTGCGTGAGGGTGTGATGCCGCTGTTCGTGTTCCCCGACGACCCGTCCTGGAACGAGGAGGCCGACGCCGTGGAGTTCGCGGTGGAGGTCGGGGAGTATCACGGGCGGGTGTTCGTCCCGCGCCGCGCCCTGCAAACCCTCGCCGGCCATCTGCCGAAACCGGACGAGGCCCTGCAGTATGTCTGCATGAACCGCCCGGTCTTCGATAAGGCGGTGGAGGCCCGCATCATGGACCGCAAGCTCGACCCGGATGCGAACGTCCATTTGACGGCGCGGGATGTGCGGCGGGTGGCGCCGTAGACCGTAAGTGGTCGCGTCGAGCCCCCACCCAAACCCTCCCCCGCTTTGCAGGGGAGGGCCTTTCTCCTCCCCCTGCGAAAGCGGGGGGAGGCCGGGAGGGGGGCCCTACACGACCACCCCACCCTCAAATGCTGTAATTGTCCGCGATCCCCGACCGCAGCTGCTCCACCTGCTCGCGGAAGCCGCCGCTCTCGCGGCCCGGATCGTTGCGCACGTCCTGGACGATGCGCGCCGGGCTGCCGCCCAGCACGATGATCCGGTCGGCGAGATGCACCGCCTCCTCCAGATCGTGCGTGACGAACAGCACCGTCTTGCCGGTCTCGCGGTGGATGCGCAGCAACTCGTCCTGAAGCCCGTGCCGGGTGATGGCGTCGAGCGCGCCGAACGGCTCGTCCATCAGAAGGATGTCGGGATCGACGGCCAGGGCACGGGCGATGCCGACGCGCTGGCGCTGGCCGCCCGACAGCTCGTAGGGCCAGCGCCGCCCGTAATCGTCCAGCCGGACGAGACGCAGCGCGGCGGCCACCCGCTCCTCCCGCTCGGTGGTGGAGATCGGCAGCCCCTCCAGCCCGAAGCGGACGTTCTTGGCGACCCGCCGCCAGGGCAGCAGGCGGGCGTCCTGGAAGACGAGGCTGACCGGGCGGTGGCCCGGCTTCTTCGTCTCGTGGATGGTCACGGCACCGGCGCGTGCCGTGTGCAGCCCGGCGACGACGCGCAGCAGGGTGGATTTGCCGACGCCGGACGGTCCGACGATGGCGACGAAGCTGCCGCGCTCGATGGACAGATCGACGTCCACCAGGACCGGCGGGGCCTCGGCGCCGTAGCCGATGGCGACGCCCTTCAAGTCGATCACAGCGGAGCCGTTCACTTTTGCGCCGTTCACTTTTGCCACGCGAGCACCCGCTGCTGAACCTGCATGAACAGGAAGTCGCACACGCCGTAGAGCGCCGCGATGGTGACCATGTAGAGCACGACGATGTGCGTGGCGAGCAGGCCGGAGGCGTCGGACATGCGCGCGCCCAGGCCGGAGATGCCGAACAGCTCCGCCGCCACCACCGTCATCCAGCCCTGCCCCAGCCCGGCGCGCACGCCGGACAGGATGCCCGGCAGCGCGCCGGGCAGGACGATCTTGAACAGGCGCGGGATCAGCCCGCCCTGCCCGAAGGCGTGGCCGAGTTCGATCAGGTCCTTGTCCACCCCGCGCACCGCGCTGTAAGTGGCGTAGTAGTTGATCCAGAAGACCGTCAGGGCGATCAGGAAGGTCGCCGCCGACTTGCTGACGCCGAACCAGATGATGGCGAAGGGAATCCAGGCGATGGACGGAATGGGGCGTAGCATACGCACCACCCACGCCTGGAAGGCGTCCCAGACGCCCCAGGTCGCCGCCGCCGTGCCGAAGGTGATGCCCAGGACGGTGCCGAGCGCCAGCCCGGACAGGTAGTGCGACAGGCTGGCGAAGACCATCGCCTGCCAGGTGCCGGACCGGAACTCCGCCAGGAAGGCGCCGGGCACGGCGCTGGGCGACGGCAGCAGCCCGGCGGGCACGATGCCGCTGCGCGCCAGCGCTTCCCAGGCGAGCAGGAAAGCGCCGACGCCGAGCGCCGACAGGGCGATGGAGCTGTGAAGCTTCAGCGGTTGACGCATCGCGCTTACTTCGCGGCGGCCGCGTCGTAGAAGCGGAAGTCGAAGGCCTCCGCCACCGGGATGGTGCCCTCGGCCGAGCCGATCTCCTTGGCGTAGGCCATCATCTGCTCGACCGCCGGAACGACACCGTGCGGGTCGGCGACGAACTTGGAGCCCGGCGAGCGGAAGGCGGCCTCCAGCGTGGCCGGCTCCATCAGGCCCTTGCCCAGATACTCGTTGGCGACCTTGGCGGAGCGGGCCGGGTCCTTGGCGATCAGGTCCACGGCGCGGATGTGCGCCTTGAGCAGGCGGGTCAGCGCCTCGCCATGCTCCTTGGCGACCGGGCCGCGGACCGCGATGACGGTGCCGGGCTGGTTCGGGAACATCTCCGCGCCGGTGGCGAGCAGACCGACGTTCGGGTCGACCTTCTGGGTCACGGTCACCGTCGGCTCACGGATCGTCGCGGCGTCGAGGGCGCCGGCGAGCAGGGCCTGCTGGGTCTTCTCGATGCCCATGGAGATGATCTCCACATTGGCCGGGTCGACCTTCACCACCTTGAACAGCCAGTGGCGCAGCACCGTGTCGGGGACCGAGCCCGGCGGCTGCGTGCCGATCTTGACCTTGCGGCCGCTGTCGGCGACGAACTTCGCGATCGAGTCCGCGGTGGCCTTGCCGCCCAGCGCCTTGGCGAACTCGCCGCGGCTGGCCACGACCATCTCCTCGACCGCCGAGTTGGCGATCACCGACACGTCGGCGCCCTTGGAGCGGGCGACCAGGACCGGGGCGACGCCGGCGTAGAGCAGGTCGATCTTGCCGGCGGCCATCGCCTGGATCGCGTGCGGACCGGATTCGAACTTGGTCAGCTTCAGATCGATGCCCGCCTCGCGCGCCCAGCCTTCCCCTTCCAGGATGAACAGCGGAGCGGCGGCAAGGATGGGGATGTAGCCGACCTCCAGCTTCACCGGATCGGCGGCGCGGAGCGCGCCGGGCGTGAAGGCGGCCAGGGAGGCGACGGCGGCCACGGCCAGCATCGCGGAGCGTCGGGTCAGGGTGGTCATGGTTCCATCCTCGCAGGAAATTGCCCGCCTATTTAGCACATCTCCTATCGGAAGGAAGAGCGAATTGAACATCATTGGATGATGAAATTGGCAATTTCACATAATGAGATTCAATGTGTGAAATTCGATCCACAATAGGAAAAAGCCCCTTCGCGGGAACGCGAAGGGGCTTTCCATTCGAAACGGAGGACGGGAACCGTTACACCCGGCCGCGCTTCAGGGCGTTCCGGCCGAACGCACCGTCCACGTAGTCGAGCAACTCGCCCAGCGCCTCCACCGGGGTGACGGTGCCGGTGTCGATGGTCAGCTCCGCCGATTCCGGAGCCTCGTAGGGGGCGGAGACGCCGGTGAAGTCCGGGATCTCCCCGGCGCGCGCCCGGCGGTACAGCCCCTTGGGATCGCGCGACTCGCAGGTGGCGAGATCGGCGGCCACATAGACCTCGTGGAAGCGCTCGCCGCCGATGGCCCGCGCCCGCGCCCGGTCGGCCTGGAGCGGCGAGATCAGCGAGGCGATGACCAGCACGCCCGCATCGGCGAACAGCTTGGCGGTCTCGGCGACGCGCCGGATGTTCTCCGCCCGGTCCTCCGCCGAGAAGCCCAGCCCGGCGTTCAGCCCGTTGCGGACATTGTCGCCGTCCAGCACGAAGACCTGCCAGCCGCGGTCGAACAGGGCGCGTTCCAGCGCCATGGCCAGCGTGGACTTGCCGGCCCCGGACAGGCCGGTCAGCCAGAGGACGCCGCCCTTGTGGCCGTTGGCGGCGTTGCGCTCGTCCGCGGTGACGGCGTGCGAGACCTCGGTCGTGTTGGCCGAGGCGGTGGGACCCTCGTCCACCTCGACGACGATGCAGCCGCCGACCACGTCGTGGCCGTCGATCAGCACGCCGCGCCCGGTGCGCGACAGCGCCGAGGCGAGGTCGACCGCGATCGGCGAGCGGGAGCGCAGAACGACCTCGGCCACCTCGTTGCGGTGGACCGCCTTGGCCGGGGTGCTCGATAGGTCCTCGATGTCGATGACGGCGGTGATGCTCTCCACCGTCACGCGGTGCTCGCCCGTCGTGATCTTCAGCGTGTAGGTCTTGCCGACCGCCAGCGGCTCCGAGGTCAGCCAGAAGGCGCGGACGCCCAGCCGGTGGGTGACGTGCGGCGCCCCCTCCTCATGGTGCGCGACATGGCCACGCTCGGCGAAGATGCGCTTGTCCAGCGTGATGCCGATGCTCTGCCCGGCCTGGGCGGCGACGATGGGCTGGCTGTGGTTCCACCCCTCGATGCTGACCACCGTGGCGGTGGCGCCGGTCGGCGAGAAGCGCAGCGTGTCGCCGACGCGCAGGCGCCCGCTCTCGATGCGGCCGGCCAGGATGCGGCGGTCGTCGGGCTTGTAGACGTCCTGCAGTGGGAAGCGCAGCGGCAGTTCGGTCGGCGCCTGCTGCGGACGGAAGGCGTCCAGCGCCTCCACCACGGTCGGCCCCTCGTACCAGGGCGCCTTGTCGGAGCGGCTGACGATGTTGTCACCGTGGCGCGCCGCGATCGGGATCACAGTGGAGGTGTGCAGGCCGAGTTCCGCCAGATAGGCGCGGATCTCCTGGGACACCGCCTCGAACCGGTACTGGTCGAAATCGACGCGGTCCATCTTGTTGACAGCGACGGCCACCTGCCGCACGCCCAGCAGGTGCAGCAGGAAGGCGTGGCGGCGCGACTGCTCCAAGGCCCCCTCGGCGGCGTCGATCACCAGCAGGGCGGCGTCGGCCTGGGAGGCGCCGGTCACCATGTTCTTCAGGAACTCGGTGTGGCCCGGCGCGTCAATGATGACGTAGGGGCGCTGTTCCGTCTTGAAGTGGATCTGCGTGGTGTCGATGGTGATGCCCTGGTCGCGTTCGGCCTGGAGCGCGTCCATCACGAAGGCCCATTCGAAGGGCATGCCGCGCTTGCGGCTCATCTCGTGGACCTGCTCCACCTTGCCGTCGGGCAGGCTGCCGGTGTCGTTCAGCAGGCGCCCGATCAGCGTCGACTTGCCGTGGTCGACATGGCCGACGATGACGATGCGGAGCTGGCCGTTCAGTTCGTTCCGGATGTCCATGGTCCCAATCCCCGCTTCTTACATGTAGCCCGAGCTGCGCAGGCGCTCGAAGCTGTCCTCGGCCTCGTTGTCCATGGCGCGGCCGGCGCGCTCCGGAATGCGGGTCACGACCAGTTCGGCGATGATCTCGTCGATGGTGCCGGCGGTGCTGTCCACCGGGAAGGTGATGTTCTTCTCGCCCAGCGAGCGGTAGCGCTTGCCGTCCTTGGCGAAGTACAGCGGCACGATGGGAATCCCCTCGCGCTTGGAGTAGCGCCAGATGTCCAGTTCGGTCCAATGCAGCAGCGGGTGGATGCGGACATGGGTGCCTTCGTCGAAGCGGGTCTTGTAATGGTCCCAGAACTCCGCCGGCTGGTCTTTCACGTCCCAGTCGCCTTCCAGCGAACGCGGGGAGAAGACGCGCTCCTTGGCGCGGGTCGCCTGCTCGTCGCGCCGGATGCCGACCATGATCCCCTGGTACTTGCCGGTGCGCAGGAGGTTCTTCAGCCCCTCCGTCTTGCGGGCGGCGGCGCGGGTCAGCGGCGGCAGGGTCTGGTCCATGTCCGCTTCCGGCGGGCATTGCTCCACCCGCAGGTCGAGGTCCCACTCCCCGGCGATGCGGTCGCGGAAGTCATAGACCTCTTGCAACTCCATCGCGGTGTCGAGCTGGACGACCGGGAACGGAACACGCCCGAAGAACGCCTTGCGGCAGAGCCAGAGCAGGACGTTGCTGTCCTTTCCGATCGACCACAGCAGAGCCAGCTTGTCGATGCGGTTGTAGGCCTCGCGGAGGATGTAGATGCTCTGGCTCTCAAGGTAATCGAGATCGGCGGTCATTGTGCGGTTCCGGTCTTCTTGAAGGTGTGAATGCCGCATTCGGTCTTGGCGGTTCCGGCCCAGCGGCCCGACCGCGGATCCGCACCGGGAGCGACACGCTCGGTGCAGGTGAAACAGCCGATGGACAGGAAGCCGTCGGCCTCGAGCGGGTGGCGCGGCAGGTTGCGCCGCGCGAATTCCTGGTCGATCCGCTCGCGGTCCCAATGGGCGAGCGGGTTGATCTTGATGCGGCCCGTGCCCTCCTCCGCCTCGAACAGCGGAAGGGCGGCGCGCGTCGATGCCTGGAAGCGCTTGCGCCCGGTCACCCAGGCGTCGAACCCCTCCAGCGCGCGGTCCAGCGGCACCGTCTTGCGCAGATGGCAACAGGCGTCGTGCGAGCGGGTGAACAGCAGCCCATCGGGGTCCTCCGCCGTCAGATCCGCGCCGGTCGGGCCGATCGTGCGCACGCCGGTCAGGCCGAGCGCGGACACCAGCTTGTCGCGGTAGCGCAGCGTTTCCCCGAACAACTTTCCGGTGTCGACGAAGAGAACCGGGAAGGACGGGTCGGCCTCCGCCGCCAAGGCGAGCAGCACCGCAGATTCCGTTCCGAAGGACGAAACCACAGCAACGCGGCCGTCGAATTCATCACGCAGAAGGGCGTTCAGAAGCACCGCCCCGTCCAGCCGACCGTAACGTTCGGTCAGATCGGCCACGCGGTCGCGTTTCACAGCCTGGGCAAGTCCATCAAGCATGACCTAATTGCCTATCCACGAAGTGGAGTATTTGTTCTGAATTGCACATTAACACCAGTTTCACGGCGTTGCAATGCATATACATTGTCTACATGTATTATAGGTTTAAGCGAGTTTGTGAAATCTGTTGATTGCACCCCGCCATCGCGCTTAAATGCGCCCATGATGTCATTTCACGATACCTTCGGTGTGTATTTCGGGTGGCCGCGGTGATCCCGGTCGCGCTCGACCCGACGCATGTGCGGATCGCGCTGGTCGGCCAGGGGCCGTTGGCGAAGCGCCGTCTCGCTCAGCTGCGGGAGGGCGGCGCGGTGCCAATGGTCTATTCACCGGAACCGGATGCGGAATTGATCGCCCTCGCGGGTGCCGCCCTGCGCCGCGCCCTGCCCTCGCCCGCCGACCTGGAGGGCGTGCAGGTGCTGTTCGTCGTCGGCATCGACGACCCCGCCGCGGAGACGCTGGCCCGTCAGGCGCGTGATCGCAACATCCTGGTCAATGTCGAGGATGTGATTCCGTTCTGTGATTTCCACGCGCCGTCTGTGATACGGCGCGGCGACCTTCTCATCACCGTCTCCACCGGCGGCCGGAGCCCTGCCCTGGCCCAGGTGCTCCGCGAACGGCTGGAGACCCTGTTCCCCGCCGTCTGGGCGGACCGGCTGGCGGAACTCGCCGCGCTCCGCGACCGCCTGCGCGCCACGGGCGCCAAGGGACCCGAGGTGCTGCGCGCCTGCCGGGATCTGATCGCCGCCAAAGGATGGCTGCCATGATCGCATCAACTCTTCTTTCGCGGACTCTTCTGTCCCGCCTGCCCGCCTTCGAACCGGGCAGCGTCTGGCTGGCCGGGGCCGGCCCCGGCGAACCGGGCCTGCTGACCCTGCTGGCCGCCAAGGCGCTGGGCGAGGCCGACGCCATCGTCCACGACGCGCTGGTCGGCGGCGGCATCCTGGAGGCCGCCAACCCCGACGCTCTTCTGGTGGACATGGGCAAGCGCGCCGGCCACCCCTCCCCCAAGCAGGAGGCGATCAACGCGCGGCTCGTGGAGCTGGCGCGCGAAGGCCGGCGGGTGCTGCGGCTGAAGGGCGGCGACCCCTTCGTCTTCGGGCGCGGCGGCGAGGAATGCCTGGCGCTGGCCGAGGCGGAGATTCCCTTCCGCGTGGTGCCGGGCGTGACCGCGGGAATCGGCGGGCTGGCCTACGCCGGCATCCCGGTGACCCACCGCGGCTTCGGCACCACGGCGACCTTCGTCACCGGCCACGACAAGGCCGGCGGTCTGCCCGCCGACCTGGACTGGAACGTCCTGGCGCGGCTGCCCGGCGCGCTGGTGTTCTATATGGCGCTGGGCACCATCGGGACCATCGCCGAGCGGCTCGAAGCCGCCGGCAAGCCGCCGATGACCCCGGTCGCCATCGTGTCGAGCGCCAGCACCGAGGCGCAGAGCGTCATCGAGACCAATCTTGCCCATTGCGCCCGGGACGTCGTGCGGCTACAGGCCAAGCGCCCCGCGATCGTCGTGGTCGGCGAGGTCGTGCGGCTGCGCGCCCTGATCGGCGCGTGGCAGCAGACCACCGGCCAGAACCCGTTTCCCACCGCCGTGTCGGCGTGAGCGTTCGTGTTAGGAGTTGAAGGCATGGCGTTGAGTGATAAGTCCAGGAACGAGGCGGTGCTGAAGGCCATCACCGCCAACCGCCTGCGCGATGGCGAGGTGATCTTCCTCGCCCCCGGCCCCGGCCTCGGCTGGGTGGAGCGTCTGGACGCCGCCGCCCTGTTCGAGGACGCCGCGGCGGCCGAAACGGCCCTTGCTGCCGCCAAGACCAAGGCGGAGGGCGAGCAGTTCGCCGTGGACGTCTACGCCTTCGACCTGCGCGTCGTGGACGGGCAGCGGGTGCCGGTCAAGACACGGGAGCGCATTCGGGCGCTCGGCCCCACCGTCCGCATCGATCTCGGCAAGCAGGCTGCGGCCTGAACCGGGCGGCCACTTTTCTGACAAGGGCGAGTTCTATGAACCACATCGCGCCCGGCCGCAACGCCGGGGTCTACAGCTACGACGACATCGACCGCCGCTTCGTCGCGGAGCGCGTGGAGCAGTTCCGCGCCCAGGTCGAGCGCCGCCTGTCCGGCGAGCTGACGGAGGACGAGTTCAAGCCCCTGCGGCTGATGAACGGCCTCTACCTCCAGCTCCACGCCTACATGCTGCGCATCGCCGTTCCCTACGGCGTCCTGACCGCGCGGCAGCTCCGCAAGCTGGCCGAGATCGGGCGCAAGTACGACAAGGGCTACGGCCACTTCACCACCCGGCAGAATCTCCAGTTCAACTGGATCAAGCTGGAGGACACCCCGGCGATCCTGCACGAGCTGGCCGAGGTGGACATGCACGCGCTGCAGACCAGCGGCAACTGCGTGCGCAACGTCACCACCGACCAGTTCGTCGGCGCGGCGCGGGACGAGGTGGTGGACGGGCGCGTCTACGCCGAGATCCTGCGGCAATGGACGACCCTGCACCCCGAATTCACCTTCCTGCCGCGCAAGTTCAAGATCGCCATCATGGGGTCGGACGCCGACCGCGCGGCCATCCGCGTCCATGACGTCGGCGTCTTCGCCAAGCGCAACGAGCGGGGCGAGGTCGGCTTCACCTTCTATGTCGGCGGCGGCCTCGGCCGGTCGCCCTTCATCGGCAAGCTGATCCGCGACTGGGTGCCGGAGGAGGACTTCGTCGCCTATCTCGAAGCCATCCTGCGCGTCTACAACCAGTACGGCCGGCGCGACAACATCTACAAGGCGCGCATCAAGATCCTCGTCCACGAGCTGGGCCAGGAGAAGTTCACCCAGGAGGTGGAGGAGGAGTTCGCCCGCCTGCGCGGTCCGAAATACCGCCTCGCCCCGGAGGTCGTAGACGAGATCCGCCGCCGCTTCGGCGGCCCGGCCTATGAGACGCTGACCGACGAGCCGGAGTCCTTCCAGGCCGCCAAGTCGGCGAACCCGGACTTCGCCCGCTGGGTGGCGGTCAACGTGCTGGCCCACAAGGTCCCCGGCTACGCCGCCGCCACCATCTCGCTGAAGCCCGCCGGCGGCATCCCCGGCGACGCCACGTCGGAGCAGATGGAGCTGATCGCCGATCTGGCCGACGCGCACAGCTTCGGCGAACTCCGCGTCAGCCACGCCCAGAACCTCGTTCTGGCCCATGTCCGGCAGGACGAGCTGTTCACCCTGTGGACGGCGCTGGAGGCCAACGGGCTGGGCACACCGAACGCCGGGCTGATCGGCGACATCATCGCCTGCCCCGGCCTCGACTACTGCGCGCTGGCCAACGCCCGCTCGATCCCGCTGGCCCAGGCCATCTCGGCCCGCTTCGCCGATCCGGCGCGGCAGCAGCTCATCGGCGAGCTGGGCATCAAGATCAGCGGCTGCATCAACGCCTGCGGCCACCACCATGTCGGCGCCATCGGCATCCTCGGCGTGGATAAGAAGGGCGAGGAGTTCTACCAGATCACCGTCGGCGGCGACCCGACCCTGACCACGGCGATCGGCGACATCCTCGGCCCGGCGGTGACCGCCGACGAGACGGTGGACGCCATCGAAGCCATCGTCGAGGTCTATCTGTCCAACCGGCACGACGGGGAGCGCTTCATCGACACGCTGAAGCGAGTCGGCCACGGCCCGTTCAAGGAGAGAGTCTATGCCGCTCATTAAGGACGGCCGCATCGTCGAGGACGACTGGGTCGCAGTCGCCGACGGCGAACCGGTTCCCGCCGACCGCCCCGCCGTCGTCACCTTCGAGCGCTGGCAGGCGGAGCGCGCGAGCTTCGACGGGCGCAACGCGGCGCTCGGCGTCCGGGTCAAGAGCGGAACGCTGGCCCCGGCCATCGCCCCGGACCTGGACCGCTTCGCGCTGGTGGCGATCGAGTTTCCGAAGTTCCGCGACGGCCGCGGCTTCTCCACCGCGCGCGAGCTGCGGGAGCGCTACGGCTACGGCGGCGAGATCCGGGCGGTCGGGCACGTCATCCCCGACCAGTACCGCTTCCTCCTGCGCACCGGCTTCACCTCCGCCGAGGCGCCGGAAAACACCAACCCGGAGAGCTGGGCGCACGCCCTGACGGAGATCACCGTCGCGTTCCAGCCGTCGCTGGACGACCCCCAGCCGCTGTCGCTCCTGCGCCGCCGCCTGGGGTCCTGACGCGCATCGCGCCGCGCCCGCGCTCCATCGCGGGCGCGGGCGCCTTGCGGCTCACAGTCCGCGGAACAGCCAGAACAGTCCCGCCGCGACGGCGACGGCGATCACCACCACGACCACGGCCACGGACCGCCGCAACCGGGCCTCGCGCCGCTCGACCTCCTGGCGCTTTTTTAGCAGGTACTGCTGCTCGGGTCCGAGAAAGGCTCCCGAGTCACCGTCCAGGGACAGGGCGCGCTTCGCCACGCTCCGGCCGCGCGCCGTGGGAGCCGTCCGGACCGGCGGCCGCCCCGCCCGCCCCTCCAGAACCATCGAGTCGCCCGCCAGCGGGCGCCCCGTCCCCGGACGACCCCGGCCCGCCTTCCTGGATGCCTTGCGTCTTTTGCTCGCCATGCTCCTCACCTCACCGTCGCCCGGCGAAGCATAGCGGCCCCGCCCCGCTTATCCACCCCTTGATGTCGGCGGGCCAGCAAGGTCACACCGCGTTTCCCCGACTCAGCCGAATCACTGGGCAATTGAGGGAAATTCGCGCAAATCGCATTTCAGTTCCCGAAAAAGCAAGGGTGGGGCGGGAAAAAATTCCGACAACACCGCCCACACGGGCCGACGAAATCCGTACTATGCGGCATCGCGCCGATGCAGCCAGGATTTTCGCATGTCCCATGACGTCCCGCTTATTTCAATGATCGCCATCGCATTCGGGTTGGCCTTCATCTTCGGATACCTCGCCGACCGCGTTCGCTTGCCTCCCCTCGTCGGTTATCTGCTCGCCGGCGTCATCATCGGTCCCTTCACGCCGGGATTCGTCGCCGACGGTGCCCTGGCCGCCCAGCTGGCCGAGATCGGCGTCATTCTTCTGATGTTCGGAGTCGGTCTCCATTTCTCGCCCTCGGACCTGCTGGCCGTCCGGAAGATCGCAATTCCCGGAGCGGTCGGCCAGATCGGCCTCGCCACCGCGCTGGGCGTCGGGCTGGCCTGGCTGTGGGGCTGGAGCCTCGGCGCCGGTCTCGTGCTCGGCCTCAGCCTGTCGGTGGCGAGCACGGTCGTGCTGCTGAAGGCCCTGGAAGAGCGCGACATGCTGAACACCGCCGAAGGCCGCGTGGCGGTCGGCTGGCTGATCGTCGAGGACCTCGCGATGGTCCTGGCGCTCGTGCTGCTGCCGGCCCTGGCGGAAGTCCTGGGCGGCCACGCGCCGGGCGCCGCAGGAGGCGCCGCTGGGGACCATGGCGCCGGCTCGGACGGTCCGATCTGGCTGACGTTGGCGCTCACGCTGGGCAAGGTCGCGGCCTTCTCCGTTCTGGCGATCGTGCTCGGCCCGCGCGTCGTCCCGGTGATCCTGACCAACGTGGCGCGCACCGGCTCGCGCGAGCTGTTCACCCTGTCCGTCCTCGCCATCGCGCTCGGCGTCGCCTACGGCTCGGCGGTGCTGTTCGGCGTGTCCTTCGCGCTCGGCGCCTTCTTCGCCGGCGTGGTGCTGAACGAGTCCCGCTTCAGCCACAAGGCGGCCACCGATTCGATGCCGTTGCAGGACGCCTTCGCCGTTCTGTTCTTCGTGTCGGTCGGCATGCTGTTCGACCCGTCGATCCTGCTGCGCGACCCGCTGGCGGTGATTGCCGTGGTGGCCCTGATCGTGGTCGGCAAGTCGCTGATCGCCTTCGGCATCGTGATCCTGCTGCGCTTCCCGGTGGGCATGGGTCTGGCGGTGTCCGCCAGCCTCGCGCAGATCGGCGAATTCTCCTTCATCCTCGTCGGGCTGGGCCTGTCGCTCGGCCTGTTGCCGGAGGAAGGGCGCGACCTCGTGCTGGCCGGCGCCCTGCTGTCGATCACGCTGAACCCGGCGGTCTTCGCGGCCGTCGCGGCGCTGCGCAAGCATCTCCAGGCCAAGCGGCCCGCCGGCGTTCCGCCCTATGGCTGGGAGCAGTTCGAGCAGTTGCAGAGCAGCCTCGCCGACGCCCGCCATCAGGCGGAGGAGCGCGAACAGGAGCACGACCTGCAGATCCAGGCGCTGGCCAAGACCTTCCCCGTGCTGTCCCTGCTGGACGCGCACGAGCAGGAGCGGCTGATGATGCTGTTCCGGCCCAAGTCGGCGGTGCCCGGCGAGCGGATCATCCGCAAGGGCGACCGCGCCAACGCCATGTACTTCATCTCCTCCGGCGCCGTGGAGGTGCTGATGGACGGCCAGACCATCCGCCTGGGCGCCGGCACGATGTTCGGCGAGATGGCGCTGCTGAGCGGCCAGCGGCGCAACGCCGACGTCGCCGCGGTCGACTACTGCCAGTTCCAGGTGCTGGAGCGGCGCGACTTCAACCAGTTCACCGCCCGCCATCCGGCGCTGCGCACCGCCCTGATCGACATGGCCGCGCAACGGCGCAAGATGAACCAGCAGGACGCCGCCACCGACGAGGCCGTGGCCGCATCGGAAAACGCCGCCTGAACGGACCCGCATGGCAACGGAACACCGCCGGGCCTCTCCAACAGAGGCCCGGCGGCTTCCGCAAGCCGGCCTTTGGAGAACAGCAAAAGAAAAGGCCTTGGAGCCGATCAGCTCCAAGGCCTTTTCATCTTCCAGAACATTGGTCGGAGCGACAGGATTTGAACCTGCGACCCCCAGACCCCCAGTCTGATGCGCTACCAGGCTGCGCTACGCTCCGTTCGACGGACCGCCCTTCGTTCTGGAAGGGAGCGGGACTATAGCCGGGACCTTGGTCCAACGCAAGCGCTACAGTTCACTTTTTTTCACACCTCTCGAATTTCTTTTTCCTCTCCCACGGCGAGCAAAAGGCGCGCCTCCCTCAACTCGTCGAGCGCCTGGGCGATGGCCTGCCGGATGGTGTCCGACAGGCCGTCGAGCGCAACGATCGGAGCGCCCTCCTCCCCGTCGAGCGAGGCCATGGCCGCTTCGTTGGGAACGGCCTCGACGGTGGCGGGGATATCCAATTCATCCGGCCCGTCCTCCAGCCTCCTCCGGGTATCCGGGTCGTCGTCCACCTTCCCGTCCTTGAGAAGACGCTGGACACCCTTGATCGTGTAGCCCTCGCCATACAGCAGATTCTGAATCTGCCGCAGCAGGTCGACATCTTCCGGCCGGTAGTAGCGCCGCCCTCCACCCCGCTTGAGCGGACGGAGCTGTTGGAACTTGCCTTCCCAGAAACGCAGCACATGCTGCGGCACGTCCAGGTCGGACGACACCTCGCTGATCGTGCGGAACGCCGTGGCGGACTTCGTGGTGCCGCGCGCCTTCATATCCGGGAAACCCTTGTTGTCGGCCGGTTCTTGCGGCGGATCAGGAGACCGCCTTCACGCGCTGCGCCTCGGCTTCTTCCGCCTCGACAACCTCGTTGATGCGGTTCTTCAGAACGTGGCTCGCCCGGAAGACCAGGACGCGCCTGGGCAGGATCGGAACCTCTTCACCGGTCTTCGGGTTGCGGCCGACCCGCTGCCCCTTCTGCCGGATCTGGAAACTGCCGAAGGACGAAATCTTGACCATCTCGCCGCGGGCCAGGGCGTCGGAGATCTCCTCCAGGACGCTTTCGACCAGATCGGCGGATTCGTTGCGCGACAGGCCGACCTCTTGGTAGACCGCTTCGCTGAGCTGCGCGCGGGTGACGGTGTTCTGTGACATGGTTCGCTTCCCCCCCGAAACCATAGGGGAAAAACCGTAATCCGGGGAAAGAACCCGGTCAATTCAAAAGCTTGGATCGCGTCGTTGTGAGCAGCGCAGCAAACGCCACTCTGCGGAAAAACGAAGCGGGTGCGCCGCTTACCAGCGCACCATCGCGGCGCCCCAGGTCAGGCCACCGCCGATGGCCTCCATCAGGATCAGGTCGCCCCGCTTCACGCGGCCGTCATGCACCGCCTCGCACAGAGCCAGCGGGATCGAAGCGGCGGAGGTGTTGCCGTGGCGGTCCACCGTCAGCACGACCTTGTCGGACGGCAGCTTCAGCTTGCGGGCGATGCCGTCGATGATCCGCTGGTTGGCCTGATGCGGCACCAGCCAGTCCACCGCCGACGGCTCCAGGCCGTTGGCCGCCAGAGCCTCCTCGACGACCGAGGACAGCTTGCTGACAGCGTGGCGGAACACGTCCTGGCCGTTCATCCGCACATGCCCGGCCGTGCCGGTGGTCGACGGGCCGCCATCGACGTAGAGCAGCCCGTACTGGGCGCCGTCCGAATGCAGGTGGGTGGACAGCACGCCACGGTCCGCCGACGTCCCGGCGGCGTCGTAGCCGTCCATCACCACGGCTCCGGCGCCGTCGCCGAACAGCACACAGGTGGTGCGGTCCTTCCAGTCGAGCAGGCGGGAGAAGGTCTCCGCGCCGATGACCAGGGCGCGGTTGGCCTGCCCGATGCGGATGAAGTTGTCAGCGATCGACATGGCGTAGACGAAGCCGGCGCACACCGCCTGGATGTCCAGCGCAAAGCCCTTGGTCCCCAGCGCCGCCTGCACCTTCGTCGCGGTCGCCGGGAAGGTGTTGTCCGGAGTCGTCGTCGCCAGCACGATGCAGTCGATGCTGGCGGCGTCCACCCCGGCATGCTCCAGCGCACGGGTCGCCGCGGCGATGGCGAGGTCGGAGGTCAGTTCCCCGTCGGCGGCGATGTGGCGCGACTTGATGCCGGTGCGCTGGACGATCCATTCGTCCGAGGTGTCCACGCGGGCTTCGAGATCGCGATTCGTGACGACGTTGGCCGGGAGGTAGGAACCGCAGCCGAGAACTCGGGAACGCTTGACCATGATGTTAGACCGCCGCCGCCTTCGTGTCGGGAAGAGGCTTGGCGTCGGCGAGACGCTGCATCTCTTCCTTGATTCGGTCGTTGAAACCGTTTGCCGCCAGATTGCAGGCCACACCGATGGCGTTGGCGAACCCGATGGCGTCGGTGCCCCCGTGGCTCTTCACGCAGACGCCGCGCAGGCCCAGGAACATGGCGCCGTTGTAGCGGCGCGGATCGGTGCGCTGCTTCAACCGCTTGAAGGCCCCGCGGGCCAGCAGATAGCCGAGACGCGCCGTCCAGGAGGACTGGAACGTCCGGCGCAGGAACTCCGTGAAGAGCTTCGCCGTGCCTTCGGCGGTCTTCAGGGCGACGTTGCCGGTGAAACCGTCGGTCACGATCACGTCCACCGTACCGGTGGCGATGTCGTTGCCCTCGACGAATCCATGGAAACGCCCCGGCAGCGGCATTTCGCGCAGACGGGTCGCGGCGGCGCGCACCACCTCGTTGCCCTTCACCTCTTCCGAACCGATGTTCAGCACGCCGATGGTCGGCTCGGACAGGTTCAGCGCGGTGCGCGCGAAGACCGCGCCCATCACGGCGAACTGCACAAGGTTTTCGGGCTGGCATTCGGTGTTGGCGCCGAGGTCGAGCATGACGCTCTCCCCCCGCAGGGTCGGGAAGAAGGAGGCGATGGCCGGACGGTCGATCCCGGGAATCGTCTTCAACACGAACTTGGCCATGGCCATGAGCGCGCCGGTGTTGCCGGCGGAGACCACGCAGGCGGCTTGCCCGCTCGCCACCGAGTCGATGGCGAGACGCATGCTCGACTGGCGTCCGGCGCGCAACGCGACCGACGGCTTGGCGTCGCCGGCCACGGCGTCCGGGGTGTGGCGCACCTCGGCCACCGCTCTCAAGGCGGGCCGCTGCGCGAGCAGCGGCTCGATGCGGGCGGTGTCCCCGAACAGCAGGTAATGCACCTGCGGGTGACGCTCGCGGGCGATATCCGCCCCGGCAATCACCATGTCGGGTCCTTTGTCACCGCCCATGGCATCAAGGGCAATGGTCAGGCGCTGGCTCACCGCGGACAGGCTCCCTGGCTAGGACGTAGGGCGGCCAACCAAACCGCCATCAGGCCGCCGGAGCGCTCTGAACCACTTCGCGCTGGTCGTAGTGACCGCAAGAGCCGCAGACATGGTGCGGGCGCTTCAGCTCGCCGCAGTTCGAGCACTCGGCGTAGGACGAGGTCGGGAGAGCGTGGTGCGAGCGACGCATGTTGCGGCGCGACTTGGAGGTCTTCTTCTTCGGAACAGCCATGGCCGTAAACTCTCTTCATTGTAAAAGGCGGCCCGAAGAGGGGCCGCCTGACGCGAGCGGCATTCAATACGGCAATTGCCCCCGAAGGGCAAGCCCGTTCCGCCCTCAATTCTGTCGTTTCAGACGTTCCAGTACGGCGAACGGGTTCGGCTTCTCCGGATCGGCGCCGGCATCATCATCGGTGGGGGCCGCAGCCTCCTCCTCCTCTTCGCCTTCGCTGTATCCGTCGAACGCCACGCCTTCTGCATGAGGATAGGGGTCGAGCGCCAGGGACAAATGCTGGGCGGTCAATTCGCCGATGTCGATGCGCCCGTTGGTCATGGCCTCCGGGATGTCCTCCTCGGCGATGTTCGGGTCGATCTCGATCTCGTCTTCCTCGCTGGGAACCAGCGACTCCGGAGCGAACAGCGCGCCGAAGCGGTCGGAAACATGGGCCGGCACCGGCTCCAGCGTGATGACGCAGGTCTGAACCACGTCGGCTTCCAGTTCCCCTTCGACGCGCACCATCTCGCCGCCGCGCACGGAGCGCAGGCGGACCCGGGCGGTCAAGCGCCCGATTCCCTCCAATTCGAACCGCTCGGCCAGCGCCTTGCGCTCGGCTTCCGTCGCCTCGATGGTTTCCACCAGATCGCCATCGCGGTGGACGGCGTCGGCGCGGACGATGCGCGAGAATTCCGAAGCGGGACCGGCGGAAGGCGGAGTCGTGTTGCGCATGTCAGGCAATTCCTTGTCACGGCGCCCGTTCTGCGGCGGGCGCCTTCGTCTCACTGTCAGATGAATCCGGACGCCGGGAAAGGCAAGTCCAATTGGCGAGCCCCATAGAAGAAGAGACTCGCAGGAAGAGACTCGGCGGAGTCGGTCAATCCATCCCGGCGCCGGGCGGCGGACCGAAGCGGACCTCCCCGGCCATGAGCGACTCCAACGACTGCGCCTCCAACCCGGCGGCCTCGCGCCGGACATAGCCGGCCAGGACGGCCAGCCGTTGCGGCGGCACCTCCGACGCGGTGCCATAGACATTGTTGTCGAGCGCGACCTGCAGCGCCGCGTCATTCTCGTCAGCAAGCGCGCGGTCGTAGACCTCGATCCGACCGGCGATGCCGCGGGCCATGGTCTTGATGCGCCGACCGACTCCGCTGTCGCCCACCCCCTGCTCCATCAGCGACTTCTCGAAATGGTCGATCATCGCCTCGAAGAGCAGGCGCGAGCGGTCCGCCGCGGCGGCCCCCTGCCCCTTCAGGCGGCGCATCACCAAGAAGACGTGAAGCACCACCATGTCGAAGCGGCCGTCCAGCGTGTCGGGAACGCCAAGGTCACGGTAGAAGGCCGGCCGGCGGGCCTGCGCCGCGATGGTGAGATAGAAATCGGCGGCGGCGCGGGCTTCACGCCGGCGCCGGAACAGGCGGTCAAGCACGGTTTCTCTCTCGCTCGGAGTTTCGTTGACAGGACAAACCGCGCGATGCGATTGTCCCGGCATTGCGGGCGGAGTCCGGCCTGCCGCAAGGGTCCGGCGGTCCGCCCGCGTCATCATAGCCTGAGCACCATGACGAGATCGATTCCTTCGGCGCTGTGCGCCTTCGCCTTTCTGGGACTCGCCGTCTCCGCGTGCTCGCCCACCGTGGCGACCCGCGGCAACATGGCGGACCCCGACCGCGTCGCCGAGATCAAGGCCGGCCAGTCGCGTCGTGAGGATGTGGCGGACATCCTCGGCACGCCGACCTCCGTGGGAACCTTCGACCAGAATGTCTGGTACTACATCGGTCAGAAGACGGAGAAGCTCGCCTTCTTCCAACCGAGCGTGATGGAGCGCCGTGTCGTCGTCGTGCATTTCGATGACGCAGGCGTGGTGACGGAGATGAAGCAGCTCGACGCCACCGACGGGCAGCAAATCGACATCGTCGATCGCAGCACCCCCACCGCCGGCCGTGAGCTCAGTCTTCTGGAACAGATGCTCGGCAACGTCGGGCGCTTCTCCGCCAAGGATTCGCGCAACCGCGGTCCAGGCCGCTGACGCCAGGAAGCCTTGCGAGACACGAAAAGCCCCGCTTCCGCGGGGCTTTTCTTTTGCTGCCGAACCGGTCGGCAATCCGCCGGCTTGAGCTCAGCCGATCTGGGCGAGGATCGCCAGCAGCAGGATCGCCACGATGTTGGTGATCTTGATCATCGGGTTGACCGCCGGACCGGCGGTGTCCTTGTACGGGTCGCCGACGGTATCGCCGGTCACCGCCGCCTTGTGCGCGTCGGAGCCCTTCCCGCCGTGGTTCCCCTCCTCGATGTACTTCTTGGCGTTGTCCCAGGCGCCACCGCCCGACGTCATCGAGATGGCCACGAAGATGCCCGTTACGATGGTGCCCAGCAGCATGGCGCCCAAAGCGGCGAAGGCCTGGGCCTGACCGGCGATGGCGGCGATGACGATGTACAGCACCACCGGCGCCAGGACGGGCAGCAGCGACGGGATGACCATTTCCTTGATCGCGGCACGGGTCAGCATGTCCACCGCGCGGCCATAGTCCGGCTTGGCGGTGCCCTCCATGATGCCGCTGATCTCGCGGAACTGGCGGCGCACCTCCACGACCACCGATCCGGCGGCACGGCCGACCGCGGTCATGCCCATCGCCCCGAACAGATAGGGCAGCAGGCCGCCGATCAGCAGCCCGACGACCACATAGGGATCGTCCAGCCGGAACTCGACCGCCACGTTCGGGAAATAGTGCTTCAGATCCTGCACATAGGCGGCGAACAGCACCAGAGCGGCGAGACCGGCGGAGCCTATGGCGTAGCCCTTGGTCACCGCCTTGGTGGTGTTGCCGACGGCGTCCAGCGCGTCGGTCGTCACCCGGATGTCCTTCGGCATGTCGGCCATTTCCGCGATGCCGCCGGCGTTGTCGGTCACCGGGCCGTAGGCATCCAGGGCCACCACCATGCCGGCCAGGGCGAGCATGGTCGTCGCCGCGATGCCGATGCCGAAAATGCCGGCCTGCCCGTAGGCGATGATGATGCCGACGCAGATGACCAGGACCGGAAGCGCCGTCGCCTCCATCGACACCGCCAGCCCCTGGATCACGTTGGTGCCGTGCCCGGTCTCCGACGAGCGGGCGACGCTGCGCACCGGGCGGAAGGCGGTGGAGGTGTAGTATTCGGTGATCCACACCAGCAGGCCGGTCACACCCAACCCGACCAGGGACGAGACGAACAGGTTGCCGCCGGTGACGTAGCCGCCGCCGTTCAGAGGTATGGGCCGGGTGAAGCCGAACATGATCGCGGTCACGATCAGGATCAGCACCAGCGAGATGCCGGCGGTGGCGGCCAGCCCCTTGTAGAGGGCGGCCATGATGTTGTTGTTGCTGCCCAGCTTCACGAAGAAGGTGCCGGCGACGGAGGCGGCGATGCAGACCGCGCCGATGACCAGCGGGTAGACGAGCAGCAGGCGGATCACCTCGCCCGAAAAGAAAATCGCCGCCAGCAGCATGGTGGCGACGATGGTGACGGCGTAGGTTTCGAAGAGGTCGGCGGCCATACCGGCGCAGTCGCCGACGTTGTCGCCGACATTGTCCGCGATCACCGCGGGGTTGCGGGGGTCATCCTCCGGAATGCCGGCCTCGACCTTGCCCACCAGATCGGCGCCGACGTCGGCGCCCTTGGTGAAGATGCCGCCGCCCAACCGCGCGAAGATGGAGATCAGCGAGGCGCCGAAGCTGAGGGCGACCAGGGCCTCCAGCACGGCGCGGACCTCGATTGGGTCGGTGACGCGGTAGATCATCGTCAGGATGCCGTAATAGACGCCCACCCCGAGCAGACCCAGCCCGACCACCAGCATGCCGGTGATCGCCCCCGCCTTGAAGGCGATGTCCAGCGCGGGGGCCAAGCCCTGGGTCGCCGCCTGGGCCGTGCGCACGTTGGCCCGCACCGAGACGTTCATGCCGACATAGCCGGCGGCCCCCGACAGGACCGACCCGATCAGGAATCCGATGGCCACATGCAGGCCGAGAAAGGCGCCGAGGATGATGAGAAGAACCACGCCGGCGATGGCGATGGTGGTGTACTGGCGATTCAGATAGGCTCGGGCGCCCTCCTGCACGGCCGCTGCGATTTCCTGCATGCGGTCGGACCCGGCGGAGGCCGCCATGACTTGCTTGCCGGCGTAGTACCCATACGCCAGGGCCAACAGGCCGCTGACGATGATGATGACGAACGCTGCTGCCATCGGTTCCCCCAAATTCTTATGGTTTCGGGCCCGATTACCGCCTTGTCGTGAAAACGACCCGTACAAACGAAGGTGGATGACGGGCGAGTTGTTCCCAAAAAGGATGCCGAAGAGAATGGCACAATGCAACAGCCGCCACGCCCGAATAGGCGCGGCGATTTGGCCGAGGCGCTCCTGACTTTCGGATGGGATTTTTTAAGAACGGTTACAAATTGCGCTGGGTAACCACCTGAACAAGAACATTTTGCACCACGCCCTCGCCCACGACTTTCGCGGCCGCGGCGGCGAGTTTTTCTTTTACGGCAATGATGTTGACCAAGTTCCCGGTCATCACCGACCGGTCGTCCACGGCCGCATAAAGTGCCGACAGGCAGCGGTCGTAGACGAGCGGCTGGCGGGCCTGGACAAAGGGAACCTTGTCGAGAACGACCTCCAGCGTGACGACCACGGTCACGAATTGCTCGACCTTCTGCGTGCCGATGGCCGGGACGACCAACGGGGCCATGCGGACGAAGCCGGTGGGTGGCTTGGGCGGCGGCTCCTCCTTCTTGGGGGCCGACTCCTCATGCTCGACGAAATACTTGTTGTAGATCATCCAGCCGCCGAAGCCCGCACCGCCCAGCAGCAGCAGGCCCAAAACCAGCAATATGACGGCCTTGATCACGCCCATCCCTTCCCGGATACGGAACGGATTGAGCCTAGCGCCGCCCTGCTTTCGATTGCGTTAAGCGGAGTCGCGCGACGAAGGGGCTCTCAGAAATGGTCCCAGCCGCGAGTCGGCAGGTCGAGAACCCGCCCTTGCGGGTCGGTCACCGTGACCTCGCCCGCCGGCCCCTCCAGGAGATGGCCGATGGCGGTCACCGGCACCCCGGTCTCCGCCGACAGGGTGGCGAGCGCCGGAGCGGCGTCCTCCGCGGCGGTGAAGAGCAGCTCGTAGTCGTCGCCACCGGTCAGCGCCATGGCGAAACGCACCGGATCGCCGCCGATGACCGACCTCGCGGCCCCCGAGAGAGGCACCAGCCCCGACTCCAGCACCGCGGCGCAGCCCGATTCCTCACACAGATGGCCGAGATCCGCGACCAGCCCGTCGGAGACGTCAAGTCCGCCGGTCGCCAGCCCGACCAGACGCGGCCCCAGCGTGGTCCGCGGATCGGGACGCCGCAGGCGCCCGAGCAGCACGGCGCGCGCCGAGTCGTCGGCCACCTCCAGGGTGCCGTACGCGATTCGCAGGCCCAGCGCCGCGTCGCCGATGGTGCCGGTGACATAGACCCGGTCGCCGGGACGCCCGCCCCAGCGCGGCACCGCCCCGCCCTTCGGCACCAGACCGAAGGCGGTCACCGACAGGGTGATGGGGCCGGAGGTCGAGACCGAGTCGCCGCCCGCCAGGGCGATTCCGAAGCGGGCCTGATCCTCGCCCAGACCGGCGGCGAAGCCGGCCAGCCAGTCCTCCCCCACCGTCTTCGGCAGGGCGGTGACCAGCGTGTAGGCGTAGGGGACCGCGCCCATGGCGGCGAGGTCGGACAGGTTGGTGCGCAGCAGCTTCGCGGCGATGTCGCCAGGCGCGTCGTCGGGGAAAAAATGGACACCCGCCACCATGGCGTCCGTGGTGACGACCAGTTCCTGGTCCGCCGGAACGCCGAACACGGCGGCGTCGTCGGCAAGCCCGCGGGCGCCCGGAAAACCGGACGCCAGCGGCCTGAAATAGCGGTCGATCCGCCCGAATTCGCCGAGCGGCTTACCGGTCTCTGGACTGGTCACGGCTGGGGTCCGGCTGGGCCAGTTCGTCCGGCCGCAACGCGCGGGCCACATGGTCGAGCACGCCGTTCACCATGCCCGGCTCGCGCGCCGCGAAGAAGGCGTGGGCCACGTCCACATATTCGCTGATGAGGATGCGCGGGTGCGTGTCGTTGTGGACGAACAGCTCATAGGCGCCGGCCCGCAGGATGGCGCGCATCAGCAGTTCCAGGCGGTCCAGCGCGTAGCGCGGCTCCAGGGCCGAGGCCAGCACCCCGTCCACCTCCGCCCGGCGGTGCGCGGCGCCGCGAACGATGTCGGCGAACAGCTGCGGGTCGGCGGCGACGAACTTCGCGCCGTCGATCTCCTCCCCCAGCCGGTGATTGACGAACTCGCCGATCACGGATTCCACGGCGATGCCGGTCGGTTCGATCTGGTTCAGGTCGATCTGGTACAGGGCCTGGACGGCGGCAAGGCGGGCGGCCTTGCGCCGGGCCTTGGCCGATCCGCCACCCGTCCGGTTCCGGGAGCCGCGCTTCTGTTTCGCGCGGCCAGCCGCGTCGTCGTTGCTCATGATGCTCTTACTGTCAGGAATGGCACCGCGGGGTTACCGCGGATAGAGGCGGAATTGGCGCTTGAGTTCGATCATGTCAAGGCAGGCGCGCGCCGCGAAACCGCCCTTGTTCTTGGCGGTCACGGAGGCCCGCGCCCAGGCCTGCTCGCGGTTCTCCACCGTCAGCACGCCGTTGCCGATGGCCAGCGCGTAGCGCAGCGCGAGGTCCTGGAGGCCGCGGGCGCTCTCGTTGCAGACGATGTCGTAATGGGTGGTCTCGCCGCGGATCACGCAGCCCAGCCCGACATAGCCGTCGAAGCGCTTGCGCGCCGTGAAGAAGTCCATGGAACGCAGGGCGTACAGGATCGCCGCCGGAATTTCCAGGCATCCCGGAACCGAGACGCGCTGGTAGGTGGCGCCCTCCTTCTCGATCTCGGCGATGGCGCCTTTCACCAGCTCGTCGGCGATGTCCTCGTAGAAGCGGGCTTCCACGATCATCAGATGGGGCTTTTCGGTCATCTCAGGGTCGCTCGGCTGGCCGTTACTGGTCTTGCAGGGGAATCGGGCGGTGGCCGAGCACGGTCAGGCCGTACCCCTCCAGCCCGATGATGGACTTCTTGCGGTTCGACAGCAGAACCATGTCGCGCACGCCCAGGTCCAGCAGGATCTGCGCGCCGACTCCATAATCCCGCAGGGCGGGGGTCGGGTTGTCGTGGCCTTCCAACCGCGCCAGCACCGATTCGGTCAGGCTGTTGGCCATCGGCTCGCGCAGCAGGACGATGACGCCGCGGCCTTCCCGCGCGATCATCTCCATGGAGGCCTGAAGCTCCCCGTCGCGCGCGGCGCTTTTGTCGCCCAGCACGTCGTCCAGCACCGACAGGGCGTGCATGCGCACCAGCACCGGCTCGTCACCGGAGATGTCGCCGCGCACCAGAGCGATGTGCTCCGCGTAGGCCACCTTGTTGACGTAGACGTACATCTGGAAGCGCCCGCCGAAGCGGCTGTCCAGCGTCGCCGCCAGCTTCTGCTCGACGATCGTCTCGGTGCGGCGGCGGTAAGCGATCAGGTCGGCGATGGTGCCCACCTTCAGCCCGTGGAACTGGGCGAATTTCACCAGATCCGGCAGGCGGGCCATGGTGCCGTCGTCGTTCATGATCTCGCAGATCACGCCCGCCGCGGTCATGCCGGCCATGCGGGCGATGTCCACCGACGCTTCCGTATGGCCGGCGCGGACCAGCACGCCGCCGTCGCGGGCCAGCAGCGGAAAGACGTGGCCCGGCGTGACGATGGCGTCCGGCCCGGCCGCCGGGTCGATGGCGACCTGGATGGTGCGGGCGCGGTCGGCGGCGGAGATGCCGGTCGTCACACCTTCGCGCGCCTCGATGGAGACGGTGAAGGCGGTCTGGTGGCGGGTGCCGTTCTGCTGCGCCATCAAGGGCAGGCGCAGCCGCTCGATGTGGTTCTGGTCCATGGCGAGGCAGATCAGGCCGCGCCCGTACTTGGCCATGAAGTTCACGGCCTCGGGAGTCGCGCACTGGGCCGGGATGACCAGATCGCCTTCGTTCTCGCGGTCCTCGTCATCGACAAGGATGAACATCTTGCCCTGACGCGCCTCCTCGAGGATCTCCTCGGGGCGCGACAGATACTCGTGAAACTCGGACGTCATTCCTGCCCTGCCAGCCGCGCCACATACCGCGCGAGCATATCGATTTCCAGGTTCACCCGGTCCCCGGCCTTCAGCGCGCCGAAGGTCGTCGCGTCCTGGGTGTGCGGGATGATGTTCACGCCGAAGCGCGCACCATCGACCTCGTTCACCGTCAGCGACACGCCGTCCAGCGCCACCGACCCCTTGGAGGCGATGTATTTCGCCAGGGCGGCCGGCGCCTCGAAGGTGAAACGCTTGGATTCGCCGTCGGGACGCACATCGACCACGGTGGCGACGCCGTCGACATGACCGGACACGATGTGCCCGCCCAGCTCGTCGCCGACCTTGAGCGCCCGCTCCAGATTGACGCGCGTGCCTTCGGCCCAGCCGCCCAGAGTCGTCTTCGACAGGGTCTCGGCGGAGGCCTGGACGGCGAACCAGCCCGGCCCCTTCTCGACGACGGTCAGACAGACGCCGTTGTTGGCGATGGACGCGCCGATGGGAACCGTCTCCATAGCGAAGACGGTCTCGACGGTGAACCGGGTGTCGCCCTGCCGTTCCACGGCCCGAACGCGCCCAACATCGGTGATGATTCCGGTGAACATGGGCCGGCAATTTAGCAGGTTTTCAATCGTGTGAAAGATTCATCCGCACGGCGTGGCACGCAACGGACTGTTGCGCCCGGCACGGTGCCGGACGGCGCGGATTCTCGGGCCGCTCAACCGCGGCGGACGTAGCTTTCCACGAGGTCTTCCCCGGCCGGACGCAGGTCGGTCCGGCGGAACAGCGCCATGCGCTCCAACCCGTCCACCCCGAAGGCCTGAACCGCCGGCAGCCCGTCACCGCCCATGACGGAGGCGGCGCGGAACCATTCCAGCCGGTCCACCAGATTCGCCCGCAGCAGCGACGCCGCCAGCGTGGCTCCCCCCTCCACCAGCACGCGGGTCAGGCCACGGCGGGCCAGGGCGGCGCTCGCCTCGACCAGATCCGGCAGGCCCGCAGCGTCGGCGGGCACGCGGATGACCTCGACTCCACAGTCCTGGAACACGGCCAGACGCGCGGGGTCGGCATCCTCCCGCGTGACGACCCAGGTCGGCATGGACCGCGCGCTCACGGCCAGCTTCCCGGTCAGCGGCAGGCGCAGCCGGCTGTCCACCACGATGCGCACGGGCGAACGATGGCCCAGCCCCGGCAAACGGCAGGTGAGTTCCGGATCGTCGGCGAGCGCGGTGCGGATGCCCACCATGATCGCGTCGTGGGTGGCCCGCAGCCGATGGCCCCAAGCCCGCGCCGTCGGCCCGGTGATCCATTGCGATTGGCCGCTGTGGGTGGCGATGCGCCCGTCCAGCGTCGTTGCCGCCTTGAGCGTATAGAGCGGGCGGTCGTCCTGGATGCGCCGGAAAAAGCCTTCGTTGAGCGTCCAGGCCGCATCCTCGCAGACGCCGGTGTCCACGGCGATCCCGGCGGCACGCAGCCGCTCCAGCCCGCCGCCGGCCACCCGCGGGTCGGGATCGCCGCAGGCCACCACCACCCGCGCCACCCCGGCTTCCACCAAGGCCAGAGCGCAAGGCGGAGTTTTCCCGTAATGGTTGCAGGGCTCCAAAGTCACATAGGCGGTGGCGCCGTGCGCCGCCCCACCGGCCCGGGCCAGGGCTTCCGTCTCGGCGTGGGGCCGTCCGCCCGGCTGGGTCCAGCCGCGCCCGACCACCACGCCGTCGCGCACGATGACGCAGCCCACCGCCGGGTTCGGCCATGTGTTGCCAAGCCCGCGCGCCGCCAGGGCCAGCGCGGCCCGCATGTGGCGGAGGTCGTCGGGATGGATGGCTTGCTTCGCCATGGGCGCCGCCCGCCCCCTCAGCCGTTCTGGGCTTCGGGGGCGAGCTGCTCGACGAACTCGTTGAAGTCCGACGCCTCGCGGAAGTCCTTGTAGACCGAGGCATAGCGGATGTAGGCGACCTGATCGAGTGTCTGGAGCGCCACCATGATCATCTCGCCGATCTGCTTCGACGGGATCTCGCTCTCGCCGGAGGATTCGAGCTGGCGCACCAGACTGTTCACCACCCGGTCGATGCGGTCGGCGTCGATCGGGCGCTTGCGCAGGGCGATGCGCATGGAGCGCAGGAGCTTTTCGCGGTCGAAAGGCTCCCGCTGGCCGGTGCTCTTCACCACCGTCAGCTCACGGAGCTGAACGCGCTCGAAGGTGGTGAAGCGCGCGCTGCAACTGGGGCAGAACCGCCGCCTGCGGATCGCCGAGTTGTCCTCGGTCGGTCGCGAGTCCTTGACCTGGGTGTCCTCGTGTCCGCAGAACGGGCAGCGCATGTCCGGCCTTTCCCCTTAGTCGGTCGTGATGATTACAGCGTCGGGTAGATGGGGAAGCGGCGGCACAGCTCGCGCACCTCTTCCCGCACCTTCGCCTCGACCGCCGCGTTGTCGCCGGAGTTGCTGGCGGCCAGACCGTCCAGCGTCTCGACGATCAGACGGCCGACCTGCTCGAACTCGGCCACGCCGAAGCCACGGGTGGTGGCCGCCGGGCTGCCCAGGCGGACGCCGGAGGTGATCATCGGCTTCTGCGGGTCGAACGGGACGCCGTTCTTGTTGCAGGTCATGCCGGCGTGCTCCAGGCTCGCCTCGGCGGCCTTGCCGGTCAGGTTCTTCGGACGCAGGTCGACCAGCACGATGTGACTGTCGGTGCCGCCGGACACGATGTCCAGCCCGCCCTCGATCAGCACCTTCGACAGGGCGCGGGCGTTGTCGAGGACGCTCTTGGCGTAGGTCTTGAACTCCGGACGCAGCGCCTCGGCGAAGGCCACCGCCTTGGCGGCGATGACGTGCATCAGCGGGCCGCCCTGCAGGCCGGGGAAGATCGCCGAGTTGATCTTCTTGGCGATTTCCTCGTTGTTGGTCAGCACCATGCCGCCGCGCGGGCCGCGCAGCGTCTTGTGGGTGGTGGTGGTGACCACGTCGGCGTAGGGGAACGGGCTCGGGTAGACGCCGCCGGCGATCAGGCCGGCGTAGTGGGCGATGTCCACCATGAAGTAGGCGCCGACCTCGTCCGCGATGGCGCGGAAGCGCTGGTAGTCGAGGACGCGCGGGTAGGCGGAGCCGCCGGCGATGATGAGCTTCGGCTTGTGCTCGCGGGCCAGACGCTCGACCTCGTCGAAGTCGATCAGGTGGTCGTCACGGCGCACGCCGTACTGCACGGCCTTGAACCACTTGCCCGACAGGTTCGGGGCGGCGCCATGGGTCAGGTGGCCGCCGGCGGCCAGCGACATGCCGAGGATGGTGTCGCCCGGCTGGAGCAGGGCGAGGTTGACCGCCTGGTTGGCCTGCGACCCGGAGTTCGGCTGGACGTTGGCGAAGCCGCAGCCGAACAGCTTGCAGGCGCGCTCGATCGCCAGCGTCTCGGCCACGTCCACATACTCGCAACCGCCGTAGTAGCGCCGGCCCGGATAGCCCTCGGCGTACTTGTTGGTCATGACCGAGCCTTGGGCCTCCAGCACCGCCTGCGAGACGATGTTCTCGGACGCGATCAGCTCGATCTGCTCCTGCTGGCGGACCAGCTCGTCGCGCACCGCGCGGGCCAGTTCGGGATCGGTCTCGGCAAGCGAGGCGGCGAAGAAACGGCCGATCTCGGCGCGGGGGTCGGCGTTGGTCACGGTCATGGCAGGGCAGGTCCTTGGTTCAGAAAGCAGTCACGGGCCGGGTGAAGGGCCGTCTCATCCCATCTTGGCGATTCGCCGGCTGTGCCGTTCACCGCCTTCGAAATCGGTCGTCAGGAAGGCGTCCACGCAATCCTTCGCGATCTCCGCGCCGATGATGCGCGCGCCCAGCGCCACCACGTTCGCGTCGTTGTGCTGGCGCGCGAGGCGGGCGGTGGTCACGTCATGCACCAGGGCGGCACGGATGCCCGGATGGCGGTTCGCCGCGATGCTGATACCGATGCCGCTGCCGCAGATCAAGACGCCGCGCGCCGCGCGCCCGTCGTTGATGGCGCCGGCCAGCGCCGTGGCGAAATCCGGATAGTCCACCGATTCCGGACCGTTGCAGCCGAGGTCCAGCACCTCGTGGCCGGCGCCGGCCAGCCAGGAGGCGATCTGGACCTTCATCTCGTACCCCGCGTGATCGGACGCGATCGCGATGGTGCTCATGAAAGAAAAACTCCGTGCACGAATACGAATGGCGCCGGCCCGGCGGGAAGACCCGGCGGAGACGGCGGCACGGCGCGCAAGCTACCAGATGTCGCCCCGAACCGCCAGAAGGACACAACGCACAGGGGCTTTGCGCCGGGCACAGAACCGCAAAAGAGGGAATGCGGGGGGACCGGCGCAGGGAAGGACGGCGTGATCCGCGATACATGCCGAGAACAAACGTTTCTCTATTTCCCGCGCCCGTTGACGTTAACGGCCAGTAAGCATGTTGAGCGATTCGGTGTCACACCACGAATCGGTCAGTTGCGGTGCCCGATTCCCATGGTCTTGCCTAGCTTCTTCGCACTAGACGATGCCTAAACGCGGGGCAGTGCAGCCCCAGGCCGGCCATTTCCTGGGACATCTGATTTGCGGCGCCTTGTAACTTCATGCAGATCGCAAATAACTTAATTCGCTGCTTTCGAAATTATATTGACACCCAAATCACGCTGTGCAACTTGGTTGCTAGGGACAAAATGAAAAATCAGGACTAATGGCAATGAGTGACCAGCTTCGCGCCGATGTGCCCGATAACGAGCTTCTGCGGATGACCGCGGACATCGTCTCCGCATATGTCAGCAAGAACGTTCTGCCGGCGCAGCAGATTCCCGAGGTGATCAACACGGTCTACTCGTCGCTGACCGGGCTGAACACGCAGCCCCGAGAGATTCCGTCGGAGCCTCTGAAGCCCGCCGTGCCGATCCGCAAGTCGGTGACGCCCGAATACATCGTGTGCCTGGAAGACGGCAAAAAGCTGAAGATGCTGAAGCGCCATCTGCGCTCCACCTACAACATGTCGCCGGACGAATACCGGGCGCGCTGGAGCCTGCCGCCCGACTATCCGATGGTCGCGCCGAACTACGCGGCGCAGCGTTCCGAGTTCGCCAAGCGCATCGGCCTCGGCCGCAGCTCCGGCCGCCAGACCCGCCGCAAGGCCGGCTGAGCGCCAGCACCGTCCTGAACGAACAGGGCCGGCTCTCCCGATGGGAAGCCGGCCCTGTGTCGTTTCGCGGTCCTGTCTTCACGGGTCCGGGCCGTCCGAACTATCCGGGCCGTCCGGACCATGGCGTGCGGGAATGTTGCCGCCCCCTCCCGCGCCTCTCATCACCCGCAGTTGCGGCCCGACAGACGACAGTTGAACCGCTCGACATTGCGGGTCAGTTCCTGCCCTGTGCTGGTGTTTTCCTCGTTCAGGCAGCGCAGATAGTCCATGGTCTTGTCCACATACTCCTTCACCTCGAACTGGCAGCCGGCCATCTTGTCCGCGCTGACGAAGGTGGTGGTGTCGCTCATGCAGAGCGGGACGCCGGGCTTCGTGCAGATGATGGTGGTTTCCGACCACGCCGCCGGGCTTTGCAGCGCCACGGCCAGCACCAGCAACACCGCCGCCGGCTTCAGGGTCTCTTTGAACAGCACGGGCATTCTCCGCAAGACCGTCACGCAACGCATTGCGATCGTCTCCCTCCGCATTCGGTCAGGATCGACGCGACTGGAACGCATTGTTCGGAAAGCGCGTCGGTCCGTTCGTTCGTGGAATGGTTTCTACAGGCGTTACATCCGATGCACCAGTGCCCACGGCGCGGCATAGGTCTAGAGTCGGAATCGAGCAGTTCACCCCCGGAACGGTTCCGCAGGTCCGGCACCGGGATGTCAGTGCTCACCATCAGCAGAAGCCAAGACTAGCCGCGCCCCCCGCCCCGCCGGGAGGGCGCGCTTCTTGGCGTTTGCAGGTCCGGATCCGCGTCAGCGTTTGGCCGCGTCGCGCTTCAGGACGAACTGGAGCTTGCTGATCGCCGTCCGCTTCAGCAGTTCCAGGCTGCCGGTGGCCGGCCCGACGACCGACACCTCCGTCGCGGTGACCGGATCGATGGCCATCACCTTCAGGTAGCTGCCGACCCGCTGGAACTCGAACAGCACCTCGCCGACGGCGCTTCCTCCGCCGTTCCCAGCCGCCTGGCCCTTTCCGGGCGCCCGATTGCCCACCATCGCTTTTTCTCCATCGCCGGACTGCGCCGGTCTCGATTCCACCTTAGCACAGCGCAACCGCACCGGAACCCCGTCTGCTACGTGCTGTTGTTGGCGGACGACGAACACAGCAAGGGAGCACCGGCACCATGGCAGCCAAAACCATGCAGGATCTGCTGATCGAAGAACTCCGCGACATCTACCACGCCGAAAAGCAGCTCACCAAGGCTCTGCCGAAGCTGGCCAAGGCGGCGCACTCCGAAAAGCTCCGCGCGGCCTTCGAGTCCCATCTGGAGGAAACCCGCGGCCAGATCGAACGGCTCGAACAGGTGTTCGAGGAACTGGACACCCGCACCCGCGGCAAGCATTGCGACGCGATGGAGGGGCTGATCAGCGAGGCCCGCGAGATCATGGAGATGGGCCTCGCCCCGGAGGTTCAGGACGCCGCCCTGATCGCCGCCGCCCAGAAGGTGGAGCATTACGAGATCGCCAGCTACGGCACCGTCCACGCCTACGCCACCGCCTGCGGCCTCACCAAGGTGGCGGATCTGCTGGAGCAGACCCTGAATGAGGAGAAGGAAACCGATAAGAAGTTGAACGTTCTTGCAATCAATGATGTGAACAAAAAAGCGATGCAGGCCGGCGGTCAAAAGGCCGCCTGAGACCGGCGCGCCGGGTCATAAGCCGAATCTCTTGTTACAGCGGGCACTGTTGAAGACGGGCGGTCGAGCCCCTACTATCGGGGTCACCCAATCGATTTTTCCGGTGCCCGCTTATGCGCAGGGTCGCGTCCTTTCTCGGCTTCCTTTTCGTCGCCGCCACGATCGCCGGATGGACAACGGCGGCCCGGGCGGCGGAGGGGCCGGCGGCCCTGCCGCCTTCCGTCCGCATCAAGCCGGTGATGGTGCCCATCGTCACCCGCGGGCAGGTGGAACGCTACACCCAGATCGAGGTGATGCTGGAGGTGGCGAACGCCACGCGGCTGGGGGAAGTCCAGGTTGCCATCCCGCGGCTGCACGACGCCACGCTGCGCGCGGTCTATCTCGGCATCGAGGAGGGATGGATCGTCCGCGGCAACATCGCCAACATGCCCGCCCTGCGGCGCAAGATCGACGAGGAAAGCGTCAAGCTGTTCGGCAAGGACGTCGTCAGCCGCATCCTCATCACGCCGCTGTCCCGGCAATCCTCCTTTCCCTGACCCCCCCTCCTTTTTCCGGAGGTTGCCTCCTCGGGCGGTTCGCGGCAGCATGGCCGCCTGACCGGTGAGGAAACGCGAGAATGGCCGTGGTGTATGTGGCGCGGAGTGCCACGCTGACGAAGTGGGCGTCCGACGTCGGACAGGGAAAGCACATTTTCAAGCTGGGTGTGGCGGCCGACAAGGACGAGGCCAAGGCCGCAATCGACGCCGGCTGGGCGGGCGAAGGCGACTGGCGCCTGATCCACAGCCAGGAGGTGCCGGACCTTGAGGAGGAGGCGGTGATCGAGCGCCTGATGCGCAAGGAGAAGGTCATCGATCCGACCTACTACCCAAAGCTGAAGGGCGCCTCCGGCGTCTTCCGCATCACCTTGGCCAACGTGCAGAACAGCCTTCTCGTCGCCAAGGCCATGTCCGCCGACGAGCCGCTGAGCGACGTCAAGGTGAAGCCGAAAGACATCGGGGAATACATGATCCGCAACGCCCTGCCCTCCCCGTCATGAGCAGCCCGCCGCTCTACACCATTGGTTACGAAGGCGCCTCCTTCGACTCCGTCCTGCGTGCGTTGAAGGCGCGGGGCGTCGGCGTCCTGCTGGATGTGCGCGAGTTGCCCTTGTCCCGCCGCGCCGGCTTCTCCAAGAGGCCGCTGTCCGCGGGGCTGGAAGAGGCCGGGATCGGCTACGTTCACTTGAAGGGGCTGGGCACGCCCAAGGAAGGCCGCGTCGCCGCCCACCAGGGCGACCTGGAGCGTTTCTGGTCGATCGTCGAAGCGAAGATGCAGACGCCGGAAGCCGAGCACGACCTGAGCCGCGCCGCCGTCCTGGCGGGGGAAAAGCCGGCCTGCCTGCTCTGTTTCGAAGCCTCGCCGCACCTTTGCCACCGGCTCCGCGTCGGCGAGGCCCTTCACCGCCGGTTCGGCTTCACGGTGGAGCATCTGAACCCCACCGACTTCTCTTTCTAGGGGCTGACATGCATTCCCGCTGGTACCGCTTCGCCGATCTGTCCGCCGGCGCCTTCCACGACATGCTCCAGCTCCGCCAGAGCGTGCTGGTGGTCGAGCAGGCTTCGCCCTTCCCCGACCTCGACGGGCGCGACCCGGTGGCGCAGCATCTGGCGTTTTACGACGGCGACGCGCCGACGCCGGTCGGCTACGCCCGCATTTTCGGCCCGGATGCGGAGACCGGAGCCACCTCCTTCGGGCGTCTGGCGGTCGCACCGGCGTGGCGCGGCAAGGCGCTGGGCCGCCGGTTGGTCGCCGAATGCCTGGAGCGACTGGCCCGGGAATGGCCGCAGAACGACGTTCAGATCAGCGCGCAGCTTTACCTGGAGAGTTTCTACGGGAGCTTCGGCTTCCGGCGCGTCAGCGAGATTTATGATGATGTCGGCATCGACCACATCGATATGCGGTTGAGCCGGTAAAGCCCACGCCATGAACAACTCACGGCATTGGGGGTGCGGAAATGGCTGGCGCCGAAGAAGCCGGCCGGACGATATGCACACACAAATAACCTTGAGTTGATTTTATTTTTCTTATGTGCAATTTTCTCCGCCCACACTGAGGGGTGGGAAGGGTGATTTCAGGAGGGCCGCAATGCTGCTCGTGTTGCTTTTGCGCATCAATGCCGTGCTGTTCGCTTTGTTCGGAATCGCCTTCGTGCTGCAACCAGCCGAAATGGCCCACATCCTGACCGGCACTTTCCCGCAGACAGCCAGCGCCCTGACGGACATGCGCGCGACCTACGGCGGCATACCGCTCGGCTTTGCAGCCTTCCTGGGCTGGGCCGGCTTCACGCGGCAGGCCGAGCGCACCGCAGGTTTGGCGGTCTTGCTGGTCCTTGCCGGCTTGGCCTTGGGGCGGGTCGTCGGCATCCTCGTCGATGGCTCGTTGAACGCCATCATCACGGCGCTGCTGCTGTCCGAATTGCTTGGCGTGGCCTTGATGGCGGCGGCTTTGAAAAGGCCGTTCACGATGGCGTTGCGGGGTTCGTTACAATCACCCCGTCAGCAACAATGACCGGTGTCTTGCCCCGTGCATCCAGGCGGCTCTGATATCCGCCGTGGCGTCCACCGCAGACCTCATCCCATGACCATCGCCTGAAGCGTCTCCAGCCGGTCGGCCTCCGCCGCCGGCTTGTCCCAGCGGATGCGGTGGACGCGCGGGAAGCGCATGGCCAATCCGCTCTTGTGACGGTTCGACGGGTGCACGCTGTCGAAGGCGACCTCCAGCACCAGACCCGGCTCCACCTCCCGCACCGGGCCGTAGCGGCGGGTCGTGCGGTTCCGCACCCAGCGGTCGAGCTCCACCAGCTCCGCGTCCGTGAAGCCGAAATAGGCCTTGCCGACCGGCACCAGCTCCTCGCCGCGCCAGACGCCGAAGGTGAAGTCCGAATAGTAGCTGGACCGCTTGCCGTGCCCGCGCTGGGCGTACATCAGCACGGTGTCGAGGGTCAGTGCCCCGCGCTTCCATTTGAACCAGGGCCCCTTGGGACGCCCGGCGACATAGACGCTGTCCTTGCGCTTCAACATCAGCCCTTCGATGCTGTTCTCCCGGCTGCCCTCGCGCAGGCCCTTCAGCGCCTCCCAGCCCTCGAAGGGCACCAGCGGCGACAGGTCCATCCGCCGGGGCCGCACCGCGTCGTGCCAGCGCTCCAGCCGGGCGCGCCGCTCGGTGAAGGGCAGGCCGCGCAAATCCTCCTCGCCATCGAACAGGATGTCGTAGAGCCGCACCCAGGCGGGAAACTCCTTGAGCATCGCGGCGGTGACCGTCTTGCGGTTCAGCCGCTGCTGGAGGTCGTTGAAGGGCGCGATCGCGCCCTCGTCGCGGGCGACCAGCAGCTCGCCGTCCAGCACGGCGTCGAAGGTCATGTGGTCCGCGATGTCCGGGAAGGCGCCGGACACGTCGTCGCCGGTGCGGCTATAGATTCGCCGCTCGCCGCCGCGGGCCGCCAGCTGCACGCGGATGCCGTCCCATTTCCATTCCGCGGCGTAATCGGCCGGATCGAGCCCGGCCATGTCCTCCTCCTCCAGCGGGTGGGAGAGCATCAGCGGGCGGAAGCCGGCGCCCTTCCCCGCCGCCGGCCGGTCGGACTTCCCCTCCAGCCAGGCGAACAGATCGGCGTAGGGCGGTGTCAGCCCATGCCAGCATTCCTCGAGATCGCCGAGATCGACCTTGCCCCACTCCGCCAGCGCCGTCTTGGCCAGCCGCGCCGACACGCCCACCCGCAGGCTGCCGGTGATCAGCTTGAGCAGCGCGAAGCGGCCCGAGGAATCCAGCGTGTCGAGCCAGCCCTCCACCAGCCCCATCACCTGCCCGCGCTTGGCCGCGCGCAGCGTCTCCACCACCTCGGTCATGGACGGCGGCAGGCTGTTCGCCCGCTCCGGACGCTCCGGCCAGATCAGCGCCACCGTCTCGGCGAGGTCGCCGACATAGTCGTAGGACAGGGCGAACAGCTCGGGATCGACGCGGGTGGCGACCAGTTGCCGGATGGCCGCCGGCTTGGCCTCGTGGAAGACCAGCGATTCCGTCAGGGCCGCCAGAGCCCAGCCACGGTCGGGGTCCGGCGTGGTGGCGAAGAAATCGGCCAGCAGGCGGATCTTTCCATTGCGCGCCGGCATGAAGACCAGCCCGTCGATCAGCGCGGAGAAGTTCCTCACGCCCCCTCCTCCTCGAAGCCGACCAGGGCCAGGGCGCGGGCGCGGATGCCGCGCTGGGTCGCGTGGTGGACCAGCGCCTCCTCCCGGCCGTGGGTCACCCAGACCTCGGGTGCCGCGACCTCGTCGAGGGTCTGGACCAGCTCGTCCCAATCGGCGTGGTCGGAGATGACCAGCGGCAGCTCGACGCCCCGCTGGCGCGCCCGCTGGCGGACGCGCATCCAGCCCGAGGCCATCGCCACCACCGGGTCGGTCAGCCGCCGCGCCCAGCGGTCGGCCACCGCGCCCGGCGGGGCCAGCACCAGGGCGCCCTTCAGCTCCTCCTTCGCCGCGACGGTGGCCGGGCGAAGCTCGCCCAGCGGCACGCCGAAGCCCTCGTAGAGCTTGCAGATCGGCTCCAGGGCGCCGTGCAGATAGATCGGCCGATCGTAGCCGGCGGCGCGCAGCAGGGAGATCACCCGCTGGCATTTGCCCAGCGCGTAGGCCCCGACGACATGGCTGCGCTCGGGAAAGATCGACAGCGAGTGCAGCAGCTTGTCGATCTCCCCCAAATCCGGCGGGTGGCGGAAGACCGGCAGGCCGAAGGTCGCCTCGGTGATGAAGACGTCGCAGGGAACCGGTTCGAACGGGGCGCAGGTTCGGTCGAAGCGCCGCTTGTAGTCGCCGGACACCACCACCCGCGTCCCCGCATGCTCCAGCACCACCTGCGCGCTGCCCAGCACATGGCCGGCGGGGACCAGCCGCACCGTCACGTCGCCGATGCGGATCGCGTCGCCGTAGTCGAGCGTCTGCGTGGTAGCCCCCGCCCCCTCGCCCAGCCGCTGCCGCATGATGGCGAGCGTCCCGGCGGTGGCGAGCACATGGGCGTGGCCGGGCCGGGCGTGGTCGGAATGGCCGTGGGTCACCACGGCGCGCTCCACCGGGCGCAGCGGGTCGACGTAGAAGCCGCCGGGCTCGACGTAGAGTCCCTCGGGGCAGACCTTCATCCAGCGTTCGGCGGGGGGGCGGGGGCTACCAC
>NZ_QLKQ01000002.1:77999-210527 GCF_003349955.1 Azospirillum brasilense
GGGGCTTTGTGCAGGCATGCCCTGCAATATAGGCCGCCCTCGCGAAAGGACAAAATTCCGATTCCTCCGGTTGCGCCGGCGCGGAGCACAGCGCAGGATGCGGGAGAACCAGGGAGACTCCGACCATGCACCACCGCCTGTCCCCGACGCCCGAAGTCGCCGCCGCCCTGGCCGGGGGCCGGCCCGTGGTGGCGCTGGAATCCACCGTCATCTCCCACGGCATGCCCTACCCGAAGAACCTGGAAACGGCGACGGCGCTGGAGGACGCGGTGCGGGCCGAAGGGGCGGTGCCAGCGACCATCGCCGTTCTCGACGGGCGCATCCGCGTCGGGTTGGACGGTGAGGCTCTGGAGCGGCTCGCCAAGGGCGGCACCAACGTCATGAAGCTGAGCCGCCGCGATCTGCCCGTCGCGCTGGCGACCGGGGTGCCGGGCGCCACCACGGTGGCCGCCACGATGATCGCCGCAAGGCTGGCCGGGATCGCCGTCTTCGCCACGGGGGGCCTGGGCGGGGTGCACCGCGGCGCCGAAACCAGTTTCGACGTGTCGGCGGACCTCGACGAGTTGGCCCGCACCAGCGTCTGCGTCGTCTGCGCGGGCGCGAAGTCGATTCTCGACCTGCCCAAGACGCTGGAGGTGCTGGAGACCCGTGGGGTGCCCGTCCTGGGTCTGGGCACCGACGCGTTTCCGGCCTTCTACAGCCGCAACTCTGGTCTGCCCGTCTCTCATCGCTGTGACAACGTGCACGAAGTCGCGGCGATCCTGAGGGCCAAATGGGAGCTTGGGCTGGAGGGTGGCGTGGTCCTCGCCAACCCCATCCCGGAGGCCGACGCGTTGGATGGCGAGGCCATGGAGCGGGCCATCGCGCAGGCGCTAAAGGATGCGGAACATCATGGAATCACGGGAAAATCCGTCACGCCTTTTCTCCTTGCCGCGCTGGAGCGGATCACCGGCGGGCGCAGCCTGACCGCCAACATGGCGCTGATCCGGAACAACGCGGTCACAGCGGCGCGGCTGGCGGCCGCTTACGCGGCGCTGACGGCCTGACCGGTCATAGACCATTACGCATAAGAGGTAAGCCATCCGTGACGTCCGGATTTAAGTCCCCGTTAACCGACGTCGGGTGACTCTGCGCTCGTTCTTCACGGAGGTCTCTATGCGTGCGCCCAGCCCGTCGAACCTGGTTTCCCGGATGATCGCCATGGCCGCCCAGCCCGACGAGGGCATTGGCGAAACCGACAACCGCCCGGCCGCGCGGGTCAAGAAGATCGTCTGGGCCTCCCAGGCGGCGAAACTGCGGGGTTCCCTCTCCTCGCGCCTCGTTCATGAGATCGAGTGCGCGGTGTCCGCCGACCTCGACAGCATGGAACTGCCGGAGGTGTTCTTCACCTCCGTCGAGTTCGCCGGCAGAGTGATCACCTGCGATCTGGACGCCTCGGGCACCGCCTCGATCTTCGGCCTGATCGACATCAGCGATTACGACGAGCTGGTGGAGGAAGCCGGCGACGACGCGCTGTTCGGCGTCGATTGGGACGGCGTCTACGTCACCCCGGCGCGCACCCGCCACTGAGGCTTTCAGACCGATCCAAGGAAAAAGCCGCGGACCCCGGACGCACGCCGGGGCCCGCGGCTTTTTCCGTTGGCGTCCTCAGCCCAGCGCGCGGGCGAGGAGGATATCGAGATTCTTGAGCATCTCCGGGTCGCGCTTGTCCGGTGCGGTCATGATCGCGTGGTCGAGCGCGGTGTGACAGCCCTGGGCGCACTGCCCGTCGCGCACCTGGAGCTTCGGCGCGAGCGTCTTGACCAGTGACCGCGCCTTGTCGGCGTTGGCGACCACCACGCGGATGACGGCGTCGACGGTGACGTGGTCGTGCTCCGGATGCCAGCAGTCGAAGTCGGTGACCATGGCGACGGTCGCGTAGCACATCTCCGCCTCGCGAGCGAGCTTCGCCTCCGGCATGTTGGTCATGCCGATGACGTCGCAGCCCCAGCTCCGGTACAGCTCGGACTCGGCCTTGGTTGAGAATTGCGGACCTTCCATGACCATGTAGGTGCCGCGGCGCTGGTGCGGAACCTTCAGCTCCACCAACGCCTCCTCGATCAGGTCGCCCAGCCGCCCGCAGACCGGATGGCCCAGCGCCACATGCGCCACCAGACCAGTGCCGAAGAAGCTCTTGTTGCGGGCGAAGGTGCGGTCGATGAACTGGTCGATCACCACGAAGGTGCCCGGCGGCAGATGCTCCTTCAGCGAGCCGACGGCGGACACCGACAGGATCTCGGTCACGCCCAGCGCCTTCAGCGCGTAGATGTTGGCGCGGAAGTTCAGTTCGGACGGCGGGATGCGGTGGCCGCGGCCGTGGCGCGGCAGGAAAACCAGCGTCTGGCCGTTCAACTCGCCGGTCAGCAGCTCGTCCGACGGGTCGCCGAACGGCGTTTCAACCTTCACCCAGCGCTGGTTTTCCAATCCGTCGATGTCGTAGACGCCGCTGCCGCCGATCACGCCGAGCACCGGCGCGGACCCGGTTTGCGCCATAGTCACATGCCTCCGTCAATGGGAGGGCGCAGTATTCCGCCCCGGCCCGGCAAAGGCAACGGTCACGGCGGCAACCGTCACGGCGGCAACCGTCACGGCGGAGGAGGTCACAGCGTTCGCAGCAGAACCACAACCAGCGTCAGATAGACGGCGGCCTTCGCCGCGGTGCCGAGGCGGGCGACGCTCCACAGCGCCACGCCGGGGCGGCGGAACAGGGCGACCAGCGCCATCCCCGCGCCGAACCCGCCGAGATGGGCGGCCCAGGCCACATCGCCCAGACCCGAGCCCGGAGCCGGCGGCATCAGCGTCATCGCCACGTTGATCGCCAGGAAGCTGCCCACCACGAAGGAGGCGGGAACGCGCGGCCCCGGCGTCACGCCGAGCGTGGCCTGCGGGTGCAGCAGCAGGAAGGCTCCCATCACCCCGCAGATCGCCCCGCTCGCCCCGACCAGCGGCGCCATGGGATCGACGGCCAAGGCCCCCTCCACCATGGCCCCCGCTGCGGCGCAGAGGAGAAAGAACAGCAGGTAGCGCAGGCTGCCCATCGCCAGCTCGACCGCACCGCCGAAGGCCCAGAGCGCCAGCATGTTGCTGACCAGATGCACGATGTCGCTGTGGATCAGGACATGGCCGAACAGCCCGCGCCACACCGCCCAGGTCGGCAGCGGCCCGGCCGTCTCCACCGTCCCGAAGAAATAGGCGGGAACGAAGGCGAGGGATTCCGGCGGCAGACCCAGCACGAAAGCCAGCGTGCAGGCCAGGACGATGCCCTGGTTGACGTAGGGAATCCTTCTGGCAGCGCGCAACCGCTCCCCCTTCGCCGATGACCGGAGCCTTGGCGGCCGGCCTTCATCCTTGCTCGATATGGGGGCTCTTGCGCCGATGACCAGCGCCGGCAAGCAACCCGCGAATGCGGGGGGCTGGCCGGACCGGTCAGTAGTTCCACTCCCACTTGACGCCGACGCGGGTGTCGGAATCGGCGCCGACATCCGCCTGGGCCTTGATGTTCTTGGTGATGTCGACCTCGACCGTGGCGCGGCTCTGGTTCGCGCCGATGCCCTGCTCCACCCCGACATAGACGCGGTCGCTGACGTAGCGTCCGGCCTCCACCGCCCCGCCCTTGCCGTCGGCGCCGCCGGTGAATTCGAGCCGGTCGATGCCGAGACCGCGGCGCAGGTTGCCGATCAGGCCAGGTCCGCCGCCGCCGAAGCCGGCCAACGTCGCCGCCGACTGGGCGAGCTGGACCGCCTCCACGGCGTTCAGGTTGCCGACCGACTTCCCGAACAGAACGGCGGACAGGACTTCGTCCTGCGGCAAGCCCTGCGGGGAGGTCAGCTCCAGTTTCGGCTGTCCGGCGGTCCCGGTGACCAGGATCTGGGCGGTCACGTCGTTGGCCGTGGCCTCCGCCAGGAAGTCCAGCCGGGGGTCGATGGCGGGACCGCCGTCGAACTCGATGATGCCGCGCTTGAACACGAAGGTCTTGGCCAGGACGTCCAGCTCGCCCTTCAGCATGTTCAACCGCCCGCTGACCAGCGGCTGGCTGGAAGTGCCTTTGACGGCGAGCTGGCCGGCGAACTCGGCCTCCAGCCCGCGGCCCCGCACGAAGATCTGGTTCTGCGCGTTGATCGTCAGGTCGAGGATCATCGCGAAGGCCGGCTCCGGCGCCGCGGGTTGTCCATCGCCGGCCTGCCCGTTCTTCAGGCTGACCGGCTGCGCCTTGCGGCCCTTGCCGACCTCGACGACCTTCAGGTCCACCACGTTGGGCGGGGTCTGGTTGGGGATCTGGATCTCCGCCCGCTCGATCCGCACGGGACCGGCCAGCCGCGGATTCAGGAAGCTGCCGGTCAGGGTCAGGTTGGTGCCGAGGGTGACCGCCGCCAGATCGTTCTGCACCAGCCGCGCCCGGTCGGCCTGGATGACGAGGTCGAGCTGCTGCTGCGGGTCCGCTGCGGCGGGGCGGATCACGCCGCGGGCGCTGATCTCGCCGCCGTTGGTGGTCCGCCCGCGGAAATTCTGGATGGTGAACACGTCGCCGTCGCCGACGATGCGGGCGTCGATGTTGCTGATGATGGCGCCGCTCGCCCGGTTCTCGTAACGCCCGTTGGCCAACGTCACCGTGCCGCCCAGCCGCGGGGCCGCCACCGTGCCGTCGACGCTGACGTCCAGCCGCAGCGTGCCGCGCGCCCGGTCGCCGCTGGCCGCCAGCAGGTCGTTGGCGAGCGAGGCGTCGATGGCGCCGCGCAGCGCCGCCTCCAGCCGCCCGCGCTCCGGCACCGAGAAGGCCAGCGTGTCCGGGTTCATCGCCAGCGGTGCGGCGGCCGTCAGGGTCACCCGGCCGGCGTTGTTGCCGGTGGCGACGTCGCCGTCCACCGACAGACGGGCGTCGCGCCAGCGCGCGTTGACAGTGGCGTTCAGGCCCGGCACGCCGGCCTGGGTGGTCTGTTGCGCCTTCAGGTTGGCGACTCGCACCGTGGCGTCGGCCTGCGGGCGGCGGACGGTGCCGCCGAGCGTCGCCTGGGCGTTCAGCGTGCCGTCGAGCCGAAGGGTCGGGTTCGCCAGCCGGGCCAGCGCCATCGGCACGCGATCCAGCCGCAGCTCGCCCGACAGCCGCTCTCCGTTCAGGCCGAGGTCGGCGGCGAGCTGGGCGTTGCCGCTGACCAGCCGCAGGCCGGACACCTCGTAGCGCCGCTCGCCCAGGGCGATGGCGGCGGGCTGGGTCAGCCGGAAGGATTCGCCGCTGTAGCGGCCCTGGAGTCGGTCGAGCCGGATGCGGTTCAGCGCACCGCTCTGCGTGAATTCCCCCGCCAGATCGAGCCCCAGCGGGTCGCGCCCGGCCCCCGCGGCCTCCGCCCGGAAGGCGGCCTTGGCGAGCGAGCCGTCGACGCTGGCGGTCACCCGCGACAGGTCGTTGCCGGCGGCGGCCCCGTCCTGAAGCTCCACGCGCGCCTTGCCGCTGGCGTTGCCCAGCGCGTCGGCGACATCGGCGTTGGCGGTCAGGCGGCGCGCGGCGAACAGCGGCCCCCCTTCCCCCTCGACGCGCAGGTTGGTGGCGTTGGCGGTCAGGTTGGCCGCCTGCTTGCCGTTCGGCGCGTCGAGCGCGACGGTGAAGCCCGCCGCCCCGGTGAGCGGCACGCCGGCCAGTTCCGACAGCGCCTGAAGCTGCGGCAGGTTGCCGTCGAGCTTGCCGGACACGGTCATGGCGTCGAGCGCCACGCGCACCGCCCCGGTGATCCGGTTCGGCCCGTTCGCCACGGCCAGATCGCTGATGCGCAGCGCCTGCCCCTCCAGCGCGTAGGCGGCGTCGGCGGTCAATCCGGCGCCGGCCAGTTCGGTGCGGGCCGAGACGCGCCCCTGCGGCGCGCCCGGCAAATTCTGCGCGGTGGCGTTCAGCCGCGTGTCGCCGAAGCGGCGCCCCTGCACGGCGAGGTTCCGGGCGTGCAGCGCCGCCTCGGCCACCAGCTTGTCCAACGGCCCCTTCGCCGTCGCGTCGAGCGTCAGGCCACCGGCCATCTCCGTCCCGGCAGCGGTGCCCACCGGGGCGAGGTCGGCGATCTCCAAGCGGGTCTTCGCGTCCACAGCCCCGTCCACCAGGGCCGCGGCACCGGTCAGACGCCCGTTGCGGCCATCCACCGTCAGGTCGGTGAGGCGCATGGCGCCGCCCGGCTCCATCACCGCCTGCGCGCCCAGGCTGACGTCGCGGCCGAGCACGCCGTCGGCGGGCGTCCCGGTCTGCAGACCGCGCAGCGCGCCGCTGAGACCGGCCGTAAGCGTGCCGTCCTCCTGCCGGCGCATCGGCCCGGCCAGGGCCAGCGACCCGGCCAGCGGCTGCCCGGCGAGGGCGGAGAGGCGCGACAGGTCGTCGGCGTTCAGCGACACCGTCACGTCGGCGGTCTGGCCCCAACCGGTCACGCTGCCCTGCGCTCCGGCGCTGGCCGCCGCGGTGGTCAGGGTCACACCGTCGATTCCCACCGCCCCGGTGTCGGCGTTGATCAGCGCCCGCCCGTCCAGCCGCACCTCCGGCCCGGCGACCGAGGCCAGGGCGGGGTCATCGGCGGCAAGGTCGTGGATCAGCCCCTCCACCACCACGGTCAGCGCGTCCAGCGTGCCCTGGGCGGTGCCCGACACGCTGCCCTCCCGCCAGGCGATGCCGGGGGCGAAGCCGTGCAGGGTGGAGTCCGGCCCGGCCTGAACCTCGTAGCGCAGGTCGAGGCTGCGGCGATCGGCGCCGACGCGCCCCGAGAGGGTGGCCGTGGCGGCGGCGGTCTCCACGGCCACCGGCTGCAGGGTCAGGGCGCCGTCCGGACCGACCACCACGGTGCCCTTCAGCGCCGGCTGCGGACCGGCCAGCGGCGCGATGTCGGGGCCGAGCAGCGACGCCACGTCGCCGGTCGCCGCGATGGTGACGGCGTGCCCTTCCGACACCGCCTGGATCGTGGCGTCGGCGGCCAGCCGGGCAGCGTTCTCCGCCACCGCGGTGAAGGTGCCCTTCCAATCGTCCAGCGAGCCCTGCCCGTCCAACGAGGCGCTGACCGGTGGCGCACCGGGGATGTTCAGCGCGGTGGCGATCAGCCCGCCCGCCGGCTCCGACGCCTTCAGGTTCAGGTCGAGCCGCTTGTCGTCGGGGTTGAAGGCGACATCGAGCGCCACCGTGCCCGGCTGGTCGCCCAGCCGGTCGACGTTCAGATGCGCCTCCAGCGACGACCCGCCCGACGCGAGGTCCAGCGACCCGTCGATCTTCAGGCGGGCCTCCTGCCCGATCAGCGGCTCCGCCAGGACCAGCTCGGCAATCGCCAGCTTGTCCACGGCGACTCCCACCGGCAGGCTGGGCAGCAGCGAGGTCGGCCCCTGGTCGGGCGGTGGCTCCGGCCCTTCGGCGGGCAACGGCGCGCGCTCCACGACGACGCGCTGCGCCTCGATGGCGTCGGCCTTGGCCCGCCCGGTCAGCAACGCGGTCGGGGCGAGGTTGACGCGCAGATCCTCCAGCCGCAGCCACACGCCCTCGCGGTCGGCGACGGTGACGTCCGAGATCGTGAAGTTGATGGGGACGGCGCCGCCGATGGTGCCGATTTTGACCTGAAGGTCCGGGCCGTTGACCGCCTTCTCGATGGTCTGGGCGATCCAGCGCCGGACGGCGTTGGCCGGCCCCCAGCCGCCCCCGTCGGTGTCGGCCGCGCGGGCGGCCTCCGTCAGGACCGCCCCGCTGAGGACGGCGATGGCCAGAAGAAGAACGATCAGACGACGCAAAACCGACACCACGCACCCCGTTGCGGCATTCCCCGAATGGTATAACGGGAAAGAGCATGGGCGATCCCGATCCAAGTGGCAAAAATGCGACCCGGACCGGCATCACCGGTTGAAAGGACGAATCAGAAGGCCTGACCCAGACTGAGATAGAGCTGCCACTTCGCATCGCCGGAATCGGCGTTCAGCGGGAAGGCGACGTCGGCGCGCAGCGGTCCGAAATCGGTGTAGTAGCGGGCGCCGATGCCGGCGCCGACCTTCAGCGGCTCCTTGAAGTCCGGGAAGGCGCTGTCGAAGACGGTGCCGGCGTCGACGAAGGGCACGATGCCGATGGTCTCGGTCACCTTGACGCGCAGTTCCAGCCCGGCTTCGAACAGCGAGCGCCCGCCGGTCGGGTCGCCGTAGATATCGCGCGGTCCGGCCTTCTGGAAACCGTAGCCGCGCACCGACCCGCCACCGCCCGCATAGAAGCGGTGGTCCGGCGGAACCTGGTCCAGCGACGCCCCCACCGTGCTGCCGACGCCGATGCGCGCCGCCGCGACGTAGCGCCCGTCGTCGGCAAGGTCGCGGTAGGCTGAGGCGTTGATCTGGAAGCTGGTGAACGGCGAATCGCTGTCCCCGGTGTAGGGGAACCAGGGCGTGGCGAGCAGCGAGGCGCGGTAGCCCTTGGACGGGTTCAGCAGATTGTCCGAGCCGTCCCAGGCGACGCCGAGCGGCACGCCGATGAAGCCGGTCTGATACTCCCGCAGGTTGGAACGCACCCGCCCGCGCTCCCCCGAGACGCCGTAGGAGACCTTGAGCTGGTCGGTCACCTGCCGTTCCAGCGAGGCCGAGCCGATGGTGGCGACCCGGTCGTAGGCCGGCGGCTGCTCCGAGGCCACCTGGAAATCCAGGATCAGCGATTGGCGCGGCGCCAGGAAGTCGGGCTTGCGGAAATTGGCGGACAGCCGGATGTCCGGCAGGTCCAGGCTGCCGCGCGGTCCCTGCGCGGCGCCGTTGTCGCCGCCGATCCGCCCGACCTCGACGCCCAGCCGCAGCCTCTCCGCCCCGCCGAACAGGTTGCGGTGGCCCCAATAGGCCGAGCCGCCCACGCCATCCTCCGACGAGTAGAAGGCGCTGGCCCCGATGAAGCGGTGCAGTTTCTCGGCCAGGGTCACGTCCACCGGCGTGACGCCGCCCGGCCCCGGCTCCTCGGCCAGCCGCACCCGCACGGTGTCGAACACGTCGAGCTGGGCGATCTGCTGGCGCGCCCGGTCGACCTTGGCCGGGCTGTAGATGTCGCCCTGCTTCCAGGGCAGGCGCCCTCGGATCAGCGTCTCGTCGACACTGGCCAGCCCGTCGATCTTGGTGTCGCCGAACATCACCAGCGGGCCGGGATCGACCGAGTAGGTGACGTCCATGCTGTGGTCGTCATGGTCCACCACCACCCGCCGCTCGGCGACGGTGGCGAAGGGGTGGCCGCGGTCGGTCATCCGGCGCAGCAGCGCGGACTGGGCGTCCACCACCTGCGGCGCCCGCGCCCGCTCCCCCACCGGCAGGCCGATGTCGGCCGGCGTCACGTCGCCGCCCGGCAGCGGCGCGCCGTCGGTGGAGGCGATGGTGATGGTCTTGAAGCGGTAGGGCGTGCCGGGCGTCACCGCCACGGTCACCTTGGCCGGCGTTTGCGCCGCGTCGACCCGGATGTCGAGCACCGCGTCGTAGAAGCCGGCGGAGCGCAGCGCCGTCTGCAGCCGCTCCCGGTCATTGTCGGCCCGCCGCTCCAGCCCCAGCACCGACGGCGGCGGGTCGTCCTTCAGGCTGACCAGCGAGGAGCTGTCGCGCAGCAGGGTGCGCAGGTCGTCGTCGTCCAGCCCGGTGAACTCCACCTCGTAGGGGATCTGCGGGCCGGGGGCGTCGGGGGTCGGGTCATCCTGCCCTGATTCGTCCTGTGCCGCGGGCGGCGGGGTGGCGTCCGGCGCCGGGTCCTGCGCGCGCGACGGGTCGCCCGGCACGGCGACGAGCGCGCTGGACAGGAGGAGGATGGCGAGGCGGGAAGCGGAAACGCGGCGGGTCATCAACCGACCATGTAAGATTCCTTGTTCCAGACGCCAATGATTCGGTCGCCGCGGCGCAAGGAAATTCCGCATAGGCGCTTTGGGCGAGTTTCCCTCACCTCGCCGCTTGCGTTATGAAGCCGGATCATTATATTGCGTCGCAACAGTTTCCCCGGCAGAGCCCCCCGACCAAATTCGGAGGGTTTTTTTGTTGTGCGCGGCCGACGAGCCGCGGTGTCGGGGCGGCATAGCGCAACGGAAGCCCCAAGCGGATTTAAGAGTCCCCGACACATGAATCTTCGTAACGTCGCCATCATCGCGCACGTCGACCACGGCAAGACGACCCTGGTCGATCAGCTCCTCAAGCAGGCCGGTTCGTTCCGCGAGAACCAGCAGGTCGCCGAACGCGCCATGGACTCCAACGATCTGGAGCGCGAGCGCGGCATCACCATCCTGGCCAAGTGCACGTCGGTCCTGTGGAACGACCTGCGCATCAACATCGTGGACACCCCCGGCCACGCCGATTTCGGCGGTGAGGTCGAGCGCATCCTCTCCATGGTGGACGGCGTGGTCCTGCTCTGCGACGCCGCCGAAGGGCCGCTGCCGCAGACCAAGTTCGTGCTGGGCAAGGCGCTGAAGCTGGGCCTGCGTCCGATCGTCGTCATCAACAAGGTGGACCGTCCCGACGGCCGTCCGCACGAGGTGCATGACGAGGTGTTCGACCTCTTCGCCTCGCTCGACGCCTCGAACGAGCAGCTCGATTTCCCGACCCTGTTCGCCTCGGGCCGCAACGGCTGGGCCACCACGGACCTGGAGAACGGCGCCCGCGAGACGCTGACCCCGCTGTTCGAGCTGATCCGCGACCACGTCCCGCCGCCCAAGGTGGAAGAGGATCTGCCCTTCGCCATGCTGGCGACCACGCTGGAGGCGAACCCCTATCTGGGCCGCATCCTGACCGGCCGCATCCAGACCGGCAGCGTCAAGGTCAACATGGCCATCAAGTCGCTGAGCCGCGACGGCAAGCTGATCGAGAACGCCCGCGTCAGCAAGGTGCTGGCCTTCCGCGGTCTTGAGCGCGTTCCGGTGGACGAGGCGCACGCCGGCGACATCGTCGCCCTGGCCGGCCTGACCACCACCACCGTGGCCGACACCATCTGCGCGCCGGACGTCGCCGAGCCGCTGAACGCCCAGCCGATCGACCCGCCCACCCTGGCGATGACCTTCTCGGTCAACGACAGCCCGCTGGCCGGCCGCGAGGGCGACAAGGTCACCAGCCGCATGATCCGCGACCGCCTGTTCCGCGAGGCGGAAGGCAACGTGGCGCTGCGCATCTCCGACACCGAGGGCGGCGACGCCTTCGAGGTGGCGGGCCGCGGCGAACTGCAGCTCGGCATCCTGATCGAGACGATGCGCCGCGAGGGCTACGAGCTGGCCATCAGCCGCCCGCGCGTGCTGTTCAAGACCGATCCGCTGAACGGCCAGCGCCTGGAGCCGATCGAGGAAGTCGTCGTCGACGTGGACGAGGAGTTCTCCGGCACCGTCGTGCAGAAGATGGCGGAGCGCAAGGCGGACCTCATCGAGATGCGTCCGTCGGGCGGCAACAAGACCCGCATCGTCTTCCACGCCCCATCGCGCGGCCTGATCGGTTACCAGGGCGAGTTCCTGACCGACACCCGCGGCACCGGCATCATGAACCGGCTGTTCCACGGCTACGCGCCCTACAAGGGCACGATCGCCGGCCGACGCACCGGCGTGCTGATCTCCAACGCCGACGGCACCGCGGTCGCCTACGCGCTGTGGAACCTGGAGGATCGCGGCCCGATGCTGATCGATCCGGGCGTTCCGGTCTATCAGGGCATGATCATCGGTGAGCACACCCGCGGCAACGACCTCGAGGTCAACGTCATCAAGGGCAAGCAGCTCACCAACATCCGCACCACCAGCAAGGACGAGGCGGTCCGCCTGACCCCGCCGATCCAGATGACGCTGGAGCGCGCCCTGTCCTACATCGGCGACGACGAGCTGGTGGAGGTGACGCCGAAGTCCATCCGCTTGCGCAAGCGCTACCTCGACCCGAACGAGCGCAAGCGTCATGCCCGCGCCGCCGAAGCCAGCTGAGGCTGACGGGCAAGGCAGCGTTGAGATCGCGGGAGGGCTTCGGCCCTCCCGCTTTTTTTATGGCCCATTTTCTTTTCAGAGGCGGTGAGCGCGGTTACCCTCCCGGAAACACATCCGGAGGGACCAATGTCAGGGCGCGAACACCGGTACGGCACGACGGTGACCTGGACCGGCAATCAGGGAAGCGGAACCGCCGGCTACAAGGCCTACAGCCGCGACCTCGAGATCACGGCCCCCGGCAAGCCGCCGATCCCCGGCTCGTCCGACCCGGCCTTCCGCGGCGATCCCGCGCGCTACAATCCCGAGGACATGCTCGTGGCCTCGCTCTCGGCCTGCCACATGCTGTGGTACCTGCATCTGTGCGCGGTGAACGGCGTCACGGTGACCGCCTACACGGACGAGGCCGCCGGAACGATGGCCGAGGAGGCGCACGGCGGCGGACGCTTCACCGACGTCGTCCTGCGCCCCCAGGTCACCCTCGCCCCCGGCAGCGATTCCGCCAAGGCGGTGGCCCTGCACCACGAGGCCCATGAGAAATGCTTCATCGCCAATTCGGTGAATTTCCCGGTGCGGGTCGAAGCCCGGATCACCGTTGAATGACAAAGAAAAAACCCCCTCCCGGATGGGAGGGGGCGATTCCTGAAGCGGATGCCAATCCGCTTTGGACCGCGACGGCGGTCCCGGCCGGCAAATGAGGCCATGTGAATCCAAAGCGAATGAAAATTCGCTTTAGTCCCGCAAGCTCTTCTTCTTGATCTCGGGCTTCTCGCCCAATTCGTCGAACTTTTCCTGGACCGGCTTGTCGGGATCGCCCGAGGCCTGCCCGGTTTCCTCGATGAGCTTGTCCTCGATCCGCTGGGCGGCGTCGGACGGGGCATCGTCCTTGCGATGTCCCCGCTCCTCCGTGCCCATCACTTGTCGCCTTTGAGGATGTCCTTCACCTTGCCGACGACCTTGTCCAGCTTGCCTTCAGCCTTGTCGGCGCGGCCCTCGTCCTTCAGCTCCTGATTGCCGGTCAGATCGCCGGCCTGCTTCTTGACTTCGCCCTTCAGCTCCTTGCCGGCACCCGTGATGCGATCGGTGTTCATGGTGCCCTCTCCTTTGATCGGTGAATGTTTCAGGGAGCATAAACAGGGCAGTCTGCGAAACGTCACGCCTCCGCTTGGCCGCAAAGGGAGAGGGAGCCGTCGCGTTCGGCTTCGCCGGGCCTCACTTTTGGCCCAACCCCTCCCCGATCTTTCGGATAAGGCTGTCCCGCTCCTCCGGGCCGTAGCGCTCCGCGAAGCCCGACCCCCACACCGGCCCCGGCCAGGCCGGGTCCTCCTTGGAGCGGGCGATGACATGGATATGAAGCTGCGGAACCAGATTGCCCAGAGCCCCGACGTTGATCTTGTCCGGGCCGAACAGGGTTTCCAGCGTGCGCGAGGCCCGGGCGATCTCGTCCATCAGCCGGTGCTGGTCCTCCCGGGGCAGTTGGTGGATCTCCGTCAGGCCGTGCCGGGCGGGGACCAGGATCAGCCAGGGCCACACCCGGTTGTCCATCAAAAGGACGCGGCACAGCTGCCATTCGGCGATGAGGGCGGTATCGGCCTGCAAACGCTCGTGGAGATGGAACATCGTCATGGGGTCCCGTGTCTTCCCTGTGCTGACTTTCCTTCGGCCCGTAAGGTTTTCCTCGCGGTGTCCGCGGAAGAAAACGCCCATATGGGGCGTTCGTCCAGTGGGGATTGCCGCCGCTGCAGGTCTGGGCACCGGCGCGTCGGAGTGGGACTGGTTGCGGGACTAGGAAAAATGTATAAACTGCCGCACGATCTTTATTCGGTCCGGTGATGTTCCGGTCGGAGGCGTTCGGTCCTCCGGCTTATGCGGATCGCGCGGCGGATTGAGACGTGTCCTGCAACCAGGGTGGTGGGTACGGGTGTTCGGTCCGAAGGCGGTGTCGGGGCGGCGAGTCCCCCTGCGCGCCAATGCGGTTGAACCCCTTCGCTGAAGTGAAAGATGCCCGGCCGGGGCGGACCAAGCCAGGACGGCCGGCAGACGTTTGGGACAAAGAAAGACGGTCATGCGCAAGTCGGCGATCGCGGCTCTTCTTCTCGTGATCCTGGGCAACATCGGAGTCTGGGCGCTGTGGAACCGCCCGGTCGCCGAACGGTCCTGGGGCGGCGCCATCAGCGGCGTCGGCTACACGCCATTCCACCCGGACAAGAGTCCGTCCAAGGGCGACAAGGCCTCGGCGGAGGACATCGAGAAGGACATGAAGGCCCTGGAGGGGTCGGTCAAGGGCGTGCGCATCTACTCCACCACCGACGGGTCGGAGCAGACGGCGCCCATCGCCCGCAAGTACGGGATTCCGATCACCGCGGGCGCCTGGATCGCCGGCAAGCCGGAGATCGACGAGCCGGAGATCAACGGCCTGATCAAGCTGGCGCGCGACAACAATAACGTCCGCCGCGTCCTGGTCGGCAACGAGGCGATCCTGCGCGCCGACATCACCGTCCCGCAGGCCATCGAATACATCAAGCGCGTGAAGAAGAAGGTCAATGTCCCGGTCTCCACCGCGGAACCGTGGCACGTCTGGCTGGAGCATCCGGAACTGGCCGACGCGGTGGACTTCCTGGCCGTCCACCTGCTGCCCTACTGGGAAGGCGTGCCCGCCGACCAGTCGGTCGATTACGCCATGTTCCGCTACAACGAGCTGAAGACCAAGTTCCCGAACAAGCACATCCTGATTTCGGAAATCGGCTGGCCGGCGGACGGCCCGTGGCGCCGCGGCGCCGAGGCGAGCCAGGTCAACCAGGCCAAATTCATCCGCACCTTCCTGAACGTCGCGGCGCAGAACAAGCTCGACTACTTCATCATGGAGGCCTTCGACCAGCCCTGGAAACGCGAGATCGAAGGCACCGCCGGCACGAGCTGGGGCCTTTGGGACGCGTGGCGCAAGCCGAAGTTCCCGATGATCGGCGAGGTGACGGAGCTGCGGAACTGGCCGCTGATGTGCGGCGTCTCCATCGCGGTGGGCTTCCTGCCGCTCGTCTTCTTCCTGTGGCGCCGCGGCGGCGACCTGAAGTTCGGCGGGCAGGTCTTCTACGGCGCGATGATCCAGGGCGTGTCCTCGGTGCTGGTCTTCACCTTCACCGCGGCCAGCGTCGCCGGCCTCGCCACCACCACGGAAATCGCCTGGGGCATCCTGGTCTTCTGCCAGCTCGTGCTGCTCGCCGTCATGCTGATCGACGGGCTCGAGCTGACCGAGGTCGTCTGGCAGGACCGCTTCAAGCGCAAGTTCCAGCCCTGCTCGGCGGCCCCCCTGCCCAACGCGCCGAAGGTGTCCATCCATGTGCCCTGCTACAACGAGCCACCGCACATGGTCATGGAGACTCTGGACGCGCTGGCCCGGCTGGACTACCCGAACTACGAGGTCCTGCTGCTCGACAACAACACCAAGGACCCGGCGGTGTGGCGCCCGGTCGAGGAGTACTGTCGCAAGCTGGGGCCGAAGTTCCGCTTCTTCCACCTGGACAACTGGCCGGGCTTTAAGGCCGGTGCGCTGAATTTCGGCCTCGCCCAGACGGCACCGGACGCCCAGCACATCGCCGTCATCGACAGCGACTATCAGGTCCATCCCGACTGGCTGAAGGCGACCATCCCGCATTTCGACCGGCCCGAGGTCGGCTTCGTGCAGTCCCCGCAGGATTACCGGGACTGGAGCCACGACCTGTTCCAGCGGATGATCAACTGGGAATACGCCGGCTTCTTCCACATCGGCATGATCCAGCGCAACGAGCGCAACGCGATCATCCAGCACGGCACCATGACCATCATCCGCAAGTCGGCGCTGGAAGAGGTCGGGCGCTGGGGCGAGTGGTGCATCACCGAGGACGCCGACCTCGGCCTGCGCCTCTTCGAGCACAAGTATGAGGCCGTCTATATGCCGGAGAGCTATGGCAAGGGCCTCGTCCCCGACAGCTTCTCCGCCTACAAGACGCAGCGCTTCCGCTGGGCCTACGGCGCGGTGCAGATCCTCAAGCACCATTGGCGCGACCTGCTGCCGGGCGGCCCGCGCCTGACCGCCGGGCAGAAGTATCACTTCATCACCGGCTGGCTGCCCTGGTTCGCCGACGCCGCCCACATGATCTTCGGCATCGCCGGCATCATCTGGTCGCTCGGCCTGCTGGCCTTCCCGAAATATTTCGAGTTCCCGCCCAGCGTCTTCATGATCCCGACGCTCAGCGTCTTCGCCTTCAAGGTCGGCGCCTCGCTCTGGCTGTACGAGGCGCGGGTGAAGTGCGGCTTCTGGGACAAGGTCGGGGCGGCCATCGCCGGCATGGCGCTGACCCACACGGTGGGCCGCGCCATGTGGCTGGGCATGTTCACCTCGGGCCGTCCCTTCGTCCGCACGCCGAAGTGCGAGAACCAGCCGGCGCTGATGCAGGCCTTTTTGATGGCGCGGGAGGAGATCGCGCTCCTGCTGGGTCTGTGGGGCGCCGCCCTGGCCATCGTGCTGGTGTTCGGCCACGAGAACCGCGACGCCTTCATGTGGTCGGGCCTGCTGGTGGTGCAGTCGCTGCCCTACCTGTCGGCCTTCATCACCGCGCTGATCAACGCCTTCCCGAACATCGGGCTTGGCAAGCAGCGCCCGCAGCCGACCGAAACCGCCGGAGCCGGGGCGGACTGACCGCTCCCATCCGTCGCACGGCAAAATCAAGAGAGCCCCGCCAGAGGATGGCGGGGCTCTCTTCATTTTGCCCGTCCGGCTCCGCGCTTGCTCAGTCCTGGGAACCGCTGTCCGCCATCTGACCGACCGCAGCATGCGCCGACGCGGGATGGGTGGCGTTCACCTGAATCATCAGACGCTCGACGATTTGCAGCGCCAAACGATGCAGATTGGGATCCTCGCCCTTCGGATCGCGATTCTGGTGGGCGGCGGCGGCATCCTCAAGCGCAGCATGCGCTTCCTCGAGCCGTAAAACTCCGCGCTCCACCAGTGAGAGCATAAGGGATTCACAAATCGAGAGGGCAGCCAGTCCCGCCGCATCCCGCTCCGCCGCCATGCCGCCCCCCGCACTGATCTGTTACCACCGACGACCGTTCAAAACCCCATACGGCCAATGCCACCAACAGTTTTGTATATGATCCCTCACCTGTCCGGTCGAGAAAATCTAACCCCCATTAACCTATGTTATAGATGGTTTTATCGTTTGGCTTAATCGTTCGAGGCCGCCCGGAATTGGGCTGGCAGTGGCACTCGCTTCGGGGCCATAACAATTGGACGATCAAAGGCTGGAACAGAAATGACCCGCGCCCAGGCCAACATACCGTCATCTCCACTGGGGCGCAAGATCACCAGTTACATGAGCCTGACAGACGAGGAAAAGAACTTCCTCAACGAATTGGAGCGCAATGTTACCCGACACGGCTCACGCTCCGATCTTCTCCAGCAAGGCGAACGCTACGGTTGCGTGCGCGTGATGCGCAAAGGTTGGGCGATCCGTCACAAGGCGCTTCCCGACGGGCGGCGGCAGGTGGTGAATTTTGTCCTGCCCGGAGACATCATCGGCTTTTACTGCAACCTGTTCGAGACGGCGGACCATGGCGTCACCACCCTGACTCCGGCGGAAGTCGCCAATTTCCAGCCGGAACGCATCATCGAACTGTTCAAGCTCTTCCCCCGTCTGGCCGCCGCCCTCGCCTGGTCGGGCGCCAAGGAGGAGGCGATCATCGCCGAACGGCTGCTCAGCGTCGGCCGCCGCACCGCGCTGGAGCGCACCGCCCACCTGATCGTGGAACTGCTGCGGCGGCTGAGCATCGTCGGGCTGGTCGAGGAGGGGCGCTTCACCCTGCCGGTCACCCAGGAGATCCTGGCCGACGCGCTGGGCCTCAGCATCGTCCACATCAACCGGACGCTCCGGCGGCTGCGCGACATCGGGCTGATCGATCTGGCGGGCCAGCAGATCACGGTGCATGACGTGAAGCAGCTCGCCTCCGTCGGCCAGTTCGACGAGCTGTACCTGCACCTGATCCAGGCGCCCAAGCAGTTGGAGCACGCGTTGGACGCCAAATCCGACCGCAAGCGCGCGGGAGACTGACCGGATCATCGCGCCCCGACGATATCCCCGTCCAATTAACCTATGACAATGCGGTGGCGCGCGGTCCGATATAGAATCTTAATTGCCTTCTTAGATAACTGAGGGGGCAGACCACCGAATGGACAGCGGCCACCCCGAAACGGCTTCGCCACTCAGACCGAACGGAGGGGATCGGGCAGCCGGCATTTGCCGTCCTGTTGTTCACTGGTCCCCCGCTGTTCATTGGATAATGCATGACCGACGCCCTCCTCGCCGGCCGATCCGCTAGCTCCGGCACACTGACGGTCGCCCTCATGGAGGACGACATGGTGTTGTGCCTGTGCATGGAAACCTTGTTCGAGGATTGGGGCATGCTGCTGGTCAGCGCCCCGACCCCCGCCGCGCTTCTGGAGGCGCTGAACGGCGCGGCGCTCCCTGACATCCTGGTCGCCGACTATCATCTTGGGCGGCATGGAAAGGCGCCGGAATCGGTCAGGACGGTCCTGGCGGAGATCGGTCCGAACCTGCCCGTCATCATCACCACGGGCGACGAATCCGCGGCCACCAAGGCGGAGATCAGCGACGCCGGGTGGCATTTCCTCCCCAAGCCCTACGATCCCGAATCGCTTCGCGCCCTGATCCTGACCATCCTGGGCGTGCCGGACTGACGGGCCGTCTCCGGGACCGCGTCAGACGCCGGCCCGGACATCCTCCACCAACGCTTCCAGCCGGCGCAGGTCGCGGACGACCAGCGCGTCGGCCCGCCGCTCCACCAACCCGTCGCGGGCGAGATCGTTCAACACGCGGGCGACCGTCTCACGGGCCGTGCTGACCCGGCTGGCGATGTCGGCATGGACGGGGATCGGAGCGATCACCGCCAATTGCCCCTCCACCCGCCCCCGCTTGGCGAGCCGCAGCAATTCGGCGTGCACACGGTTGTTGGCGCCCAGCGTCGACAGTTCCATCACCCGGTCGGTGGCGATGCGGACGACCCGGCACAGGCGCCTCATCACCGCCATGGCGAGTTCCGGGTGACCGGACACCAGTTCTTGAAAGGGCTGGGGCGCCAGGAAGGCGATCAGCGTTTCCTCGTCCAGCGCCACCGCCGCGGCCGAACGAGGGAGCCCGTCGATGGCGGCCATCTCGCCCAGGAAACCGCCGGCCTCGATGTCGTCGAAGCTGATCTCGCGGCCCGCCGGGGAATGGCTCAGCACCCGCACACGCCCCTCGACCACCAGCACGACGTCCCGCGAGTCCCCTTGATGGTCGATGATCTGCTCACCCGCGTGAAAGCGGCGCCAACGGCATTGGCGCGCCACGGCGGCGCGCTCCTCCGCCGAAAGCGGGCTCAGCAGCGTGATGTCATCCAGCCGGGACGGTCCAGCGTCGGCAGGCACGATGTCTCCTTTGTCGGTCGGCGGCCGTGGGCCACAGGCGGCAGCATAGCCGCGCCTGCGCAAAGGTGGAACCTCCTCCCTCCAACGGGTATCGCTAACGTCCCGTTAACCCTGAAGGCGGCAGAACGGACGGGACGCGCCCACCGGAATTGAGAGAGCCATGTCGTTCCAACTGCCCTCCGGCCCCGTTCCCCGCAGCCTGATTCCCAACGCCGGCCGTGTGGATTCGCAGCGCCTGCTGTCGGTCGTCGCCATCCCCTTCGCCGCGGCCATCGCCATGGCGACCGCCGTGGCGGCCATGGGCGGCGTGACCGATCCCATCGCCGAGGCCGGCGGGCCGATGTACTTCGTCCTGAACTTCGTGAAGTTCTGCTATCTGGCGGTGTCGATGGCCCATCTGTCCGGTGCCCTGGCGGAGCGCGCCAACGGCGGGCTGCCCGCCGGCCTGTGGCTGGACGAGATGGACCGCGAAGAACCGGAGCCTCGCGAGTCCTTCTGGCACGCTTTCCCCAACCACCTGGACGGGGCGGCCATCGCCGGCTGCGTCACGATGCTGTGCTTCCTGCTGACCTGAGCGCGCGCCGTCCGGACAGCGCGCCATCCTCCACACGGATGCGGTGCAGGGTCAGCGGCACGTTCAGCAGCGTGGCCAGCGCCGCGATCCACCACACTCCGAAGACCAGGGGCAGCACGGCCAGTTCGCCCGCCACGACCAGATAGTTGGGGTGGCGGACCCAGCGGAACGGCCCGCGCCGCACCAGCGGCGCGCCGGGCAAGGTGACGATGCGGGTGGTCCAGAACCGCCCCAGCGTGGCGATCACCCAGACCCGTCCGGCCTGCAGCAGCACGAACAGAGCGAGCAGCCAGCCGTTGATCGGTGCGTCCGCCGGCACGACGGCGAACAGCAGAGCCAGCCATCCGGCGTGCAGCCCGACGAACAGCGGGTAATGGGCGGCCCCGACCTCCTGCGCTCCCTCGGCCAGCAGGCGGCGCGTGTTGCGTTGGGCGATGACGAGTTCGCCCAGACGCTGGGCGGCGACCAGCAGCAGAATGACGTGGGGCCAGCCCAGCGGCAGCGTCTCCATTCCGCGCGCTCCTAAAGGTCGATGTGGGCCAGCGCGGCGGTGAAGCCGGGGCCGAGCGCGGTCATCAGGTGGGAGCCACGGGCGCCGGAGGCGATGCGCCGCTCCAGCACGAACAGCACGCTGGCCGCCGACATGTTGCCGCAGCGGCGCAGCACCGCCCAGGCGTCGTCCAGACCGGCGGACACCGGGGCGCAGACCTCCTCCAACGCGTGCAGCACCTTGGCGCCGCCGGGGTGGACGATCAGCCCGGCGAGGTCGCTGCGGGCCAGCCGCCGCCGCTCCAGGAAGCCGTCGAGCACCGGCTCCAAACGGCTTCGGATCAGCGCCGGGATGCTCTGGCTGAAGATCACGCCAAGCCCGTCATCCTCGACCCGCCAGCCCATCACGTCCTGCGTGCCCGGCCAGGTGTGCTCCGCCCCATCCACGAGGCGCGGCCCCTCGCCCTCCCCATCGGCGCGCAGCACCGCCGCCGCCGCTCCGTCGGCGAACAGGGCGCTGGCCACGACGTTGGTCGGCGTCGCCTCGGCCGAGCGGAAGGCCAGCGTGCAGAGTTCCACCACCAGGAACAGCACCGTCCGCCCCGCCATCGCCTGGGCGATCTGCCCGGCGCGGGTCAGCCCCAGCACACCACCGGCGCAGCCCAGCCCGAACAGCGGCAGCCGCACCGTGTCGGGCCGGAAGCCCATGCGCTCCAGCAGGAGCGCTTCCAGGCTGGGCGTGGCGATGCCGGTGGTCGAGGCGCAGACGATGGCGTCCACGTCCTGCGGCTTCAGGCCGGCATGGGCCAGCGCCTGTCCCGCCGCCTCTTCCAGCAAGGCCAGGGCGCCCTCGCGGAAGGCGGCGGTGCGCTCGGGCCAGCCGTGCGGCTCCTGGTACCAGTCGATCGGCATGACCGCGTGGCGCGTCTCGATGCCGGTGTTGGCGAAGACCGGCACCAGCCGTTCGAAGTCGCGCATCCGCGGTGCGAAGACGGCCCGCGCGACTCCGAGCGCCTCCTCCTGGCTGAGGCGATGGGGCGGCAGGGCTGTGGCGAGCGACAGGATGCGGGGGGGATGGGTCATTCTCAGCGATGTGATGCGCGCGGGGGTGGCGGACCAGCCCCCCGGAGGGAGTTGCTTCGCTTTCTCCCCGGCGACTCTTTCCCGTCCGCCGAGACGTCGATGTGGATTGAGCAGGAGCCATGTCCTGTATCACTATAGCGGGCATCGGATTTTCGGGGGTGGGGCGGTGGATCGGAACGAGCAGGACAGCCAGAGCGCGGCGGACGAGAGCACGTCCCACCGGCCCGCCGGCATCGGGCTGACGGGGCGGCTGCGCGCCTATTTCCTGGCGGGCGTTCTGGTGACGGCGCCGATCGCGGTCACGGTCTATCTCGGCTGGTGGCTGCTGGCCTTCATCGACGGGCATGTGCGCCCGCTGATCCCCTCCGCCTACAATCCCGAGAATTACCTGCCCTTCTCGATCCCCGGCATCGGGGTGCTGACGCTGATCATCGTGCTGACCCTGATCGGCGCCTTCGCCGCCGGCTATGTCGGGCGGCTGGTGGTGCGCATCGGCGAGGGGGTGGTGGAGCGCATGCCGGTCGTCCGCTCCGTCTACGGGGCGGTGAAACAGATCGTCGAGACGGTGCTCGCCAAGAAGTCCAAGGCCTTCCGCGAGGTGGTGCTGGTGGAGTTCCCGCGCCACGGCATGTGGTCGCTGGGCTTCATCACAGGCGGCGCCCATCCGGAGATCCAGAAGATCTCCGAGGAGGAGATGGTGCACGTCTTCATCCCCTGCGCCCCGCCGACCGCCGGCTATCTGGCGATCCTGCCGCGGCGCGAGGTCACCGTCCTGGACATGACGGTGGAGGACGGGCTGAAGCTGGTGATGTCCGGCGGCATCGTCACCCCGCCCGACCGCAAGCCCCGCGAGGTGAAGGCCGCGCTGCTGGACGAGCGCAAGCGGGCGTGAGAGCCGAGAGCCTTCGGCGCTTCTCTCACCCCGACCGCAACGTCTTCGCCGCCGCGTCCCGCTCGAACAGGTAGAGCAAGGTTCGCAGCGCTTGACCGCGCTCGCCGGCCAGATCCGGATCACGGTCCACGATCAGCTTCGCGTCGTCGCGTGCCGCCGCCAGCAGGTCGCCGTGCATTGCCAGATCGGCCATGCGGAACTCCGGCAATCCCGACTGGCGTGTGCCCAGAACCTCACCGGCGCCGCGCAGCCGCAAATCCTCCTCGGCGATGACGAAGCCGTCCTCGGTGTCGCGCATCGTCTTCAGGCGGGCGCGCGCCGTCTCCGTCAGCTGCGGGTCGAACATCAGCAGGCAGGAGGACGGCTTCTCGCCGCGCCCCACCCGGCCGCGGAGCTGGTGAAGCTGGGCGAGGCCGAAGCGCTCGGCGTGCTCGATCACCATGACGGTGGCCTCGGGCACGTTCACGCCAACCTCGATGACCGTGGTGGCGACCAGCACGTCCAGATTGCCGGCCTGAAAGGCGGCCATCACCGCGTCCTTGTCCGGACCGCGCATCTTGCCGTGGACCAGCCCGACGCGGTCGCCGAAGGTGGCGCGCAGGAAGGCGTGGCGCTCCGTCGCGGCGGCGAGGTCGGTCTGTTCCGATTCGTCGACCAGCGGGCAGACCCAATAGACCCGCGCGCCTTCCTGCACCTTGCGGTGGATGCCGTGCACCACCTCCTCCAGCCGGTCGAGCGCGATGGTCACGGTCTGGATCGGCTTGCGCCCCGCCGGCTTCTCGGTCAGGCGCGACACGTCCATGTCGCCGTAGGCGGTCAGGGTCAGCGTGCGCGGAATCGGCGTCGCCGTCATCACCAGCACGTCCACCGCCCGCCCCTTGGCGGAGAGCTGGAGCCGCTGGTGGACGCCGAAGCGGTGCTGTTCGTCGATCACCGCCAGGGCGAGGTCCTTGAAGGCGACGTCCTCCTGGAACAGCGCGTGGGTGCCGACCAGCAGCGGCAGCTCGCCCGAGGCCAGCCGGTCCAGCACCGCCTGCCGCGCCTTGCCCTTGTCCCGCCCGGTCAGAAGGGCAAGGTCCACCCCCGCCGCCTTGCACAGCGGAGCGAGGCTCTCGGCGTGCTGGCGGGCCAGAATCTCGGTCGGCGCCATCAGGGCGGCCTGATGGCCGGCCTCCACCGCGTTCAGCATCGCCATCAGCGCGACCACCGTCTTGCCGCTGCCGACGTCGCCCTGGAGCAGGCGCAGCATCCGCCGCTCCGCCGCCATGTCCTCGTAGATCTCCTCCAGCGAACCGGCCTGGGACTTGGTCAGCGAGAAGGGCAGCGCCGCGGCCACCTTGGCGCGCAGCCGCCCGTCGCCCTGGATGACCCGGCCGGACAGGCGGCGCTGCTGCATGCGGACCAGAGTCAGGGCGAGCTGGTTCGACAGCAGCTCGTCATAGGCCAGCCTGCGGCGGATCGGGTTGGTCGGGGCGAGGTCGGCCTCGTCCTCCGGCGTGTGGGCGCGGCGGATCGACTCGTGCCACGTCGGCCAGCCGTTGCGGGAGCGCCACGCCGCGTCCTGCCATTCCGGCAGCTCCGGCACGTCGGTCAGCATGGCCCGTACGGCCTTGCGCAGCGTCTTGGCCGGGAGCCCGGCGGTCATCGGATAGACCGGCTCCACCGCCTCGATCTCGTCCTTCGACTCCACCGGAACCACGGCGTCCGGGTGGGTGATCTGCGGCGTGTCGTGGAACCACTCCACCTTGCCGGACACCACCATCGTCGCGCCGACCGGCATCTGCCGTTCCAGCCAATCGCCCTTCACATGGAAGTAGATCAGCTCCAGCACGCCCGTCTCGTCGGTGCAGCGCACCTTGTAGGGGTGGCGGGAGTTGAGCGGGGCGGCGTGCGAATCGATGCGCACCGTCATGGTGGCGATCCGTCCGTTCGGCGCCTCGGCGATCTTCGGGGCGTAGCGGCGGTCGATGACGCCGCAGGGCAGGTGCCACAGCAGGTCCACGACCTGCGGACCGGCCAGTTTTTCGACGAGCTTGCCCAGCCGGGGACCGAGGCCGGGGAGCGCCGTCACCGGACGGAACAGGGGGAAGAGAACGACGGGACGCACGGGGATGAGGTCTCGGCAACGGGGACATGGGGCTTGTGACACCCATTCAAGCCCGCCGAGGGGGCTCCGCGTCAAGCGCGGCGGTTTCTGAAGACGCCCGTGGGGAGAAAAGAAGACGGCGGTGTGCAAGGGTTTGGGGGGAAGCCTGGGCGGGGGACGCCGATCCAAGGCAAAAACCCAATGCACACCGCCGCAAGAAACGATCCGAGGGTATGCGGGAACATTCCGGATCGTATGTGGCCGGCGGCGGGAACCGCCGGTGGATGACTCGCCAGTAATCAAACGTCGTCAATGACTGTATTTGTAGCGCCGCCCGCCTGACCCCAGCGTTGCGGGATCATGAAATCGGTTTCATGAAGCATCGCCCACGGCGATGTCCCTCATCGCGCCGCGGCCAGCAGGGCGTCGATGCCCACATGCTCCTCCAGCCGGACGGCGATGGCGTCGAGCGCCTGTTCGACCGTCGCGTCGTAGGAGCGTCCGGAGGCCTCGCCGCCCAGCCCGGCAAGGAAGGAGGCGCGGAAGCCGTCCGCCCCGAACAGGCCATGCAGGTAGCAACCCATCACCCGCCCATCGGCGGACACCGCGCCATCGGTCCGCCCGCCGGCCAGGGTCAGCATGGGACGGGTGCGGTCCGGCCCCTCCGTGCGGCCCATGTGCATTTCATAGCCGGCGACCGCGGCCCCTGTCTCGGCGTCGACTCCGGTCGCCTCTTCCAGCACCTTCGGCCCCTTCAGGACGGTGTCGACGTCCAGCAGCCCCAGCCCCTCGGCCTCGCCCGGCGGTCCCTCGATGCCGTCGGGATCGGCGATTCGCCGCCCAAGCATCTGGTAACCGCCGCAGATGCCCAGCACCCGCCCGCCGCGCCGGCGATGGGCGGCGAGATCGACGTCCCAGCCCTGGGCGCGCAGCACCGCCAGATCGGTAATGGTCGCCTTGCTTCCCGGCAGGATGACCAGATCGGCGTCGCCCGGCAGCGGCTGGCCGCGCGGCACCATCGACAGGGCCACGTCCGGCTCCTGGGCCAGCGGGTCGACATCGTCGAAGTTGGCGATGCGCGACAGCATCGGCACGGCGACGCGCAGCCGCCCCCCGGAGCGGGTCTTCCAGGTGTCCAGCGCCACCGCGTCCTCCGCCGGCAGAAGGGCGGCGTCGGCCAGCCAGGGCACGACGCCGAAGCTCGGCCAGCCCGTGCGCTCTGTGATGACCGACAGGCCACCGTCGAACAGCCGCACGTCGCCGCGGAACTTGTTGATGAGGAAGCCGGCGACCAGCGCCCGCTCCTCCTGCGGGATCAGGGCGTGGGTGCCGACGAGGCTGGCGATCACCCCGCCGCGGTCGATGTCGCCGACCAGCACCACCGGCACGCCCGCCGCCGTGGCGAAGCCCATGTTGGCGATGTCGCCGGCCCGCAGATTGACCTCGGCCGGGCTGCCCGCCCCCTCGACCACCACCACGTCGGCCTCGGCCTTCAGCCGCTCGAAGCTGTCGAGCACGGTGGGGAGAAACCGTCCCTTGCGCGACTGGTAGTCGCCGGCCCGCGCGGTACCCTCGACGACGCCGCGCACCACCACCTGGGACCCGACGTCCGACTGCGGCTTCAGCAGCACCGGGTTCATGTGGACGGACGGCGCCACACCGCAGGCCCGCGCCTGAAGCGCCTGGGCGCGCCCGATCTCGCCGCCGTCGGCGGTGACCGCGGCGTTGTTGGACATGTTCTGCGGCTTGAAGGGCCGCACGGTCAGGCCGCGGCGGACCAGCGCCCGGCACAGCCCGGCCACCAGCAGCGACTTGCCGACGTCGGAGCCGGTGCCTTGGAGCATGATCGCGCGCGGCATGGCTCAGAACTCGACGCCCGGCTGGGCCTTGATGCCCGCCTGGAAGGGGTGCTTGACCAGGGTCATCTCGGTGACGAGGTCGGCGGCCTCGATCAGTTCCGGCTTGGCGGTGCGGCCGGTGACCAGCACATGCAGCCCCTCGCGCCGCCCGGTCAGCACCGGCAGCACCTCCTCCACCGGCAGATAGCCCATGCGCAGGACGATGTTCAGCTCGTCCAGCACGACGAGGCTGTATTTGGAGTCGGCCATCAGCTCCTGCGCCTTGGCCCAGGCGGCCTTGGCGGCGGCGATGTCGCGCTCGCGGTCCTGGGTCTCCCAGGTGAAGCCCTCGCCCATCGTGTAAAAGTCCACGAGATCCTCGAAGCGCTCCAGCGCCACCGTCTCGCCGGTGGACCAGGCGCCCTTGACGAACTGCACCACGCCGACCCGCATGCCATGCCCGGCGGCACGCAGGATCAGGCCGAAGGCGGCGGTGGACTTGCCCTTGCCGTTGCCGGTGTTGACCATCAGCAAGCCCTTCTCCTGCGTCTTGCTGGCCATCACGCGGTCGTGCAGCGCCTTGCGCCGCTTCATCTTCTCGGCGTGCCGTTCGTTCTGGTCGGCATCTTCGGTCATGGTGTTTCTCCCTTCAGCAGCAGCGGCAGCCCGGCGGCGACGAAGGCCACCCTCCGGGCCACGGCGGCGATGTCCTGGTGCAGCCGCCCCGCATGGTCGCGGAAACGGCGGGCCAGCGCGTTGTCCGGCACGATGCCCAGCCCCACCTCGTTGGAAACCAGCACCACCCGCCCCTCCACATCGGCCAGGGCGGCCAGCAGCTCGGCGGAGCGGGCGGGCACCTCGGCCTCGGCCATCATCAGATTGGACAGCCACAGCGTCAGGCAATCGACCAGCACGCCCGTCCCGGGAGCGGCGTGGCGGCGCAGCGCGCCGGGCAGGTCGAGCGGTTCCTCCACCGTGGTCCAGCCGGGGCCGCGGTCCTCCTGGTGGCGGGCGACGCGGTCGGCCATCTCGGAGTCCCACACCTGGGCGGTGGCGATGTAGACCCGCGGGCCGGGCGAAGCGGTCACCAGCCCCTCGGCGTAGCGGCTCTTGCCGGAGCGGGCGCCGCCCAGGACGAGGGTGATGTCGGTGCTCATGTCGGCTCACCTGGACGCTTTCAGAACCGGATGGTTAGCGCAGTTGGCGGCCGGGCGCAAACCGCCAGGGAGTTGCCGGAGCGCAGTGCAGATCGGCGGTTGTCCTCCGCCGCCTCCGTCCCGTACCATCCACCGCCTTCCCTCCCGAACGACCCCGGAGCCGCCGACCGTGACCGACACCAACCGGCCCCGCCCGGCACTGGCCCGCGCCGCGGCCTTCCTCCGCCGCCTGACCGGAAAACTGTTCCGCCGCGGCGCGCCCGTTCCTCCGCCCCCGCCGAAACCCGTCCCCATGACGGAGCCGATGGAATCCGGGGCCTTCACCGGCGACTCCGGCACGCTCGCCTACCGGCTGTTCGTACCGAAGGGTGCGGCGGCGGGACCGCGTCCGCTGCTGGTCATGCTGCACGGCTGCACCCAGTCCCCGGAGGACTTCGCCGTCGGGACCCGCATGAACCGTCTGGCCGAGGAGGCCGGCTGCCTCGTCCTCTACCCGGAACAGACCCCCGCGGCGAATGACAAGAAGTGCTGGAACTGGTTCAACCCCGACCACCAGCGCCGCGAGCGCGGCGAACCGGCGCTGATCGCCGGAGCCACCCGGCAGGTCCTGGCGGAGCACGGGGCCGACCCGCAGCGCGTCTACGTCGCCGGAATTTCCGCGGGCGGCTCCGCCGCAATGGTTCTGGCAACCACATATCCCGACCTGTTCGCCGCGGTGGGCGTCCATTCCGGCCTGCCCTACGGCTCGGCCAGCGGCGTGCCTTCCGCCCTGCTGGCGATGAAGGCCGGCTCCTCGCCCGGCCAGCGGCCGACGGCCGGGGCTCCGGTGGTTCCGGCCATCGTCTTCCACGGCGACGCGGACAAGGTCGTGCACCCGCGCAACGGCGACCATGTCATGGCCCAGGCCACCGCCAACGCGGAGGGGCTGACCGCGACGACCGAGGAGGGACAGGCGCCCGGCGGACGCGGCTTCACCCGCACCGTTCACAAGGACGGCGATGGAGCAACGCTGTTCGAGCAGTGGACCGTCCACGGCAGCGGCCACGCCTGGTCCGGCGGCAGCCCGGACGGCACCTACACCGACCCGCAGGGGCCGGACGCCGCGCGGGAGATGCTGCGCTTCTTCCTGTCCCACCGGCACGCCGAGCCCGCAAAACGCGCGTGAGCCCGCGGTTACCACTTTTGCACAGCCGAATTCGCGACACCCGTGCCATAAACTTCCTCAGCACCCACCAGCCCACCGATCCGGCCATGCGCGTCACCGCTTTCCGCCTCGCTGCCCTCGGCGCCTTCGCGCTGTGCCTGTCGGCGTCGCCGACGGTCCAGGCCGCCAACGTCTCCGCCGGGCAGGCCGAGGCGAAGGAAGCCGCGAAGTCGCTGGGCAACTGCACGCCCGCCAAGGTGGAGGTGATGAGCTACGTCACCGGCCGATCCGGCCAGACCGTGTTCAAGGTGGGCTGCACGGAGGACAAGGACACCTTCGTGCTGGTGCAGTGCCGGTCGCGAATCTGCACGCTGCTGCGCTGATTCACGGCTTTTTAATGAGGTTCGCCTGGAATCGGATCGAACACGGGACGGGGTGCGAAGGGTGATGAGGCTCGCTCAGTCAATCGCGGTGCTGGCGTTGGCGGTGATCCCGCTCGGCGCTTGCGGCGGGCCGATGATGGTCGCCAGCCTCGGCGCCGATCTGGCCTCGGTCACCAGCACCAAGAAGACGCTCGGCGACCATCTGGTGTCCGCCGCGACCGGGCGCGACTGCTCGGCGGTGTCCTTCTCGGAAACCGGGCATTACTGCCCGGAGAAGGTCTACGTCGACCGTTCCCGCGTCTATTGCTACAAGACGCTGGCCGACGTGGACTGCCATCACATCCCCGACCCGCACCGCAACGGCCACACCGCCCTGGCGAGCCCGCCGCCGGACATCCGGCCCGAACCGCGGCAGCCGGGCTGGATCGAACGGATGACGGCGGAGTAAGCCCCGCGCCGTTGCTCAGCGCATCTTCTTCGCCACGAAGGCCTTGGCGAGCGTCATCATCGCCTTTTCATGGGTGACGCCACCCTGCCCGCCCTTGCCGGCGGGAACCACCATGGTGGCGGACTTGACCGGAGCGGGTGAGCCGGCGCGGCCACGCGGCGCCGGCGCATCCTCGCCGGGATCGCGGCCGAGGCGGCTCAGCACGTCGGCCAGCGCCTCCTTGCTCAGCGCCGAATCCGCGGAACCACGCGACCGGCCCGGCTGCGCGGGCGCGGACCGGCTGGGTGCGGACGGCCGGACGCCCCGCTCGATCGCCGCCGCGGCGATGGCCTTCAGGAAAGGCTGCGAAATGCCCAGCAGAAGCTGCGGGTCCTCGGCCGCCCAGGCCATCAGAAGCTTCTGCGCGGTCGCCCGGCTCCCCTTGGCCGCCACCAGCGCGTCGCGCACCTTGCCGTCCACATAGGAATTCGCCATCGCCACACGCCTCCGACCGCCGCGGACACTCATCCGCGCAACAGGGCGACTCTCCGGCGGCAAGGGTTAACAAAGGGTTGCAACGGCGGTGGCCCGAACGCGGCGGGATGCCCCACGGGCAGGGCGGTTGCGCGGCGGGGCGGGAATGGAGGATAGTGGGTCCATGCTGATCGAATCCTACGCCGACCTGATCTGCCCCTGGTGCTACATCGGAAAGCGGCGGCTTGCCCGCGCGCTGGCCGACCGGCCCCGCGTCCAGGTGGAATTGCGCTGGCAGCCCTTCCAGCTCAATCCGGACATGGCGCCGGGCGGCATGGAGCGCAGCGCCTATCTGGCGGCCAAGTTCGGCGGCACCGAACGGGCGCGACAGATCCATCTGGTGGTCGAGGAAACGGCGGAGCGCGACGGCCTGCCGCTGCGGCTGGACCGCATCCGGCGCACGCCCAACAGCTTCGACGGGCACCGGCTGATCCGCATCGCGGCCCGCCACGGGCTGGGCGACCGCATGGCCGACGCGCTGTTCCACGCCTATTTCGTTGACGGGCTGGACATCGGCGACCGCGACACGCTGGCCGCGACCGCCGCCGGCCTGGGTTTCGACTTCGCGGAGATCAAGGCTCTGCTGACCGGCGATGCCGAGACCTCGGCGGTTTTCAACGCCGACGCCACGGCGCGGCAGCTCGGCCTTCAGGCGGTGCCCTGCTACATCTTCAACCGGCGCTACGCGCTGTCCGGCGCGCAGGAACCCGCCAGCTTCCTCCCGCTTCTCGACCTCGGGGTGGAGGAGCAGGAGGGCGTGACGGCGGCGGCCGATTGATGATTCGCGTCACCCCCCGCATCAGCCTGGACGAGAACGAGCTTCAGGAAAGCTTCATCCGCGCCTCCGGTCCGGGCGGCCAGCACGTCAACAAGACGGACAGCGCCGTCCAGTTGCGCTTCGACGTGGCGGCCTCGCCGAACATCCCGGACGACGTGAAGGCCCGGCTGGTCCGGCTGGCCGGCTCGCGCATGACCGCGGCGGGCGTGCTGATCATCGTCGGCGACACCTACCGCAGCCAACTGCGCAACCGCGAGGATGTGCGGGAGCGGCTGATCGACCTGATCCGCGACGCGACGGTGGTGCCGAAGAGCCGACGCCCGACCAAGCCGACCCTCGGCTCCAAGAAGCGTCGCCTGGAGGCCAAGGGTCAGCGGTCCGACATCAAGCGCCTGCGCTCCGGCAAGCCGGAGGACTGACTCCGCTCAATGCGGCGTCTTCTGGCGGCTGAGCGAGATCATGTTCCCGCCATACTGGAATTCCGGCAGATTGGCGAACTGATCCTTGGTGAGCTGGGTCGCCACGAGGGCGTCCTGCTGCTGGTTGTAGCGGACGTTGTCGATGTCGAGCGCCACGTTCCGCCCGCCGATGCCCATGATGCCGCCGGTCTGGACCACGAGCTGGCTCGGCCGGTTGCTGCGGTTGAACAGCACATCCTCGACCTGCCCCACCTTCTGCCCGTCATAGGCGACGACGGATTTGCCCAGCATGGCCTGCGGCTCGATCCGCGAGGCGGTCTGGAGCGACTGTTCGGACATCGGGCGGGACGCCTGCTCACTTCCCCCACCGAACCAGCTCGACGTTTCGGCGCAGCCCGCCAAAGCCACAAGCGCGACCGCCGACAGGACCGGAACAGCAACCTTACGCATAGCCCCCTCCTTCTGACGAGATAACCACGCGGGTTTAAACAGACTGTCGACCGCAATCGTCTCGGTGTCTTGCGGCGATTGCGGCCGACGTCCCGGAACGCGCCGCGTCCGGCCGCGTTCTGCACTCTCTCAACTCTCCCCCGAGGCTCCGCCGATCATGGCCGAAGACACCGCCCGCCGGTTGCAGGCCCGCCCCATACCGGTGCCGAAGGCCGCCCCGCCCGCCTCCACCCAGACGACGCTGCTGGTCATCGCGCTGGTGGTGGCGACCCTCTATCTGGGAAGCGACATCCTGGTCCCCATCGCGCTGGCGGTGCTGCTGACCTTCGTCCTGGCGCCCATCGTCAGCCGGCTGGAGCGGCTGCGGCTGGGTCGGATACCCTCCGTGCTGGCCGTGGTGGTGCTGGTCTTCGCCGGCATCACCGGCTTCGGCATGGTGGTCGGCGGGCAGATCGCCGATCTCGCCAACAACCTGCCGACCTATCAGAAGAATGTGCATGACAAGCTGGACTCTCTGCGCTCCCGCGCCGCATCGGCGGGCAGCGGCGGCGTGGTGCAGCAGGCGACCGAAGCCTTCCGCGACCTGAAGCAGGGGCTGGAGCAGGTGACCGGCGAGACCGCGCCCGCCGCCCCGGCCAACGCCCTGCCCGCCCCCGGCGCCGCGCGGGAGCCGGTGCCGGTGCGGATCGAACAGGACGGCGACGCGCTGACCATCATCAGCGACGTGCTGGGGCCGGCCATGGCCCCGGTCGCCACGGCGGGCATGGTGCTGGTCTTCACCATTTTCATGCTGCTGCAACGGGAGGATCTGCGCGACCGTCTGATCCGGCTGGCCGGGTCCGGCGACCTCAGCCGCACGACGGAGGCGATGAACGACGCGGGCGAGCGGGTCAGCCGCTATCTGCTGATGCAGTGCGTGGTCAACGTCACCTACGGCCTGCCCATCGGGGTCGGGCTGTGGCTGATCGGCGTGCCGAATCCGCTGCTTTGGGGCCTGCTGTCGACGGTGCTGCGCTTCATCCCCTTCCTGGGACCGGCGATCGCCGCCGCCTTCCCGATCCTGCTGTCCTTCGCGGTCGATGGAGGGTGGACCCTGCCGCTGCTCTGCATCGCCCTGTTCGTGGCGGTGGAGCTGTTCTCCAACAACGTGGTGGAGCCCTGGCTCTACGGCTCGGCCACCGGCCTGTCGTCGCTGGCGATCATCGTCGCGGCGGTGTTCTGGACGACGCTGTGGGGGCCGGTCGGGCTTCTGCTGGCGACACCGCTGACGGTCTGCCTCGTGGTGCTGGGGCGGCACGTGCCGCAGCTGCATTTCCTGGAGGTGATGCTGGGCGACCGCCCGGTGCTGCCGGACGAGGCCAAGCTCTACCAGCGCCTGCTCGCCCGCGACCCCATCGAGGCCATGGAGATCGCCGAGGAGAAGATGAGCAAGGGCGGGCTGGTCGAGGCCGGGCATGGCCTGCTGATCCCCACCCTGTCGCTGGCCGAGCAGGACCGCCAGCGCAACCGCCTGAACCCGGAGGGACGGCAGGCGGTGGCCGAGGGCATGGTGGCCTTGCTGGACGAGATGATGGAGTCCTCGCCGCCCGCCGCGGAGGACACGCCGCTGATCCTGTGCATCGGCGCCCGCAACGACCTTGACGAGGCGGCGGCGGCGCTGCTCGGCCACATGCTGCGCCCGCGCGGGCTGCGCGCCGACGTGATCCCCTGCGAGACGGTCTCGGTCCGCTCCATCGCCGCGCTGGCCCCGACCGGCGTGTCGGCGGTGGCGCTGTCCTACCTGAACCCGTCCGCCCTGTCGCACGCCCGCCGGCTGGTGCGCCGCCTGCGGCTGCATTTCGGCCCCGACGTTCCGATCCTGCTCTGCCTGTGGAGCGCCCACCCCGAAGCCGACGCGCCGGAGCAGGCCACCACCCAGACGACCGCCGACCGCGTCGCCACCAGCCTCACCGGCGCCGTCACCCAGCTGGAGGAGCTGGGGGTGCTCGCCGCCGTCGAGGCGGAGAAGGCCCCGCAGGCGTGACGGTCAGGAGGGGGCCAGGACGGTGCAGACGCGTTTCAGCACGTCGGCCGCGCGCTCCACGTCCTCGTCGCGCACCAGCACGTAATCGGTGTCGTAGGTGGACATGGCGAAGATCGGCACCCGCGCCTGGGCCAGCGGCACGGCGATGCGCGCCAGCACCCCGAACAGCGAGAAGTCCAGCGGCCCTTCCACCTTGAAGGCGCGCCACCCGCGCTCCGCCGTCACACCCTCCGGCACGCGGGACTCGCGGCAGAGGATCGACAGCTCCTCCCCCGTGCGGGTGGCGCTGACCAGAGGGTCGGTCCAGTCGAGCCAGCCGGGCATCCCGTCCCCCGGCGCCAGCCGCGCCACCGCCAGCCGGTCGGGCAGGACCGACAGGGTCAGCGGCTTGGTCTCCGGCAGCAGGGCGGCGTCCAATGTGGCCCGGTCCACCTCGAACGGCTTGAGGATGCGCTTGGCCCGAGCGGCGAGCGACGGGATGCGCGAGCGCATGGCCCGGCCCAGCATGTCCGCCGCCACCGGGCGAAGCTCCGGATCGTCCGCCGCCAGATCGACCATCGCCTGAAGCGCGGCGCTCTGCACGATCCGGCTGGCCCGGTTCTCGAACCAGCCCTCCAGAAGCGCCACCACCCGCTCGCGCTGTTCCCCGGTCAGGCTCAGGCGCGGCAGGATCGCCGCCAGATGCCAGCGCACCTCGGCCTGCTCGATCGCCGCCGCCTCGGTCAGCAGACGTTCGGCGAAGGCATCCAGCGGGCGGGCATCGCCGCGCGACACCCGGTCCAAGGCGTCGGCGGCGCGCATCCGCACCCCGGCGTCGCCGTCGAACAGGCAGGCGACCAGTTCCGGCAGGCGGGCGGGGTCGGCGGCCACCGCCTCCGCCACCGTCGGAATGCTGCCAAAGGCGCGCCGGTCACCGCCGAGCGCCAGGGCCTTCGCCAGGCCCCTGTCGTTGGACCCGCCAACCTTGGGTCCGCTTTCCTTCTTCATCGCCTCAGCGCCGTCCGAAGGGACGCGAGGGGATGTTCCGCCCGAACTTCGACCCGACCTTCAGCGCGCTGGGGCGCGGCGGCGGCGGGGGCGGCGGAGGCGGAGGCGCCTCGCCCTTCGGCACCGCGCCACCGCCGGCCATCTGGGCGAGATCGCTCATCAGCCGATTGACGCCGCGCACCCGCTGGGCCTCGTCGGTCCATTCGCGGGTGTAGACCAGCTTGTGGTCGGGCCGCAGCTTCATCAGGCTCATCTGCTGGCTGATGTAGGTCAGCAGCTTGGCCGGCTCGGCGTAGCTGTTGTTGCGGAAGGTCAGCACGGCGCCCTTCGGCCCGGCGTCCACCCGCTCCACGCCGGCCTGACGGCAGAGCTGCTTGATGGTCACCACGTCGAGCAGGTTCTCCACCTCGCCCGGCAGCTTGCCGAAACGGTCGATCAGCTCCGCCGCGAAGCCGTCGATCTCCGCCCGGTCCACCAGATCGGCGATGCGGCGGTAGAGCGACAGGCGCACCGTCAGGTCGGGGACATACTCCTCCGGGATCAGCACCGGGGTGCCCAGGTTGATCTGCGGGGTCCAGGGCTGGTCCTCCGCCCCGCTCGGCACCTGCCCATCCATGTTGGCGCGGGCGTTGGCGACGGCCTCCTCCAGCATGTGCTGGTACAGCTCGACGCCGACCTCCTTGACGTGGCCCGACTGCTCCTCGCCCAGCAGGTTGCCGGCGCCGCGGATGTCCATGTCGTGGCTGGCCAGCTGGAAACCGGCGCCCAGGCTGTCCAGCGTCTCGATGACGTGCAGTCGCTGCTGCGCCGTGCCGGTCAGCGGCTTGTTCGGCGCGTAGGTGAGGTAGGCGTAGCCGCGCACCTTCGACCGGCCGACGCGCCCGCGGATCTGGTAGAGCTGGGCCAGACCGAACATGTCCGCCCGGTGCACGATCAGCGTGTTGGCGTTGGGGATGTCGATGCCGCTCTCGATGATGTTGGTGGCGAGCAGCACCTCGAACTTGCCCTCGTCGAAGGCGGTCATCACCTCCTCCAGCTCGCTGGCCGGCATCTGGCCGTGGGCGGTGACGATCTTGACCTCGGGCACCAGCTCGCGCACCCGCTCGGCGACCTTGGGCAGGTCCTCGACGCGGGGGCAGACGTAGAAGGTCTGGCCGCCCCGGTAATGCTCGCGCAGGATGGCCTCGCGCACCACCACCGGGTCGTAGGGCAGAACGAAGGTGCGCACCGCCAAGCGGTCCACCGGCGGGGTGGCGATCAGCGACAGCTCGCGCACGCCGGACAGCGCCATCTGGAGCGTGCGCGGGATCGGCGTGGCGGTCAGCGTCAGGACGTGCACGTCGGCGCGCAGCTCCTTCAGCCGCTCCTTCTGCTTCACGCCGAAATGCTGCTCCTCGTCGACGATGACCATGCCGAGCTGCTTGAACTGCACGCCCTTGCCGAGCAGCGCATGGGTGCCGATCACGATGTCGGCGGTCCCCTCCGTCAGCTCCTGCTTGACCTTGGTCTGCTCCTTGGCGGTGACCATGCGGGAAAGCTGGACGATGCGCAGCGGCAGCCCCGCGAACCGCGTCGTGAAGGTCTTGAAGTGCTGGCGCGCCAACAGCGTGGTCGGCACCACGACGGCGACCTGCTGCCCGCTCATGGCGACGAGGAAGGCGGCGCGCAGAGCCACCTCCGTCTTGCCGAAGCCGACGTCGCCGCAGACCAGCCGGTCCATGGGACGGCCCGAGCCGAGGTCGGTGAAGACCTCCTCGATGGCCTTCAGCTGGTCGTCGGTCTCCGGATAGGGGAAGCGGGCGGCGAACTCCTGATAGACGCCCTCCGGCGTGTAGACAGGGTCGGCCTTCTTCAGCATGCGCTCGGCGGCGATCTTCAGCAGCGCCTCGGCCATGTCCTTCAGGCGCTTCTTGACGCGGGCCTTGCGGCCCTGCCAGCCGGCCCCGCCCAGCTTGTCGAGCTGCGCGTGCGCGTCCTCCGACCCGTAGCGGGTCAGCACCTCGATGTTCTCGACGGGGACGTAGAGCTTGTCGCCGCCCTCGTAGATCAGCCGCAAGCAGTCGTGCGGCGCGCCGGACACCTCCAGCGTCTCCAGCCCGTCGTAGCGCCCGATGCCGTGGTCCATGTGCACCACGAGGTCGCCCGAGGCCAGCGCCGTGTATTCGGCGATGAAGTTGGCGGCCTTGCGCTTCTTCTTCGCCGCCGGACGGACAAGGCGGTCGCCGAGGATGTCCTGCTCGGTGATGACGGCCATGTCGGCGGAGGTGAAGCCGTGCTCCATTCCCAGCACGATCATGCCGATGATGTTGCGGTCGAAGCGGCGGACGTCCTCGACGCTCTCCGCCGGCTCCAGCCCCGGAATGCCGTGGTCGCCCAGCACCGTCATCAGACGGTCGCGGGAGCCCGCGGAATAGCCAGCCACCAGCACGCGCCGCCCGTCGGCCCGCAGCGCCCGGATGTGGTCCTTCACCGCCTCGAAGACGTTGACGTCGGGCCGCGCCCGCTCCTCGGCGAAGTCGTGGCCGCGCCGCCCGCCGGCGTCCAGCGTGCCCTTGATGCCCGGCGGCGTGCCGAAGGGCTGGAGCTGCGCCACCGCGTGGGCGGCGAACAGGTCATCCCAGGCCTGGGCGTCGAGGAACATCATGCCGACCGGCACCGGCTTGTAGACCGGCGAGCCCGTCCGCTTCTCGATGACGATCATGCTCTCGCGGGAGGCGTGGAAGTCCACCACCTGCGCGATTCGCGAATCGCGCGCCTCCGTCGCCTGATGGTCCAGCGACAGGATGGCCTTGGGCATGTAGGCCAGCAGCGATTCCATGGTCTCGTGGAACAGCGGCAGCCAGTGCTCCATGCCGCCGTACTTGCGCCCGGCGCTGATCGCCTCGTAGAGCGGGTCGTCGTCGGTGACGGCGCCGAACAGCTCCCGGTAGCCGGAGCGGAAGCGGGCGATGCCGGCCTCGTCGAGGAAGACCTCCGACATCGGCTTCAGGTCGACGCCGTCGCGCTTGTCGGTGGTGCGCTGCGACATGGGGTCGAAGCTGCGCACGGCCTCCAGCTCGTCGCCGAACAGGTCGAGGCGCAGCGGCTCGTCGGTGCCCGGCGGGAACAGGTCTATGATGCCGCCGCGCACGGCGAACTCGCCCGGCTCGCGCACCGTCTGGGCGCGGGTGTAGCCGTTGCCGGCCAGATAGCGCTGCAGCTTCTCCAGATCGATCCGGTCGCGCAGCTTCGCCGAGAACACCGCGTCGCGGAAGGCGGCGCGGGGCGGCACCTTCTGCACCATGGCGTTGACGGTGGTCAGCACGACCAGCGGCGCGGCGTCGGCCTTGCGCGCCAGCAGTCGGGTCAGCGTGTCGATCCGCTTCGCCACGATGCCGCCGTTGGGCGACACCCGGTCGTAGGGCAGGCAGTCCCAGGCCGGGAACACCTGCACCTCCAGCGCCGGCGCGAAGAAGGCCAGCGCCTCCGCCAGCTGGGCGGCGCGGGTGTCGTCGAGCGCGACGTGGAGAAGTCCCGCACTCCCCGCCCGCTTGGCGAGGTCGGCGAGGACGCGGGCGTCATGACCGGCGGGGGCGCCGCCGACCAGAAGGCGGCCGGAGCGTCCCGGCTGCAACTGTTCGAAGCTGGGCAAGGATCGGGCCTCAGGACCCCTGACGGGGCGTGTAGCGGAACTTGGTCAACAGTTGCATGACGTCGGTGTCATGCTCGGCGGGCAGCGGCTCGCGCCCGGCGTACCAGTTGTAGAGGTCGGGGTCGCTGAGTTCGAGCAGCGCCTCGTAGCGGTCGAGCTGCGCGTGGTCGAAGGCCGGGACATGGGCGTCGGCGAAGCTGCCGATCAGCAGGTCCATCTCGCGCATGCCGCGGTGCCAGGACCGGAAGCGCAGCCGCTTGCGCCGGTTTTCCAGGGATTCGCCGCTCTCGGACAGGGTGTTCTCGTCGCTCATGCCATCCACGCCAAAAAGCCCCGGCCCCGGAAGATAGGGGGCGGAGCGGTCCACATCCACCCCCGCATCCTGCACGGCGGCACGCGCGGAGGCAAACCGAAACGCCGGACGATCCCCCGCGAGGTCTTTGATTCAGTGCGCGAGCCACGCCTCCAGCCCGTGACGCAGAATTGCTCAACGAGGCTGGAAGCCACATCCTACGGCCCAAACAAAACATATAGAGATGAATTGGCAATTTACCGCAAAATAAAGTCCTTTTTACTTCCACCTAGCTATTTGCTTTTTCCCTTCGTCAGAGACAACAGAACTCAGAAAACTGTTGCATTTTTCATGGTCTATTTCTCTCTTCGTTGCCCTGATAAAATGGACTGGCTTTGCAGGCCCGCAAATCTTTTCAACCAGGATCAGTCCAATTCCATGACGGACGCATTCCTCTTTAACCCGCCGAGCTTGGGCTGCATCCAAGTCAATCCAGGATTTCTCGTCTAGCGGGAACACCACATAAGCACGCGTGGCCACACTGGCATGGGACAGCGCCTCGAACACGGCCAAGACATTGCAGCTATCAGGCCTTTTCACCTCAAAGGTGACGACGTCGAACTCGTGCCCGATGGTCCATGGAAATTTCTTGTGCGATATCAATGTAAAATCGGGTCGCGTCCAAGGCCCGGCGATTCTCGAGTCCCTTCTTGATGTGTTCTCAAGATAGTACCCGCTCCTTTCATGCCCCTCCTTAATCCACAAATCATTAATACATTTGCCAATCGATGGATAATACGCCTCCTCTGGTATTGAATATCCTTTTATGAGAGAAATTTTATTGAACTTCCCGCGAGAAACTATGTTGTTTTCGTGCCCATACGCTACAGCTTCTTCAAAAATTCTATCATCGAAACTATAATCTCTCTTCAATCGAGTTGCCGTTATTGAGTCTTCGCATCCCTCAAGGATATTTGTTATCTTGCTGAGGCAATCCAAGGCCTGTAAGCTAACGTTAGACATGATAGCTCCAAACATGGCATTTCGATGATGGCTGCATAGGCGGAATCTATTTGGCGATATGACGCTCGTCAACCAAACATTTTCCTAAAAAGCAATGAACGCACATGCATGCATCGCTCATCATTGCTTAAAATACTTTCCATTGCACAAAAGCAGTGCGCTTATCGTACAATCGATCTTTTATGGTGGGGCGCACCGCACACCGGCGCGCCCCCGCGCAAACTGAAACGCCGGACGATCCCCCGGAAGGAGCTTGATTCAGCGCGACAGCCACGCCTGCAGCCCGTCGCGCAGGTCGGCCCCCGGCGCCAGCCGGGCGAAGCGCTCGGTCTCCACCGCCAGCCCTTCGCCGATGGTCATGTTCAGCCCTCGGGTCACCGCTCCCAGGATGCCGGACACCGCCGCCGGGGAATGCCGGACGATCCGCCCGGCCAGTTCGAAGGCCGCCGGCAGCAGCGCGTCATGGGCCACCACTTGGTTGACCAGCCCCACCGCCAGCGCCGTCGCCGGCGGGAAGGCGTCGCCGGTCAGCAGCCATTCCAGCGCCCGCTTGCGCCCGGCGTTGCGGGGAAGCCGCTGCGTCCCGCCGAAGGTCGGCATCATGCCGAGCTTGATCTCCGCCTTGGAGAATCTCGCCCGCTCGCTGGCGACGGCGAGGTGCGCCGCCTCCAGAATCTCGCAACCGCCGCCGTAGCAGATGCCGTTGACCGCGGCGATGACGGGCTTGGGGAAGGATTCGATCCGCGCGCACAGCGTCTGTCCGGGCCGGAAGGCGCGCACCGCGGCCTCCGGTCCCCGGCGGACGGCCGGGGTGAATTCCGCGATGTCAGCCCCGGCGGAGAAGGCCCGCTCCCCGGCGCCGGTGACGATGATGGCCCGCACCGCCGGGTCGGCCTCCAGAGCGTCCAGCGTGTCGAGCATGGCGGCGGCCAGCGCCGTGCTGATGGCGTTCAACTTGGCGGGGCGGTTCAGGGTGAGGGTAGCGATTCCCCCGGCGGTGACGCACAGCACGGGGTTGGCGGAGTCGGCGTGTTTGGTCGTCAGGGACATGGCGCGGTCCTTTTGCCTGCGTTTGCGATGCCCCACTGTCGAGCCCGAGCCACACCCCTGACAAACGAGTACGCCGCGTGTTCGGGTGAGCAACGCTCACCTGAAACGTGGCCTCCGCCGCTGGCCAAAGCGTCACCTTGACAGAATCGCGACAGTTGGTACACTGAACAGTCCCAGCCACTTTCGGTGGAGGTCGCCATGACCGACGGATCGATCGGACGCCCGGAACCCCTGGTCCGTTCGGCCGGCGTGGTGGAGCGCACCGGCAGCGCGACCGACCGCAGGAAACGGCGGCAGAATCGGCAGGACCTGCAACAGCAGGAGCGCGAGCAGCAAGAGCGCCGCGACCAGGATGAGGCCAACCACAAGCGGCGGCGCCTCTACGATCTGCTGTTCGACGAGATCGATGAGCTGGACACGCTGAACGCCGGGCAGCGGGCGCGCATCAAGCAGAATCTGCGCGCGCAGCTCGCGAACCGCCGTCCCCCGCCGCACCTCGCCCCCAACCTCGCCCAGCCGCCGCCAGCGGATGAGGACATCGAACGCATCGCGGCGGCGCTCCTCGAAAAGGCCGTCGCGGCCCACTCGGTCGACCATGACCACATCGTCGACATGGCGGCGCCGACGCACCCGGCGCTTCCGCCCGGACAGACGGCGGAGAATGTGGCGCTCGCCAACCAGCTCCGCGATTGCCTGGAACAGCGCACGACGACATCGCGGCGCGTTGCCGTGTATCTGCGCCTGCTTCTGACGCTTGAAGGCGCCTTCCGTCCGCATCTGGTGGTGGACGCCTGACCACAGTCCCACCGCTGGTGCGATGCGCGAATTCGGAGAAAGCCCCCCTCCGATGCGCCACCCAGGATGGTTGGACCATGCGGCACAATGGACCTGTTGTTTCCCCGGCGGAATCCAGGCGCGTTCCGGCGCTGTTCCCGCCGCGGAAAACCCGCTCCCGCAGGGAGGTTCCCCGTGCCCGACACCCATCTCGCCACGCACGCCCAGCCGTCCGGTGACGCCCTTCGCCAAACCCTCTCCACCCGTTTCCAGAAGATCCGCGCCCGCACCGCCGAACTCGCCGCCCCCTTGTCGCCCGAGGACCTGATGGTCCAGTCGGTGGCCGACGGCGCCCCGGCCAAATGGCATCTCGCCCACACGACGTGGCTGTTCGAAACCACCGTCCTGGTGCCCTGCAACCCCGGTTACCGCCCCTTCGACCCGGCCTTTCTGACGCTGTTCGCCGCGCGCGACGACCGCTTCGGCAGCCACCAGCTTCCCTCCCCCACCCTGCGCCTGCTCTCCCGGCCCAACGCGGCGGAGGTGATGCGCTACCGCGACCATGTGAACGCCGCGGTGCTGCATCTGCTGAACCAGGCCGACGAGGCGGACCTGCCGGAGATCGCCGACCGCGTGATCGTCGGCATCACCCACGAGCGGCGCCACCAGGAACGGCTGCTGACCCACGTCAAGCACGCCTTCTGGAGCAACCCGCTGCGCCCCGCCTACGAGCAGCCGCCGCAAGCCGTGCCGGTTCCGCCGCAGCCCGAACGCTGGATCGAGCATGAGGGCGGACTCGTCGCGATCGGGCGGACGGACGCCGGGGCCGGATTCGACCATGAGGGGCCGCGCCACCGCGTCCATCTGGAGCCCTTCCGCCTCGCCGCCCTGCCGGTCTCCTGCGGCGCCTTCCGCGACTTCATCGAGGACGGCGGCTACGCCAAGCGCTCGCTCTGGCTCGCCGACGGCTGGGAGGCGGTGCAGACCGAGGGGTGGCAGGCCCCGCTCTATTGGGAATGGCGCGACGGCGCGTGGCAAATCTTCACCCTCTACGGCATGCGCCCGCTCGATCCCGCCGAACCGGTCTGCCATGTGAGCTGGTTCGAGGCCGACGCCTTCGCCCGCTGGGCCGGCAAGCGTCTGCCCGAAGAGGCCGAATGGGAGGCCGTGGCGTCGCGCTGCGACAGCATGGGCAACCTGTTGGGCACCGGCCACCGCCACCCGCGCCCCAGCACCTGCCACGGCGACGGCCCCTGGCAGTTGTTCGGCGACGTCTGGGAATGGACGCGCAGCCCCTTCGCTCCCTATCCCGGCTACCGCCTGCCGGACGGAGTGGACGAGGCCGTCCATGGCCGCTTCATGATCAACCGCATGGTGTTGCGGGGCGGCAGCTGCGTCACCCCCTTCGACCACGCCAACCCGACGGCCCGGCATTACCTGCGGCCGGACTCCCGCCTGTCCTTCACCGGCCTTCGGCTGGCCGAGGATGCCTGATGAATAGGACAGCTGACATATTGGAATCGTTTTAAACGGTGGCGCTGCACCGCAGCAAGCTCTATAACCATAATTAAATTATGGCCTATGGAGCCTTCGATGTCCCTCGATCTGCCGCAAGTGTTCCGCCACCACGTCTTTTGTTGCGCCCAGCAGCGCCCGCCCGGCCATCCGCGCGGGAGCTGCGCGGCGAAGAACGCCCACCCGCTGTGGGAGCAGCTCGGCCAGCGCATCCAGGCCAAGGGGCTGACGGACGTCGGTATGGCCTGGACCGGCTGCCTCGGTTTCTGCTCCGCCGGGCCGCTGATGGTGGTCTATCCAGAGGGGCTGTGGTACCGCCCGGAAACGCCCGCCGACATCGACGAGATCGTCGACTCGCACCTCGTCAACGACACGCCGGTCGAACGGCTGGTGATGGTGCTGACTCGCTGAACATAAAGGCTGAACGCGAAAACCCCTCCGCGGCGTGGCCGGCGGAGGGGCGTTCTTGGTGCGGAACGACGATGCTACTTGCGGAACAGGAACTCGCGGCCGACCTTCACCCGCTTCTCGCCGTCGTATTCGATGATGTCGGCGGTGGCGTAGGTCTCGGTCCAGCGCTCGGGCAGATAGCTGCCGGTGCCGATGATGTCGACGGGGGCGTTGGCCTCCGCCATCAGGCGGCACTTCGCCGGACCGAAGCCGGAGCTGGCGACGATCTTCACCGCCGGGAAACCGGCCTCGTCCAGCTTCTCGCGCATGAAATGGATCGCCGCCGCCGAGACGCCGGTGCCGATCAGATAGCGGAGCTGCGTCTCGTCGCGGTAGCCGCGGATGGAATGGGGGGCGTGCCTCTCCAGCACCGCGTAGGAGCCCGGCGGGTCCAGCCCCTCCAGGAAGCGCCCGCCCGGCGTGTCGAGCCGCACCGCCAGCTTGCCCTGGGCGGCGAGGCCGGGGAAGCGGCGGCAGACCTCCAGCGCGTCGGTGACCTCGCGCCCGAAGTAGTCGACCAGCACGGTCAGCGGCAGTTCGGGGAAGGTCTCGTGGAACATCTCCGCCGCCCGCACGGTCGATCCGGCGTAGCCGATCAGCGCGTGCGGCATCGTCCCCATGCCCTTCTTCTGGCCGAAGAAATGGGCGGTGGCGTCGGTGGCGTTGCCGATGAAGCCCTTGGCGCCGACCTTGCGCTTCGCCCGGTCCGAACCGACCGAGGCGGCGTAGGCCATCATCTCCTCCATCTCCGTGCCGGCGCAGTGGCGCGCCTCCATGGCGAGGAAGGCGGTCTTCGGCAGGTCGGCGCACATGGTGAAGGCGTTGTAGGCGCCGACGCAGGCGGGGCCGAGCTTCTGCAGGATGATCGTCTCGGTGTCGACCAGATGGTAGAAGGAGCCGGTGATGTAGAGGATCGGCTCGCCCGCACCGACCCACTTCCCTTCCGGATAGTTCAGGACGATGTCGAGGTCGAACCCGCGCTCGCGCGCCACCGCTTCCAGCCATTCGATGACGAGTCGCGGCGCGCAGACCACCGGGCGGCGCATGAAGATGGCGTAGGTGACCTTCTTGTCACCGAATTTCCCGACCGCCTCCTTGGTCCGCTTGAAATAGGTGTCGGTCCATTCGGTGATGGCCGACGCGGGCGGATGGCTGGCGGGCGCGTGACTGGCCGGCGGCTTGTTCCTGGTCTCGTCCATGGCGATGTCCTTGTCTTCCCGCTCTTGCCCTTCGCGACGGTCACGTCCGGAGGCCGCCCCCGCGGCGGGAACGGCGATCCGATAGAGAAACCAGCATTATACGCCCCGGCCCTCCGGTGGAAGAGGCTTCATCCGCAGCGCCCCACCGTCGCAAGCAACGGTGATTTACCAAAAATACGCTACGAAATCAGACGCATTTCGAGAACAAAGAAGCCGAGAAGAGATGCGCAGTTCCTGACTGTAATACGCTCTCACCAAAAAGTATAAAATACCTGCATTTGACGATTTCCTTTCATCCATCCACCATACACCCAAGAACAGGCACCGATCCCCTGCGGTGCCCGAAAAAGCGACGAGGTCGGCATGAGCCGGACAATCCGCCAGAACGCGCCGAACATTAAGGCGGCTCCCTCGACGCTCGACCGTCTCGGCCGCCGGGTGGTGGTCGGGCTGCTCTGCACCATGGCCGGGCTGGCCGCCGCGGGCACCGGCGGCGCCTTCCTGCTGAAGCCCGGCACGGCGCAGGCCGGGCGCGTGGTGGGGGATACGCTGCGCACCGCCGCCAACTACGCGCGGCTGCCGGCGATGATCTTCACGCTGAGCGACGGCGACCGCCTGCGCGAGCTGCGGGTCCGCGTGGTGCTCGACATGGAACCGACCGCCCCCGTCAAGACGGTGGAGAGCTACGGGCCGCGCATCGCCAACGCCATGACCAACGTGATGCTGGACACCGACCCCGGCGAGCTGCGCGGGCGCAACGGCGCCTTCTACATCAAGGACGCGGTGATGCGCACCGCCGCGAAGGAACTCGGCTCCATGAAGATCCGGCAGGTGCTGGTCCAGGAACTCGTCATGCGCTGAGGGAAGGCCCGCTCCGCCCATGCCGATGCCGGCCCTCCAACGCTCGACAGGGGAGCCGGAATGGGGAACACTCCCCTCCCGTTCGGATCGTGGGATTGCAAGGAGGCGGCCGTGGCCGAGTTCGATTTCGACCTGTTCACCATCGGTGCCGGCTCCGGCGGCGTCGCGGCCAGCCGGCGGGCCGCGGCCATGGGGGCCAAGGTCGCCATCTGCGAAGGCAGCCGGGTCGGCGGCACCTGCGTCATCCGCGGCTGCGTGCCGAAGAAGCTGCTGGTCTACGCCGCCCAGTTCCGCGACGCCTTCGAGGACTCCTGTTCCTATGGCTGGTCCACCACCACGCCGGCCTTCGACTGGGCGACGCTGATCGGGCGCAAGGACGCCGAGATCGACCGGCTGAACGGCATCTACATCAAGATGCTGGAAAACTCCGGAGTCACCCTGCACACCGGTTTCGGGCGGCTGATCGACCGCCACACGGTTGAGGTGGCGAACAAGCGCTACACCGCGAAGAACATCCTGGTCGCCACCGGCGGCTGGCCGGCGCTGCCCAGGATTCCGGGGATCGAGCACGCCGTCACCTCCAACGAGGCGTTGCAGCTCGGCACCCTGCCCCACTCGGTCATCATCCTGGGCGGCGGCTACATCGCCGTCGAGTTCGCCGGGATATTCCGGGGCCTTGGTGCCGAGGTCACGATCATGATCCGCGGCGAGGAGCTGCTGAACGGCTTCGACGACGACATCCGTGTCGCCCTGGCCCAGGAGATGCGCAAGCGCGGCATCACCATCCTCACCCGCACCCAGCCCGTGAAGGTCGAGGAAGGCCCCGGCGGCTTCACCGTCACCGACCAGCTGGGGCGGGAGCATTCCGCCGGCCTCGTCATGGCGGCGACCGGGCGCCGGCCGAACACCCGCGACCTTGGGCTGGAGGCCGCCGGCGTGGCGCTTGACGACGCCGGGGCGATCCGGGTGGACGAGTATTCGCGCACCAGCGTGGACAACATCTTCGCCGTCGGTGATGTGACCGACCGCATGGCTCTGACCCCCGTCGCCATCGCCGAGGGGCGCGCCTTCGTCGAGACGCTGTTCAACGACAACCCGACCAGCATCAGCTACGCCAACATCCCGACCGCCGTCTTCTCCATCCCGCCTCTCGGCACCGTCGGCCTGACCGAAGCCGAGGCACGGGCGAAATTTGCGACGGTGGACATCTACAAGGCCGGTTTCCGCCCGATGAAGCACACCATGTCGGGCCGCGACGAACGCGTCCTGATGAAGCTGGTCGTGGATGGGGAGAGCCAGCGCGTGCTCGGCTGCCACATGATGGGCATGGACGCGCCGGAGATCGTCCAGGGGCTGGGCATCGCCCTGAACTGCTGCGCCACAAAGAAAGATTTCGACCGCACCATCGCTCTCCACCCCTCTACCGCGGAGGAATTCGTCCTGATGCGCGAGAAGGCATCCTGACGATCGGACATAAAACCAAAGGTCAGGAGCCCGATTTCCTGGAACGCTTCTAAGAAGCCTGTGTTGAGGGCACACGACGATGGCGGCGGCACGCACGGCGGCGGTCCAGCACCCCCGCGGAAGCCGTCGCCTCCCATCCTTCATCCAGGCACCGGGAGGGCTCCTACGCATGTTCATGCACAACAAGAACCTGATGTACACGGTCCGCGTCGCTGAACCGGACCCGAAGCTGGCCAGCCTGATGCTGGAGCAGTTCGGCGGGCCCCAGGGCGAGTTGGCGGCGGCCCTGCGCTACTTCACGCAGGGCCTGTCCGACGAGGACCCGGGCCGCAAGGACATGCTGATCGACATCGCGACCGAGGAATTGAGCCATCTGGAGATCATCGGCAGCATCGTCGCCATGCTGACCAAGGGCGTGAAGGGCAAGCTGGCCGAGGGCGCCGAGGAGGTCACTGACCTCTACGCCGACATCGCCAAGGGCAACGGCAGCCACACGCTGGCCCTGCTCTACGGCGGCGGCCCGGCCCTGACCAACTCCGCGGGCCAGTTGTGGACCGGCGGTTACATCGACAGCATCGGTGAGCCGACCGCCGACCTGCGCTCCAACATCGCTGCGGAATCGCGGGCCAAGATCATCTATGAGCGCCTCATCAACATCACCCCCGATCCGGGCGTGAAGGACGCGCTGACCTTCCTGATGACCCGCGAGGTGGCGCACCAGAAGATGTTCGAGAAGGCGCTCTATTCCATCGAGAACAACTTCCCGCCGGGCAAGCTGCCGGGCAACCCGGAATACACCGACAAGTACTACAACATGAGCCAGGGCGACGGCGACATGCGCGGCCCGTGGAACCAGGGCGAGCAGTGGGAGTTCGTCAACGTCACCCCCGACCAGGCCCCGGTCAGCGGTGGCGACGGCAACCCCTCGGTCCGGCTGGCGGCGGAAGAGATGAAGGCCGTCAACGAGGCCGCCAAGCGCACCATGTCGCGCACCGACGTGAACCCGGTGACGGGTGCCGACCTCGGCGCCGGCCCCGGCTCCGGCAAGATGACTCCGGTGAAGTAAGGCCCATATTTCCCTCCCCCGCCCAGCGGGGGAGGGTCAGGGTGGGGGCAAGTGTTGGATTGCCAACTCCCCCACTTAAACCTTCACCACCGCCTCGTCCCGCCTTGGCCGCGTCATCAGCCACAGCAAAACCAGCAGCCCAGGCACCGCCCCGCCGGTGGACAGCAGGAAAAAGCTGCTCCAGTCCATCCGCTCGGCCAGCCAGCCGGACGATGCCCCGAACAGGTCCCCGCCCAGCTTGTAGAAGCTGCTGAGCAGCGCGTATTGCGTGGCCGTGTAGGCGGTGTTGCACAGGCTCGACAGATAGGCGACGAAGGCCGCCGTCGCGATGCCGCCGCAGACATTCTCCAGCGCCACCGTCACCGCCAGCGCCGACACGTCGTGCCCGACCTGCGCCAGCATGACATAGCCGAGGTTGGACAGCATCTGCATCAGCCCGCCGACCAGAAGCCCGCGCAGCACGCCGATGCGCCCGACCAGCACGCCGCCGATCAGCCCGCCGATGATTGTCGCCCACAGGCCGAACAGCTTGGTGACGTTGGCGATCTCCGTCTTCTCGAAGCCGAGATCGACGTAGAAGGGCGCCGACATCACCCCCGCCAGCACGTCCCCCAGCTTGTAGCAGGCGATGAACAGCAGGACCGCCGCCCAGGCCGGGCGCGTCATGAACTCCACGAAGGGCGCCACGACGGCGCCGTAGATCCAGGCCAGCAGGTCGGCCTTCCAGCCCGTCAGGTGCGGGCGCGCGGCCAGCCAGTCGGCCACATGCTGCTCCCGCGCCTTGGATTCCGCGGTGTCCGCGACCTTCGGCTCGCGGTTCAGCAGGATCGTCACCATGCCGACCGCGACCAGCCCGGCCATGACGTAGTAGGCGACGTGCCAGCCGAAGAACTCCGCGAGGTACAAGGCCCCCGCCCCCGCCGCCAGCATGCCGAAGCGGTAGCCGAGCACGAGAATGGCGGCCCCCGCGGCCTGCTGGTGCTCCTCCAGAACCTCGACGCGGTAGGCGTCGACCACGATGTCCTGGCTGGCCGAGAAGAAGGCGACGACCACGGCCAGCATGGCGGTCCACCACAGGTCGGTGACCGGGTTGGTGCTGCCCAGCCCGATCAGGGCCGCCATCAAACCGGCCTGCGCCACCAGCGCCCAGCCGCGCCGCCGCCCGAACAGGCGGGTCATCACCGGCAGGCGCAGCCGGTCGATCAGCGGCGCCCAGACGAACTTCAGCGCGTAGGGCATGGTGACCAGCGCGAACAGGCCGATGGCCGTCTTGCTGACGCCGCCCTCGCGCAGCCAGATCGACAGGGTGGACCCGGTCAGCGCCAGCGGCAGCCCTTCGGAAAAGCCGAGGAACAGAATGGCCAGAACGCGCCGGTCAAGATAGACGGAGGCCGCCTGACCCCAGGAGGATGGTTTCACCCGTTGTCCCTTCCGCACACCTGCGTAACCGTCTGTATAGGCTCCAGCCGGACGCCCCGGCCAGCGCGCTTTTTCGGGCGCCGCGCCGCATCATCCATTGCGGAAGTTGCGGTCGAAACTATGGAAAAATTTCCCGGCGACCGCTATACAGAGTACCCCTCTGGCCGTCATCCGGCCTTCGAGAGGAACCCTTAGCACAAGGAAAGAGCGGGCGTCATGGTTGAGCGTTGGTCCCCCGACAGCTGGAGGTCGAAGCCGGCGAAGCAGCTTCCGACCTATCCGGACCCGTCCAAGGTCGAAGCGGTCGAGCAGCGCCTGTCCTCCTATCCCCCGTTGGTCTTTGCGGGCGAGGCGCGCCGGCTGAAGGACAGCCTCGCCGCCGCCGCCGCCGGCAACGCCTTCCTGCTGCAAGGCGGCGACTGCGCGGAGAGCTTCGCGGAGTTCCACCCGAACAACATCCGCGACACCTTCCGCGTCCTGCTGCAGATGGCCGTCGTGCTGACCTTCGGCGCCGCCATCCCGGTGGTCAAGGTGGGCCGCATGGCCGGGCAGTTCGCCAAGCCGCGCTCCGCCGACACCGAGGTGCTGGAGGGGATCGAGCTTCCGTCCTACCGCGGCGACATCATCAACGGCTTCGACTTCACGCCGGACGCCCGCGTTCCCGACCCGGAGCGCATGATGCAGGCCTACACCCAGGCCGCCGCCACGCTGAACCTGCTGCGCGCCTTCTCCCAGGGCGGCTACGCCGACCTGCACAAGGTCCATCAGTGGACGCTGGGCTTCGTCGAGCGCTCCCCCGCCGGTGAGCAGTTCCGCGAGATCGCCAACCGGCTGGACGAGACGCTGGGCTTCATGGCGGCCTGCGGCATCACCGCCCAGACCACCCCGCAGATTCGCGAGACCGAGTTCTTCACCAGCCACGAGGCGCTGCTGCTGCCGTTCGAGCAGGCGATGACCCGCGTCGACAGCACCACCGGCGACTGGTACGACGTCTCGGCCCACATGCTGTGGATCGGCGACCGCACCCGCCAGCCGGACGGCGCGCATGTCGAGTTCCTGCGCGGCGTGAAGAACCCGATCGGCCTGAAGTGCGGCCCGACGACCGATCCGGACGAGTTGATCCGCCTGATCGACCTGCTGAACCCAACCAACGAGCCGGGCCGCCTGACCCTGATCGTCCGCATGGGCGCCGACAAGGTGGCGGAGAAGTTCCCGCCCCTGCTGCGCAAGGTGCAGCGCGAGGGCCGCGTCGTCGTCTGGTCCAGCGACCCGATGCACGGCAACACCGTCAAGTCCACCAGCGGCTACAAGACCCGCCCGGTGGAGAAGGTGCTGTCGGAGGCGCGCGATTTCTTCGCGGTGCACGAGGCCGAGGGCACCCACGCCGGCGGCGTCCATTTCGAGCTGACCGGCCAGGACGTGACGGAGTGCACGGGCGGCGCCCAGGCGATCACCGACCACAAGCTGGCGCTGCGCTACCACACCGCCTGCGACCCGCGGCTGAACGCCAGCCAGGCGCTGGAGCTGGCCTTCCTGCTGGCCGAGGAGTTGAAGCGCGCCCGCCTGAAGCGCGACGCCGACCGCCGCGCGGCGGCGGAGTAAGGCATCCGCAGGGGCTTGCCCCCACCCTAACCCTCCCCCGCTAACGCAGGGGAGGGAACTGCCGCCGCTTCGCAGAGGGCACCCTCCCCTGCGAAAGCGGGGGAGGGCCGGGGTGGGGGCAAGCGTCCCCTCTCTACCGCACCACCATCCGTTCCAGCAGCACCTCGCGCACGCGGATAGCCTGCGCCTCGCGCTTCATCACGCTCGCCACGGTGCTCTTGATCAGGTTGGCGCCCTCGGCCCCGCTCAGCTGGCCCGGCTCAATCTGGCGCAGACGGTCGGCCATCTGGTCGGCGATGCGGGGAACGAAAGGCATGGCCGGGTTCGGGTCCGCGGTGGGCTCGATCTCCAGCAGCACGCGGATGTCCACCAGACGCGCGTCGCTGCCGCCCAGCGTGAAGGTCATCGTCGGCAGGGACGCGTAGGTCTTCTGCGCCTTGCGGTCGCCACCGGCGTTTTTTCGCGCACCGGATTTGGCGGAGACCACCGTCCAGGTGCCCAGCGCGGCGAGCAGCACCAACGCCACCGCGACGAGGACGGGCATCACGGACACCGACTCCCCATCGGAACGCCGCAGCAGGAAGTGCACCGGGCCGCCTTTCCCCCATCATTCCCCGGATGGGGGGTATGGGCATATTTAACGATGATTTATCCTAGATAAAAAAACGGGGCCGGTCAAAGCGCGTCGCGCGACCGGCCCCGCTTTTTTACTTGAAATCAGCACCCGGCCTTCAGCCGCCGATGCCGCCCATGCACAAATACTTGATTTCCAAGTAATCCTCGATGCCGTACTTGGAGCCCTCGCGGCCGATGCCGCTTTCCTTCATGCCGCCGAAGGGGGCGACCTCGGTGGAGATGATGCCCTCGTTGATGCCGACGATGCCGTACTCCAGCGCCTCGGCCACCCGCCAGACGCGGCCGATGTCGCGGCTGTAGAAGTAGGCGGCCAGACCGAACTCGGTGGCGTTGGCCATGCGCACGGCCTCCTCCTCCGTTTCGAAGCGGAACAGCGGGGCGACCGGGCCGAAGGTCTCCTCACGCGCCACCTTCATCGCCGGGGTGACGTCGGCGAGGATGGTCGGCTCGAAGAAGCTGCCGCCCAGCGCGTGCCGCTTGCCGCCCAGCACCACGCGGGCGCCCTTCTCCGTGGCGTCGCGGATGTGGTCCTCGACCTTCTCCACCGCCGCCATGTCGATCAGCGGCCCCTGCTGCGCCCCTTCCGTGGTCAGGCCGGGGCCGACCTTCAGCGCCTTCACCGCCTCGGCCAGCTTGGCCGCGAAGGCGTCGTAGACCCCGGACTGCACCAGCAGCCGGTTGGCGCAGACGCAGGTCTGGCCGGTGTTGCGGTACTTGGACGCGATGGCGCCCTTCACCGCCTCGTCGAGGTCGGCGTCGTTGAAGACCAGGAACGGCGCGTTGCCGCCCAGCTCCAGCGACACCTTCTTCACCGTGCCGGCGCATTGGGCCATCAGCTCCTTGCCAATCTCGGTGGAGCCGGTGAAGGTCAGCTTGCGCACCGTCGGGTTGCCGGTCATTTCACCGCCGATGGCGCGGGCCGAGCCGGTGACGACGGCGAGGATGCCCGCCGGGATGCCCGCCCGCTCCGCCAGCACCGCCATGGCGAGCGCGGTCAGCGGGGTGGCGGTCGCCGGTTTGATGACCATCGGGCAGCCGGCGGCCAGCGCAGGGCCGGCCTTGCGGGTGATCATCGCCGCCGGGAAGTTCCACGGCGTGATGGCGGCGGTGACGCCGATCGGCTCCTTGGTCACGACGATTCGGCGGCCCGGCAGATGCTGCGGGATGGTGTCGCCGTAGACGCGCTTGCCCTCCTCGGCGAACCATTCAATGAAGGACGCGGCGTAGGCCACCTCGCCCCGCGCCTCGGCGAGCGGCTTGCCCTGCTCCGCCGTCATGATGCGGGCGAGATCCTCCTGGTTCGCCATCATCAGGTCGAACCAGGTCCGCAGGACCTTCGCGCGTTCCTTCGCGGTCAGGGCGCGCCAGGCCGGCCAGGCGCGCTCGGCGGCGTCGATGGCCCGGCGCGTCTCGTCGGCGCCCATCATCGGCACGCTGCCCAGGACGCTGCCGTCGGCGGGGTTGGTCACCTCCACGGTCTTGCCGCTGTCGGCGTCGATCCACCGGCCATCGACGAAGCCCTGGAAGCGCAGCAGCTCGGCGTCCTTCAGCCCGAGACGGCGGGCGGTGTCCACGGAATCATACGGCATGGTGCCTTCCTTCCCTTGGTTCTTGCGCGCAACAGCGCGGTCGCCAGAGAGTATAGGACACCACGCCCCCTCTGCGATCCTTCGCGTGACGGGGGCAGACGTGCGGACCGGGGATGGAACGCCGGCGTTTACGCCGGAAGGACCGGCACGTTGTCGATCAGGCGCGCCTTGCCCATCCAGGCGGCGGCCAGCAAACGCGCCGGACGCTCCGCACGGATCACCGGCTCCAATGTGTCGGCATCGCGCAGCTCGACATAGTCGATGGAGCCGAAACCGGCGGCGGTGATGCGCGCCCGCACCGCCTCCAGGACCGCGGTGGCCTCCGCCCCACCGGCCAGCGCCGTGGCGGCGTCGCGAAGCGCGCGGTTCAACTCCGGCGCGCGGGCGCGCTCGTCGGCGGACAGGTAGGCGTTGCGCGAGGACATGGCCAGCCCGTCGGCCTCCCGCACCGTCGGCAGCCCCTCCACCCGCACCGGGATGTCGAGGTCGCGGGCGAAGCGGCGGATGACCATGAGCTGCTGGTAATCCTTCTCCCCGAACACCGCCACGTCGGGCTGGGCCTGGAGGAACAGCTTGGTCACGACCAGGGCGACGCCGCCGAACATCTGGGGCCGGAAAATGCCGCACAGCCCCTCCGCCGGGCCGCCGACCGAAATGGCCGTGGCGAAGCCCTCCGGATACATGGCGCGCACCGTGGGAGCGTAGAGCAGATGGCAGCCCGCCGAGACAAGCTTCCGCGAATCCCCGGCCTCGTCGCGCGGGTAGCGGTCGAAGTCCTCGTGCGGGGCGAACTGGGTCGGGTTGACGAAGACGCTGGCGACCACCCGGTCGGCCAGTTCCCGCGCGCGGCGCACCAGGGCGAGATGGCCGTCGTGCAGGGCGCCCATGGTCGGCACCAGGGCCACCGTCTTGCCGTCGCGGTGCCAGGCGGACACCTGGGCGCGGAGATCGTCCACGCTGCGGACGACCGGCAGGGGCTGTTCCGACTCCGGCGGGCGGGCAGCGGCGAGGGAGGTCATGGCGGGTGCTCCACAGGCGTCATAAACGGCGCTGGGATAAACCGCCGGATCGGCGCTGTCCAGTCATGGAATTAACCGGACGAGCCGGAATTTGAAATTTTTCCATCCTGCGGGCGGGTCGGACCGCCGGTCTCCCGCCCGCGGACTCGGTCAACGCATCAGCGTGACGACGACCAGATAGGTCAGGTTTACCCAGGCGCCGAGCGTGGCCAGGAGGACCAGGGTGGCCGGAGACAGGACCACCGAACCGAGGATCACGACGAGCGCCACGACCAGCAGGCCGAGGGCGAGAAGGGTCACGCGCGTATCTTCCATGTCACTGCTTCCAGATGATTGAGCAAATCGGATGCTGGAAGCGATAGACGAAAACCCCACAGGCTGTAGCTGATCTGAATCAACTGCGGCGGCATTCGTCTTAAAAAGGCACACGCGATTAAGCAGGGATTTTTTGTGGCATTCACGCCGTGAAACATGGCCACGCAACCGAGTCGACGGCTCGTTACTGGCGAATTCCAGCGATGCTTTGGAGAGGAGGCGGTGTTTGGGATGGTGGGCGCAGTAGGGATTGAACCTACGACCCCACCCGTGTGAAGGGTGTGCTCTCCCGCTGAGCTATGCGCCCATCCCAAAGAAACAACCGCTGACGCACCACGGAGACGACAAAGCGAGGCCCGACGGACCCCGATCTTGACCGGCCCTATGGTGGAGGGGATGGTACCATCCGCAAAGCCCAGGAACCACCGGACTTTGGGATGGTGGGCGCAGTAGGGATTGAACCTACGACCCCACCCGTGTGAAGGGTGTGCTCTCCCGCTGAGCTATGCGCCCATCCCAGTAAAACCGCGTCGGCATCAGGCTCGTTTCGCTGTCGCGTCGTTGCCACCGCTGCGGTGAGGCGGGTTTCTAAAGGCCCCGCCCCCTCCTGTCAAGCACCTGTTTCACACCAATATCAAAGAAACCCTCCCCCCAGGAGCCCCGATAAGCCAATGGACATGACACGCCGGACCGCACCTCCCGCCAGACTTCCCTCTGCCGCCATCGCGGCCGGACTGTGCGCGGCGCTCGCCGGCCTGTTCCCACTGCCCGCCCAGGCGCAGCGCTGGCAGTTGGATTACCGTGTCCATGTCGGCGGCGTGGCCGTGCTCGACGCGCGGGCGGAGCTGACCCTGACCGAGGGCCGCTACAGCGTCCAGGTCAACGCCGCGACGGACGGCTTTCTGGGGCGCCTGTTTCCCTGGGAAACCCAATCGCTCAGCGTCGGCACGGTCACCCCGGACGGAGTCGCCCCGATCCGCCACACCCAGTCCGGCGTCCTGCGCGGTTCCCCCCGGACCGTCACCTTGGATTTCGCCCCGGACGGCAGCGTCCGCACACAGGTCTCCCCGCCCCCGGAAGAGGAGGACCGCGACCCTGTTCCCGACACGCTCAGCCGAGAAACCCGCGATCCGCTGAGCGGCGTCCTGGACATGCTGATGGCGGGGCTGCACGGCGGGGGATGCCAGCGCACGGTGCCCGTTTACGACGGGCGCCGCCGCTACGACATGATCTTTACGGACCGGGGAATGACCATGATCGGGGCCTCGCGCCATTCGGTCTTCGCCGGCGCGGCGCGGCAATGCCGGGTGTCCCACAAGCCGATCGCCGGTTACGAGCGCACGCCGCGCCAAGCCTTCTGGCAGCGCGGCGGCGGCGGTCGGGAGGAGAGACCGCCTGTCGATCTGTGGATCGCTCCGGTGGAGGGGTCCGGCCCGCCCCTGCCCGTCCGGCTGGAGACCGACAGCGGATTCGGCGGCGTGGTCATCCACCTCACCGCCGCCCGCAAGACCGACCAGACGGCGGAGCGTCCCGCCCCGCCCTGACGGGTCAGGCGCGTCCGACGCCGCCGCTGCCGGCGGTGGGGTGGTAGAGCAGGTCGGCCATCGGCCGCTCGGCCAGCGCCTGCTCGCACAAGCGGTTGAACTCGGCCATCTTGCGCTGGAGGTCGCTGTGGTGGGCCATCATCCGGTCGAAGTCGGCGGTGGCCGAGTCGATCTGGCTGTTGGCCGGAGTAAAGTTGGCGGTGTGGCCTTCGATGGACAGAGCGTCGGCGGAGAGGGTGTCGCCGGTCTGGGTCTTACCGGGGAAGGCAAGGATCTGGGCCATCGGGTGTCTCCTTCGCTCACCACCATTCGATGCACCCATCCAACTACATTTACCTTTCGTTAGCCACCGTTAATCTCTCGTTAACCATGACAAGAAGGAGACCTACAGCAAAGCCCTCGCTGCGCCCGGCGACGCGGCCCGTCCCTCAGGCGCCCAGGCGCCGCAGGGCGTCCGGCAGGTCGGCGATGCGGTCGAGCAGGATATCGGCGCCCAGTTCCCGCACCGGCATGCGGGGATAACCGTAGGTCATCGCCACCACCGGCACGCCGGCGGCGCGGGCAGCCGCCACGTCGTTGCGGTTGTCGCCCACCATCGCGGCGCTGCCGCCGCCCAGCGCCTCGACCACCCAGGACAGATGGCGCCCGTCCGGCTTCTTCACCGGCAGCGTGTCGCCGCCGGCCAGCGCGGAGAACAAGGGCGACAAACCCAGCCGGCCCATCAGTTTGCGGGTGATCCGCTCCGGCTTGTTGGTGCACAGCCCCAGCCTGATGCCACTGTCCGCCAGCACCGCCAGGGTTTCCGGGACGCCGGGATAGAGCACCGGAGGTTCGTCGTCCTGGAAATAGGCGTCCAGGTAATCGGCCAGGACCGTCTTCAGAGCATCCTCGCCCAGGGCGTCGCCGGTCGCCTCGAAAGCCTGCCGGACGAGGGCGGCCGAACCGTCGCCCACCATGCCGCGCACCTGTTTCTCGCTGACGGCGGGCCGGTCGAAGCGGGACAGGGTGCGATTGAGGACGCGGGTCATGTCCCGCGCGCTGTCGATCAGCGTGCCGTCCAGGTCGAAGACGACCGCGGAGAAGGGAATGGCGGCGGGCGCGGCAGACATCGGCAGAAGTCCCATGGTCAGTCGAAGACGAGCGGATACCCCTTTCGATAGCACGACCTTCCCCCGGCGGCGAGCCCCTGTTCCCGCGACCCACCCCCAGCATAGGCCCATCGGCGCCGACGGCGCGGGGTGCGTACACCCTCGGGCCGCGATTCGTGTATGTCAGATTGACACAAAAGTTGACTTGGGGTCCCGGCGCCGGATGTGGCACTCAATGCTTGAGGACACAACTTTTGCCCGGATATTGATGCGCACGCTTTTCCGCCCGTCCGCCATAACCCACACCCAATACTGCAGGGATATCCGATGACTCAGCACCGCCCGCTCGCCTGCGTCATTCTCGCCGCCGGCAAAGGCACCCGCATGAAGTCGGACCTGCCGAAGGTCCTGCACCGCGTCGCCGGCCAGCCGATGGTCGGCCATGTGCTGTCCGCGGTGAGGGCGCTCGACCCCGACCATGTGGTCGTGGTGGTCGGCCCCGGAATGGACAATGTGGCCGACGCCGTGGCCCCCTACCCCACCGCCGTCCAGCATGAGCAGCGCGGCACCGCCGACGCCGTGCGCGCCGCCTTCGGCCTGCTGGAGGGGTTCGACGGCGACGTGGTTGTGCTCTACGGCGACACGCCGCTGGTCACGCCGGACACGCTGCGCGCCATGGTCGCCGCGCGGCGCCAGCCGAACGACCCGGCGGTCGTCGTGCTGGGCATGCGCCCCGACGATCCCGGCGCCTACGGCCGTCTGATCCTGAACGCCCGCAACGGTCTGGAGAAGATCGTCGAGTATCTCGACGCCTCGGAGGAGGAGCGGCAGGTCACCCTGTGCAACGCCGGGCTGATGGCCTTCGACGGCGCGCGGATGTTCGACCTCATCAACCGCATCGGCAACAGCAACGCCAAGAGCGAATACTACCTCACCGACGTGGTGCAGATCGCCCGCAGCAACGGCATGGCCTGCGCGGTGGTCGAGGCGGCCCCGGCGGAGGTCGTCGGCGTCAACTCCCGCGCCGAGCTGTCGGAGGTGGAGAAGCTGATCCAGCGCCGCCTGCGCAAGGCCGCCATGGACAACGGCGCCACCCTGACCGACCCGGACAGCGTCACCTTCTGCGTGGACACCCGCCTCGGCCGCGACGTGATCGTCGGCCCGCACGTGGTGTTCGGCCCCGGCGTGGTCGTCGCCGACCGGGTCGAGATCAAGGCCTTCAGCCATCTGGAGCAGGTGCGGGTGGACAGCGGCGCCCAGATCGGCCCCTACGCCCGCCTGCGCCCGGGGGCGGAGATCGGCCCGGACGCCCACATCGGCAACTTCGTCGAGATCAAGAACGCGAAGATCGAGGCCGGCGCCAAGGTCAACCACCTGACCTACATCGGCGACGCGCGGGTGGGGGCGAAGGCCAACATCGGCGCCGGAACGATCACCTGCAATTACGACGGCTACGCCAAGAGCCACACCGACATCGGCGCCGGGGCCTTCATCGGCTCCAACACCGCGCTGGTGGCTCCGGTCAGGGTGGGCGACGGCGCGATCGTCGGAGCGGGCAGCGTGGTCACCACCGACGTGGAAGGCGACGCGCTGGTCGTGGCGCGCGGGCGCCAGCAGGCTTACACCGGCTGGGCCAAGCGTTTCCGCGAACGGAAGCAAAACGAGAAAGCGAAAAAGGCGTAAGATTGCCCCGGTTGACCGTTCACCCGGCCCCGGCCATCATTCAGGAGTTGCAGGTTCATGTGTGGCATCATCGGCATCATCGGCACGCATGACGCGGCCCCCCGTCTCGTCGAGGGTCTCCGCCGCCTCGAATACCGTGGTTACGACAGCGCCGGCGTCGCCACGCTGGTCAAGGGCGGCATCGAGCGCCGCCGCGCCGAGGGCAAGCTCATCAACCTCGACGCCAAGCTGCGCGAGGCGCCGCTGCCGGGTGTGATCGGCATCGGCCACACCCGCTGGGCCACGCACGGCGGCCCGACCGAGAACAACGCCCACCCGCACGCCACCCACCGCGTGGCCGTGGTGCACAACGGCATCATCGAGAATTACCAGGAGCTGAAGACCGAGCTGATCGAGCACGGCTATGTCTTCGAAAGCGCCACCGACACCGAGGTGATCGCCCACCTCGTCACCTATTACATGGAGAAGGAAGGGCTGGGCCCGGTCGAGGCCGCCGCCGCCTCCTTCAAGCGCTTCACCGGCGCCTTCTCGCTGGTGCTGCTGTTCTCCGGCCGGGAGGACATGCTGATCGGCGCCCGCCACGGCACGCCGCTGGCCGTCGGCTACGGCGAGGGGGAGATGTATTTCGCCTCCGACGCCTTCGCGCTGGCGCCGCTGACCAACCGCATCTGCTATCTGGAGGACGGCGACTGGGTGGAGCTGACCCGCAGCGCCGCCGTGATCCACGACGCCACCGACGCGGTGGTGGAGCGTCCGGTGAAGACCACCGCCCTGTCCGGCGCGCTGATCGGCAAGGACGGCTACCGGCACTACATGCTCAAGGAAATCTACGAGCAGCCGCAGGTCATCGGCGACACGCTGAACGCCTACATCAACCCGGAGACCGGCCGCGTCACCCTGCCGGAGACCAGCTTCGACATCGCCAAGGCGACGAAGCTGACTATCGTCGCCTGCGGCACCGCCTATTACGCCGGCGTCGTGGCGAAATACTGGTTCGAGACGCTGGCCCGCCTGCCGGTCGAGGTCGACATCGCCTCGGAGTTCCGCTACCGCGAGGCGCCGATGCCCGAGGGCGGCGTGGCTCTGTTCATCAGCCAGTCCGGCGAGACCCTGGATACGCTGGAGGCGCTGCGCTACTGCAAGCGCCAGGGCCAGAAGATCCTGTCCATCGTCAACGTGCCGGAAAGCACCATCGCGCGCGAATCCGACGCGGTCCTCTACACCATGGCCGGGCCGGAGATCGGCGTCGCCTCGACCAAGGCCTTCACGACCCAGCTGACGACGCTGGCCTGTCTGGCGGTCTCGGTCGGCCACGACCGCGGCGTCATCCCGGCCGAGCGGATGCAGCAGATCGCCCAGGCCCTGCGCGAGGTGCCGGCCCGCGCCGCCGACGTGCTGGCCCACGACGAACGCCTGCACGAGTTGGCGCAGGAGGTCGCGGAGGCCCGCGACGTTCTTTACCTGGGCCGCGGCGCGATGTACCCGCTGGCTCTGGAAGGCGCGCTGAAACTCAAGGAAATCAGCTACATCCACGCCGAAGGTTACGCGGCGGGCGAATTGAAGCACGGCCCCATCGCGCTGATCGACGAGAGCGTGCCGGTGATTGTCCTGGTGCCGTCGGACAACCTGTTCGAGAAGACCGTGTCCAACGTGCAGGAGGTCTGCGCGCGGTCCGGCAAGGTGCTGCTGATCGCCGACAAGAAGGGCATCGACAAGCTGTCCGACAAGGTCCGCTGGTCGCTGGAGCTGCCGGCCTGCGACCCGCTGGTCGCCCCGCTGCTCTACGCCATTCCGGTGCAGTTGCTGGCCTATCACGTCGCCGTGCTGAAGGGCACCGACGTCGACCAGCCGCGCAACCTCGCCAAGTCGGTCACCGTCGAGTAAGGCGGTCCGGTCGAGGACAATCCGGCCAAAGAAAAAGCCCCCGTCCGACCGGCGGGGGCTTTTTCGTTTTCTCCCGGGAGGCCGGTCAGGACGCCCAATGGCGCTTCGGGCCGACATCGACATGGACGAAGTTGCTGTCCGGGTAATAGCCCACCCCGCCGCCGCGCAGGCTGAGCGCCGCGCGCTGCAGGGTGCGCAGCGGCAGGCCGGGCACCCGCAGGTCGATGGCCTTGCCCTGCATGTGGAAGCTGTTCTGGGCGACGCCGCTGCCGTCCTGCTCGCGCAGCCAAGCGTTGGATTCGGGGGAGCGGTAGCCGGAGATGATGTGCACCGGCGTCTTGCCGCCGACCTTGCGGGTCAACGCGTGCAGCAGATCGAGCAGCTTCGGGTCGATGGGATGAACGGCCCCGGTGCGGTGGTCGCGCAGCAGGTGGTTGATCTCGCGCAGCCCGTCGCGCTGGTAGCGTCCCCTGGACCAGTATTCCGCACGGACCCGTTCGCCGGTGTGAAGGTTGAGCAGGACCAATTGCCGCGGCGGGGCGCGCAGCGCCGCCTCCGACACCTCCGGCGCCATCACCATCCCGGCGGCGGCCGTCGCCAGACCGATGCGCAACAGTTCCCTCCGGCCGAGCTTGGCTGCTGGGGTCGGTTGGAATTTGGCCTCGGTCATCATGCCTCCATGGGGTCCCGAACGGGGCGGTGCGCAGAACGCCCCCTTTTTGTCCGATGCCTTTTGGCGGCAGAGCCCCCGCTTCTGTCAAGAAACCAATGGTTAACGTCTTTAAAACGCCCGCGTTTCCTGGACTTGCCGGGCGACCGTGCCCGCGTCGGGAGGACCGAGAGCCGCGTTACAGGGGTGAAACATAGCGCGACGCTCTCCCGATTCGCCCGAGTCCCCGCCGGCACCGGCCGTGACAAGGCCGGGGCAAAAAGCGGCAACCATGAAGGGTATTGCCGCGAATTTTACCGTTTAGTCTTCGGTAAGGAATCTACCCCCATAGTTTGGGTAGTGGAAACAACCCCCGTCAGATTGCTGCCCGTGTCCCCCGTCGCCACAGCCCCCGCGCCGGCTCCATCCTATCTTCGGCCCGATCAGCTGGCCGAGGTTCTGGACCGGCACGCCCGCTGGATCAAGGGCCAGCCGGGCGGCGCCCGCGCCAATCTGGCGCTGGCCGACCTGGAGGGCGCCGATCTGTCACAGCGCGACCTGCGCGGGGCGCGTCTGGTCGGGGCGAAGCTGGCGCGCTGCCGGCTCAGCGGCACCAACCTCGCCGGCGCCGACCTGTTCGGCGTGGACCTGCGCGACGCGGACATCACCCGCGCCAACCTGATGCAGACGGATCTGCGCGGCGCCCGGCTGCGCTCCGCCGACTTCTCGAACGCCAACCTGCGCGACGCCGACCTGCGCGCCGGCACGCTGGAGCCGGGAGGCAGCGCCCGCCGCGGTTCCGGTCCGGACGGGCATTCAGACGCCCAGGACGCCGAGGCCACCCGGCAGACGCACCGGACCGCCCTGGCCCGCCTTCAGGGCGGCGCCACCGCGGAAGGCGGCATCCCGACCGATCTGACCGGCGCGGTGCTGGCCGGCGCGAACCTGACGGACGCCGACCTGTGCGGGGCGGTGCTTCAGAACGCCGACCTGACCGGAGCGGTGCTGACCGACGCCAACCTGTCCGGAGCGCGGCTGAACGGGGCCAACCTGAGCGGCGCCCGGCTGGACGGGGCCACCTTCGACAACGCCGATCTGGTCGGCACGCGGATGGTCGATTGCGACCTCTCGCGGGCCAACCTCGGTTCCGCCTGCCTGACCCGCCCGATCGACAGCATGGGCTCCGAGATCCAGCGGGCGATCTTCGACCACGAGCGCTGGATCGACAGCGTCGGCCAGCGTGGGGAGCGCGCCGAGCTGGACGGCACCGACCTCAGCCGCGCCGACCTGCGCGGCGTCAATCTCAGCGCCGCCTCGCTGCGCGGCGCCAACCTGTCCGACGCGGCATTGACCGGCGCGCGGCTGATGATGGCCGACCTGTCCGGCGCCAATCTGGAGCGCGCGAACCTGATGGGCGCCGACCTGTCGGGCGCCAATCTCAGCTTTGCCCGGCTGACCGGGGCCGACCTGACGCGGGTCAATCTCGGCCCGGCGGAGATCAAGGACCCCAGCGGACGGCCCACCGGCCGCTCCTGGGCCGCCAATCTGATGGGCGCCGACCTGCGGCAGGCGATGCTCACCGATTCCCGCATGGTCCAGGCCAACCTGACCGACGCCGACCTGGAGAACGCCGACCTGGACGGGGCCGATCTCGCCGGCGCGAAACTGCAGCGCGCCCATCTCAAGGGGAAGGCGCCGCGACGGCGCTGACCCGCAGCGCTCGATCCGCGACCGTCATCATCCCGCAAAGGACCGCGGGGCATAGTGCGGCACCTCGATCCGCCGGACGCTCCGCCATGCCCACCCTGCCCCGCTCCTTCCTTCGCCGGCTTCAGCGACGCGGCGCCTTGCGCCTGATCCCCGCGTTCGTCATCGCCCTGTTCGTCCGCCCCGCAAGGGCCGAGGACCCGCGCCTGTTCGAAATCTGGCGGTGCGGCGGCGGCGACTGCCCCGGCTACGAGTACCACCCCCGCGACGGCGACCCGGAGCACGGCGCGCCGGCCGGCACCGCCTTCCAGGACCTGCCGGCCGATTGGTTCTGTCCGCGCTGCGGCGCCGGCAAGCCGGACTTCCGCCGGATGGGCGACTGACCGGCACAAAGCCCTTGCCATCCGTCGAGCAATCAGAAAATATTGCGGTCATGGACGACACAGACCGCAAAATCATCGCGCACATCCAGGAAGATGGACGCGCTTCCTACGCCGACATCGGGGCCGCGGCCGGGCTGTCGGTGTCCGCCGTCAACGAGCGGCTGAAGAAACTACAGGCCAGCGGCGTGATCCAGGGCTGGGGCGCGCGGCTGTCGCCCAAGGCCGCCGGGTTGGACGTGCTGGCCTTCGTCGACGTGCTGCTCGACCGTCCGGAGCATGACGCGCCCTTCCGCGACGCCATGCGCGCCACGCCGGCGGTTCAGGAGTGCCACCACGTCACCGGGGACTGGTCCTACCTGCTCAAGGTGCGCGTGGCGAACACGGAGGAGCTGGAGCGCTTCCTCTCCGACCGGCTGAAGGCCCTGCCCGGCGTCGTGCGCTCCCACACCGTGATCGCGCTCTCCTCGGTCAAGGAGACGCCGGTCCTTCCCATCGGATCAGATTGACGCCTTTTCAGGAGTATCCGCCATGGACACGCTGCCCGCCCTGCTGAAGGGCCTGATCATCGGCTTCAGCATCGCCGCCCCGGTCGGGCCGATCGGGCTTCTGTGCATCCGGCGCACCCTGGCCGACGGGCCGGCGCATGGCTTCGTCAGCGGGCTGGGTGCTGCCAGCGCGGACGCGGTCTATGGCGCCATCGCCGGCTTCGGGGTGGCCCTGGTCACGGACGCGCTGCTGGGCGCCCAGGTGGCGCTGAAGCTGGTCGGCGGGCTGATGCTGCTGTGGCTGGGCTGGAGCACCCTGCGCGCCCGCCCGGCGGAGCGCGCGGCGGACGCCCGCGGCGGCGGCGGTCTGGCCGGGGCCTACGCCTCCACCTTCGCGCTGACGCTGGCCAACCCGGCGACGATCCTCAGCTTCGCCGCGGTGTTCGGCGGGCTGGGCGTGTCGGCGGGGGACGGAAACAGCACCGGCGTCGCCGCCCTGCTCGTGGCGGGCGTCTTCCTCGGTTCGGCGATGTGGTGGTTGGGGCTCAGCGCCTCGGTCGGGGCTCTGCGGCGCCGGGTCACGCCCGCCGCCATGCTGTGGATCAACCGCGTTTCGGGAGCGGTGCTGGGAGCTTTCGGGATCGCGGCCCTCGCCTCTCTCCTGTGAGGAGGCGGGATGCGCCGATCACCCGGAGCAACTCAGAACAGAATGGTCACCGGGCCGCCCAGCGCGACCGCGGCGACAATCAGGATGGCCACCGCCGTCAGCTTCTCCGCCGCCGACCAGCGCTGCCAATCCTTCTTGAAACTCTTGAATTCCTGGGCCATGGCAACCTCCGCCATCCCTGACTGTCCGTGTTGAGAGCGACATTGGACGCTTCCAGTTGATGTTTGGTTAACGTCGCCCGGAAACTCTTTCATCCATCGCAATGCCACAGGTAATCGGAAGAAAAACTGATGCAAGTCAAATAGAGGGCAAAAGCGGGTACAATTTTCGGCATCCCCCATGAGGAGGCCCCCGGGCGCGTCCCGCGTCCCCCGGATGGAAGGGTTTCCACCGACGGTCCGATGCCCCAAATCCCTTTGGACACCCATCGACGCGTCGGCGACGGACAAGCCTGACCAAGCCCACAAGACATGAGGTGCTGGCGGTGAGCGGACTGAAGATCGGACTGGCCCTGGGCAGCGGGGCGGCGCGCGGCTGGGCGCACATCGGCGTGTTGCGCGCGCTGGAGGAGATCGGGGTCGAGCCCGACGTGATCTGCGGAACCTCGATCGGCGCGGTGGTGGGCGCGGCCTACCTGACGGACCAGCTGGACGAGTTGCAGGCCTGGGCCCAGAGCATGGGCTGGCTCGGCATGCTCGGCATCATCGACCTCACCTTCCGCCGCGGCGGGCTGCTGGCCGCCGACCGCACCTTCGACCGCTTCCGCAATCACCGGACCGAGGTCGCCATCGATCAATTGCGCAAGCCCTTCGCCGCGGTCGCCACCGACCTCAGCACCGGACGGGAAATCTGGCTGCGCGACGGGCCGATGCTCAGCGCGGTGCAGGCCTCGGCCGCCATGCCCGGCCTGTTCCCGGCGGTGCGGCGCGACGACCATTGGCTGGTGGACGGCGCGCTGGTCAACCCGGTGCCGGTGTCGCTCTGCCGCGCGCTGGGGGCGGACGTGGTGATCGCGGTCAACCTGAACAGCGAGCTGTCGCCGCTGAGCCGCCCCTCCGGACGCGGCGCCGCCAAGCTACGCAAGGCGGCGGAGGCCAAGCCCGCGCAGATGCAGACGGCCCAGATGCAGCAGGCCCAGGCCCTTCAGGAAGAGGCGATGGCGCCGGCGGGGGACGCCACCTCGCCGGTCTTCTCCACCCTGACCTCGCAGATCGCCTCCTGGATGGGGCGGCGCCCGGCGGCGCGCACGCGCTTCCTCGCCGACCAGCTCACGCGCGCCCCGGCCTCCAACGTCCCGCCCAACGTGATGGACGTGATGGCCGGGTCGATCGACATCATGCAGGACCGCATCACCCGCTCCCGCCTCGCCGGAGAGCCGCCGGACGTGCTGATCGCGCCCCGCCTCGCCCACATCGGCATCCTGGAGTTCGACCGCGCGGAGGAGGTGGTGGAGATCGGCTACGGCGCCGCCTCGATCCTCAAACCGGCGCTGGAGCTGGCGCTGCGCCGGGCGTAGCCGCGCTCAGACGGGAGCCGCCGGCCACATCCAGGTCAGCTCGTGCTTGTTGTGGTTCAGGTGCAGCACCCGCCCGCCGGGGATCGCGGCGAAGGCGCGGGCCGTCTCGTGGTCGGTCTCGGCCTGGAACTTCAGCGTGCAGATGAAGCGCTTGGCCAGCCCGCTCTCCATCCACTGGTTCACCAGCCGCAGCAGGCGCGTGGGGTAGCAGATCACGTCGCAGCACAGCCAGTCCACCGGCCCGACGTCCTGCGGCTTCAGGCCGAAGGCGCTTTCCTGACGGAACTCGATGCGCGGCAGGGCGGCGATGGCCGGGTCGAGTGGCGCCTTGTCGACGCTGACCACGCTGGCGCCCAGCTCGTGCAGCACCCAGCTCCAGCCGCCGGGGCAGGCGCCGAGATCGATGCAGCGGTCGCCCGGCCCCGGCTGCTCCCCGAACAGGGTCAGTGCTTCCCACAGCTTCAGATAGGCGCGGTTGGGCGGCACCATCCGGTTCTCGACGAAGGTGACCTCGCCGTGGCGGTAGGGGCTGGAGCAGCGCGCCGCCGCGACGATGGTGTTCTCATCCAGCAGCGTCCAGGAGCCCAGCGGCGCCGTCGGCAGCGGCGACGGGAAGACCACCGGCTTGGCCGAGACGTGGGGCAGGTTCTCCTGGATCAGGCTGGCCCGCCGGTGATGGCGCAGCGTCCACAGCGCCCAGTTGCGCTGGATGGAGCGCAGCGCCCGCGCCCCCTCCTTGATCGACGCGAACTCGATCCGCACCGGGTCGTGCCAGATGTTCTGCGCCCAGGCGGCCGGACGCGCCGGACCATCGGCGAAGACCAGCCGGTCCTCCACCGCCGCCACGTCGCCCAATTCGGCCACGAGGTCCTGCACGAAGCCCTCGGGCGCCAGATAGATGGTCTGCCCCAGCGGGGTATGCGCCGGCGCCGGACGGGCGGACGAAGTGTCGGATGAGTCGCTCATGCCGAGGGGCTAGCGCCCCTGGCGTTCGATTGCAAGAGCGCGGTCGAAGAAATCGGCGATCTCCGCGTTCAGTCGCTCGTGGAAGGCCGTCCGGTCGAAGCCCGGCGGGTCCTGGGCGGGCGGCCCGACCTCCGCCGCGATGGCGGCCGGAACGGGCGTCATAAAGGCGAAGTGCCCAGCATTGCGCACGACCTCGTATGCGGGTGGCACGGGCAAGCGGTCACGCAGGTCCTCGATCTGGGAAGCCGCGATCTGCTCGTCCCGCTCGGCCCGGTACAGGCGGCTGGGGATCGTCACCCCCGCGAGGCCGTCCCTGGAGAAAGGAACACCGACCGGCGCCATCAGGACAGCCGCTTGGATGCGCGGGTCGCGCGCCTCGACACGAGCCTGCGTCTCCTCGTTCCCAAGATGGCAGAAACGCTCACCAACGGGCGGGGTGCGGCAATGGGCGGCGATGCGTCCCAGCTCCGCCACCCCGCCGGCGGCCACCAGAACCGTGTATCCGCCCGCCGAGAAGCCGAGGGCGCCGACGCGCCCGCCGTCGATCCGGCCCGCCAACACCGGTTCCGCCAGAAGATGGTCGAGCGCGGCGGACAGTTGGGCCGGGCGATTCCGCCACATCCGTTCCGTGCCGGCGTCCCGGTTGTCGTCGAAGGCGTTGCCCCGGTGATGAACCGCCGCGACCACGTAGCCCCGCCGGGCCAGAGCTATGGCGGTGTCCGCGTGACCGAAGGCGCTTCCTCCGGACCCGTGGGACACGACCACCAGCGGGTGGCGCCCCTCGGCCACCGGCCCGCCCTCCGCCACTTGGAACGTGAAGGGGCCGCGCTGCACCGGCGTCTCCGGCGCGTCCGTCGGGTACCAGACCACCACGCGGGCGATCCCGCCATCCGCCGGGTCGGTGAAGGCCAGCGCCCGCATGCCCACCGCCGTCTCCACCGCTGCCGTCTCCACCACTGCCGTCTCCACCACGGACGCCGCCGCCGCGCCGGCCCAGAGGACCGCGACTCCAGCCATCAGCAGCCATCCCATTCGCCGCACCGCATCCTCCCACCACTCGAAGAAAAGCATCGACAACGGAGGTAGCCGTCACCCCCGTTGGATCGAGCTGTGACATTCCGTCGCAATCCGCTCAAATGCGGCCCTCATGATTCAGATCAATTGACAATCATTCTCAGTCGCAGCACATTGACCCCAGCACGATCGCACAACACGCACCGCTGCCGGGGGCCCATGTACGTCTGCATCTGCCACGCGCTGAACGACAAGCAGGTTACCAAGGCGCTGGAGAACGGCGCGCGCACCCCGGCCTCCGTCTTCCGTCATTTCGAGCGTCAGGTCCAGTGCGGCAAATGCGTTCCGATGATGCGGGAGATGGCCCAAAGCCATTGTGCCAACCAGTGCCAGGCCTGCCCCAGCCAAGCCGCGACGCAGCAGCCTGTCCTGCTGCCGGAGCCGGCCAACGCCGACAGCTTCCCCTACGGCGTCGCGGCGGAGTGAAGGGCCTCGCTCTTTCCCACCCTACCAAGTCATTGCAATACCCCCCACACTTCCGCTCAGTTGAAACACAGCAATCGCCGCCGGATTGCCGCTGAGTGTTCTTTTAATCCGGGATTCTGCGGAATTGTTTCGGAACGGAACAGCCTTTTCGCGCTTTTTTCTTCCGTTCGGTAGCGGCCCACCCCTTCCTTTCGGCTGCGACAAATCGCCATAGACTTATACCCCTGGCCCGCTTGACGGGGCGGGGCCGATCGTGCAGAAAGAGTCCAACCCGGATTCAAGAAATCCGAAGCATTCGGAGCGGCACGGAGCGCTCCTGGCTGGACGGGACACACAAAAAATCAAGTCGCCTGGAACTGGAATTGCTTTTCATGCGTCTATGAAAAGCAACCGGATTGATTTCTTATTTTGGCGCTGCAGCAATGCATTTTTTTGCAATGCACATGTTTTTTGAAAACAGGAACCCAACGCAAGGCGCCAACTTGAAACGCCGATCGGACGCCCGGTCGAAGGGTCCCGGAGCAATCCAAAGGCCCGGCCAATCCAAAGGCCCAGGCAATCAGAAGGGAGAAGCGAGAGATGAGCCGCCGCAACCGGCACGCCCATGACGCCAAATGCCGTACCCTGCTTCAGGCGACCGCCGACCGGCTGGACCGGTTGCGGTCGCAGGTGGAGCGGTTCGGGCTTGAGGGTCACGAGGGCATGAGCCGGGACGAGTTGGAGCGCACGCTGGATGCTCTGCGCGGCCAGCACAACCGGCTGTCCGCCCGCGTCGAGGCGGCGCGCATCGCCACGGATGACGCCTGGACCTTTGCCCGGGCAATCGCCGATCAGGCTGCGGCCGAATTGGCCGATGGCCTTGACGGCATGGAAGCCCGCCTGAAGCGCGTGGCGGCCTGACCGCGGCGGCCGGGCCGGCTTACTCGGCCTTGAGCAGCACGATGGTCCCCTGCCCGGCCGCCGGAGCGGCCGGCGGCGCACCGGGCAGGATGATGCGCACCACCGTGCCCTCCCCAGGGGCGCTGCACAGGTCCAGCCGCCCGCCATGGGCCTCGACGAAGCGTTTGGCGAGCGGCAACCCCAGCCCTGTGCCGGAATGGGCCTTGGTCATGTAGCTGTTCACCTGGCGGAAGGGCTCCAACGCGATCTGGATGTCCTCCGGGGACATGCCGATGCCGGAATCGGCGACGGTCAAAACCACGCAGCCCCCCTCGTCGCGCACCGCATCCGCGCGCACGCAACCGCCTGCCGGCGTGAACTTGATGGCGTTGGACAGCAGGTTCAGCACAGCCTGCCGCAGACGGATGGCGTCGGCCATCACCGTCAGGCCGGTTTCGACGGGCGCGCTCTCGACCCGCACCCCTTTCTGACCAGCCAGCGCCTCCATCAACTCCAGGCATTCCCCCAACAGCACGGCGACGCGCACCGGCTCCGGATAGAGTTCCAGCCGTCCCGCCTCGACCTTCGCCATGTCCAGCACGTCGTTGACCAGCGCCAGCAGATGCTGGCCGGAGGCGTGGATGCTGGCGATGTAATCCTGGTGCTTCGGCGGGCTCGGGCCGAACAGGCCGGACAGCAGGGCCTCGCTGAAACCGATGATCGCGTTCAGCGGGGTGCGCAGCTCGTGGCTCATGTTGGCCAGGAAATCGGATTTGGCCAGATTGGCCGCCTCGGCATGGTCCTTCTCGGCCTCCAGCCGGCGGCGCTGCTCCGCCAGCATGGCCTCGCGGGCGATGCGGGCCTCGCGTTCTGCATGGCGGCGGCGGCGGACGTGGCGCGTCACCACCAGCGACAGCACCAGAGTCGCCAGACCGGCGCCCGCCGCACCGGCCAGGATGGTCGTGCGCGTCCGGTTCAACTGGCTGCTGATCTGCTCGAACGGGACGGCCACGATGATCGACCAGCCGGTCTGCTGCGACCGGTGAACGAGAACGAGCGCCTCGTGCCCCTCCCTCGTCGTTCCTGAGAACAGCCCCTGATTAGACTCCATCAGCCGGGGGACCATCTTGTCCCGGACTCTTTGGCCGACATGCCGTTCCGGATCGTGGGACCGCGCGGCGATGACCAGGGCGGGATCGACGACCGACACCGTCCAGGCCGCGGGGATTCCCGACCCGCGCAGCACGGCGTCGAGCCCGTCCAGCCCGACCGCCAACGACAGCACATGGCGGATCGGCGCTCCGTCCGGGTCATCCGGGTCCAGGACCGGCGCACGGACGATCAGCGCCGGACGCCCCGGCGGCCCGCCCGGCGGCAGAACGCCGCCGACGACCGTCCTCCGCGTGGCGGCCACCTGCCGGGTCACGTCGTCCAGACGCGGCGGCGGCAGGGAGGCCCCCAGCGGATACTGCGTGTGGAACAGGAAGGACATGTCCTCCACCGTCACCAGCCCCATCGCCAACCAGCCCGGTTGGCTGCGCACGGCCTCCACCGCCTCCGACTTCAGCAGGGCGACATCCTTCACCGTGCCGCGGCTCAGCGCGGCCAGAAGCTCCAGAGGGCGGGCCTTGCTTTCCAGCTCCCGGTCGATGGCGACCATCACCGAACGGGCCTGCGCGGCCAGTTCCGCCGCCAGGACGTCCTGCTGTCGAAGGTCCAGAATCCAGACCACCACCGCCAGGAACAGCAGCAGCGGGGCGATGGCGGCGAGCCCCAGACCCAGCGTCGATGAGGGCAGTCGCAAGGCACTCTCCGACCGTTGACGGACACGGAATGGCGTTCGGACTGGACAGGGACAGGCGGTGCGCCTCCCCCTCCAATGGGTCGCCCGCATCGGTTCGCCTGTCAAGCCCGCCGGTTGTCCTTTCCCTCCGCGCTCACCCCACCGCCGCGAGGATGCGGGCCAGTTCCACGGCCGTCTTGACCCCCATCTTCTCGAAGACATGGGCGCGGTGCACCTCGACGGTCCGCATGCTGATCCCCAGCTCGTCGGCGATGACCTTGTTCAGCTTGCCGGCCACCACCAGACCCATCACCTGCCGTTCGCGCTGGGTCAGGGTCGCCAGCCGGGCGGCGACGCCGGCCTGCCCGGCCTGCCGCGCCCGCTCCCCGGCGTCGAAGGCCAGCGCTTCGATCACCCGGTCGACGAGATCGTTGTCGTTGAAGGGCTTCTCCACGAAGTCGCGGGCGCCCTTCTTCAAGGCCGACACGGCGATGGGCACGTCGCCATGGCCGGTCAGGAACAGCACGGGCATCCGGCAGCCCATGGCGCTCAGCCGGTCGAACAGCTCCAGCCCGCTCATCCCCTCCATGCGGATGTCCAGCAGAAGGCAGCCGGTCATGGCGGGGTCGTAGTCGGCGAGGAACGCCTCCGCCGACGGCCAGGAGGCCACCGGGACGTTGCGCGACTGGAACAGCCAGCCCAGGGCGTCGCGGATCGCCTCGTCGTCATCGACGATGTGCAGCTTCGGCTCACACATCGGCGGTTCTCTCGTCGTGGGACGTCGCCACGCCGGTCATTGACGGTTCGGACAGGACCGGCAGGGAGAAGAGGAACACGGTGCCGCCCTCCGGCGCGGGCTCGAACCACAGGCGCCCCTGGTGGTGCTCGATGATGGACCGGCAGATGTTCAGGCCCATGCCCATGCCCTCGGTCTTGGTGGTGAAGAAGGGAGAAAACAGTTTTTCCGCATTTTCAGGCGAAATGCCACAACCGCGGTCCTGGATGCGCGTCAGGACCGACCCGTCCATCGCCTGCACCGTGACGCTCAGGCGGCGGCGGTCGCGCCGCGTCGCCGCCATGGCTTCGATGCCGTTGCGCATCAGGTTCATCACCACCTGCTGCAACAGGATGCGGTCGGCCATCACCGCCGGCAGACCGCGCCCCACCTCCAGCACCAGCTTCACCCCCTGCTGGCGGGCATCGGCCTCCATCAGGGCCACGCAATCCTCCAGCATCTCCGACAGGCAACAGGGGGCGACGTTCGGCTCGCTCTTGCGAACGAAGTCGTGAATCCGCCGGATGATCTGTCCGGCCCGCCTGGCCTGCCCGGACAGCTTCTCCAGCGCCGTCGCCAGTTCGTCCGGCCGGATGCTGCCGGCCTGAAGGCGGTTGAGACAGCCGGTGCAATAGCTGGCGATGGCCGACAGCGGCTGGTTCAGCTCATGCGCCAGGGTGGAGGCCATTTCGCCCATGGTGATCAGCCGCGCCGTCTGCTGCAGCCGCTCCTGCTGCTGGCGGGCCAGCTCCTCCGCCCGTTTGCGCTCGGTGATGTCGAGGACCGAACCCATCCAGCCGGTGTGCCGACCGTTGGCGTCGATCAGCGGCGCCTCGTAGATCAGCGCATCGAACCGTTCGCCGTTGGCGCGGCGGAAGCGCAGCTCGAAGCCGTTGGCCGGCGCGTTGCCGGCCAGGACGGCCTGGAAGACCTCCTCGGTGTGGGCGAGATCCTCCGGCAGCCAGTAGGGCATGACCGGCCCGGCCCCAACCAGCTCCTCCGCCGTCCAACCGACCATGCGGCAGAAGGCCGGATTCACATAGATGATGCGGCCGTCCAGGTCGCGGGCGCGCATGCCCACCGTCAGGCTGTCCTCCATCGCCTTGCGGAAGGCGTGCTCGGCGCGCAGGGCCTCCTCCGCCCGGATGCGCCGTGCGATGTGGCGGCGCACCGCCCACAGGCTCCACAGGGCCGAGACGGTCAGCGCGAAGATGGCGGCGATCAGGATGTTGCGCCCGAGGTTGCCGGAGAGCTGATGCAGCGTGGCGACCAGCGTCAGCCCATGCCCCGGCGGGTCGAAGGGCACGACGTGGCTGCGCCGCGGCTCCGGCATGGCGATGCGCGACTTGGTCCCCAGCACCGCCCCGTAAGGATCGATGACCTCCAGCTGATAGCGCTGGGCGAACCACCAGGGCACGTGATGGGTCAGCAAGGCGTCGATCGACAGCACGCCGGCGAGCGCGCCGGCGAACTCCTCCCCGCGGAAGATCGGGATGACGATCTCGAACGCGGTGTCCGCCGCGCCCAGCCGGTAGGGCGCCGAATAGGCCCGGCGGCCCGATGAGCGGGCGATCAGGAAGGCGTCGGCGCGCGGGCTGGGACCGAAGGCGTCGTCCAGCGCCGGCCCGTCCTCCACCGGCGGCTCCGACCGCACCGGCCGTCCCTGCGGATCCAGCCGCACCACCCGCTGGATCGCCGGGTTCACCGTCACGATGTGGCGCGCCATCACTGAATAGTTCACCGGCGTGGTGTCCTCGCGCCCGAGCGATTCGGCGAGATACTGAAGCTTCTCCTCGTCGGAGGTGAGCTGGAAGTGGAGATTCTGCTCCACCCACAGCACGTCCTTGATGAGGGTGAGCGTCTCCTCCTCCCGCTCGCTGCGATGGAGAACCCACAGGAAGACGCCGAACAGCAGGACGACCAGCGCCATCGCCACGATGGGCATGGCCTGCACCGGGCCGCGCTGGCCGAGGCCATGGGGCGCGCTGGCCGCACCGCCGGTCATGGGGGGGAGAGGTGTTGGCACGGCAACCAATATGTCACGTTCACAGCTACGGATTTCCACAATAGCGTCGAGGGCGAAATTATCGAACAATGAAAGAATATCAAAGGCCGGACCATCAGTCCGACCAACAACAAGTGGAGGATGACCCCTATGAAGTTCGTTTCGCTGCTGTGCGCCACCGTCGCCGCCGGCTGCCTGATGGCCGCCACCGCCGCCACCGCGCAGGAGCCGATCGTCATCAAGTTCAGCCACGTCGTCGCTCCGGAGACCCCGAAGGGCAAGGGCGCCGAGAAGTTCAAGCAGCTGGCCGAGCAGCGCACCGGCGGCAAGGTGAAGGTCGAGGTCTATCCCAACAGCCAGCTCTACAAGGACAAGGAGGAGCTGGAGGCGCTGCAGCTCGGCGCCGTGCAGATGCTGGCCCCGTCGCTGGCCAAGTTCGGCCCGCTGGGCGCCAAGGAATTCGAGATCTTCGACCTGCCCTACATCTTCCCCTGCAAGGCCGCCCTGGTGAAGGTCACCACCGGCCCGATCGGCAAGCAGCTGTTCCAGAAGCTGGAGAACAAGGGCATCACCGGTCTGGCCTACTGGGACAACGGCTTCAAGATCATGAGCGCCAACAAGCCGCTGCACGCCACGGCGGACTTCAAGGGCCTCAAGATGCGCATCCAGTCGTCGAAGGTGCTGGACGCGCAGATGCGCGCGCTCGGCGCCCTGCCGCAGGTGATGGCCTTCTCCGAGGTCTATCAGGCGCTGCAGACCGGCGTCGTCGACGGCACCGAGAACCCGCCGTCCAACATGTACACCCAGAAGATGCACGAGGTGCAGAGCCACGCCACGCTCTCCGACCACGGCTATCTGGGCTACGCGGTCATCGTGAACAAGAAGTTCTGGGACGGCCTGCCGGCCGACGTCCGCACCCAGCTCGACGGTGCGATGAAGGAGGCGACCGAGTACGCCAACAACATCGCCCAGGAAGAGAACGACAAGTCCCTGGAGGCGATGAAGGCCGCCGGCAAGACCAAGTTCTACGAGCTGACCAAGGACGAGCGCGCGTCGTGGCGCCAAGCCATGCTGCCGGTCCACGAGGACATGGCGTCGCGCGTCGGCAAGGAACTGCTGGCGAGCATCAAGACCGAGACCGACGCCGCCAAGTGCGAGTGATCACGAGCACCTGATCGGGCGGCACTGCCGCCCGGTCCAATCAAGCAAGACCAACGCACAGCCCTCGGCAAGCGCCCGCTCACTCGACGCGGGCGCTTCCTCCTGCGCGCGGAGCCACCATGCCCATGAAAATCCTAGACCATCTGGAGGAGATTCTTATCGCCTTCCTGATGGCAGCGGCGACGATAATCATCTTCATCTCGGTCGCCCACCGTTACGCCGCCGGCTTCCCCATCATCCAGGACTACATCCTCCACTGGAATCTGGCCTGGGCGCAGGAGCTGTGCATCTACATGTTCGTCTGGATGGCGAAGTTCGGCGCCGCCTACGGTGTCCGCACCGGCATCCATGTGGGTGTAGACGTCCTCATCAACAAGCTCTCCACCCCCCTGCGCGCGAAATTCATCGTGTTCGGCCTTCTGGCCGGCGCGACCTTCACCGGCGTGGTCGGCACGATGGGCTCCACCTTCGTCTGGCACATGTCGGACACCGAGCAGGTGTCGGCCGACCTGGAATGGCCGATGTGGATCATCTATCTGGCGATCCCGCTCGGCTCCTACCTGATGTGCTTCCGCTTCCTTCAGGTGATGGTGAACTTCCTGCGCACCGGCGAGCTGCCGCACCACGACCACGGCCATGTCGAGGGTCTGGAGGAGGACACCACCGACCCGCAACGCGCCGCGCAGGACGTCAACTGGTACGAGATGGACGACAACCTGCACCCGCACGACATCGCCCATCACGAGGGCCGCAAGCCCGGCAACGGCCCTGATTCCGCCAAGGGACCGAAGGAGAACGACCGATGAACGCCGCCATCATCTTCGGCCTCCTGCTGGTCCTGATGCTGACCGGCATGCCGATCTCCATCTCGCTCGGCCTGACGGTTCTGACCTTCCTCTTCACCATGACCCATGTGCCGATCGAGGCCGTGGCGCTGAAGCTGTTCACCGGCATCGAGAAGTTCGAGATCATGGCGATCCCGTTCTTCATCCTGGCCGGCAACTTCCTGACGCACGGCGGCGTGGCCCGGCGCATGATCAACTTCGCCACGGCGATGGTCGGCCACTGGCACGGCGGCCTCGGCCTCGCCGGCGTGATGGGATGCGCCCTGTTCGCGGCGGTGTCCGGTTCCAGCCCGGCGACGGTGGTGGCCATCGGCTCCATCGTGCTTCCGGCGATGGTCGCCCAGGGCTTCCCGAAGCAGTTCGGCGCCGGCGTCATCACCACCTCGGGCGCGCTGGGCATCCTGATCCCGCCGTCCATCGTGATGGTGATGTATTCGGTCGCCACCAGCGGCAGCCCGCACGCCGCCTCGGTCGGGCAGCTCTTCATGGCAGGCGTCATCCCCGGCCTGTTGCTGGCCTTCGTGCTGGGCGGCGTCACCTGGTACCGTGCGCGCAAGTTCGGCTATCCGCGCCTGCCAAAGGCCAGCCTGGCCCAGCGCTTCAAGGCCTTCCGCGAGGCCATCTGGGGCCTGTCGCTGATCGTCATCGTCATCGGCGGCATCTATTCCGGCGTCTTCACGCCGACCGAGGCCGCGGCGATGAGCGCCGTCTACGCCTTCATCATCGCGGTCTTCGTCTACAAGGACATGCCGCTGCGCGGCGTGCCGAAGGTGCTGCTGTCCTCGGCCAGCATGTCGGCGATGCTGCTCTACATCATCACGAACGCCGTGCTCTTCTCGTTCGTGCTGACGTCGGAGAACATCCCGCAGGGCATCGCCGATTGGATCGTCGCCCAGGGGCTGGGCGTGATCGCCTTCCTTCTGGTGACCAACATCCTTCTGCTGATGGCCGGCAATTTCATGGAGCCGTCGTCGATCGTGCTGATCATGGCGCCGATCCTGTTCCCGGTCGCCATCAAGCTGGGCATCGACCCGGTGCATTTCGGCATCATGATGGTCGTGAACATGGAGGTCGGCATGTGCCACCCGCCGGTGGGTCTGAACCTCTACGTCGCGTCGGGCATCACCAAGATGGGCATCACCGAGCTGACCGTGGCCGTCTGGCCGTGGCTGCTGGCGATGCTGGGCTTCCTGGTGCTGATCACCTACGTGCCGATCGTCTCCACCTGGCTGCCGCGCGCGCTGGGGATGATGTAATCCCTCATCCCCGGGCGAAGGCCCATAAGGAAAACCCCTCGCCGGAGCGTTCCGGCGAGGGGTTTTTCTTTTCCGGGGAAGCCGGAGCGCCGTCACGCCTTCTTGACGAATTCCGACTTCAGGTTCATCGCGCCGATGCCGTCGATCTTGCAGGCGATGTTGTGGCCGTCGGCCCCATCGACCAGACGGATGTTCTTCACCTTGGTGCCGCCCTTGACGACCAGGGACGAGCCCTTGACCTTCAGATCCTTGATGACTGTCACCGCGTCGCCGTCGCTCAGCGCGTTCCCGTTGGCGTCCCGCACTCCCTGATCCGCCGCGTCCGCACCCGCGCCGCCTTCGGCCTGCGGGTTCCATTCATGGGCGCATTCGGGGCAGATCCACAGCATGCCGTCCTGATAGACATGCTCGGAGTTGCATTTCGGGCACTTCAATCCGTCGTCCATATCATCCTCGCCTTTCGGGAGCGGCATCCTAGTGCGGCGAGGCGAAAAGCGGAAACGCAACTTGCCCAAGGCGGGCATTCCCTCCCGCCGCAAGCAAGTTGCGTGTCATCGCAAGGCTGTTTACGCCGCCTTGATCGAGGCCAGGAACCTCTGCACCTCGTCGCGCAGATCGACGAAGCGCGCCTGGAGAGTCTGGGCGACCTCCACCGACTCGCGGGCCGCCGTCGCCACCTCCGACGAGGCGCCGGAGGCGACCGCGATGCTGCGGGTCACGGTGTCGGCCTCGCCGGCCACGGTGCGGACCTTCTCGGCGATCTCGCCGGTCGCGGCCAACTGCTCCTGGACCGAAGCGGCGATCTCCGCCGAACGCTGGCTGAGCTGGCCGATGGTCTCGGTGATGGCGCCGATGGCGGACACGGTGTCCTGGGTCACCGACTGGATGGCGCCGATCTGGGTGGCGATCTCCTCCGTCGCCTTGGCGGTCTGGCTGGCGAGGTTCTTCACCTCGCTCGCCACCACGGCGAAGCCCTTGCCGGCTTCCCCGGCCCGCGCCGCCTCGATGGTCGCGTTCAGGGCCAGCAGGTTGGTCTGCCCGGCGATGGAGGTGATGAGGCTGGTGATCTCGCCGATCTTGGCGGCGCCGGCGGCCAGCGCCTCCACCGTCTTGCGGCTGGCGTCGGCGCGGTCGATGGCCTGGGCGGACATGGCGACCGACTGCTTGACGCTCTCGGCGATGCTGCGGATCGACTGGGTGAGTTGCTCCGCCGCCGCGCTGGCGGTCTGGACGGTGCGGCTGGTCTCGTCGGCGGCCCCGGCCACCGAGGCGTTGCACTGGTCGGCGCGCAGCGCGCTCTCCAGCATGCTGCCGGCGCTGCCCTTCATTTGCGAGGCGGCGGTGGAGGCCTCGCCCACCGTCGCCTGCACCGAGCGGTCGAAGGCGGCGGCGAGGCGGGTCAGCCGCTCGCCGCGCTGCGCCTCCTCGGCCTGCCGGGCCAGCTTCTCGGCTTCGAGCCGCTGGCGCTGCTGGGCGTTCTGGCGAAGCATGTCGATGGTGCGCGCCATCGCCCCCATCTCGTCGCGGCGCTCCAGGGCGGGCACGGCGACCGCGTAGTCGCCCTGGGCCAGCCGGCCGACCATGGCGGTGATCTGCATCAGCGGTCGCGTGATCGCGGAGACGACGAGGTAGAGCGCCGCCATGATGGCGAGGAAGGCGACGGCCCCGACGGCGATCTGGGTCGCCGCGTCAGCGGTCACCCGCGCCTCCACCCGGTCGGTGCGCAGGCGCAGGACGAACTCGCCGATGGTCTTGCGCTGCCCGGCCTGCCCGCCGACGATCGGCTTCACCACCTCGATGAAGCCCTTCGCGGCCTTGGTGTCTCCGACCTCGGCCACCACCTTGGCCTTGTCGTCGCGCACCTGGGCGCCGAGAAAATCGGGGTCGGAGGACGGCGCCTTGGCGACCTCGCGCACCTGTTCGGTGTCGAAGTCGTAGAGCGGGATCGCCGCGGCGCGGGCCTGGAGCGTGGCCACCATGTCGGCGCGCGCCGCCAGCGTCTCTTTGGCTTGGTTGGCCGAGCTGTGCACGCCCCAGGCGATGGCCAGCACCTGATAGACCAGCAGCACGCCGCCGATCAGCAGCATCGCCCGCAGGCGCAACCCCAAACCTCCACCGTGATTCCCGCTGTCCCGGGTCCCGTCTGCCGCGCCGCTGACCGTCATGATCCGCCCTTTTCTCTTGCTGAACAATCGGTTGCCGAACGGTCGGCGTCCGCCTCGGCGCTATTGGGTCGCCTTGAACCCGGCTTCGAGCTTCGCCAGAACCGCCGCGGCGTCGGGGGTCTTCTTCGACACGACGATGTAGACGTCCAGGCTCTGGACCGGCGTCGCCTTCAGCTCGGCGAGCGTCTTCCCGCCCAGCGCCTGCTGCATGGGCAACGAGTACTGCAGCAGCGTCGGCGCCCGCCCGGCCTGGAGAAGCTGAAGCGCTTGGTCGGCGGTGCGCGCGTCGACCATCTGCACCTTGTTGGCCGGGTCCTCCATCCAGGCGCGCCAGCCGCCGTAGGAATAGCCGTTCAGCGCGATCACCGCCTTGCCCGACAGATCCTCCTTCGCCTTGACCGCCGGGGCCTCGCCGATGCCGTAGGCGTTCAACTCGATCCGGGCGATCGGGGCGGCGCTGATCAGCGTGGTGCCGTCGAACTCCTTGACCGTGCGGATGCCCAGGAAGACGTTGAAGTCGCCGTCCGCGATGCCGGAGAACAGGCGGCGGGCCGGGGCCGATTCGGCGCTGTAGGCGATCCCGGCCGCCTTGGCGGCCTTGTCGAACGCCTCGATCAGGCTGCCCTTCGCCGCCCCGCCGTCAGTCTGGGTGTAGGGTGGGAATTCCACATAGCCGAGCTTCACGCCGTCCGCCCGCGCCGCGGCGATTCCCGGAGCGGCCATGCCGGCAACGGCTCCGACCATGGCTCCGATCAGGCTGGCGAACACCCCGGCCCGCAGCGTCCGTCGGGCGCCTGCGGCAACATTCGCGATCATACGGCTTCCCCTTGCTGTGTCGTTCCGCGCTCTCGACGGTCATTACGCCGCCTTATGCGAGTATTTTTTCGAAAACATACATCTTTTCGCGACGCGTCTCCACAAGGATAGGGCTGCAATATTGAAATCTGATGGCAGTCCTTAAACAATCCTGACCGGTTGCGGAAAGCCGGACGCCGGACATAAGCTGACCACCGCTTTTCCCCCGTCGAGGCGCCCTTCCGTGAACTCCGTCTTCCTGCCGACCGCCTGCCCGCACGATTGCCCCAGCACCTGCGCCCTCGAAGTGGAGCGGGTCGCGCCGGACCGCATCGGCAAGGTCCGCGGGGCCGCCGCCAACAGCTACACGGCGGGTGTGATCTGCGCGAAGGTCAGCCGCTACGCGGAGCGCGTCCATTCCCCCGACCGCCTGAGGACGCCGCTGCGGCGCACCGGCCCCAAGGGCTCGGGCCAGTGGGCGGAGATCGGCTGGGACGAGGCTCTGGACCGCATCGCCGACGCCTTCCTGGACGCCGAGCGGCGTCTTGGCGCGGAAGCCGTCTGGCCCTACTTCTACGCCGGCACCATGGGGCTGGTGCAGCGCGGCGGCATCCAGCGGCTGCGCCACACCAAGGGCTATTCCCGGCAGATCAGCACGGTCTGCGACACGCCGGCCAACATGGGCTGGCTGGCCGGCCACGGCGACATCCGCGGCGCCGACCCGCGCGAGATGGCCGACAGCGACCTGATCGTGAACTGGGGCGGCAACCCGGTGGCGACCCAGGTCAACGTGATGACCCACGTCAGCCGCGCCCGCAAGGGCCGCGGGGCGAAGCTGGTCACCATCGACCCCTACCGCACCGGCACGGCGGAGGTGTCGGACCTGCACCTGATGCTGCGCCCGGGCACCGACGGCGCGCTGGCCTGCGCGGTGATGCACGTCCTGTTCCGGGAGGGTCTGGCCGACCGCGCCTATCTCGACCGCTACGCCGCCGGGGCGGATCGGTTCGAGGCGCATCTCGCCACCCGCACGCCCGAATGGGCGGCGGCGATCACCGGCCTGACGGTGGAGGAGATCGTCGGCTTCGCCCGCCTCTACGGCACCACCAAGCGCAGCTATCTGCGGCTGGGCTACGGGCTGACGCGCGCCCACAACGGGGCGGCGCAGATGCACGCGGTGTCCTGTTTGCCGGTGGTCACCGGCGCCTGGGCGCACAAGGGCGGCGGGGCGCTCTACTGTTCGTCGGGCATCTACAGCATCGACCGCACCCTGTCGGAGGGGCTGGACCGGCTGGACACGTCGGTGCGCGGCTTCGACCAGTCGCGCATCGGCGCGGTGCTGACCGGCGAGGACATCAAGAGCGGTCCGCCGATCGCCGCCATGCTGATCCAGAACACCAACCCGGCGGCGATCTGTCCGGACAGCGCCCGCGTGCGCCGCGGCTTCCTGCGCGACGACCTGTTCGTGACGGTGCACGAGCAGTTCATGACCGACACGGCGCAGCTGGCCGACATCGTCATTCCCGCCACCACCTTCCTGGAGCACGACGACCTCTACCGCGGCGGCGGTCAGATGCACATCCTGATCGGCCGCAAGGTGATCGAGCCGCAGTTCGAATCGCGCGAAAACCACTGGGTGATTTCCGAGCTGGCCCGCCGCGTCGGCGCTGAACATCCGGGCTTCGGCATGAGCGCGCTGGAGATCATCGACTCCATGCTGAAGACCTCCGGCCTCACCGACGCCGCCACCCTGACGGAGCAGCGCTGGATCGACGCCCAGCCGGATTTCGAGACCTCGCATTTCCTGAACGGCTTCGCCTTCCCGGACGGGCGCTTCCGCTTCGCGCCCGACTGGGCGGCGCTCGGCCCCTACGGCGCCGGCCAGTTGCCGGAGTTGCCGGACCACATGGCGCCGGGCCGCCCGGCCGACGCCGAGCATCCCTTCCGCCTCGTCACCGCCCCGGCACGGCAGTTCCTCAACTCCAGCTTCACCGAGACGGTGACCGCCCAGCGCCGCGAAGGCCGCCCCACCGTCCTGATCCACCCGGAGGACTCGGCGGACCTCGCCCTGGCAGACGGCGACGCCGTGCGCCTCGGCAACGGGCTGGGCAGCGTCGTCGTCCACGCCAAGCCCTTCGCCGGGGTGCCGCGCGGCGTGGTGATCGTCGAGGGCATCTGGCCGAACAGCGCCTTCCTGGAGGGGATCGGGATCAACACCCTGACCTCGCCTGAGCCGGTCCCGCCGGCCGGTGGTGCCGCCTTCCACGACACGGCGGTGTGGCTGCGCGCCGCGTGACGCGGCCACGCCCTCCCATCACCGGACATGATCCGTCCCATCTGAACAAATCATTTTTCACGATGGCCGGACTGCCCTAGCCTCCCTCCGCGGATCACCGAAAGCGGAGGGCGGCGCGATGCCGGTTCACACCACTCTGACCCAGCGCCTGGGCCTGTCCACCCCCATCGTCCAGGCCCCGATGGCCGGGGGCGCCGACACGGCGGACCTCGTCGCCGCGGTGGGCGAGGCGGGCGGCATCGGCTTCGTCGGGGCGGCCTACCTGACTCCGGACCAGATCGCCGAACGGGGGCGGGCGATCCGGGCCCGGACCGCCCGTCCCTTCGGGATCAACCTGTTCGCCCCCCTGCCCGCGCCCGAGGCACCGGATGCCGGCCGGATGGACGCGGCGGTCGCCGCCATCGTGCGCTACCACGCCGACCTCGGCCTGCCCGCTCCCGGAACACCGGCCCTGGGAGCCGACGGCTTCGCCGCCCAATTGGACGCGGCGCTGGACTGCGGGGCTTCGGCCCTCAGCTTCACCTTCGGCATCCCGTCCGCCGACGCTTTGGCCGCCATCAAGGCGCGGGGGATGCTCCTAATGGGCACGGCGACCAGCGTCGAGGAGGCCGTCGCGCTGGAACGGGCCGGCATGGATGCCGTAGTCGCCCAGGGCGCCGAGGCCGGCGGACACCGCGGCAGCTTCGCCACGGGCCCAGGCGAGGTGGATTTCGCCGCCAGCCTGGTCGGCACCATGGCGCTGGTTCCGCAAGTGGTGGACGCGGTGACCCTGCCGGTGCTGGCCTCCGGCGGAATCATGGACGGACGCGGCATCGCGGCGGCGCTGGCTCTGGGCGCCGCCGGTGTGCAGATGGGCACCGCCTTCCTGACCTGCGCGGAGGCCGGCATCCCCGAGGCGCACAAGCGGGCGATCCTCGACTCCCGTGAGACCCAGACACGCGTCACCCGCGCCTTCTCGGGCCGCCCGGCGCGCGGGATCGTGAACCGGGTCATGGAGGACATCGCGGACGGCGACGCCCTGCCCTTCCCCCTTCAGAACGCGCTGACCCGCCCGATGCGCACCGCCGCGGCGCAGCAGGGGCGCGCCGAGTTTCTCTCGCTGTGGGCCGGACAGGGCGTCCGTCTCGCGCGGCGGCAGACGGCGGCCGAACTGATGGCGCGGCTGGTGGCGGAAACCGACGCCGCGGTCCGGCGCCTGACCGGCAGGGACTGAGCGGCGGTGGTCAGCCCGCCACCGTGGCCTCGGCGCAGACGCGGTTGCGCCCGCCGCGCTTGGCGGTGTAGAGCGCCTCGTCGGCACGGCGCAGCAGGGCCAACAGATCCTCGCCGGGCCGGTACTCCGCCGCGCCGACCGACAGGGACACCGATCCGTAATTGGCGTTGCGCGTCCGGTTGATGATCTGCCGCGACCCGACCGAGGCGCGGAGCTGCTCGGCCACCTTCAGCGCGTTGTCCAGGGCTGTGTGGGGCAGGATGACGCTGAACTCCTCCCCGCCATAGCGGGCGACGGTGTCGCGGCCCTTCACCCCCTCGGTCAGCACCTTGGCGACCAGCTTCAGCACATGGTCGCCGACGAGATGGCCGTGGACGTCGTTGAAGCGCTTGAAATGGTCGATGTCCACCATCAGCAGGGTCATCGGCATGCCGGTCTGCATCGCCTCCTCCGCGGCGGAGGCCAGCGCCAGATCGAAGCCGCGCCGGTTGACGATGCCGGTCAGCCCGTCGGTCATTGCCTCGCGCCGCGCGGAGTCCAGAACGACGCGCAACTCGGCCAGTTGCTGGCTGGATTCGAGGAGTTGGCTCTGCAGACGGGTCTGGCGGTCCACGATGGCGGTCGTCTCCGCCGCGATGGCCGCCACCATGGCGCGCAGTTCGGCCAGGCTCATCGGCTGGTCCAGTTCCCCCCGGAAGCCGGCCAGCGTCTGCCCATAGCGATCGGTTTCCGACCCGACGCTGCCCAACTGGTCGAGGATGCGCCCCAGGGCGACGCGCGCCCGCTCCGACGTCTCGCGGATGGCCTGGGCCTCGGCGTCCAGCGTGAAGAAGCGCTTGTACAGCTCGTCGCAATGGCCTTGCGACAGCGTGGCGCCGTCGCGCTGGGCCAGTTCGATGGCCCGGGTCAGGTCAGGGTTCTGCCCGCCGAAATAGGCGTACCAGAGGGTGAAGTTCTCCGGGTTCGGCAACAGCCCGTGGACGGCGATCCGATCCATGGCACGGCTCGCGAGAATCCGCGCCGTCTCGAAATCCTGATCGCCCGCCATCCTGTCCGCCTTTCCACTGCGCTTTGAATAAAAGGCTACCGCAGCGGGAAAGAGACGGGCAAGGGACTTTCCCAATGGGTCATTATATTACAATCGAGGGGAAATTTACTGGCGAATTCCTCAGTTGCACTGGCCTACGGATTTCGCGGCGCAGACCGTCGTGCCGTCGATCCAGGTGGCGCCCGACAGATCGGCGTGCCGCAGGTCCGCCCCGCCGAGCCGCGCCCCGGTGAAGTCGGCGTTGTGCAGGATGGCGTTCACCAGCTTGGCGTTGCGCAGGTCGGATTCCTTCAGGGATGCTCCGGTCAGATCGGCCCGCGTGAAATCGGCCTCGATCAGGCGGGCGCCGTCCAGCTTCACCCCCGGCATGGTGGCGCTGAAGAATTTCGCGCGGTAGCCATCGGTGTCCGACAGGTCGGCGTCCTTCAGCGTCGACCGCTGGAAGGTGGCGTCGCGCAGCATCGCCCCGGCCAGCTTCGCAGACGACAGATCGCGCCCGTCGAAATAGCAGCGGCGCCAGTTCACCTTCGGCTGCGCCGGGTCGGTGCATTCGGCCAATGCGGCGGAGGGGACCAGGGCCGTGCCCAGGAAGGTGGAAAGTACCGCGAAGGCGGCGAAAATTGTCGTCTTCATGCGCCAACAGATAGTGTCGCAGGGACCGAATAACAAAGGGTCCGGCGCAACAAAAGGCGGTGACGGGAGCGACTTACCGTCACGCCCCCTTCGGCGTCCGCAGCCCGACCGATCGTCCGGCCTGCGGCGGCGCGGGCAGAGCGGCGTGCTCCGCCACGGTGCGGGCCAGCCGCTCCGCGGTTTCCGGAGCCAGCGGCACCGACCGGCGCTCCGCCAGATCGACATGGAGCAGAACGAATTCCGCCGTGGCGGCGAGGAAGCCGTCCTCCTCATGGCGCATTTCGTGGAACAGATGCAGCCGCTTGGCATCCGCGCCCAAAACAAGGGAGGTGAAGGTCAGCCCGTCGCCTTCGGTCACCTCGCGGGCGTAGGTCAGGTGCGCCTCCACCGCGAACATCGACCGCCCTTCGCCCTCCGCATAGGCCTTGCCGATCCCGAAATGGTCGAGCACGGCGTCGGTCGCGTGGTCGAAGGCGAGCAGGTAATAGGCCACGTTCATGTGGCCGTTGTAGTCGATCCACTCCGGGCGGACGGTTTCCCGGTGCAGGCGAAGCGGGGTGGGCGAATGGTTCATGCCCTCAAGGATAAGCGATGCCGCCACGCTTTGGGAACCGGCATGGATGGTCCGCCAATCCGAAGACGCCTCCTTTCCCGTTGCAACACGGGAAAGGAGACGATGCCCCGGTTCAGGCGACCCGCGTCACACGCTGAAGTACTTCGCCCGCGGGTGATGCAGGACGATGGCCGAGGTGCTCTGCTCCGGGTGGAGCTGGTGCTCATCGGACATCTCCACGCCGATCCGCCCGGCGTCGAGGAGCGTCAGAAGCTGCTCCTGGTCGGCGAGGTTCGGGCAGGCCGGGTAGCCGAAGCTGTAGCGGCTGCCGCGGTAGGCCTGCTGAAGCAGCTTCTCCTTGTCGCGGCTGTCCTCGGCGCCGTAGCCCAGCTCGGCGCGGATGCGGGCGTGGACATACTCCGCCATCGCCTCGGTCATCTCCACCGACAGGCCGTGCAGGTAGAGATAATCCTGGTAGCGGTTCTCGGCGAACCACTCCCGCGCCACCTCGGCGCAATGCTGGCCCATGGTGACGATCTGGAGACCCAGCACGTCGCGCTCGCCCTCGTTCACGTCGCGCAGGAAGTCGGCGATGCACTCGCCGTCCTCCTTGGCCTGACGCGGCAGGGTGAAGCGGGCGACCTCGCGGATGCCGTCCTCGGCGAACAGGATGACGTCGTCGCCGTCGGCCGCCGCCTTCCAGTACCCGTAGACCGCCTGGGGCCGCAGGATCTCCTCCTTCGCGGCGATCTGAAGGATGCGGTCGAGCACCGGGCGAAGCTCCTTCTTCGCCCACTCCTTGAACTCCTCGAAAGACTTGCCGTCCTTCCGGTAGCCCCACTGGAGCTGGTAGAGCATGCGCTCGTTCAGGTAGGTCACCAGCGTCTTCAGCGGCACATGCTCGATGACCTTCGGCCCCCAGAAGGGCGGCGTCGGCACCGGCACGCCCTCGGCCAGCCGGGCGCGGCGGGCGCGGGCTGCGTCCTTGTCCACCGGACCGACGGTGGCGCTCGTCGCCTGACCGAGCACGCGGCGGCGGTTGACCGCCCGGCCCGCCCGCTTGGCCTGCTGGATGGCGAGCTGCTGGTCGAAGCTGCCGCCCACCACCTGATCCATCAGGGTCAACCCGTCGAAGGCGTCGCCCGCGTAGGCCACGCGGCCCGAGCCGTAGGAGGCCACGCAGTCCGTCTCCACATAGGCGCGGGTCAGCGCGGCGCCGCCGAGCAGGACCGGAACCTCCAGCCCCTCGCGGGTCATCTCCTCCAGATTCTCGCGCATGACGACGGTGGACTTCACCAGCAGGCCGGACATGCCGACGGCGTCGGCCTTGTGCTCCTTCGCCGCCTGGATGATCGCGCCGACCGGCTGCTTGATGCCGAGATTGACGACCTTGTAGCCGTTGTTGGTCAGGATGATGTCGACGAGGTTCTTGCCGATGTCGTGGACGTCGCCCTTCACCGTGGCCAGCACCATGGTGCCCTTCTGCTGGCCGTCCAGCTTCTCCATGTGCGGCTCCAGCCACGCCACGGCGGCCTTCATGGTCTCCGCGGACTGGAGCACGAAGGGAAGCTGCATCTTGCCGGCGCCGAACAGCTCGCCCACCACCTTCATGCCGTCGAGCAGGTAGGTGTTGATGATCTCCAGCGGCGAATGGGTCTTCATCGCCTCGGCGAGATCATCCTCCAGCCCGGTGCGGTCGCCGTCGACGATGCGCTCCTTCAGCCGCTCCTCGACCGTCTCGGCGCGGGCCTTCTTCTTGGCGTCCGCGGCCTTGCGGCCCTCGAACAGGGCGATGAAGGCCTGCAGCGGGTCATAGCCTTCCGCACGGCGGTCGAAGATCAGGTCCTCGGCGGTCTTGACCTCCTTCTCGGGGATCTGGTGCAGCGGCATGATCTTCGACACATGCACGATGGCGCCGGTCATGCCGCGCTTCACCGCGTGGTCGAGGAAGACCGAGTTCAGCACGTGGCGGGCCGCCGCGTTCAGGCCGAAGGAGACGTTGGACAGGCCCAGGATGATCTGGCAGCCCGGCATCTCGCGGCTGATCGTCTCGATGCCCTCCAGCGTCCAGATGGCCAGCTTGCGGTCGTCCTCGTTGCCCGTGGCGATGGTGAAGGTCAGCGGGTCGAACAGCAGGTCGTGGGCCGGCAGGCCGAACTCGTTGACCGCCAGGTCATAGAGGCGCTTGGCGATGGCGAGCTTGCGCTCCGGCGTCTTCGCCATGCCCTCCTCGTCGATGGTCAGCGCGATCACCGCCGCGCCGAACTTCTTGGCGAGCGCGAGGCGCTTGCGGGCCGGCTCCTCACCGTCCTCGAAGTTGATCGAGTTGAGGATCGCCTTGCCGCCGTAAAGCGCCAGCGCCTTCTCCAGAACGATGTATTCGGTGGAGTCGATGACCAGCGGGGCGGTGACCGAGCCGGCGAAGCGCTGCACGACGGCCTTCATCTCCGCCACCTCGTCGCGCCCGACGAAGGCGGTGCAGACGTCCAGCGTGTGCGAGCCTTCCTTCACCTGTTCGCGCGCCATCTCGACGCAGCCGTCCCAGTCGTTCTTCTCCTGAAGCTCGCGCCACTTCTTGGAGCCGTTGGCGTTGCAGCGCTCACCGATGGCGAAGAAGGCGTTCTCCTGGCGCAGCGTGACCTGGGAGTAGAGCGAGGCGACCGCGGGCACCCAATGGACCGTGCGGCCCTTCGGGTTCGGGCGGTGCGAGCCGGCCGGGGCCAGCTTGCGCAGCATCTGGTTGGCCGCCGCGATGTGCGGGACGTTGGTGCCGCAGCAGCCGCCGACGAGATTCACCCCGTCCTCGGTCACGAAGCGCTCCAGCCAATGGGCGAAATCGTCGGCGCGCAGCGGGTAGTGCGTCTTGCCGTCGACCAGCTCCGGCAGGCCGGCGTTCGGCTGCACGGAGACGAGGCCCGGCCAGTTCTGGGTCAGCCACTTGACGTGCTCGCTCATCTCCAGCGGGCCGGTGGCGCAGTTCAGGCCCATCAGCGGCACGTCCAGCGCCTGGATCACCGTGGCGGCCGCCGCGATGTCGGTGCCGACCAGCAGCGTGCCCGTGGTCTCCACCGTCACCTGGACGAAGACCGGCGTGTCGCTTCCGGCCTCTGTGCGGGCGCACTTGATGCCGTTGACCGCGGCCTTGATCTGCAGCGGGTCCTGGCAGGTCTCGACCAGGATGGCGTCGGCGCCGCCGGCGATCAGGCCGGCCGCCTGGACGAAGAAGCTGTCCTCAAGATCCTGATAGGGGATGTGGCCCAGGCTGGGCAGCTTGGTGCCCGGTCCGACCGAGCCGATGACGAAGCGCGGCTGCCCGTCCGAGAACGTCTCCGCCGCCTCGCGCGCCAGCTCGACCGCTCGCTGGTTGATCTCGAACGCCTTCTCGGAGATGCCGAACTCGCCCAGCGTCACCGGGGAGGCGCCGAAGGTGTCCGTCTCCACCATGTCCGCGCCGGCCTCGAAATAGCCGCGGTGGATCTCCCGCACGATGTCCGGGCGCGAGAGCGGTAGGATGTCGGTGCAGTTCTCGTGCCCCCAGTAATCCTTCTCCACATCGAGGTCGAGCGCCTGGATGCGGCTGCCGAACCCGCCGTCGCAGAGCAGGACGCGGTCGCGGAGAGTGTCGAGAATGTGCGGCATGGGAAGATCGGGTCCGTTTCGGAAGGAAGGTCGGGCGGAAAGTCAGGGATTCAGCGTCTCAGTCGAGATCGTGGCGGTTCACCGGCCACCAGCCTTCGTCAAGAAGCTGTTCAAGTCCGTAAGGGCATTCGGAAGGAAGGTCTTGTTCATCGACGCGATCCTGTCCGAGCCCGTCGGTGGCGAAGCCGCGTCCACGGCGGAACGCAGACGGAAGATCGACATGCCTTTTCAGGCTGGGACTGTCGGCCAGCGCATCGACGGCCGCCGCACGCTGTTCGCGTACGGACTTCCGCCAACCGCTGCGCGGGTCGGAAGCCGGAGAGAACTCCAGTTTCAGAAGATGCTCGATGACACGGGCAAGATGGCTGTTGATCGCGCGCCGATCGTTCCTGCCCATGCCCTCAATCTCCTCCGCCACATGATCCCAGTCGATGGGCGTGTTGAGGCGTTCGCGGGCGGCTTCGCGGAGAAGGCGGGCCTGCTCCTGGGTCCAGGCATAGAAGTCGTCGTCGTAACCGATCCGGCTGTCCATGGCCCATCCTCCGACCGCGATGATCCGCAACACCCTAGCACAGGGGGACGGTCAGGACACCGCCGGCTGCCTCGCCTTGACGCCCAGCATCCGGCAGATGGCCACCGTCAGGTCGGAGCGGTTCAGCGTGTAGAAATGGAAGTCCCTGATGCCCTGGGCCTGGAGCGCCTGGCACTGCTCCGCCGCCATGGTCGCGGCGACGAGTTGCCGGGTCTCCGGATCGGCGTCCAGCCCCTCGAAGGTCTCGGCGAAGCGCTTGGGCATCGCCGCCCCGCACTTGCCGGCGAACTCCACCGCGCGGGCGAAGTTGGTGATCGGCAGGATGCCGGGCACGATCGGCACGGTGATGCCGGCGGCGGCGCAGCGGTCGAGGAATCGGAAATAGGCGTCGTTGTCGAAGAAGAACTGGGTGATCGCCCGCGTCGCCCCGGCATCCACCTTGCGCTTCAGGTTGTCCAGATCGAACTGGGCGCTCGGCGCTTCCGGATGGGCCTCCGGATAGGCGGCGACGGAAATCTCGAAATCGGCGACCTTCCTCATCCCCGCCACCAGATCGGCGGCGTAGGCGTAGCCGCCGGGATGCGGGACGTAGCGCCCGCCCACTCCGCCCTCGGTCTCCGGCGGGTCGCCGCGCAGGGCGACGAGATGGCGGATGCCGGCGTCCCAATAGGTGCGGGCGATGGCGTCGATCTCCTCGCGCGTCGCGCCCACGCAGGTGAAGTGGGCGGCGGCGGGGATGCCCGTCTCCTTCTGGATGCGGGTCACCGTGTTGTGCGTGCGCTCACGCGTCGAGCCGCCGGCCCCGTAGGTCACCGAGACGAAGGACGGGCCGAGCGTGGCAAGGCGCTGGATCGCCTGCCACAGGCTCTGTTCCATCTTCTCCGTCTTGGGCGGGAAGAATTCGAAGCTGACCGACGGGGTGCCGGACGTCATGACTGGGCTCCGCTGATGGAGAGGATGGAAGGATCGGCCGGGGATGCGCCCTTCGCGGCGCGCACCGCCGGCCAGATGGATACGGTAAGCGGTTCGCCCGGCAGATGCACCACGGCTCCGCGGTCCAGACCGCATTGGCGGAACCAGGCGGCGACCTCGGCGTCGGAAAAGCCCAGCCGGCGGTGCGCGTGCTCCGCGCGCAGGGTTTCCAGGGCGTGGGGAGCGAAATCGACCAGCAGCAGCAGGCCGCCGGGCCGCAGCACCCGCGCCGCCTCGGCCAGAAGATCGGCCGGCGCCTCCGCGAAATGCAGCACTTGGTGGACGACCGCCGCGTCGAAGGACCCGGACGGGAAAGGAAGCTGGTACATGTCCGCCTGCCGGACGTGGCAGTGGCGGAGCGCGGTGTCCTCCAGCTTGGTGCGGGCGATGGACAGCATCTCGCGCGACTGGTCGACGCCCACGGCGCGCCGGGCGCGCGGCCCCAGCACCTCCAGCATGCGGCCGGTGCCAGTGCCGATGTCCAGGAGATCGCCGATCCCGCCGGCGGGGATCAGGCGCAGCAGCGCCTCCTCCACCTCGCGCTCCGGGACGTGGAGGGAGCGGATTTCATGCCAGCGGGCGGCGTTCTCACGGAAATAGCTGGCCGCCGCCTCGGAGCGGGCGCGCTTGATCGCGTCCAGCCGCTCCAGGTCCAGCGTCATGGTCGGATCGTCGGATGGGATCGCGTCCACCAGCACCCGCGCCAGTTCCGCCGAGGCGCCGCGCTCCGTCAGCCGGTAGAAGGCGAAGGTGCCTTCCCGGAAGCGGTCCAGAAGACCGGCGTCGCACAGCAGCTTCAGGTGACGCGACACCCGCGGCTGGCTCTGCCCCAGGATCTGGGTCAGCTCGGTCACCGTCAGCTCGCCATGGGCGCACAGCGCCAGCAGCCGAAGCCGCGTGGTTTCCGCCGCCGCCTTCAATGTCGCAAGCAGTTCGTCCATGACCGCCGGCACCGTCCCGAAACGCCCCGAAGAACCGGCCGGCCACCACGGCCCGCCACGCGGGATACAGATATAAAGATATCTTTATGCAGCGTAAACACGTTTTCACCGCTCACCCTTCCAATCGGGCGGCATCGGCTGACGGGACCCCCGGATGTGACGCGAAGGGCGCGGCAATCCTACCACATTGGGCGGCATCCGTATGGTGACCTCGCGTGGCACGCTGGTCAAAAGGCGGCGCCTGTGTTAGGCACGGAACAAAGGGATCGCACGGATTTTCCGGGCGATGTCCTGTCCGGCAGCGTCCGTTGCCGCCCGGCGGGGGGTCGAACCCTTCGGACGTGGCGCGACGTGGCCGCGGAATCGGATGCCCCGCCCAGAGTCGTGTCCCCAGAAAGAGCCGTCGCCGATGAAGCTGGCCAACCTCTCCCGCTCCCTTCTTCGCTCGGCCGCCGTGGCCGTCGTCGCCCTCGGCATGGCGGGCTGCGCAACCGCGCCCGGCAGCAGCGAAGCCGACGTCACGGTCAACGATCCGCTGGAGATTCCCAACCGATTCGTCTTTGCCGTCAACGAGACCGCGGACATCCTGCTGATCCGCCCGGCGGCGGAGGTCTATGTGGGGGTCGTTCCCGACCCGCTGCGCCAGGCGGTGCACAACTTCATCCAGAACCTGCTCGGCCCGCTCTACATCGCCAACAACCTGCTGCAGGGTGATTTCGAGGGCGCCCAGGTCGCCACCGGCCGGTTCATGACCAACACCATCCTCGGCCTCGGCGGCCTCGCCGACGTGGCGACGGAAGCCGGGATCGGCGACCGCCCGGAGGACTTCGGCCAGACTCTGGGCGTCTGGGGCGTCGGACCCGGTCCCTACGTGGTGCTGCCGTTCCTCGGCCCGTCGAACCTCCGCGACACGCTGGGCTACGGCGTCGACACGCTGGCCGACCCGTTCCGCATCGGCACGAACGCCGCCGGGGCGGACAACGCGATGTATGGACGCACCGCCGCCGCTGGCCTGGACCGCCGCTCGCAGCTCCTGCGCGAGATCGACGACCTGCGCAAGAACTCCCTGGACTTCTACGCGACGGCCCGCAGCCTGTACGCGCAGCAGCGCCGCGCCGCGATCGCCAACGACATCGCGCCGGCGACGCCGGAATTCCCTGATTTCGACGAACCCGCCAAGAAATAAGGAGGAGGCCTGCCGCGATGCGACCGTCCGCGCTTGATCCTTTATCCGATTGAGTGTTGACAAAGCCCCCGCGGCAGCCACTTTTGCCTTGCCATGCTGACACGTCGCCTGTTTCTCGTGTGCGCGGCCCTGCTCGCGGTGAGCAGCTGGGCCGCCCGTCCCGCCGCCGCGCAATCGGCCGATCCGGGCGCGACCGCGTTCATCCAATCGCTGGGGAACGAGGCCGTCGCCACCTTCTCGAACAAGAGCCTGTCGCGCGAGCAGGCGGTGCAGCGCTTCCGCACCCTGCTCTACCAGGGCTTCGACGTGGCCTACATCGGGCGCTGGGTGCTGGGCCGCTACTGGAATTCCGCCACGCCGCAGCAGCACGACGAGTATCAGAAGCTGTTCGAACGGCTGATCGTCAACACCTACGCCGACCGCTTCGTCGAGTATTCGGGCGAGACCTTCCGGATCTCCGGCTCCCGCGTGGAAGGCGAAGCGGACACGATGGTCTCCACCCAGATCGTCCGCCCCAACGGCCCGCCGGTGAATGTGGACTGGCGCGTGCGCAAGCGCGACACCGCCTACAAGATCATCGACGTGGTGGTCGAGGGCGTCAGCATGGGCGTGACCCAGCGCCAGGAATTCGCCTCCGTCATCGGCCAGAACGGCGGGCGGGTCGAGGGGCTGCTCCAGGCGCTTCGCCAGAAGGTGGGCAGCGCCGGCTGATCCCTCGGCACCTGAAAAACCGCACCCCGTCACGGGCCGCCTTCCGGCGGCCCTTTTTCATGGCCTGAATTTCATGGCCTGAATTTCATGGCCTGAATTTCATGAAGATCCGAACGGCGATTCCGTGACGAACTCCGCCGGAAGGGGTATGGTCGCGCCCGAAGCCTCACGTGTGTGTTGCAGCAGCGGGCGCCCCATCCGATGGCCGACCGGACTCCGAACGAGATCGACGAGATCAAGGCGATCATCCTCGCCCACCAGACGTGGCTGACGCGCCGCGGCGGGCGGCGGGCCGACCTCAGCTTCCGCGATCTTTCGAATCTCAACCTCGACCGGGTGAACCTGAACGGGGCCAAGCTGGCCGGAACCAATCTGGTCGGCGCCCGCCTCGTCCGGGCCGACCTTTCGCAGGCCGACCTGTTCGGCGCCGACATGGAAGGGGCGAACCTGACGGCCTCGACGCTGATCGGGGCCGACCTGCGGGGCGCCAACCTGCACCGCGCCATCCTGACCGACGCCAACCTGCGCGGCGCCGACTTCCGCGCCGGGTCGCTGATGAACGGAACGGGCGACAAGCCGCGCAGCGACGGCGTCACCCGCCTGACCGAGGCGAAGATGGAGCGCTCCATCCTGGCCGGCGCGAATTTCACCGGCTGCGACCTCAGCGGCGCCGACCTGAACGACGCCGACCTGACGGGCGCCGACATGACCGCGGCCGTCCTGGTCGGCGCCGATTTCTGGGGCGCCACGCTGGACGGTGTGACCTTCGACGGCACGACGATCGACGAGGCGACGCTCGACCGCAACTACCTGCCCGCCTCCCTTCCCGAGAACGCCATCGTCAAGCCGGCCTACAAGCCCATGCCGGCCGGCGTGTTCCTGGAGGCCGTCACCGAGCATGAGCGGTGGGTGAACAGCCATGGGGCGGAGGGCCGCCATCTCGACCTCGACCTCGTGTCGGTGATCGGGGCCGATCTGACCGGCCGCGTGCTCGCCGCCGCGCGGCTGCGCCGGTGCCGCCTGATGGGTGTGCGGCTGCGCAAGGCCAGCCTGGAGATGGCCGACCTGTCCTACACAGAGATGATCGGGGCCGACCTGACGGAAGCCTGCCTGAACGGCACCAACCTGCGCCGCGCCGGGCTGTCCCGCGCCGTTCTGGCGCGCGCCGATGCCCGGCCGGCCCGCCTGTCCGGGGATCGCCCCTGGCCGGCCAATTTCGACGGCGCCAACCTGACCGGCGCCGACCTGCGGGACGCGCGGATGGAGGACGCGGTGCTGCGCTCCGCCAAGCTGGGTGGGGCGAAGCTCGACGGAACGGGGATCACGGTGACGGTGGACACCGCGCCACCGCCGCCCCCGGTGCCGGAGGAACGGCGGGCGCAGAAGCGTTACGCCCAGCCCTGTCTGGTCGTCCAGACCGACCGCGGCGCCCATTCCTCCCGCAACTGGTCGATCGGCGGCGTCAGTTTCTACGCGCCGGACGATTTGTTCGAGGAGGGCGAGACGATCGAGGGTCGCCTGTCCATCACCGGGCGGGACGACGTCACCGCCACCGCGCGGATGGTCGTGGTTCACAAGGGCGTGGGGAAGGGACAGGTGTCCGTGCGCTTCCACCAGTACGGCGACGATCTCAAGCAGCTCTTGAAGACCGCCTTCCTGGAGCATCAGAAGCTGGAAGGGTGACCGGAGGACGCCCCCTCCCCCGAAACGGGAGAGGGGGACCGCCGCAGCCGCTTAGGAACGGACCAGCGGCTTGTACTTGATGCGGTGCGGGTTCACCGCATCCTCGCCCAGACGGCGCTTTTTGTCGGCCTCGTAGGCTTCGAAGTTGCCCTCGAACCACTCCACATGGCTGTCGCCCTCGAAGGCTAGGATGTGGGTGGCGAGGCGGTCGAGGAACCAGCGGTCGTGGCTGATGACCACGGCGCAGCCGGCGAAATTCTCCAACGCCTCTTCCAGCGCGCGCAGCGTGTCGACGTCCAGATCGTTGGTCGGTTCGTCGAGCAGCAGGACGTTGGCGCCGGACTTCAGCATCTTGGCGAGATGGACGCGGTTGCGCTCACCGCCGGAGAGCTGGCCGACCTTCTTCTGCTGGTCCGGACCGCGGAAGTTGAAGGACGAGACGTAGGCGCGGCTGGGCATCGACTTCTTGCCGAGGTCGATGATGTCCAGCCCGTCGGAGATCTCCTCCCACACGGTCTTGTTCGGGTTCAGCGAATCGCGGCTCTGGTCGACATAGCCCAGCTTCACCGTCTCGCCGACGCGGAAGGTGCCGGCGTCCGGCCCGTCCTGCTCGGTGATCATGCGGAACAGGGTGGTCTTGCCGGCGCCGTTCGGGCCGATCACGCCGACGATGCCGCCCGGCGGCAGGCGGAAGGACAGGCCGTCGATCAGCAGGCGGTCGCCGAAGCCCTTGTTGATGCTCTCGGCCTCGATGACGACGTTGCCCAGGCGCGGCGGCGTCGGGATGACGATGCGGGCCTCGCCCGTCGCTTCCTTGCCGCTCTCGGCCAGCAGCGTCTCGTAGGCGGAGATGCGGGCCTTGCTCTTGGCCTGACGGGCGCGCGGCGACTGCCGGATCCATTCCAGCTCGGTGGCGAGCTGCTTCTGGCGGGCCTCCTCGGCGCGGCCTTCCTGCTCCAGACGCTTCTGCTTCTGCTCCAGCCAGGAGGAATAGTTGCCCTCCCACGGAATCCCCGACCCGCGGTCGAGTTCGAGGATCCAGCCGGTCACGTTGTCGAGGAAGTAGCGGTCGTGGGTGACCAGGACGACGGTGCCCTTGTAGTCCTCCAGGTGCTTCTGCAGCCACGCCACAGACTCGGCGTCCAGATGGTTGGTCGGCTCGTCGAGCAGCAGCAGGTCGGGCTTCTCAAGGAGCAGCTTGCACAGCGCGACGCGGCGGCGCTCACCGCCGGACAGCTTGGTCACGTCGGAATCGCCCGGCGGGCAGCGCAGCGCGTCCATGGCGATCTCGACCGTGCGGTCGATGTCCCAGGCGTCGGCGGCGTCGATCTTCTCCTGAAGCTCGGCCTGCTCGGCCATCAGCGCGTCGAAGTCGGCGTCCGGGTCGCCCATCGCCTCGGACACGGCGTTGAAGCGGTCCAGCAGGCCCTTGGTCTCGGCCAGGGCCTCCAGGACGTTCTCCTGCACCGTCTTCGTCGGGTCGAGCTGCGGCTCCTGCGACAGGTAGCCGACCTTGGCGCCCTGCGCGGCCCAGGCCTCGCCCGAGTAATCCTTGTCCAGGCCGGCCATGATCTTCATCAGGGTCGACTTACCGGCGCCGTTGACGCCGAGGACGCCGATCTTCACACCGGGCAGGAAGGACAGCCAGATGTTGTCCAGAACCTTCTTGCCGCCGGGGTAGACCTTGGACAGGCCCTTCATCACATAGACATATTGATAGGACGCCATGCGCCGCTCCGCCCCTTCTGCACAAAAAGGAAAAAACCAGGACGCCACACGCGGCGCCACTTCGCTCGCTCAGGGTTTTAGCGCATAAGGACGCGGCATGAAACGGCGAAGGAGGGAGGCCGGGTGGTCGAGATTTATGTGGATGCCGATGCCTGCCCGGTAAAGTCGGAAATTTACCGGGTGGCCGGGCGCAACGGAATCAAGGTGTGGATCGTCAGCAACGGCCCGCTCCGCCTGCCCAACGAATGCCTGTCGGAACTGGTCGTCGTCGGGTCGGAGTTCGACGCCGCCGACAACTGGATCGCCGAGCACGCGACCGAGGCCGACATCGTGGTCACCGCTGACATCCAACTCGCCGACCGCTGCGTCAAGAGGCGCGCCGTGGTGATCGGCCCGACCGGCCGCCCCTTCACCGAGGACAGCATCGGCTCGGCCATCGCCACCCGCGCGCTGATGCAGGATCTGCGCGACATGGGCGTGGTCAGCGGCGGCAACAAACCGATGAGCCAGCAGGACAAATCGAAGTTCCTGCAGACGCTCGATCAGGCGGTGCAGGCGCTGAAGGCCGGGCGGCGGCCGAAATGGCGGTGAACCGTCACTCGGGCAAGGTTCACTGGGGCAGCGCGCCGGCCTGACCGGCGGCGAAGGCGCGCGCCTGCCCGTGCGTGGCGATCCCCCGCTGCTCCAGCCGGGTCAGCAGCGCCGCCGCCAGCTCCGCCTCGACCAGGGCGGGGGCGAAGGGACCCGTGCGGCGGTTGGTTGCAATGCCGAAGGCGGCGGCGAGCCGTTCCAGCGAGGCCCCTTCCAGCGCCGGGTCGAGCGCCGCGGCGAGCCGGGCGAGGTCGAGCGTCGGCGGCGCCTCCGGCTCCGGCAGGCCGGCGTCGCGGCAGGCGCGGGCCAGCGTGCCGAGCGCCCGGTCCACCCCCCAGCCGACCACCGCGCAGCCGCGCAGGGCGTCGGCGATCACCGGCCAGGCCGCGGCGAAAGGTCGTGCGCCCTCCACCATCGTCGCGGTCACGCCGTGGCTCGCGGTGCCCTCCGTCGGGATCGGCGCGCCGGGATCGATGAACAGCTCCAGCGACAGGCTGCGGAAGACGCGCGGCCCGACCATCCGCACCGTCCCGACCGCGACGACCGGCCCCTCCTCCGGGTGCCCGCCGGCGGTGGCGATCCACAGGCTGACCATCGGCAGGGCCAGCAGCGGGTCCTCGTCGCCGAGATGGGCGGGACGGGCGTTGGGGCGCAGGAGGCGCCGCTCGCCGGAGAGCAGCGGCTGCGCCTCCCCCGCCTTCGCCGGGAAGACCAGGGCGATCCCCGACTGGAGCCCGAGATCCTTGACCCGCACCGGCACCTCGCCCCCCTGGGCGCGGCGCAGCAGGGCCGAGACCATCTGGGCGTCCTCGCGCGCCCGCTCGATGGCGCGGAACAGTTCGGGGCGCGACAGGTGATCGTAGATGTCGGCCCCCGCCTCCAGTCCCAGATGAGCCGAGGCCGCGGGATTCAGCGTATCGATCCGCCCGAAATCGTCGAGCACCACCACCGGCTCCTCCAGCGCGGCGATCACCCCGGCCAGCCGCTCGCCCGGACGGCTTTCGCCGTGGCGGCCATGACGCAAGGCCTCCGCCGCCGCCCGCGCGAGGTCGCCGGCCTCATCCTCCTTCGCATCGGCGGCGAGGGAGGCGGCGCTGCGCCCGCGCCACGCCGACAGGGTCTCGCGCAGCCGGCCCAGATCACGGAAATGGCGGTTCAGCCGGGCGAAGGCCATCCACAGCGCCAGCACACCCAGCCCGACCGCCCCCATGTCCAGCAAGGAACGCTCCGGGTCGGCGACGGCCAGCCGCCCGATCTCCACCCCCAGGAAGGCGAGCGCCATGCCCGCCACCGCAAAGCCCAGCACCGCCGAACGCCACGCCCCGCCCCGCATCGGGCCGCCTCCATGCACCGTACGAATGGCGCGACTGTAGCGCCCCCGGGTGCCGGCGGAAAGGGAGCGGGCGGGTCAGCCCTCCCGCTCCTGCCCCGCTAATCCGCCGCGAAGCAATAGAGCAGCCCCGCGCCGCCCGTGCTCTTCAAGGCGTCCTGGCTGCACCCGCCGCGCGTCAGGTGGGAGCTGTTCCAGGATTTGGCCGGCGGGTCGTCGCTGAGCCCGATGCGGTCGTGATGGCCGACCATGGCGGCGCCCTCCGTCCCACTGCGGGTCCAGTTGCCGCAAGTCCTGTCCTCCGCGCCATCGAAGGCCGTGCCGTCCGGCTGGCTGCCGGTCAGGATGTCGTGGGTGTTCGGGGTGTCGCCGCGCCCTTTGACCGTCTCGCCGGTCTCGGTCAGTCCGGTCTGCTTGGTCAGCCCGTTGGTGGCGTGCAGATCCTCCACGCTGCGGGCGATCACCTGCCCTTTCGCGTTCCGCCACGGGCCGGCGCCGATGCGGTCGCGGGCGTTCACCGCGGGCCGTCCGTCCGCCGCCTGGGTGGACAGATAGGCCTTCCAATCGCGGTTCCCCGCCCCGACGGCCTGGGCCAACCGCTGGCAGTGGCGGTCAGCGCCCTCAAGCCCGCCGAGGTCGGCACCCTTCCCCGATCCGACGCTGGTGATGAAGAAGCTCATGCCTGCGGAACCGGCGGATGTCTGCGCCGGTGCCGGGGATGCCGACAGCAGCGCAGTCGCCAAAATCGCGGCGCCGATGCCAGCCCCAAAGATATCGCGGTCCATGGACCCCCTCCCCTGTCGTGTTGTTCGGACAATGGTGGTTCGTGGACGCCCGGACGAAAGGCTTTATTCCGTCTCCCCTTTGGCGCATCACCCGGCCGCATGGCCGATCCTTCTTTTTCCCCCTTCCGGTGCGGCGCGGAATCCTTATCTTCCCTGGCGGCTCTGACCAGCAGGCCAAGCCGGAATGATTTAGTACGAATTTCGAACCAATTTCCCTTCGTATCATTCGAAAGCTTCTCGCAACTCCAAATAATTATGAGAATGAGTGCGAACAAACACACGCCCTCGTTATCGCGATTTTAAAGATTCAAAGACTTATTTGGATGCTGTTAATCGGTCATTAAGGCCGTTTTGACAGATTTGGTCTTACGCTCTCCTTACACATTTTTTCGGGTCAGGCGATGGTGATGGTCTACCACCCTTACGCGCTCCAGCATCGGCAGGAACGGCGGTCCGGGCGCAGGCTTGCGCTGGCGTTGATCGTCGCCCTCGGCCTGCCCCTGACGGTGGGCGCCGGCTACACCCTGGAGACGGTGCGCGGCTATGCGGTGCAGGCCCGCCTGGCGCAGGCGGTGGACGCGGCGGCGCTGGCCGGCGGACGGGTGATGTTCGACGACCAGCGGGACGGCCACATCCGCAGCTTCTTCGACAACGCCTTTTCCAAGAGCTTCCTGGGCGCCCACACCGCGGTGCTGAAGATCGAGGACGACACGCGCAGCGGCGTGCTGACGGTGCATGGGCAGGCGACGGTGAAGGCGCTGTTCACGCGCGTCCTGGGCGGCAGCGATCTGGTCGTGGAAGCGCAATCGGTCGTCCGCCGCAACGTCCGTGGCCGCAAGGGGTCTTAAGCCCTTCGCATCGCACCCCACGGCGCCGTCGGATGGACAGCCACCACGGCGCCGTGCCCCTGCCCGAATTTTTTAAGGCATCGGGAAGCTTTGCGCTGATACCATACGGGATCAGGTTCACCCACAAGCCGCCCCGCCCCCGTGTCCAGCATCCTGTCCCTCTCATCGGCGTCGAACGCTCAATCCCTGACCGGGATGAGTCGGCTTCGGCAGATGCTGGCCAGCGAAGCCATCGCGGTGCAGCCCATCCGGCGCGTGCCGGGGGAACCGGAACGCCGGCGGTCCGACGACGTCTCGGCCGCCGACGATGCGCTGAAAAGCGGAAACCGGACGGAGCTGGGCGGGGCGGACGGAAACCGCGCCGGCCGCGCCGGTTCCTCCTCGACATTCGCTTTGGGCGATGCGGAGGCCGGCGACCGGCCGGTCACCGGCGCATCGCCGCGCCTGAGCGCAAGGCCCAACGCCGGTTTCCTCGCGCAGAGCATCCATCAGGACGCCATGGGCAGCGGCCTGCACATCGAACCCTGGTCCGCCGCCATCTCCGCCTACCGCAAGGCCGACGCCGCGGCCTATGCGACCGGTGCGTCGGCTGGGGTGTCCGTCTAGGCGGCGGACCGTTTCCCATCGCTTGTTAGGACGAGGAATCCTCGCCGTAGATCTGTTCCTGCTGGTAGGCGGTCAGGCCCACGCGCTGGATCAGGTCGAGCTGGGTTTCCAGCCAGTCGATGTGCTCCTCGGTGTCCTCCAGGATCTCCCGGAAGATTTCGCGGCTCTGATAGTCGCGCACCGCGTCGCAGTCGGCGATGGCCTCCAGCAGGTTGCCACGGTTGTGGCTCTCGATGCCCAGGTCGGCGGTGAACATCTCCGGCAGGTCCTCGCCGATCTTCAGCTTGTGCAGGTCCTGAAGGTTGGGAAGCCCTTCCAGGAACAGGATGCGCTCGATCAGCTTGTCGGCGTGCTTCATCTCGCCGATGGATTCCTCGTAGACCTTCCCCGCCAGCCGATGCAGACCCCAGTTCTTCAACATGCGGGCGTGCAGGAAATACTGGTTGATGGCCGTCAGCTCGTTCGTCAGAATCGTGTTGAGGTGCCGGATAACCTTCGGATCACCTTTCATCTACCCCTCCGTCTTGATCGGCCGCGCGGCGTGGCGCGCGGCTCTCTGTTCTTTTGCCCGACGACTGAGGCGAAGTGTAAGCCAATAGCGCGGGATAGCAATCGGCTTCCGGTCCGGCCGGCCTCAGGATCGCTCGCTGCGCACCGCCTCGGCCAGACGGCGCAGCCCCTCGTCCCCGGCCATCGCCTCCACCGGCAGGCCCAGGCGGCGGCGCCAGTTCGGGTGCTGGTCCACGGTGCCCGGCAGGTTCGGCTGCTCCACCTCGCCCAGCGCGTCCTCGATCTGCACCATGGCGATGCGGCCCGGCGAGCGGGCGAGGTAGCGGTGCACCGCCTCCATCAGCTCGCGCGAGAAGGGTTGCGACCCCTCGTTGTTCGGGTAGTTGGCCGGGCGCAGCCCTTCCCGCTCCAGCGCCTGGAGCATCCACCAGCGGTCCACGCCGCGGTCCCAGACGTCCTTGTTGCGCGCCGCCTCGTCGGGATAAAGGTCGAGCCGGGCGCGCCAATCGAGGTCGCGGTTGGTCCAGAAGCCCTTGAAGGTGGCGAGGTCATGGGTGGTCACCGTGACCATGGCCCCGGCAGGATACTCGTCCGGCGCCTTGAAGCCGCCATCCGCGCTGCGCTCGAAATACAACACGCGGTAGCTGAGGATGCCGGCCCGCTCCAACGCCGGTCGGAAGCCCTCCGGCACGGTGCCGAGATCCTCGCCGATGACGATGCAGCGGTTGCGCCGGCTTTCCAGCGCGATGATCCGCAACAGGTCCTCGAACGGGTACTCAACATAGGCGCCGTCGCTGCCGTCCGCCGGAATCCAGAACAGGTGCTGGAGCGCCATCACATGATCGATGCGCAGCGCCCCGGCGTGGCGCATGTTGGCGCGCAGCATGGCGATGAAGCTGCCATAGGCCGATTCGCGCAGACCCACCGGCGACAGCGGGGCGAGGCCCCAGTTCTGCCCCTTCATGTTGAACTGGTCCGGCGGCGCGCCGACGTTGGCGCCCTGCACCAGAATGTCGGACTCGCCCCAGGCCGCCGCCCCGCCGGGATGCGCCGCCACGGCGAGGTCGCGATAGAAGCCGATGGGCAGCCCGGCCCGCCGCCCGCGCTCCGCCGCCGTGCCCAGCTGGCGGTCGGCCTCCCATTGCAGATACTCGAAGAAGCCCACCCGCTCGGCCTGTTCGGCGGCGAAGGCCTGGACCTCCGGGCTGTCCGGATGCTGGAAGGCCGGCGGCCACGTCCGCCACATCCACTGGGACGGGTCGCGGCGGTAGAAATGCTCGTGCAGCGCCTCGAACACGGCGTGGCGGCACAGCGGCTCGCCCATTTCGCGCCGAAACGTCTCGAACGCTTCGCGCCGCGCATCGTTTTCGCCCAGCGCCCGGAAGGTCGCGTGCAGCGCCTCCAGGACTGGCATCTTGAGGGCGGAGACGGCGGGATAGTCCACCAGTTCCGTCTCCCGCGCGGCGGCCAGCCGCTGCCGGAACTCCTCCGACGCGATGAGGGCCTGCGCCTGCGGTGTGTCCGCCAGCTCCGGCACCCGCTCCACATCAATGTAGAGGATGTTGAGAAAGGTCCGGCTGCTCGGCGAATAGGGGCCGATGTGGTTGGGGTCGGCGGGGAACAGCGCGTGCAGCGGGTTCAGCCCGACCAGCCCGGCGCCGAGCCCCGCCGCCGTCTCGGCGAAGCGCCCGAGGTCGTCGAAGTCGCCGATGCCCCAGTCGTCGCCGCTCTTCAGCGCGTAGAGCTGAAGGCCGATGCCCCAGGTCCGCCCGCCAGGGACCACATCCTCCACCGTCAGACAGCGCTGCGGCGCGACGATCAGCACCGTGCCGCCCTCCAGCGTGCCGCCCACGCCGCGGGGACGGATCACCACCGTCAGCCGGTGATAGCCGAGCGGCAGGGTCGGCGGCAGGCGGGTGGAGACCGTGCGCCGCTCGTAGGCCACGCCGTCGAGCACCCGCTGCTCGGCCAGCGGCAGGTTGCCAACGCGCAGCGCCGCGCGGTGGGCGAGCCCGCCCTCCTCGGTCAGCGTCCAGGTCAGCTCGGCGTCCTCCAGCCCGGCCGGAACGGCCAAGGCAAGGCTGAGCGGTGCGCCCTCGTCGATCACCAGGACGGGGGGCAGCATGCGCCGCCACGCCCGCTCCTCCACCGCGTGCAGGCTCGCCGCCAGCTCCTCACCGGTGCCGGCCGGATAGCCCATGGCGGCGGACAAGGCCCGCTTCGTCGCCTCGGAGGTCTCGCGCCGGTTGCCCCAGATGTCATGGTAGAAGGGCTCGATGCCAAGCCGTTCGGCAAGCCGGTCGAGATCGCTCATTCAGGGGTCCCCGCGTTTGTCGGTCGTGGCGTCTTGGTGGCGTCATTCTGGCCGCAACGGCCTGCGCGCGAGCATTGCGCGTCGGACCAGTTCCGTCCAGCCCCGAACATTCGAATTTTCATATTGACCGCAACGCTTTCGCGCGCAGCGACGGGGCAAGGGTGACAACGCGCCGCAACCCTGGATGATCCGGCCTTCTTCAGCGGCTCACCATTTGCGGGATCACGACCCGACCGCCTCTTTCGCGGCATCGCCATTCGCCGCAGGCACCACCGTCGCGGCGCGCGCCGCCTCCGCCTTGGCCGCCTCCGCCTTGGCTTGGGCCATTTGCTCCAGGCGGGTGCGGTAGCCGGTCACGGCGGCGGCGACCTCGGCCATCATCGCATCGAGCGGGCGGACCGTGTCCACCGCCTGCATGAGATCGCGGGCGAGCGAGCGGGCACTTTCCAACTCCTCCGCCGCGACGGCGCCCGATTCGGCGTGGAGGCGCAACCGCTCGGCCATCATCTTCAGGGACTTGGCGACGGACTCCGCCGGCCCCGGCTCGCCCAGATCGTCGAGGCGGCGCAGCAGGTCATCGAGGAAGGCGGGGACGCGGGCCACATGCTCCACCGCCATCCGCTCGGGCGGGCGGGCGGCCAGGCCGGTGGCGGCGAACTCGATCAGGAAGGCGACCTGCACGCTGATGCGCAGCAGTTTCTGTTCGTTGACGAAGTGGTTGGCCTCGGCCATGAGCTGGCGGGCGTTGATGTGGGCCCAGCGGTTGGTGGCCTTCAGCCGCAGCGTGTTCGGCGCGTCGAGCAGCGGCACCTGGGCGCCCTCGCGCGGTGACTTGCGCCGGTCGGGGCCGGTGTAGTCGGCGGTGACCACGAACTTCTTGCGCGATTCGATCAGGGCGGCCAGCCGATCCTGCACCTTTTTGGGCGAGACGGGCTTCACCAGCAGGTCGTCCGCCCCGGCGTTGGTGACACGCATGACCAGCAGCGGCGTCGGCTGCCACGTCGTGGCGACGATGCAGGCGTAGGGATTGCGGGTGTCCGGCTCGTTGCGCAGGCGACGGATGAGGCGCAGCGCCTCCGGCTCCTCGCCGTCGATGTCGAGCAGGATCAGGTCCGGCGTGGCCGCGGTCACCGCCTCCGCCGCGTCCTGGGCGGAGCCGTGCACCGCCGTCTTCTTCATCCCCAGCCGCGCCAGCACCTCGCGCATGACGCGCTGGCTGTTGGACTGCGTGTCGATGATGGTCGCATCAACCAGGGAGAAGTCGTAGTCGGGCATGCGTCGCTTCCGCGAAAACCGGAGGTGGAGGACCCACCCCCGGTCCCGACGTTAGCACAGGCGGAAAACACCGCCTATTGACCCGCATCAACGACCGGGCGATTCAACCTGCACGAACACCAGCGCCGTCCGTCCGTCCACCGGCATCGTCCGCCCGGCGAGCTGCATCCGCCCGTCGCCGGCGCCGTCCGACACGCGGGTGTCGAGCACGCAGCGCCAGCCGCGCGCGTCGGGAACCTCGGGCAGGGTGACGTTGACCGTGTCGGTGTGGGCGTTCAGCACGATCAGCAGCACCCCGTCGTCCTGCGACGCCCCGTCCACCCCGGTGTAGCTCCCGGCATGGCCGTTCAACAGCAGCATGATGCAGCGCGCATGGCCGTTGCGCCAATCCTCCGCCGACTTCTCCACGCCCTGCGGCGTGTACCAGACGATGTCCTTCAGCCCATTCGCGGAGGTGCGGCGGCCGTGCAGGAACACCGGGCGTCGCAGCACCGGGTGCGCCTTGCGCAGGGCAATCAGCCGCTTGACGAAGGCGAGCATCGGCCCGCCCTCGCCCTTCATCCGCGCCCAGTCCAGCCAGGAGGTCTCGTTGTCCTGGCAATAGGCGTTGTTGTTGCCCTTCTGGCTGTGGCCGATCTCGTCGCCGGCCAGCATCATCGGCGTGCCCTGCGACAGGAACAGGGTGGCCAGCAGATTGCGCTTCTGCTTGGCGCGGGCCTCGCGGATCGCCGGGTCGTCGGTCTCGCCCTCCACCCCGTGGTTCCAGGAATGGTTGGCGGAATGGCCGTCGCGGTTGTCCTCGCCGTTGGCCCAATTGTGCTTGTCGTTGTAGGAGACGAGGTCGTGCAGGGTGAAGCCGTCGTGCGCCGTGACGAAGTTCACCGACGACCAGGGCCGCCGCCCGCGCTTCTCGAACAGGTCCGACGAGCCGGCGATGCGTCCGGCCAGTTCCGGCAGCATGCCGTCGTCGCCGCGCCAGTAGCGGCGCACGGTGTCGCGGTAGCGGTCGTTCCACTCCGCCCAACCCGGCGGGAAATTGCCGACCTGATAGCCGCCGGGACCGACGTCCCACGGCTCGGCGATCAGCTTGACGTCGGCCAGCGCCGGGTCCTGCCGCACGGCGTCGAGGAAGCCCGAACCGGGGTCGAACCCGTAGGGCTCCCGCGCCAGCACGGTGGCGAGGTCGAAGCGGAAGCCGTCGACATGCATCTCCGTCACCCAGTAGCGCAAGCTGTCCATGACCATCTGAAGCACGCGCGGGTGGCTGAGATTCAGGGTGTTCCCGGTGCCCGTGTCGTTGATGTAGAAGCGCGGGTTGTCGGGCAGCAGCCGGTAGTAGCTGAGATTGTCGATGCCCTTGAAGGACAGGGTGGGGCCGAGATGGTTGCCCTCCCCCGTGTGGTTGTAGACCACGTCGAGGATGACCTCGATCCCCGCCTCGTGCAGGCGGGCGACCATGGTCTTGAACTCCGACAGCACGCCGGTGGTCATGTAGCGCGGCTCGGGCGCGAAGAAGCCGACGCTGTTGTAGCCCCAGTAGTTGCGCAGTCCCTGCCCGACCAGATGCCGGTCGTCGGCAAAGGACTGCACCGGCAGGAACTCCACCGAGGTGATTCCCAGCGCCTTGAGGTAGTCAATCACCGCGTGGGTGGACATGCCGGCGAAGGTGCCGCGCAGCGGGGCCGGCACCTCCGGATGGCGCATGGTGAAGCCGCCGACATGCGTCTCGTAGATGACCGTGTCCGACCAGGGCACAGCCGGGTGCCGGTCGTGGCCCCAGGTGAAGGCGCGGTCGACCACCCGGCACTTCGGCATGCCGCGGGCGTTGTCGCGCCGGTCGAAGGACAGGTCCTCGCGCGTCGAGCCGACGCGGTAGCCGTAATGGGCGTCCGACCAGCGGAACGGCCCGAACAGCGCCTTGGCGTAGGGGTCGAGCAGCAGCTTGTTCGGGTTGAAGCGGTGCCCCGCCAGCGGCTCGTAGGGGCCGTGGACGCGGTAGCCGTAGAGCAGGCCGGGCCGGGCGTCGGGCAGGTAGCCGTGCCAGACCTCGTCGGTGTGCTCCGGCAGCACGACCCGCTCGACCTCGCGCTGGCCAGTCTGGTCGAACAGGCACAGCTCGACTTTCTCGGCGTGCGCGGAGAACAGGGCGAAGTTGACCCCGAACCCGTCCCAATTCGCTCCGAGGGGATAGGGCTTGCCGGGCCAGACGGCGGTGCGCGTGGCGGTGGAGATGGCCATCAGACGACGATCCCGTCTTGTTGGACCGTCATGGCCGGTTCCCTTCGATCCGCATCAACTCCGCGACGACCACAGCCCTCAGCGGCGAAAGTTCGTGTTGAATGGTGTGCCACGTAAGAGCGTCGTCCACGTTGTCGTAATCGTGCCGGTAGATGTTACCGGCACCGGCTATGGCCCGCCAATCGATTTCGGGATGGCGCTGTCTGACGTCATCGGGGATGCGCCGAGAGGCTTCCGAAATGATTTCGAGAGCGCGCAGCACGGCATAGCTGGTCTTCTGATCGGCCAGAAAATCCTCAAATCCCATTCAGGAAACGAATCGGGCAATCGCATCGATGTTCTGAACGATGTCCTCCAGCCGCCGTTGCGGCGACCTAGAAGGCATGCACGGCCTCCCCCGCCACACTGTCCCGAAGTGCGGGTTTCAAATTCCTCCGCACCACCACATCCGTCGGCCGGTCGAACAGGTCACCGATGTCCAACGTCACCCGCGTATACTCGAACAGCCCCATGGGACGGCCGGGGTCCAGATCGATCACGATGTCGATGTCACTCTCGGGCCCGGCCTCTCCGCGCGCCACCGACCCGAAGACGGCGGCGTGCAGAACACCGCGCCGACGCAGGTCGGCGCTGTTGTCGCGCAGGATGCTAACCACCTCTTCGACGGACGGCGGCCGGTTCCTCATCGTCATGATCGTCCCTCCTGGACGCTCACCCGTCCAGGTCCTGTGTGGGATAGGCGATTCAATAAAGAGGAGGCACGCACCGCCCGTCAAGGGTGGCCAATGGGGAAAGCGACGCGCCCCCTACCCCGCCTTGCGTTCCAGCACCAGCGTGCCCAGAGGCGGCAGGGTCAGGCTGATGGAGTGTGGACGGCCATGCCATTCCGTCTCCTCGCTCGCCACGCCGCCGGCGTTGCCGACGCCGCTGCCGCCGTACTCCGGGGCGTCGGTGTTCAGCACCTCCTCGTAGCGGCCCGGCAGGGTGACGCCGACGCGGTAGCCGTCGCGCGGCAGCGGGGTGAAGTTGCAGACCACGACCACATGGTGCTCCGGGTCCTCCCCGCTCTTGCGCAGGAAGGCGAGGATCGAGTTGTCGCTGTCGTTGGCCTCGATCCATTCGAAGCCCGCCGGGTCGCAATCCGTCTGGTGCAGGGGCTTCAAGCCGCGGTACATGCCGTTGAGGTCGCGCACCAGCGCGTGCAGCCCATGGTGCAGCGGCTCCTCCAGCAGGTGCCAGTCCAGGCTGCGCGCCTCGCTCCACTCGCGCCACTGGCCGAACTCGCCGCCCATGAACAGCAGCTTCTTGCCGGGATGGGCGAACATGAAGCCGTAATAGGCGCGCAGATTGGCGAACTTCTGCCAGTCGTCGCCAGGCATCTTGTTGATCAGCGAGCCCTTGCCGTGCACCACCTCGTCGTGGCTGAGCGGCAGGACGAAGTTTTCCGAGAACTGGTAGATCAGGCCGAAGGTGAGCTGGTGGTGGTGGTAACGGCGGTGGATGGGGTCCTTCGCCATATACTCCAGCGTGTCGTGCATCCAGCCCATGTTCCACTTGTAGCCGAAGCCCAAGCCCCCGAGATAGACGGGCCGCGACACCGCCGGCCAGGCCGTGGATTCCTCGGCCACCGTCATGATCCCCTGGTTCTGGCCATAGGCCAGCTCGTTCATCCGCTTGAGGAAGGCGATGGATTCCAGGTTCTCGCGCCCGCCGAAGCGGTTGGGGACCCACTCGCCGGCCTTGCGGCTGTAGTCGAGGTAGAGCATGGAGGCCACGGCGTCGACCCGCAGCCCGTCCAGCCGGTAATGCTCCAGCCAGAACAGCGCGTTGCCGAGCAGGAAGTTCTGCACCTCCGTGCGGCCGAAATTGTAGATCAGCGTGTTCCAGTCCTGGTGATAGCCCTGGCGCGGGTCGGCGTGCTCGTAGAGGTGCGTGCCGTCGAACCAGCCCAGCCCGTGCGGGTCGGTCGGGAAATGGCCGGGCACCCAGTCGAGCAGCAGCCCGATCCCCGCCGCGTGGCAGGCGTCCACGAAATACTTGAAGTCCTCCGGCGTGCCGTGGCGGCTGGTCGGCGCGTACATGCCGATGGGCTGGTAGCCCCAGGATCCGTCGAAGGGATGCTCGGTGATCGGCAGCAATTCGATGTGGGTGAAGCCGAGATCCTTCACATAGGGCACCAGCCGCTCGGCCAGTTCGCGGTAGGTGAGGAAGCGGTCCCCCTCCTCCGGCACCCGCGCCCAGGAGCCGAGATGGACCTCGTAGATGGAGATCGGCGCGGTCAGGTCGGCGCTGGCCGAGCGGGTCCGCTGCCACTCGGCGTCCTGCCAGTCGTAGGACGGCAGGCCGTGAACGACGGAGGCGGTCTGCGGGCGAAACTCCGCCTGGAAGGCGTAAGGGTCCGACTTCAGCGGCAGCAAGTCACCACCGGCCCCCTTGATCTCGAACTTGTAGCGCTGGCCGACGGTGGCGTGGGGCACGAAAATCTCCCACACGCCGGCTTCCATGCGCTTGCGCATCGGCAGGCGCCGTCCGTCCCAGTCGCAGAAGTCGCCGACGACGCTGACCCGCCGGGCGTTGGGCGCCCAGACGGCGAAGGCCACGCCGGCCACCCCGTCGATCTCCCGCGGGTGGGCGCCCAGCCGCTCGAAGCTCTTGAGGTGCGTGCCCTCGGCCAGCAGGTGGATGTCCAGCTCGCCCAGGACGGACCAGAAGCGGTAGGCGTCCTCGAACTCCACCGTCGCCAGCGGGAACTGAACGCGCAGGCGGTAGCGGAAGCGCTCCTTGCGGTCGGGCAGGACGGCGACGAAGAAGCCCTCGTCATGGACCTTGTCGGCCTCGCCCACCGGGTCGCCGGACGCGCTGTCGACCACCCAGAGTTTTTCCGCACCGGGGATGAAGGCGCGGACCTCGACGGGCTGGTCCTTGCCGGTCTGGTGCATGCCCAGGATCGCGAAGGGATCGCCGTGGTCGGCGCGGACGATGGCCTCGACGCCGCCGCTCAACGGCGACACGGCCTTCGGCGACGCCCCCTGCGCCTTGGCACGGCTTCCCGTTCGGATGTCGTTCGGCATCGGCTGACTTTCCCCTTACCCTTGCTCGTTCTTGGGGTGTGAACATAGCGCCGGGGCGTTTGTCACACCACGCCCGCGGCGTCCTATGTCCCGCATCGGGTTTCGCCTCAGGATTCACCGTCCAGAAGCCCCAGCACGCCCTTCACCGGAATGCCGATCCAGTTCGGCCGGTTGGCGGCCTCGTAGGCGATCTCGTACAGCGCCTTCTCCATCAGGAACAGCGCCAGCAGGCGGCGGTCCGCGGCGGTTCCGTCCGGCACGTCCGGGCAGGCCCCCATGGCGGCGCGGTAGGCCTCCAGGAAGCTCTGCATGCTGCGCCGTTCCCAATCGAGCGCCGCCTCCATGACCGCACCGGCCTCCTCCAGCACCCCGGTCTCGTCGATCCGGAACAGCGCCGCCCAGGTGGCGTAGTTGAAGGAGCGCAGCATTCCCGCCACGTCGCGCAGCGGGCTGTGCTTGGCCCGACGCTCTTCCAGGGACTTCGCGGGCTCACCCTCGAAGTCGATGATGTACCAGTCGTTCTGGGCGCGCAGCACCTGCCCCAGGTGATAGTCGCCGTGGATGCGCGTCTTGTCGCCCTGCGGAGGGGTGTCCGCCAGTTCGGCCAGCCGGTTCATCACGTCGGCGCGGCGGGCCAGCAGCGATTCCGCCTGCTCGCGCACGGCGGGGGCCAAACGGTCCAGCGCGCCGGGCAGGGCGGCGAAGGCGGCCTCGGCCTGACGGCAGGCGGCCTCGCCCCAGCCCTTCAGGTCGTCAGCCGTGACCGGTTCGGGATCGAAGGCCGGATCGCCGGTCCGCTTCGCCAGCGCGCAATGGAGTTCCGCCGTGCGCTGGCCGAGCGTCGCCATCATGGCGGCGTGCATGCCGAAGGGCTCGCCCTCGGTCGGCTCCTCCGGGTCGTGGGCGAGGCCGAGACGGATGTCGTCCAGATCGCGCACCAGCGAATCGACGGTGCTGCTCCAGCCGTCGCCCTGGTTGCGGACGAAGCCCTGGAGAACGAACAGCGCGGTCGGCGTGCCATCCTCCGCCACATGCTCGACGGAGCCGAGCAGCCGCGGCGTGTTCTGGAAGCCTGCCACCTCGGTCAGGAAGCGTCCGACCTCGATCTCCGGATGGGCGCCGGGGGTCAGGCGGCGGAAGGCCTTCAGCACGGCCTGGCTGCCGACCAGGATGGAGCTGTTGCTCTGCTCGACGCCGAGGCGGCGGATCTCGGTGTCGTCGTCCACCACGAGGTCGGCCATGCAGGCCGTGGGCGAGAAGCGCAGGTGCCCATGCGACGCCGGGATCTCCCGCCCCTCGCGAAGGGCGGTCAGCAGGCTGCGGGTGAAGGCGTCGGCCTGCATGGCGTCGTAGATGGCGCCGGTGCGCGGACCGCGCCGGGCCTTGGCCAGCGTGAAGGGCAGCAGCGGCCAGCCGGTGTTGCCGGCGTTCTCCTCCCAGCTCATGGCGAGCGGCAGGAAGTAGGACTGCGTGCCGCCGCCGGACAGCTCGACGTCGGTGTGGAGCAGCATGAAGCCGTCGCCCGGCCCGTCCAGCCGAGCGGAGACCGGAACATGCGCGCGCTCGATCCGGCGATCCTTGGCGGCGAACCAGCGCTGCTGCGGCAGGTAGGCCTGCAGGATGTCGCGCGCCAGTTCGGCCTCGGCGCGCCCGCTGATCAGGCTTTTCCAGCCGTCGCGCACCACCACGGTCAGCAGGTCGGGCACCGGCTCCGGCATCGTCTCGTGCCAGGAGGGCAGAGCCGCCTCGGCGGCGAGCGCGAACCAGTAGAAGCCGTAGGCGGGGATGGTCAGCAGATAGGGCAGATCGCCGACCGGCGGGAAGACCGTGCGGCCCAGCATCTCCACCGGCACGCGGCCGCGGAACTGCTTCAGGTCCAGCTCCACGGCCTGGGCGGAGCGGGACAGGTTGGCCACGCAGAGGATGACCTCGTCGCCCTCCTCCGTCGAATGGCAGCGCAGATAGGCCAGGACCTTGCGGTTGCCCGGATAGAGGAGCTGGAAGCTGCCGCGCCCGAACGCCTTGTGCTGCTGGCGCACCGCAATCAGCCGCTTCATCCAGTTCAGCAGAGACGACGGGCTGCGCTGCGCCGCCTCGACGTTGATGGCCTGGAAGCCATAGATCGGGTCCTGGATCGCCGGCAGATACAGCCGCGCCGGGTCGGCACGGGAGAAGCCGCCGTTGCGGTCGGGTGACCACTGCATCGGCGTGCGCACGCCGTCGCGGTCGCCGAGATAGATGTTGTCGCCCATGCCGATCTCGTCGCCGTAATAGAGCACCGGCGTGCCCGGCATGGACAGCAGCAGGCTCTTCAGCAGCTCGATCTTGCGGCGGTCGTTCTGCAGCAGCGGGGCGAGACGGCGCCGGATGCCCAGGTTGATCCGCATGCGCCGGTCGGCGGCGTAGAAGTCCCAGAGATAGTCCCGCTCGCGGTCGGTGACCATCTCCAGCGTCAGCTCGTCATGGTTGCGCAGGAAGATGGCCCACTGGCACTCGTCCGGGATGTCCGGGGTCTGGCGCATGATGTCGGCGATGGGGTGCCGGTCCTCCATGGCGACGGCCATGTAGATGCGCGGCATCAGCGGGAAGTGGAAGGCCATGTGGCATTCGTCCCCGCCCTTCTCCAGGTCGCCGAAATAGGGCAGCACGTCCTCCGGCCACTGGTTCGCTTCGGCCAGCAGCATGCGGTCGCCGTAGCCCTTGTCGATCTCCGTGCGGATCGCCTTCAGGACGTCGTGGGTTTCCGGCAGGTTCTCGTTGTTGGTGCCCTCGCGCTCCTTCAGGTAGGGCACGGCGTCGAGCCGCAGCCCGTCCACCCCCATGTCCAGCCAGAAGCGCATGACGTTCAGCACTTCCTGAAGGACCTTCGGGTTGTCGAAGTTCAGGTCGGGCTGGTGCGAGTAGAACCGGTGCCAGAAATAGGCCTGCGCCTCGGAATCCCAGGTCCAGTTGGACTTTTCCGTGTCGCAGAAGATGATGCGGGTGCCCTGGTACTTCTGGTCGGTGTCGGACCAGACATAGAAATTGCGATGGTTCGATCCCGGCTTGGCCTGACGGGCGCGCTGGAACCACGGGTGCTGGTCGGAGGTGTGGTTGATGACCAGCTCGGTAATGACGCGCAGGCCGCGGTCGTGGCACTCGCGCAGGAACCGCTTGAAGTCCTGAAGATTGCCGTAGGACGGGTTGACCGCCTTGTAGTCGGCGATGTCGTAGCCGTCGTCGCGCAGCGGCGAGGGGTAGAAGGGCAGCAGCCACAGCGTGGTGACGCCAAGCTCCTGGATGTAGTCGAGCTTCTGGGTCAGGCCGGCGATGTCGCCGATGCCGTCGTTGTCGGCGTCGTAGAACGCCTTGACATGAAGCTGATAGATGACCGCGTCCTTGTACCAGAGCGTGTCGTTCCGATCGATCCGGCCATTGTCCGAGTTCTTCATCCGCCGCCGTCGCTCCGCTGGTCTGGTGGAGCGGGGCCGCCGGACGGGCGGGGAATCCCGCGCCCATCCGGCAGCCGCGCCACATCATAAACCAGCTAGACTTGGGTCCGTTCCACGGCAAAGACAACGTTGGACGTGAAACCTGCGATGGCAGACCCGCGTCGCGAGCACTGCCGGCGTCAGGCGTCGGCCAGCGCCGCGACGGAAAGCGGCTGGGTTTCCGTGCTGCTCCGGACGTCCACCGAGACGCCGCCGTTGACGTAGCCGGTCACCGTCTGGCGCAGCGCGTAGACCGTCTTGCCGAGTTCGGCGCTCATCGCCGCGTCGTAGGTCGAACCGGGCACCGGCTGGGTGTAGTAGAAGACCGCCGGCGTGCTGTAGGAGGTCGGCGGGATTTCGGCCATCAGGATCGTCATGGTCGAGCTGTAGCGGCAGTCGGCCGGGATTTCGACCGTCTGGCTGACCGACAGATCGTAGTAGTTGGTGACCGAGGTCTCCTTCGTGCCGGAGTAGGTGTAGGACATGGAGAAGGTGCAGCCGACCTCGACCTCGCCGGTCAGACCGATTCCGTAGGTGAAGCGCACCTCCTGAACATAGCCGATGGTGTAGGAATCGGTGACCGACAGCGTCAGCGACTGCGATTTCCCGCTGGTGACCGACACCGTGTCGGTGATCGTCGCCGTGCCCTGGTTGGTTCCGGAGATGGAACTGGAGATCGTGTTCGACGGGCTGGTGGGCACCGGCGAGGTGATGGTGAAGGGATCGACCTCCGAATGGACCGGGGGCAGCAGATCCCACCGCCACGAGGCCTCCTTGTCGACGAAGGAATAGCTGCGCAGGTCCGGTATGCCGTCCATGCTCAGCCAGCCGGCGACGGACATGGTTTCCCCGTCACCCTGGCCGCCGTCGTACAGCGCCACCTGCTGGGCGGTCAGCCCGCCGAAATAGATCGAGGCCGCCCGGTCGCAGATGAACCAGCCGGCCAGCGACAGCACCGTCTCCATCGGCCATTCGCACAGGAAGAAGGTGTTGCGGTTGTCGGCGTAGTTCAGCCCGTCGAACAGCTGGAAGACACCGGTGTTCAGATCCACGGTACGCCAGATGTAGGCGGACAGGCAGTCGTTGGCGCCGAGTTTCTCGACGTCGACCGTCTGGGTCTGGCCGTTGCCGATCAGATCGACACAACGCCCGCAGCCATTGAAGCTGTAGGGCTCTTTGGCGGGCGGGGTGGTCTTGTGCTCCAGAAGGGTCAGGACGACCCCCTCCGGCAGGTTGAAGGCGATCCAGGTGGTCCGGTCGTTGAGGTTGGTCCCGGCAAAGGAACTCTGGACGCCTTCGATGGCGTCCGAGGTGGTGATGGTCAGGCTGTCGCTGCTCCAGTTCTGATCGGCGTACAGCTTCACCGTTCCCGAAGGAAGGTTGGACGGATAGGCCACGGACGTGGTCGGCGGCAACAGATAAGGTGCAGTCATGGCGTTTCCTCGCGGTTGGCAAAACGCCCAAACCTCCGTATGGACTTGGCGCGAACGCCAGCCACGTCGGTGCAATTCATGATTTCACGAATTGCATCCATTTATATTTAATTGGGAATGGTCGGGGCACTCGCCAAACAATACTGACGATAATTTTCTAAAATAAAGCTATTTTATTTGAATGCATCTGCATGCAATGGCTTATCTTTGAGCATCCATGCAAACGTGTTTTTCTCAGTCCGCATCGGCAGTCGGCCGTTCGGGATGGAGCGGGCGCACGTTTGGCGTCCATCTTCGGCGTCCATCGAGTGAAAAGCGGCCGGCTCCGGGAACGACCGTCGCCCGGCGGGGAACAGGGGCGGCGGTCAGGGGCGGCGGTCAGGCGGAGGACCGCTTCCGCTTGGCGCCCTGGGTCAGGCTGCGGTAGACGCCCTGATCCTCTTCGATGAAATGGGCGATCAGGCGGTGTTCGACCCAGTTGGTCAATTCGTTGGGGGTGCAGAAGACGACGCCGTACGGACCCTCGAACCGCAGGGCCAGCAGTTCCTCGGTGATCTCCCGGTGCAGCCGCTTATGCTTTTCGACGGCGCCGCTCCGGGCGTCGGTCCAGAACTGTTCCTCATCGGAGAAGTGCTCCCCCGTGTACTTGACCAGGGCGGCGAAGGCGTTCTGGATGATCTTGTAGCCCTGCCCCGCCGCCACCGCCATGTGCAGCAGCCCGGCCAGTTCCAGAAGCGTCCGGTGCTGTTCGTCGATGGACTCGTTGCCGACCGTGTATTCGGACTTCCACGGGAAGCGGGCGGATGGCTGCATGGGGGGCCTGCCGATAACGGCTGCGCTGAAGCTGCGGGAACGCCGCAAGATAGCATTCCGAACCGCCCGCCAGGGTCGGACAACTTGCCGCAAATCGAAACCCCGCCCAACGGATTATATTCAATTTGCGGTAAAATTTATCATTTTCCCGGATCAGCCTGCCACCGGTTTGGTCATGTAGGCCATGCCGCCACCGTAGGAGGCAAGTTTGGCCGCCAGACCAGCCCCTCCGTCGTATGGCAGAAACCCCTGCGCGCCCCAGAAGGCCCGCGCGCCGGGGGTGGAGGTCAGGGCCAGCCAGCGGAAGCCCCGCCGCGCCGCCAGGGCGTCCATGCGCTCCAGGGCGGCGACTCCCAGCCCCAGGCCCCGCGCCGCCGGCAGCAGGGCGACGTCGTGCAGGTAAAGGCAGTCCGGGGATTCCGGCAGCGCGCCGAGCGGTGAATCGAGCGGCGGCGGGACGCCCAGCCGCCCCGGATGCATGACGATGTACCCGATGCAGGTCCTGTCCGACCCGGCCCCTTCGGTTTCCGCCATGGCGCAACCCTCCGGATAGAGGGCCAGACGCTCGGCGAAGACGGCGCGATCCTCCGGGTAATCGGGGTGCACGATCTCGGCGATGGCCATCACTCGATCCAGGTCCGTCGCTTCCATGGCGCGCCAGCCGGCTTTCATCCGCAATCTCCCATCCTCCCCGCCCTTTCCAGCCTTCCAGCCCACCATCCGGGCGCGCTATGGTGACCGTTCGCACACCAGCCGACCGGAGGACCACCCATGACCGACACCGCCGCGGCGAGCCTGCTGCCCAAGGTGCGGACCATCGCCCACGAAGCGGGTCAGGTGATCCTGCGCTTCTACAACGACGGCATCGACGCCGCCACAAAGGTCGACGGCAGTCCGGTCACCCAGGCCGATCTGGCCGCCGAGCATGTCATCACCCCGGCCCTGCACCACATCGCCCCCGGGATTCCCGTGGTGGCCGAGGAGGCCGTGGCCGCCGGGCACCGGCCGGACATTTCCGGCGGACGCTTCTGGCTGGTCGACCCGCTCGACGGCACCAAGGAGTTCATCAACCGCAACGGCGAGTTCACCGTCAACATCGCGCTGATCGAGGGCGGGCGTCCGGTCCTGGGCGTCGTCTACGCGCCGGCCACCGGCGACCTCTACGCCGCCTGCGGGCCGGGCACCGCCGTCCATTGGGTGGAGGGCCGCCACGACTACGCGATCCAGGTGCGCAAACCGCCGCCCGACGGCCTGACCGTGGTCGCCAGCCGTTCCCACGGCAGCGGCAGCGAGCTGGACGGCTTCCTCGCCGGCTACACGGTGAAGAACCGGGTGACCTGCGGCAGCTCCTTGAAATTCTGCACGGTGGCCTCCGGCAAGGCCGACCTCTACCCCCGCTTCGGCCCGACCAGCGAATGGGACACCGCCGCCGGCCACGCCATCCTCGCCGCCGCCGGCGGCCGGGTGGAGCAGCCCGACGGCTCGCCCTTCCTCTACGGCAAGGCCGACATCGTGAACCCCCATTTCGTTGCGTATGGATGGTGACGACTCTGTGTGACGCGGCCGTCGCGGTGCTGACCACCGCGGCGCCGCTGGAGAAGGTGCGTCTGACGCGGGACTACGCCGCGGCGTGGCGCGATGGCCTCATTACCGAGTTCGGCGCGCTTGTCCCGCCGGAGCGCCCTGCCCGTCCGGAGCGCCCGCCGCTGATGCTGCCCCGCGACATGCCCAAGCGCGGGCGCGGCGGCAGCGCGCAGAACCGCCTCGCCCTGCTCCACGCGCTGGCCCACATCGAGCTGAACGCCATCGACCTCGCTTGGGACATCGTGTGCCGCTTCGTCGGCGAGGGGATGCCCAAGGGCTTCACCGACGACTGGGTGCAGGTCGCCGACGACGAGGCCCGGCATTTCCAGATGCTGGAGGAGCGGCTGAACCAGCTCGGCTCCGGCTATGGCGAGTTGCCGGCCCATGACGGGCTGTGGCAGGCGGCGACCACCACCGCCCACGACCTCGCCGCCCGGCTGGCCGTGGTGCCGATGGTGCTGGAGGCGCGCGGGCTCGACGTCACCCCGGAGACCGTCCGCCGCCTGCGCGAGTTCGGCGACGCCGAGAGCGCCGCCCTGCTTCAGGTCATCCACGACGAGGAGATCACCCACGTCGCCGCCGGACGCCGCTGGTTCGGCCATCTCTGCGCCAAGCGCGGCGTCGACCCGGTGGAAACGTGGCAGGATCTGGTGAAGCGCTATTTCCGCGGCGGCCTGAAGAAGCCCTTCAACGTGACCAGCCGGCAGGCCGCCGACTTCGGCCCGGAATTCTACGAGCCGATCGCGGAGTGACACGCGATGGCGTCGTCAGGTCCGGCGGCGCCATCGTTCCGGATGGCGGCTGGTATGAAGGCAAGCGATGACATACACGCCGTCATCCTCGTCACGAAAGAACAGGGCATAGGGAAAACGCCCAAGCAACGCCCGCCGAATGGTGCCATGCACATGCGGAAATCGGTGGGGCGCCTCTCCGATCCGCCACGACAGCGCATCAATGGCATCGAAAAAGCGGTCGCCCAAACCTGCGGAGCGCGCATCGTACCATGCCTGCGCCTCGGCCAACTCCTCCGCCGCTTCAGGAAGAAAGTAAACGGGATGGCTCACGCTCTCCCCGGACGCAGGACGCCGCGGAGTTCGGTCCAGGATACGGCCTTCACCCGGCTCTCCTGAAAGGCAGCGTTCCGGCGGTCGAGTTCGGCCCGTACCCCCTCCGAGACCGGCACATCGCCTTCATCCAGCGATTCCCAAAGTTCGCCGATCAGGTCCAGGCGTTCCTGGGGAGACAAATGGCTGAAATCGATGGGCATGACGATGGGCTTTCATCCAGGGCATTCCGCCTGTGAAATGGTAATGGCAACGGACGGCGTCGAGAAGGAAAAACCCCAGCTCCGCCCCTACCCCCGCAGCAGCTTCGGGTTGGCGATGCCCAGCCGGGCCTGGACGATCTCCTCCAGACACTCCATCAGCACGTCCTGGCCGTCGTGGTCGAAGTCGCCCGCGGCGATCTCGATGCACAGCCGGTGCTGCAGGGCCTCCACTCGCTGGCGCAGGTCGGCGCCGGACAGGCTGTCGTCGGCGTCCTCGCCGTAGAGCAGGGCCAGCGCCGCCAGCATGGCGTGGCCGGCCGGGTCCGCGCCGGCCAGTTCGCGCTGCACGATGCCGAGCGCGTTGGCGATCATCAGCGCCGTGTAGCGCTGGGCCGGCGGGATGTGGGGAAGCAGGTCCGTGCGGAAGGTTTCCGCGACGATGCTCAGCAATTCCTGGGCGTCGGGGCTGGTGCGCATCAGGCGACCCTCTCTTCGTCGGCATCGCCGGACGGCTCGGCGTCGGCCGCCGCCGGGGATGATGCCGTCAGCCCCAGGCTGTGGATGTGGCGCAACAGGTCCAACTCGATCTCCGGCAGCATCCGCCCGGTCAGCGCCAGCTCCAGCGACGGCTCCTCCCCCGACGTGTGGCGGCGCCCCTGAAGGACGGCGATGGCCGCCCAGCGCATGTAGGCGGCGGTTTCCCAATAGGCGACCGCCTGCGGATCGACCCGACGCCCCGACGTCTCCTCGTACCCGGCGTAAAGGTCCTCCCGCCCGGCCAGACCGCCCGCCTCGCGGTCGTGGCGACCGAACCGCCAGGAGCGGGCGCAGAACCAGCCAAGATCCTCCATGGGATCGCTGAATCCCGCGAATTCCCAATCCAGAATGGCGGTCAGGCCGCCGTCCTTCACCAGATAGTTCCCGGTGCGGTAGTCGCGGTGGCACAGCGCCAGCTCGCCCGGCGGCGGCGCGTGGATCTCCAGCCAGCGCAGGCCCCAGGCCAGAACGGCGTCACGCAGCGCCAGATCGCCCAGCCAGTCGCGGTAGGCGTGGACGCAGTCGAGCGCCGGCGACACGGCCGGCACCGGCAGGCTCTCCAGCCCCGGCGTGTCCGGCCCGGCCTTGTGGAGGCGGCCGAGCTGGCGGCCAAGCTCGCGGGCGAGGCCGCGCTGCGGCTGGTCGGCCTTCACCACCTTGTGCCCGGCGCCGACGCCCTCGGCGCGGCGCATGATGTAGAAGTCGGCGCCCAGAACCGCCGGGTCACCGCAGGCGGCGATGGGCTCCGGCGCGGCCACCCCGGCGCCGAAGGCGGCGCGCAGCACGGCGAACTCCTGCGCCTTGGAAATGCTGGCCTTCATGCCGGACGCCGCCGCGCCTGCGCCCGGCTGGGCGCGGAGCACGCAGGCGTGCCGCCCGGCCTGCGGCCCGCCGTCGATGTCCAGGGTCACCGCGAGGTTGAGCGAGATGGCTCCCCCGCCAAGCGTGCCTTCGTCGGCCACCGACACGCGCGTCGCGCCGGTCGCCCCGGCCAGCCACGATTCCAACCGCGGCCGGCTTTCCCCGTCGATCAGTGCGCCCATCCCATCACCCCCAGGCCCAGAAGCCGTCGCCCTCGTCCATGTAGAATCGCGCCAGGACCATCTTGTGGACCTCAGACGCCCCGTCCACCAGCCGGGCCTGCCGGGCGTAGCGGTACATCCACTCCAGCGCCGTGTCTTTCGAATAGCCCCTGGCCCCGCAGAGCTGGATGGCCGTGTCCACCGCCTTGTGCAGCGTGTCGGCGACGTGGACCTTGGCCATCGACACCTCCTTGCGGGCGAAGTCGCCGCGGTCGAGCTGCCACGCCGCCTTCATGACCAGCAGGCGACCGATCTCGATCTGCATGGCGACGTCGCCCATCATCCACTGCACGCCCTCGTGCCCGGCGAGCGTGGTGCCGAAGCTCTCGCGCTCGCGCACATAGGCGGCGGCGATCTCCATCGCCCGCTTCGACAGGCCGGTCCAGCGCATGCAATGGGTCAGCCGCGCCGGGCCGAGCCGGATCTGCGTCGCCTTGAGCCCGTCGCCGATCTTCATGAGGACGTTCTCGTCGGAGACCTCCAACCCGTCGAAGCGCAGCTCGCAATGGCCACCATGCTCCTCCGGCCCCATGATCGGGATGCGGCGGACGATCTCCCAACCCGGCTGGTTCTTGTCGAACAGGAAGGCGGTCAGCCCCTTGCGCTTGTCGTCGGAGGTGCGGGCGATCAGGATGAAATGCTGAGCCTCCCCCGCCCCGGTGATGAACCATTTGTGGCCGGAGATCACCCAGCGGTCGCCCTTGCGCTCCGCCCGCGTCTTCATCATCGAGGGATCGGAGCCGCCGCCGGGATGCGGCTCGGTCATCGCGAAGGCGGAGCGCACCGTGCCGTCGACGATGGGCTGGAGCCAGCGCTCCTTCTGCGCCTCGGTCGCCACCTTGTTGAGAAGCTGCATGTTGCCGTCGTCGGGGGCGGCGCAGTTGAAGCAGACCGGCCCGAAGATGGACCGGTTCATCTCTTCGTAGGCGGCGGCCATGCCGACGATTCCCAGCCCCTGCCCGCCGCGCGCCGTCGGCATCTGCGGCGCCCACAGCCCCGCGGCCTTCACCTCCCCGCGCAGGCGCTCCAGCAGGGCGGGCGCGATGTTCTCATGCTCGTCGTAGGAGGCCGGGTCCGCTTCCAGCGGCAGGATGCGCTCCTCCACGAAGGCGCGCACGCGGCGGCGGAACTCCTCGATCGGCGGGGGCAGGCTGAAATCCATCGGTTCGGGTCCTCTCCGTCGTTCTTTCTTCTTTGCTTACAGGGTGCTGACCAGATGCCCGCCGTCCACCGGCACGACCGCCCCGGTCATGTAGGCGGACGCGTCGGAGCAGAGCAGCAGCAGCGGCCCGTCGAGGTCGGCCAGCCGCCCCAGCCGACGCTGCGGCACCCGCCGGATCAGCGCCTGCCCGGCGTCGGTCGCCAGGAAATCGCGGTTCAGGTCGGTCTCCATGTAGCCGGGGGCCAACGCGTTGACGCGGATGCCGTAACGCGCCCATTCCAGGGCCAGAGCCTGAGTCATCTGCACCAGTCCGGCCTTCGACGCCGTGTAGGCCACGACATGGCCGGCAACCCGCAGCCCGAGGATGGAGGCGATGTTGACGATCGACCCGCCCCGCCCCTGCTCCCTCATCACGCGCGCCGTCTCCTGCGCGGTGAGGAAGGCGCCCTTCAAGTTGGTGTCGATGACGCGGTCCCACTCCTCCTCCGCGTAGTCCAGCGCGGGCTTGGCGACGGTGGCGCCGGCGTTGTTGACGAGGATGTCCAGCCCGCCGAGCGCGCCCGCCGCCGCGCGGACACCGGTGCGGACGGAGGCGGCGTCGGTGACGTCCAGCGGCACGGCGATGGCCTGCCCGCCCGCCGCTTCGATCTCGGCGACGGCGGCGTCCAGGCTCTCGCGCCGCCGCGCGGCCAGAGCGACGCGGGCGCCCGCTGCGGCGAGCACCCCCGCGAAGTGACGGCCCAGGCCGGCAGAGGCCCCGGTGACCAGGGCGGTGCGGTTGGTGAGGGAGAGGGTCATGGGGGTCCTGGGTTTGTGATGGTGGGGTTCATGCGTCGGGCCCCCTCCCTAACCCTCCCCCGCCTTCGGCGAGGGAGGGAACTCCGCTGCTTCGCAGCCAAATCCCCTCCCCTGCGAAGCGGGGGAGGGTTAGGGAGGGGGCAAAAGCCCCTCTCACAACCCCCTCGCCTGCTCGCGCAGCACGAACTTCTGGATCTTCCCGGTCGAGGTCTTCGGCAGCGCCCCGAACACCACCGTGCGGGGCGCCTTGAAGTGGGCGAGGTGGTCACGGCACCAGCCGATCACCTCGGCCTCGGTCACCCGCCCTTCCGATCCCGGCTTCAGCGTGACGAAGGCGCAGGGAGTCTCGCCCCATGTCGCATCGGGACGGGCGACGACAGCGGCCTCCATGACGTGGGGGTGCTGGTAGAGGATCTCCTCGACCTCCAGCGAGGCGATGTTCTCACCGCCGGAGATGATGATGTCCTTGGCGCGGTCCTTGATCTCGACATAACGGTCGGGGTGCAGCACGGCGAGGTCGCCGGTGTGCAGCCAGCCGTCGCGCAGCGCCTCGTCGGTCGCCGCCGGGTTCTTCAGATAGCCTTTCATCACCGTGTTGCCGCGCAGCGCCAGCTCGCCCAGCGTCTCGCCATCGGCGGGCACTTCGCGGCCGGTGTCGGGGTCGAGCACGGTCTGCTCGGACATGGTGACGTTGGGGACGCCCTGGCGGGCCATCTTCACCGCCCGCTCCTCCAGCGGCAACTCCGCCCAGCTCTCCTGCCACGCGCAGCCGGTGGAGGGGCCGTAGCATTCCGTCATGCCGTAGAGATGGGTCAGGCGGAAGCCCATCCGCTCCATGCCCGCGATCACCGCGCTGGGCGGCGCCGCCCCGCCGGTCGCCACCTGCACCGGGCCGTGGTCGAAGCCGCGCTTCACCGCGTCCGGCGCGTGGATCAGCATGGTCAGCACGACCGGCGCGCCGCAGAGATGGGTGACCTTCTCCTCGGCGATCAGGCGGAAGATCGCCGCCGGGTCGACGGCGCGCAGGCAGACATGGGTCGCCCCCACCGCCGTCACCGCCCAGGGGTAGGTCCAGCCGTTGCAGTGGAACATGGGCAGCGTCCACAGATAGACGCTGTCGGGCCGCAGCCCGAAGGTGATGACGTTGCCAAGCGCGTTCAGATGGGCGCCGCGGTGATGGTACAGAACGCCCTTGGGGTTGCCGGTGGTGCCGGAGGTGTAGTTGAGCGCGATGGACTCCCACTCGTCCTCCGGCGTGCGCCAGGGCGCCTCGGGATCGCCCATCCGCAGGAAATCCTCATACTCCAGATCGCCCACCGGGTCGGCGTCCTGCGCCGCCGGGTCGTCGATCCACACCACCGGCGGCGGGGCCGCCATCCGTTCCAGCGCGGCGCGGGCGACCGCAGACAGGCCGCGGTCGACCAGGAACAGGCGGCTTTCGGCGTGCTCCAGAATGAAGGCGACGGCGGGCGGGTCGAGCCGCGTGTTGATGGCGTTCAGCACCGCCCCGGCGCCGGGGATGCCGAAATGCGCCTCCAGCATCGCCGGGGTGTTGAAGGCCAGGACCGACACCACCTCCCCCGGCCGGACGCCGGCCCGGCTCACCGCGGAAGCCAGCGCGCGGGCGCGGTGTTCGACCTCCGCCCAGTTCCGACGCAACGGGCCGTAGACCACGGCGGTCTTGTCCGGATAGACCATCGCGGAGCGGCGCAGGAAGTCCAGCGGCGTCAGCGGCACATGATTGGCCGCGCGCCTGGACAGCTCTGCGGACGGGGTGGTGGAGTCCACGCTCGTCTCCTTCCCTGTTCTGCGGTCCCTGTGTCAGGGCCGGCGCCTCATACCGGACGCCTTGCTGACGATGGTAGTCACGAACCATTGGACAGAACAAGATTCACCTTTGGTCGGTCCTTCCCCCTATGCCCGCAAGAACGAGGCAGGGACGGGCGAGCGCATTACCGCCTCTGGCGCCGCGGTCGCGGGCCGTCCGCCCGCTACACTGTCCGGCATCGAGCCGTATGGGGGCGACCATGACGACGGTGCGGATCGCGTTCGACAAGGAACTGGTGCTGTCCGGGCATTTCCTGCTGAAGCATCTGGAAAAGCCGGAACTGCAACGCCTCGCCGCCAGCGCCCGGCTGGCCTATTTCCGGCCCGGCGCGGTCATCTTCCAGAAGGGCGACCCCGGCGACAGCATGATGGCTGTCATCCGCGGGCGGGTGAAGATCTGCTCCCACTCCACCGACGGCAAGGAGCTGGTGCTGAACATCATCAACAAGGGCGGCCTGTTCGGGGAGATCGCCCTGCTCGACGGCGAGCCGCGGACCGCCGACGCCGTGGCGCTGGAGGAAACCGACCTTCTGGTGCTCGACCGCTCGAAGTTCGTGCCGCTGCTCAATGAGCGCCCGGCGGTGGCGCTCCAGCTCATCACGGTGCTGTGCAAGCGCCTGCGCCAGACCAGCGAGCATCTGGAGGACACGCTGTTCCTGGAAGCGTCGTCGCGCTTCGCCCGCGCCCTGATGCGGCTGGCCGACGTGTTCGGCAAGCCGGTGCCGGGCGGGCTGAAGCTGGACATCAAGCTGTCGCAGCAGCAGCTCGGCTGTCTGGTGGGCGTCTCGCGGGAGAGCATCAACAAGCTGCTCGGCGAATGGCAGCGCAACGGCGTGATCGCCGTGGAATCCGGGCGGATCACCCTGCTCGACCGCGACGCGCTGGAGGAGATCGCCGAGGCGAATGGGTGACGTGTCGCGTCGGGCCCCCACCCCGGCCCTCCCCCGCTTCGCAGGGGAGGGAGATTTTGGCGAAGCGGCAGTCCCCTCCCCTGCGAAGCGGGGGAGGGTCAGGGTGGGGGCACCACGCAACCACTCCTCAATTTAACTCCCGCAGCACCCGCACCCCGTTGTTCAGGTACCGCACGTCGGGATCGTAAAACAGCCGCGCCGTATCGGTGATGTCAGCCAAGCCGCCCCGCCAGGACCCGCCGCGCAGCACGCGCTCCCGGCAATTGGCGGAGGTCCAGGCGCTGCCGTCCGTCGGCGCGCCAGCGTAGTCGGCGTGCCAGCAGTCGGCGACCCACTCCGCCACACCGCCGTTCATGTCGTGCAAGCCGAAGGGGTTCGGCTTGTAGCTGCCGACCGAGGCCGGGGTCAGCCGCTCCTGCGCGCCGCCGCAGTCCTTGCAATTGGCGAGCGTCCCCGTCTGGCCGTCCCACCAGTAGCGGCCGGTCGTGCCGCCGCGCGCCGCGTACTCCCATTCGGCTTCGGACGGCAGGCGGTAGCGCTGACCGGTCTTCTGGCTCAGCCACTTCGCGTAGGCTTGGGCCTCCAGCCAGGAGATGTTGTGGATCGGTGTGCTGTCGGTGGGCTTGGTCATGCGCGGCATGCCGCCGGTGCAACCGCCGCCCTCGACGCAGGCGCGCCATTCGGCCACCGTCACCTCGTAGGCACCCAGCGCGAAGGGCTTGGCGATGGTCACCTTGTGCACCGGACGCTCCGAGCGATCGCCCTGGTCGCTGCCCATGCTGAAACTGCCGGGCGCGATGCGCACCATCACCGGGCAGTCCGGGCAGTCCTGGAAGCTGGCCGACTTGCTGTGATTGCGCACCGCGCTGCTGCCGTTGCCGCTCGGGGGCGCCGCAGCCACCTGCTCCGGCGCTGGTACTGGCGCCGGCTGCGGCTGTGCCGGCGGGGGCGGTGCCGCCGCCTCGACGACTGGAGCCGGGGCCGGGGTCGAAGCCGAAGGCGGGGCCGATTGGGCCGGTGACGGCGGCCGAGCCGACGCGACCTCCGGCGGCTTGGCGGCGGGGGTGAGCGCGCCCAGCTTCTCGCGCGCCGGCTTGGCGTAGGCGCCGCTGCCGAACAGGCGCAGGAAGGCTTCGAAGTCGGCGGGCTCGCGGCTGCCCTTGACCATCTGCCACAGCGATTCCTCAAGCGCCGGCGCGGCCGGGGCGGCGCCCGGCGGGGCGATCTCCAGCGTCACCGTGCCGGTGGCCTTGCCGCCCTTGCCGTCCTCCACCTGATAGGTGAAGGCGCCGGCGGCGCCCGCCCGCTCCTGCTCCGGGTCGAAGGTCAGGCGGGTCAGCCCCTCGGCCGGCAGGCGGTCGCCGGGGCGGATCAGGGTGGCGCCGTCGCGCACCTTGCCGCGGTCGGGCACGGCGGTGACGGTGATGGTCAGCGGGTCGCCGTCGGGGTCCACCGGCGCCTCGATGGCCAGGGGATTCGGCAGCGCGCGGACGGTGCGCGCGCCGGCGACGACCGGCGGGCGGTTGCTCGGCTTGATGGTGATCGCCACGCCGCCTCGCACCACGCCGCCCCGCCCGTCCATGATCGCGAAGTCGAAGCGCCCGGCGTCGCCCACCACCGTCGCGTCCGGCTTGAAGCTGGTGGCGGCGAGCTGCTCCACGGTCAGGTAGTCGCCGATCAGCACGATACGGTCGCCGATGCGCACGCTGCCGCCGCGCGGCAGGCCGGAGATCTGGGCGAAGAGCTGGTCGTCGTCGGGATCGGTCGGGCGCCCGATGCGCAGCGGCTCGGCGTCGGCGCGGTCGGACAGCTCCAGCGGGCGGATCTCGCCGAGCACCGGCGGGCGGTTGGGCGGACGCGGGTTGAAGTAGAAGGGCGCCGCCCCCAGCGAACCGAAGATGTAAGGCTCCTGCCGCCCGTTGGTCGCCTGCCGCACGGTGTCGCGCACGTTGCGGAAGAACAGGCTCAGCTCCAACCCCGGCGTCTGGAGGTGCTGGAGCAGCGCGTCGGTGTAGGGGCTGTGGTCGCCCTGCCCGTCCTCGGCCAGCTGGTCGGCGCGGGTGGCCATGGCGACCAGCGTGTCGCTGGGCGTGTCGTCGATGCGGGCGAAGCCGTAATTGACCTGGATACGGTTCTGCCCGGCCTGCTTCAGCCGGTCGACGAAGGGGTTGTTGCGGCAGGAATCCAGCATGAGGATGCCCAGCTTGCGGGCCTGCGACAGCTCGCCCATCATCAGGTTCAGCGGCATCGCCTCGTAGACGAGGTCGCGCTCGCGCTCCAGCTTGGCGTCGGCCGGGACGATGTAGTTGTTGCCGCCCACCTGGATGCCGTGCCCGGCATAGAAGATCACCGCCACGTCGGCCTGCGAGGCGCGGATGCCGAAGTCGCGCAGCGCCCGCTCGAAGCCGCGGTTGTCCATGTCGAACTTCTCGTCCACGTCGAACTGGAGCTTGCGCAGGGCCTCGGCGATGGCCTTGGCGTCGTTCACCGGGTTCTGGAGTTCGGGGGCGAATTCGTACTTGCCGATGCCGACGACCAGCGCGATGCGCTTCTCCGGGGACTGGGATGCCTGGGGCGGCGGCGATTGCGGGGGAGAGGATTGGGCGACCGCGCCGGGTGCCCAGCCGAGAAGCCCCAGCAACAGCAGGACGAGGGCGAGCAACCAGAGGTCCCTGCCCAAACGACGCTGCGTCAAGGGTCCGTCGACCATCGGCCGGCTCCATCAGACAATCCCCCCTCTCCCCTCTGGGGAGAGGGCTGGGGTGAGGGGGATGCGCTTTTGCCGGACACACCGGAGCGGCGAGGCCCCCTCACCGGCCCTTCGGGCCACCCTCTCCCCCGAGGGGAGAGGGTTGAACGGCGCCGCTTTTCTGCAGCATAAAATTACCAATTCCATCAGCTTAATATTTCGATTCCTGCGCACCAAGCGTTCATTCAGCCTAATCCCGAATACGGAGGATGAGTGATTACTCCCCGGCCTCGGCCGCGGGCCGCACCCCCTCCCCATCGCGGTCGAGGACCAGCCAGGCGCGGACCGCCTTGCGCTTGCCCTTGAGCGCCATTTCGCCCACCGGCAGCCCGGCCACCGCGCCCTGCACCGCCGTCCAGGTCGGCTCCCCGATGACGATCCGGCAATGGGGGGAGGAGCGCATGTCCACCGTCTTGCCCAGCGCTTCCAGCCGGGCCGCCGTGTTGGCGGTGTCGCCGAGCAGCGAATATTCCATGTGCCTCAGCCCACCCAGGCTGCCCGCCACCAGGGGACCGGTGTGGATGCCGACACGGATGCCGATGGCCGGCAGCCCCTCCGCCTGCCAGCGCCGGTTCAGTTCGCGAAGCTCCCGTCCCATCTGGATGGCGCAGCGCACGGCGCGTTCGGCGTCGGCGTCGATCTCCGCCTGGGTGGTGCGGGCGACGGGAGCGCCGAAGACCGCCAGGATGGCGTCGCCGATGAAGCGCAGCACGATCCCGTCATGCGCCGCCACCACCCGCACCATGGCGTCGAGGTAGCCCTCCAGCCAGAGGATCAGCGGCTCCGGCTCCAGCGCCTCGCAGACGGTGGTGAAGCCCTCGATGTCGGAGAAGAAGACGGTGGCGGTCAGCTCCTGCGGGCGCGGGCGCCCACCGGCCAGGAAGGTCGCGCGCTCCCGCCAGATCTCCTCGGCGACGGGCTGGGAGACGTGGTTGGCGAACAGCTGCATCAGGCTGCGGCGGTCGGTGCGCTCCTTCAGCGACAGATGCGCGGTCATCGCGGCAATGCCGCCCAGCCACGCCGCCGACGGCGCCATCATCGCCACCAGCGGCCCGCCCTGGGCGAACAACGCCAGCGCCGCCGCCCACAGGCCCAGCAGCCCGAGCAGGCTGGCCGGCACCAGCAGCCACACCGGCCAGCCGGCCGCCGCCAGCGCCACCCCCGCAGCGCTCAACGCCAGCACCAGCGCGACCATCCAGCCATTGGACAGGTCGCGGCTGGTCCGCCCGTCGAGGATCTGGGCCAGCGCGTGGGCCTGGATCTCCACCCCCGGCGTGGACAGGCCGGCGACCGACAGCGGCGTGCGGTGCTGGTCCACCCCGACCAGGACGGTGCCGACCACGGCGATCCGCCCCGCCAGCCAGCCGCGCGGCAGCAGCCCCACCATGTCCGCCGGGTAGGTCGGGAAGGGCGGCGCGTCCGGCGACGGGCGGGCGTGCCAGTCGATGCGGAAGGGCTCCGCCGGGACCTCCCCACCGGCCGCCCCTCCGGCAAGCTGGGCCATCCGCGCCGGGAAGCTGGGCAGCCCGTCCGGCCCGCGCGGCACATGCCAGCGCACCGTGCCGTCCAGCCGGTCCTTGGCGAGGTTGGCGTGGCCGTGCGGGATGCCGTCGAGGAAACGCCCGAGGTAGCGGCGCTGCTCTTCAGTCAGCGGCGTGTCGCCGAGCGCGGTGATGGCGACCACCGGCACCGTGGCACGCTGGATGCGCTGGCGCAGCCGCTCGTCGAGCGCCGGCAGGGTCGGCTGGTCGAACAGGATGTCCAGCCCGATCGCCCGAACTCCCGCCGCCTCCAGCGTCCCCACCAGATCGGCGAGGAAGCCGCGGTCCACCGGCGACCGGCAGGCCAGCGCGGCGAACAGATCCTCCCCCAGCGTAACCAGCACGATGCCGGGATGCTGCGGGGCGGGCGGTGTGAAGTAGGCGATGGCGAGGTCGCGGAAGCTCTCGTCGGCGGAGCGCAGGGGCGGCACCAGCCGGGTCAGCCCCAGCGCCGCCGCCGACACGCCGACCACCGCAACCAATCCCACAAGCCCTTTGGCCAGCCACGGGACGTTCGCCCAACCCAGCCTGCCCCCGGATGTCCCCAACGGCGGCGCCCTCACTCCACGCGCAGGATCACCTGCGCCATCACCAGTTCGGTCTGCTTCAGCGAGGCGAGCGTCCGCTCCAGCCGGGCCGCCGCCTCGTCGGTCAGCGGCCGGAAGGCGTCCTGCCGCCCCGGCAGGTCGGCGCCGAGATCGCGCCCGGCGGCGAAGCAGCGCACCTCCTGATCGGCGGACAGGCTCCCCGACCGCTCCGCCGCGCGCAGCGGCACCGGCATGCGGTCGCCGGCCAGCGTCAGGGTGCGGTGCCCCTCCACCAGCGAGCTGGCCGACGGTCCCGGCGGGTAGATCGGCGTCAGTTGGCCACGCGTGTTGCGCAGGTAGCAGTAGAGATGCGCGTCCCGGTTCGTCTGGAGCACCAGCGTCACCGTCTCGCCGGATCGGTAGGTCGGGTAGAGGCCGCGGTCGGTGGCGAGATAGAGATTCAGCGGCGCCACGCTGTCCCGCACCGGGTCGAGCAGGGCCGCCGCCTGTGCGGCGCAGCCGGCGCCGGCCAGCCGGACGGCCAGCTCCGCGCCCTGCCCCGCCGCGATGCCGTCGGCGGCGATCACCCGCAGGGTCAGGCTGTGACGAACCCGCCCGTCCGGCCCGGCGACGGAGACGGCGGTGCCGTCCGCCATCGGCAGCTCGCGCGGCCAGGGCACCGCCGCTCCTTTGTCCCAGCGCAGCGTGGCGGCGGCCTCGCGTCCCTCCGCGCGCAGGGTGGCCGGGACCAGCGCCGGATCGGCGGGCTTGCGCAGCAGCACCGTGCCGCCGGACTTCACGCATTGGGTGCCGGGGCGGCCGGGGTCGAGGGTGAAGACCTGCTCCTCCCCCTTCTGCATCGGGGTGCCGACCGCGCGGGCCGCACCCAGGTCGGTCTGGAAGAAACGCTCCCCGCCGACGAGGCTGCCGACTCCGCCCCAACCCGAGGCGTCGGGCATGCGGTCGAGCGGCCCGTCGAACGGCCCCTTCACCCGCAGCATGCGCCCGTTGGCGAAGAGAAACATGGCGTTGGCGCCGTCCGGCACGGCGACCGCCGCGCCGTCGGGCACCAGCTGCCCCTGCGCATAGCCGGGGGCGGTGGAGGCGACGACCACCGCCGGCTCCGCCGCCGCGCGGCCGGGCGTGACGCCGACCGTTCCGACGGCGACCAGCGTCAGGGCCGCCGCCGCGAGTCCGCTCAGGGTCCTGTGCGCCATGCTGGCCTCCACCGGCGGGGATCGCGGAATCATTGGCGTTTCCCGGACGCCTGTCCAGGCGGCGAAGGGGGAAGGACGGGGCTGCGGACCCGGCCCAAAGAAGGGCGGACGCCGTGAACGGACGGGCATGGTCGGACCTCCGAAATGATGCGCGCCGGCCAATTTGCCGGCCCGTCGAGGCTAGACGGCGGAAGACGGCGGCCGCTGTGAGGTGCGGCACAAAGTTGCGCAGGAGTTGGACACCCTCCGACGTACTGAGTGTGGCGGCCTCCACAGCGCGGCCCGGTCCAGCCCCCTAGAGTGCCGGGCAGGACCGGCGCTCCGTTGGTCCGCCCCAGCGCCCGAGGAGACCGACCATGACCGACCGCCGCACCAAAGCCGACGCCGCCGATGGTTTCGATGACCGCTTCGCCCGTCATGGAATCCTGGAGGTCGCCTATCTGCGGTCGGTGGAGATCGACGGCTTGCCCGCCTACGCCGTGTACGCCGCGAACGGCACCTGCCTGTGGCTGGACACCGACCGCGCGTCGGCGGGGGCGACGCTTCAGGAGCATGGGATGGAGCTGGTCAGCGTGCATTGAGGAGTCGGGGGCACGGTGTTGCCCCCACCCTCCCCGCT
>NZ_QLKQ01000020.1 GCF_003349955.1 Azospirillum brasilense
GTTCGGCGCGCCGGGCGCCCTGTTCAACCAGAACCTCGGCACCGTCTCCAACCTCGCCGCCGGCATCGGCAACAAGGCGCAGCAGCAGGTCACCGGCATCCAGAAGTAAGGCTCCCCCGCTTCGCATCCCTCCCTCCCCGAACCTCGCGGCCGGCAGACCTCTGCCGGCCGTCTTTTTTGCCGGTCGTCTTTTTGCGCGGCGCAGGAAACGGGTGGCCCCGCTTCGCGGCATCGGCGACGATCCCGGCGGCAGGACCGGGAGGGCATCATGGACGAGGAGGCGATGTGGAGCGCGGTGGCGCACCGGGACCGCGACGGTGACGGGCGCTTCGTCTACGCGGTGCGCACCACCGGCGTCTATTGCCGGCCGTCCTGTCCGTCGCGACGGGCCAAGCGGGAAAACGTCGCGTTCCACCCCGATGCCACGGCGGCGGAGGCGGCGGGCTTCCGCCCCTGCAAGCGCTGCCGCCCCGACGCGCCGCCATCCACGCTTACATGATTCCCAGCAGCCGGATCAGCCCCAGCCCGATGGCGCCGAGCGCCGCCAGCGACAGCACCACCGCCGCGGTGACGCGCAGACCCGCCCGCGACAGCATCCGCACGTCCACCCCGAGCCCCAGGGCGGCCATCGACAACACCGTCAGGACGCCCGCCGCGGTCTGGCTGGCCGCCAGGGCGGCGTCCGGGATCAGCCCCGCCGCCCGCAGCCCGGCCAGCGCCAGGAAACCAAGGATGAACCAGGGCACCAGCCGGCGCAGCGGGAGGCGGGTCTTGGCGCTCCCTTCCCGGGCAGCGTCTTCCGGCTTCGCCATCAAGGCCAGCGCCACCACCACCGGCCCCAGCATCAGCACGCGCAGCAGCTTCACCAGCGTCCCGACCTGGACGCTCAGCGCGCCGACCGGGGCCGTCGCCGCCAGGATCTGCGGCACCGCGTAAACGGTCAGCCCGGCGAACACGCCGTACTGCATGGGGCTGAGGCCGAGCAACGGCACCAGCAGCGGCAGGCCGAGCACCACCAGAACACCCAGCACCGCCGTGAAGGCGATGGCCGCGGCCACGTCGTCGCCGTGCGCTCCGATCACCGGCGCCGTCGCCGCGATGGCCGAGTTGCCGCAGATCGAGTTGCCGCAGGCGACCAGCACCGCCATGCGCGGCGGCAATCCCAACAGGCGCCCAATGCCGTAGCTGACCGCCAGGGCCAGCGCGACCACCCCGGCGATGCCCGCCACCAGCCCCGGCCCGGCGGCCAGGATCGTCTGCGGATCGATGGAAGCGCCCAGCAGCAGCACCGCGACCTCAAGCAGCGTCTTGGCGCTGAAGTCCGTTCCCGCCTTCCAGCGCCGCCCCGGCGCCCAGACGCTGCGCAGGGCCACCCCGATCAGGATCGCCAGGACCAGCGCCTCCAGCCAGGCCTGCCCGAAGACCCGCAGTTCGAGGCTTTGCAAGGCCAGCGCCGCGCCGCTCACGCCGGAGCAGAGCAGAATTCCCGGCAACAGGGTGCGCAGGGTCTGGCGGGGCGATGAAAATGCAGGGGTCGGCATGGTGTCCTCGAATTCCGATGCCGGGAAGCTGCCCCCTCTGGATCGTTCGTTCCAACGGATTATAGTGGATGAATCGTTCGGCTAAATCGAACGATTGCAACGGCGGGAACCGCATGACCCTCGAACAGCTCCGCATCTTCGTGGCGGTCGCGACGCAGCAGCATGTCACGCGGGCCGCCGCTTCCCTGAATCTGACGCAGTCCGCGGTCAGCGCCGCCGTCTCCAGCCTGGAGGCGCGTCACGCCGTCCGCCTGTTCGACCGGGTCGGCCGCCGCATCGAACTGACCGAGGCCGGGAGCCTGTTCCTCGGCGAGGCCGTCGCGGTGCTCGCCCGCGCCGAGGCGGCGGAGCGGATGCTGGCCGACCTGTCGGCGCTGAAGCGCGGCCGCATCGCCATCCACGCCAGCCAGACCATCACCGGCTATTGGCTGCCCGAACGGCTCGTCGCCTTTCACCAGCGCTATCCGGACGTCGACGTCGCGGTGAAGGCCGCCAACACCGCCCGGGTCGCCAAGGCCGTGCTGGACGGCGCCGCCGATCTCGGGCTGGTGGAAGGGGAGGTGGCGGACCCGCTGCTCGACCAGGATCTTCTGCCCGGCGACCGCCTGCTGCTGCTGGTCGGGGACGGCCACCCCTGGCGCGGGCGGAGCGACCTGCCATTGGAGGAGCTGAACCGCTCCCCCTGGGTCCTGCGCGAGGCCGGGTCGGGCACCCGCTCCGAGTTCGAGGAGGCGCTGCGCGGGCGGGGCAGGGCGCCGGAGGAGTTGCCGGTGGCGTTGGAGCTGCCCTCGAACGAGGCGGTGCTGTCGGCGGTGATGGCCGGGGCGGGAGCCACCGCCCTGTCGGACTTGGTGGCGCGCGGCGCGCTGGCAGCCGGGCATCTGCACCGCGTTCCCTTCCCGCTGCCCGAGCGCCCCTTCCGCCTGCTGCGCCACCGCGAGCGCGGGTTGAGCCACGCCGCCCGGACCTTCCGCGACGGGCTGCTGGCGGAGTAGGGCAGGGGAGGGGGGTCAGACCACCTCGTCGAACTCGACCCTGGGAATGTCGATCCAGCTCTCCGGCTCGCCGGCGTCCTTGCGCCAGAAGATCACCGGCAGGTCGGCGTTCAGCACGCGGGCGATCGAGGCGCCGCGCGCCGTCATCAGCTCCTTGTATTCCGCGGCCTCGACGATGCGCACGCCGTAGCCGGGGATGCGGTCGGCCTGGAGCACGGGGCCGAGCGCGTTCTTGAACTTGCGCAGGTCGTTGTCGGAACCGACCCGCTTGCGCAGCGGCTCCAGGGCCATCCAGAAGGCCGTGCCGTGCCCCAGATGGGCGCGGGCGATCTCGTAGAGCCGCTTCTCGATGGGCTTCAGCGCGAAGTAGTCTTCCGAATAGGTCAGCAGGTTGTTGCCCAGCGCCGCCCGCACCACCCAGTTCGACAGGACCAGGGTCAGGCCGCGCACCTGCCGCTCACCGTCCTTCTTGCCGCGGCGGTACAGCAGCTTGTAGTCGGAGATCCAGGAGAAGGCGCCGCTCTCGCCCTCGCCGCCGGCCTCCAGGTTGGTCTTGATCTGGGTGCCCTGAAGCCGCTCCAGCGCTCCTTCGATCTTGTCGTAGGCGCTGCCCCCGGCGGTCTTGCCGACGATGCGCTGGAGATCGCTGGTGGTGAAGTGAAGCTTCCCCACCTCCGGCCCCATCTTGCCCTCGGCCATCTTCTCGCGCAGCAGCGAGACGGCGTAGATCAGCACCGACTTGTCCCAGATCGTCGCGACGCCGACGTCGCGCGGGGCGCGCACCTCGATCTTCACCTTGCCGTCGTCGTAGGTGGGAAGGCTTTCCACCTTGTCCTTCGACAGGCCGAACAGCGAATAGGCCATCAGGGCCCGGTCGTTGTTCACGTCGCCGCGCAGCGGCGAATCCAGCCGCAGCGCCAGCTGGACCGGACGGTCCAGCAGTTCGGCGTTTTCCTTGTCGGTGTTGTGGTCGTCCATGCACCCAGTCTCCCCGGCCGCGCCGCTGGCGGTTACGGTATTGATTCCCGATACGCCCCGCATGTTCCACAGCGCAGGCGCCAACGTCGCCATTCTGCCGAAAGATTCCTCACCGGCTGGAAACGACGCTGTGACCGTGCGGACGAATGTCGCCGTTCTGCCAGTTCCCCCGGACGCCGTGCCCCGCTGGGGCTCCTCCCTGCCGAAAGCGTCCGCGTTCTGACGGTCCGGACTCCCGACAAGCCACAAAAGGGCTCTGAAAGGCTTGGATTCCCTGACTCTTTCCGGACTCCCCCGGGTCCGGAGGCCGCTGTGGGGGGAGCACATTGGCAGAACGGCGACACTCGGTTGCGCGAGTCGGAGTCCGATTCTCGGCCGATTCCCGGAGTCACCGATGGGCCACAGACCAGATTATTCGGCAGAACGGCGACATCCGGCGGACTCCGACGCTCCGGTGTGGCGCGCCGTGCGCTGGAATCTTTCGGCAGAACGGCGACGTTTTCCGTCCGGTTTCTCGGCAGAACGGCGACACCCGGACGTCGCCCGCCACCGCTCCATAAGGCTCAAAGCCTTGATTCCACTGACTCCACACCCCGGCATCGGCGCAACCGGAGCGATTCCGACGCACGCATTTGAATCGTGGACAGCCTGTCGGGGCCACGACAACATCTTGCGTAACGGGCTCACCACAGCCCGAACCGATAGCTTTTGGGCCAGGATTTTCGGACCGGATTGCCGGACCGGGATTTTCAGGCTGGCGGCTTCGAACCGCCGCGACACGCCGAAGGGGGCGACGATGAGGTAAGGGAGGACACGACCTCCGGAAACACAAAGGGCACAGGTTTGGCGACCTGTGCCCTCGTGCACACCGAAGTGTCGAAAACCGATGGAAGACCGGGAGAACCGGACCCCGCATCAGCGGTTTGGCGACTTCATGATGCCAGGGCAGGTCCGGAAAACCAAGTGGAATCGCGGATTCCACTGACGCTCCCGCTTTGTCTTCCGCCGGGATCGAAGCGCTGGATCATGGGAAGACAATGACCCCGTACACGACCTTGTACCGGCGATGGATCGCTGCGCCCGGCGTCGGAGCCGCGGAAATCGCGGTGCTCTCCGGCCTTTACGCGCGTGCGGACGCCGCCGGCGTCTGCGCCGGTCTGGTCCAGGACGAGCTGGCCGCCGAACTCGGCAAGAGCCGTCCCTGGCTGTCCGCCGTGTTGACCAAGCTGCAGGCACCGGACCTGTCCCTGGTGGAAGCCCGCCGCGAACGCGGTTTCCGCGGGATGGTCTATGCCCTGGTGGGCGCGCAGGACACCGACTCTTCCGGTCGGCCAGCCGACACCACCCGTCAGCCGGCTGACGGACTCCTAAGGACTGAGAATCCCCTGAATCCTGATTCTCAAAACTCCTCCTCCTTCCGGGCGGGGGGATCGGTTGGATCATCGGGAAGCCGGGTCCAGCCCGCCAAAGACGCCCTTGCCGAGGACTGGCAGCCGGATGCCGCCGATCTGGCCTGGGCCGTGGAGGCCCGTCCGGAGGTCGATCCAGCCACCGTGACCCGCAAGTTCGTGTCCTGGTGCCGCAAGGCCAACGCCCGCAACGGCTACAGCCCGTCCGACCCGTCCGGCGCCTGGCGGAAATGGGTGGCGCGCGAACTGGTCGCCCCCGCCGCGGCACCGGACGGCGAAAAGCCCGAAGGCACCGTCGTCCCCTTTGAAACCAAGTCCCGCCGCCCCTCCAACCGGAGCGACCAGAATGACCGTCACAGCCCTGATCGCCAGCTCTCCGAGCTTTCCCGCCAGCGCCGCCCCGCCGACGCCGGACATGGCGTGGCTGCCCGCAACGCCGGGGTCCTCTCTGCCCTGCGCGATCGCCTCGCTCGCCCGGCTTGAGCGCGCCGACCTGCGCTTCGAGATCGCGGACCGCGCGCCGGAGGAGATTGGCGCGCTGGCCGAACGGGTCGAGGCCGCCCTTGAAACCGCTTGCCCGGCCATCGGCGTGGAGAATGTGCTGACCGGCATCGAGAAGCTGGCGGCCCGCTTCGGCCTGGAGCTTCCGGACGCCGACATGCTGGAGGCCGACATTCTCGAAATGGCCGGCTGGCCCGCCGAGGACTGGATCGCCGGTTTCCGCGGCGTCTGGTCCTCCTTCCGCTCCGGCTACCGGCGTTTTCCCACGGTGGGCGACTTCCGCGCCGCCGCCGGTCAGGCTTCGGTCTCTGGCGGGACGGCGTCCCTGCGCCGGCTGGCCATGGCCCTGCGCCAGGAGCAGCAGATCCGCGCCCGTGAAATCGCCCATCGCCGCCGCCAGAAGGAGAAGGAGGCGGAAACCGCCCGCCGCCAGCAGGCCGCCGTCCTGGCGGCCCCTCCGGCGACACCGCCGCGTCCGGCAGAGGTTGTTTCCGCTCCGGTCACCGCCACGCCGGACGATCCGCCGGTGGACTTGGCTTCCGTGCAACCTTTGTCACAGACGACATCGGTGCTCCTGAAAAGCTTCACAAGGGATCGCTTGGCCAATTTTGCCCATACCAGGGTATGCGAAGGACAGGGATACGCATTTTTCAGTAAGAAGCCGTGTAAGAAAAGTTCATCCAGAGAACCAGTGCGCTCCATGACTGTTCAGCGGTCCGAGGCAACGGAACGAAGGCTTGGCAGAGCCTTCATTACTCCAACAGGATAACGCCTATATAATCAGGCTCATCCCATCGTTTCAAATTCCGGTGGCGAAGCACGAAAGGGGGGAGCAAGATACGATAATCCGTTCGTGCCTCGAACTTTTCGGATTGTCCATCCATGCCGCTGAAGACGGTGTCCCGTCAGCAACCGATGACTCTGCGCGGGTACCTGCTGAGGCTCGTCCTTGTGACGCTGGTGCCGATGCTCCTGCTCGGCGGCATGCTCATCGGCTGGCTGGTGCAGCAGCAGCGGCAGGCCGTGGACGACAACATGGCCGACACGGCGGAGGCGCTGGCCCTGGTCGTGGACCGGGAGTTGGAGGCGACCATCGAGGCGCTGCGGGCGCTGTCGCGGACGGACGCCCTGGCGGCCGACGATACCGCCGGCTTCTATGAACGGGCGACGCTGGCGCTGACCCAGCACCCGTCCTGGACCAACATCGCTCTGATCGACCCGTCGGGGCGGCAGTTCGTCAACACCGCTGTCCGGCTCGGTGTCCCGCTGCCGGACGTGCCCCAGCGCGACGCGCTGCGCCGGGTGACCGCGACAGGCCAGCCGGCGGTGTCCAATCTGGTGACCGCGACGGCGGCCGAGCGGCCGACGATCGCCGTGATGGTGCCAGTGCTGCGCGACGGCGGCCTCCGCTACGTCCTGTCGGCGGTGGTCGATCCGCAGACCTGGAGCACCCTGCTGGAGGGCTTCGAGACGCGGTCCGGCCTGATCGCCGTGATCATCGACGGCGAGAACCGCATCGCCGCCCGCTCGCGCGAGCATGCGGAGTATCTGGGACGGGCGGTGCCCGACTGGTTCCTGGCGGTGCGCGGCACGGCGGAGACCGGCAACTACCGCGGCGCCACGCTGGACGGGGTTGAGATCATCGGCGCCTTCCACCGCACGCAGCGCGCCGACTGGATCCTCGCGGCCGCGACGCCGACGGAGGCCGTGCTCAACCCGCTGAACCGCACGGTGGTGCTGGCGTTGGGGCTCGGACTGGTCCTGCTGGCGGTGTCTCTGGCGTCGGCGGGGATCTTCGCGCGGCGGCTCGCCCATCCCGTCCGCGAACTGGCGGCCCATGGCGGCAGCCTGATGGAGGGGCGCGCCATCCGCTACGACGGCGGCGTGCCGGTGCGCGAGATCGACGAGCTGCACCGCGTCCTGGCCGAGGCCAGCGCCGCGCTGGTCGGCGCCAGCGAATCGGTGACCCATGCGGAGGCCCGTTACCGCGCCATCGTCGACACGGCGGTCGACGCCATCGTGGTCATCGACCGGGCCGGTGTCCTGCACAGCTTCAACCGCGCCGCCGAACGCATTTTCGGCTACGCCGCGGAGGAGGTGATGGGCCGCAACGTCAGCATGCTGATGCCCGACCCCGACCGCAGCGCCCATGATGGCTATCTGGAGCGCTATCACCGCACCGGGGAACGCCGGATCATCGGCATCGGGCGCGAGGTGACGGGCCAGCGCAAGGACGGGTCGGTGTTCCCGCTGGAGTTGTCGGTCGCCGAATGGAAGGCCGACGGCGACGTGCGCTTCACCGGAATCGTGCGTGACATCACCGCCCGCAAGACGGCGGAGGAGGCGCTGCTCGCCGCCAAGGAGGCGGCGGAGCGGGCGATGGAGCGCGCCCTGACCGCGGCGGACGAGGCCCGGCGGGAGAAGACCCGCGCCGAGAAGGCGGAGCGGGCGAAGACCCAGTTCCTAGCGGCGGCCAGCCACGACCTGCGCCAGCCCGTGCAGTCGCTCTACTTCTTCGCGCAGGTGCTGGGCGACAAGCTGCACGGCCATCCCGGCCACGAGCTGGTGACCAGCATGGGCCATTCGCTGGACGCGCTGAAGCTCCTGCTGGACGGGCTGCTGGACGTGTCGCGGCTCGACGCCGGGGCGGTCGAGCCCAGCGTCACAGAATGCGCGGTCGGACCGCTGTTCGACCGGCTGGCCACGGAATACGGACCGCAGGCGGACGGGCAGGGGCTGCGGCTGCGGGTCGTGCCGACCTCGCTGTGGGCACGTACCGATCCGATGCTGCTGGAGCGCATCCTGCGCAACCTGATCGAGAACGCTCTGCGCTACACCGAGCGGGGCGGCGTCGTGGTCGGTTGCCGGCGCGGCAACGGCGTGCTGCGCATCGAGGTGGCCGACAGCGGCATCGGCGTGCCGGACGAGTTGCAGCAGGCCGTCTTCGAGGAGTTCTTCCAGATCGGCAACCCCGAGCGCGACCGCGCCAAGGGGCTGGGGCTCGGGCTCGCCATCGTCAAGCGGCTGGCCGGGCTGCTCGGCCACACGATCGCCTTGCGCTCGCGGCCCGGGCGGGGCAGCGTCTTCTCGGTGGAGCTTCCCGCCGTGCGCGCCCGCGCGGTTCTGCGCCGCAACGCGCCCGACCGCGCCAACGACGACGGGCAGGGGCTGGTGGTGGTCATCGACGACGAGGCCATCGTGCTGCTCAGCCTGCGCACCCTGCTGGAGCAGTGGGGCTACGAGGTGGTGGCCGCCGTGTCGGCGGAGGAGGCGGTGGACGTCCTGCACGGGCTGGGTCGGCTGCCGGACCTCATCATCGCCGACTACCGCCTGCGCGAGGGACGGACGGGAGTGGAGGCGATCCGCGACATCCACGGTGTTTGCGGCGTGCGCATCCCCGCCGTGGTGCTGACCGGCGACACCGCGCCCGAACGCATCACCGAAATCCGCGGCGCCGGATTCCGCCTCGTTCACAAACCGATCACCCCGCACATCCTGCGCGAACTGCTCAAGCCCGCGGCTTGATCCGGGACGGTTGATCGACCGAAGGCCGGTTTTTGACCCTGGCCGCCCACCGGCCGGGTCTTTAGTTTTTCCGCCTCCTTGGGGGACGACGGGAGACGGGACATGAACTGGAGCAAGGGCCTGTGGCGCGGCTGGCTGGCCGCCGCCCTGCTGTGGGGCGTGGCGGTCGCCGCCTTCGCCGCCGCCGATCTGCACGGACGCCACCCGTTCGCCGGTCTCTACGCCTATTCGGATGCGCGGGACGCCTTCCTGCCCCAGCGTTACGCCGCCGACGAGGCGGTGGTGGAGGACGGGGTGAGGCGGGGCGTCGTGGCGCGGACGGACTTCCCCGACGGCACCAGCCTCGCCGCCCCGCCGGACCTCGGCGACGAGCGCGTGCGGCAGATCGCCGAGCGTTTCTGGGCGGAGCGCTGGGCGCGCCGCGCGGAGGTTCTGTGGCCCTGGGGCCTGCGCGCCGTCGTGCCGCCGCTTCTGCTTCTTCTGTCCGGCGCCTTCGCGCTGTGGATTGCCCGGGGGTTCCGCCCCACGGCGGCTCCGGAAGAGGCGGTCGTGGAGACGGCCGCCGTGGGGGACTCGCCGAAGGCGGCCTTCAACACCCGGTCCGCCGGCGGGCTGCCGCCCTTCATCCGCTCGCTTGGTCCCGACCCCAGGCGGCGCCGCGTGCTGGGGGCGGGCCGCTGAAGGCGGCGCAAGACATGTTTGTGCGTTGTTCCCGCGACCATCACCCAACATCGCGGTAACCCTCTGTGATGCGCAAGCATCACGGACGGTCGAGATCCCGAAGGCGCAAAGGAACAGGAGCCCCGGCATTGGGTTGATGGTGGCGGAGCCGCGTGCATGACGCGCGAATGTTCTCCGAGGCTGCGCGTTTGTCCCGTCCGTCCAGGCGTTCGGGCTGTTCACCATCACGGCGGCGTGTGGCGCAAGGCGCTGCCAACGGGCCGGACCAAGAGGAGACCTGGGTGTCGAAGCCGACCAAGACGGACAAGATCCTGACCGGAATTCCAGAATTCGACATGGTCCTGAGGGGGGGCCTGCCGCGCGCGCGGCTTCATCTTCTGGAAGGTGCGCCGGGAACCGGCAAGACGACCATCGCGCTTCAATTCCTGCTGAAGGGCCTGCGCGACGGCAAGCGCGGCCTGTACGTGACACTGTCGGAAACCGAGACGGAGCTGCGCGCCTCGGCCAAGAGCCACGGCTGGTCGCTCGACGGCATCGGCATCTTCGAACTCGTTCCGCTGGAGGCGCAGCTCGACCGTCAGCAGAGCGTGCTCTACCCGTCCGAGGTGGAGCTGGGCGAAACCATGCGCCTGATCACCGAGCGGATCGAGGCCGAAAAGCCGGACCTCGTGGTGATCGATTCCCTGTCCGAGCTTCGCCTGCTCGCCCAGGACCAGCTCCGCTACCGGCGGCAGATCCTGGCGCTGAAGCAGTTCCTGCAGGGGCGCCAGTGCACCACGCTGGCGCTGGACGACCTGACCAGCCAGACCGGCTCCATGGAACTGCACAGCCTGATGCACGGGGTGGTCAGCCTGGAGCAGATCGAGCGCTCCTACGGCGCGGCGCGACGGCGCCTGCGAATCGCCAAGATGCGCGGCTCCGAGTACCAGAGCGGCTGGCACGATTTCGCCATCACGCCGGGCAACGTGCTGATCTTCCCGAGCCTGATCGCCGACGAACACAAGACGCAGTTCGAGCCGACCGCGGTGTCGAGCGACCTGAACGGTCTCGACGAGCTGATGGGCGGCGGTTTGACGCGCGGCACGACGACGATGCTCGTCGGCCCATCGGGCGTCGGCAAGTCGTCCATCGCCCTGCAATATGTCGCGGCGGCGGTGCGCCGCGGCGAGCACGCCGCCTATTTCTCCTTCGACGAGTCCTTTGAAACCTTGGCGCTGCGCAGCACCGCGCTCGGCATCGACATCGAGGAGGCGGTGCACAAGGGCGAGTTGGGCTGGGAACGCGCGAACCCGTCGCGCCTGTCGCCCGGCCAGTTCGTCTGGCAGGTCCGCCGTCAGGTGGAGGACCACAAGGCGCGCGTCGTGGTGATCGACAGCCTCAATTCGTATCTCAGCACCATGCCGGAGGAAAAGGCGCTCATCCTGCAGATGCATGAGCTGCTGACCTATCTGAACAACCAGGGCGTCGTGACCATCCTCATCCTCGCCCAGCAGGGGATCGTCGGCGACATCCAGAACCCTGTGGACCTGTCCTTCATGAGCGACACGGTGGTTCTGCTGCGCTTCTTCGAGGCGGTGGGACAGGTGCGCAAGGCGATCTCGGTGGTCAAGAAGCGCACCGGCGTCCATGAACTGGCGATCCGCGAGTTCCGTCTGTTCCCCGACGGCATGCAGGTCGGCCCGCAGCTTCTGGAGTTCCAGGGCGTGCTGACCGGCGTGCCCAGCTATGATGGGGTGGCGGACCCGTTGTTGCGCGGACAGAGCGAGACGGGTTGACGGCAGCGCATGGACGCCCCGATCCTCGTGCTCGCCCCGCATGGCCGGGACGCGGAGGTCATCCGCCTCGTGCTGGACGAGATCGGCATGACCACGCGGCTCTGCGCCGATCTGCCCGCCCTGTGCGATGGCCTGACGAGGGATGTCACGGCCCTGATCCTCTCCGAAGGCGCGTTGCCGAGGGCCGGGATGGAGCCCTTGGTCGCCCAACTGGACGCCCAGCCGCCCTGGTCGGACTTGCCCGTTCTGGTGCTGACCGCGCGCGGCAACCGGTCGGCCAGCAAGGCGCGTTGGGCGCAGTTCCAGCGACTCGGCAACGTCACGCTGCTGGACCCGCCCTTGTACGCCGAAGCGCTGCAAAGTGCCGTGCAGTCCGCGGCGCGAACACGTCTGCGCCAATATCGCATGCGGACGCTTCTGGCCGACATCGAGCGGGCCAACGACCAATTGGAAAGTCGGGTGGCGGAACGCACCCGGTCCCTGCAATCCGAAATGCAGGAGCGCCGGAAGGCCGAGGAGGCGTTGCAGCAGGCCCAGAAGATGGAGGCCGTCGGCCAGCTCACCGGCGGGATCGCCCATGACTTCAACAACCTGTTGCAGGTCATGCTCGGCAACCTGCATCTGCTGCGGGGCGCGCTGTCCACCGACGAACCGCTGCTGCGGCACGTCGCCATGGCCATCACGGCGGGCGACCGCGCGGCGGCGCTCACCCGGCATCTTCTGGCCTTCGCCCGGCGCCAGCCGCTGACGCCGCGCAGCCTGGACCTGAACGCTCTGGCCACCGCCATGAGCGGCCTGATCCAGCAATCCGTCGGCGAGTCGATCCGGGTGGAGACGATCCTGGCCGACGGGCTTTGGCGAACCTGGGCCGACGCCAACCAGGTCGAAAGCGCCCTGCTCAACCTCGCCATCAACGCGCGCGACGCCATGCCGGACGGTGGGCTCCTGCGTGTCGCGACGAGCAACACCGTGCTGGACGAGACCGTCTCGGACGCGCAGGGGGACATCCTTCCCGGCCGCTACGTCCTGCTCCGCATCACCGACACCGGAAGCGGTATGCCGCCGGACGTGCTGGAGCGGGCGTTCGAACCCTTCTTCACGACGAAGCCGATCGGCCAGGGCACCGGCCTCGGGCTGAGCCAGCTCTACGGCTTCGCCCGTCAATCGGGCGGGCACGCGGCCATCCGGTCGCAGCCCGGCCAGGGTACCACCGTCAGCCTGTATCTGCCCCAGCATGACGGGGTGGACGGCGCCGACACGTCGCCCACCGCTGCGGAGATGGAGCCGCAAAACCCGTCCCGCAACGATGAAACCATCCTGGTGGTGGAGGACGAGGCCCTCGTCCTCATGCTGTGGGTCGAGGCTCTGGAAGGGCAGGGATACCATGTCCTGCAGGCCGCCGAACCCGAGGCGGCGATCCAAATCCTGAAGTCCGACGCGACGATCGACCTGATGGTCAGCGACGTCGGGCTGCCCGGAATGACCGGCCGCGATCTGGCGACCCTTGCGCGGCGGCTCCGTCCGGGGCTGAAGGTGCTGTTCGTGACCGGCTATGCGCATTACGCCGCCCTCGAAGCGGACAGCCTGGGGGCGGGCACGCGGATGCTCAGCAAGCCGGTCGGCGTGGACACCTTGCAGAACACGGTCCGCATCCTGCTGGACGAGGATTCGGCCTGACATTGCGGTTCTGAGTGAGCGGCGGCAACTCGACAAGCTCCACGCACATCGCCTACAACCGGTCATCCGTCCTGTGGGTGGAATGGGAACCGGTTTGAACGGAGCAACGTCAGCACGGCCATCGGCCTCCTCTCGCCGTTGTGTGGCGGGGGGCAGGGTGAGCGGGCATCGCGAGGAAGGCGCCGCTGCGCCTGCGGTGGTTGCGACCCGCTGGCGGTCCAGATTGGCCGCGGTGATGGCCGCCGTCCTTCTGCTGATCCTGGTGCCGGTGCCGGGGCAGGCGGTCGCCATGCTGTCCGCCGGTCTGGCGCAGTCCTTCTGGGCGGCGTCGATGTGCGGACCGGACGGGGCGTCGGACCGGATGCCCGGCGCCCCCGATCAGCCCAAGCACGATCTGGAGCATTGCCTGGGCTGCCAGCTCGGCTGCGCGCCGCCGGCGATGCTGACCCCGGCGGACGTCGCCGTTCCGCCGCCGCGCCTGTCCGGGGCGCTGGGCGCGTTCCCGCTCCGCACCCGCAAGCTCCGCCGCCGCAGCGTGTTCCGCCCGAACGCCCGTGCCCCGCCAATGACGCGTCCTGTCCCGACCAACTGACCATTCGAGTCACCATTCTCCTTGCAGGACACCGTCATTATGAAGAAGCACGCTCTGGCGCTCGCCGCGCTGATCGCCCTGACCGCCGGCACCGCGCTGGCCCATGGTTTCAAGGCCGGGCCGGTCGACATCGAACACCCCTGGGCGCGCGCCACGGCGCCCTCGGCCCCGAACGGCTCGGCCTACATGGTGCTGAGCACCCACGGTCCGGACAGCGACCGCCTGCTGTCGGCCAGCACGCCCGTCGCCGACAAGGCGGAACTGCACACCCACCTGATGGACAACGGCGTCATGAAGATGCGCCAGGTCGACGCCATCGAGGTGGCGCCCGGCTCGCCGACCGCGCTGCAGCCCGGCGGCCTGCACGTCATGCTGTTCGGCCTGAAGCAGCCGCTTGCTCCGGGCAAGGCGTTCCCGCTGACCCTGACCTTCGAGAAGGCCGGGCCGGTCACCGTCCAGGTGGACGTGCAGAGCGCCGGCTCCGCCGCCCCGTCCCACGGCGGTGCCAGCGGGCCGCAGGCCGGCGGCACGCAGCACAAGCATTGATGGCGTTGCGCCGTGCCGGCCTGTTGTCCAGGGCTGGCGCGGCGCAACCGAGGGGCGGTGCTGGTGGTGGTCGGTACTGATATACCAGCATCGCATTTGACCGTCCGGCCCCTTGGGCGCAGGGTGTGGCGCGCCGGTCCGGCAGAAGGCCGGCGCGCCACAGGAAGGAACCGCCCCGCCCATGAGCCCCGCCCGATGACCGCCACCGAAAAGGCTCTGGCCGCCAGCTCCTCCGGGCGGGCGGGCATCGCCTGGATGCTGCTCACCACGCTTCTGTTCGTGACGCAGGACGCGACCCTGCGCGTCCTCGTGCAGACCTATCCCTTCGCGGAGGTCGCCTGGGCGCGCTTCGCGGTGCATCTGGCCATCGCCTTCGTCGTGGTGGCGGTGAACTCCCCCAGCCACCTGATCGCCAAGCGTCCTGGGATGCAGATCCTCCGCTCCACGCTTCTGGCCGTTCTGACGCTGCTGGCGGCGGTGTCGTACAAGATCCTGCCCTTCGTCGACGTGGCGGCCATCGCCAACGTGGCGCCGGTCCTGGTCGCCGTCCTGTCGGTCCCGCTCCTGAAGGAGAAGGTCGGCTGGCGGCGCTCGCTGGGGGTGCTCGGCGGCTTCATCGGGGCGATGATCATCATCGGCCCGGCCAGCCTCGTCTTCCAGTGGGCGATCCTGCTGCCGCTGGCCGCCGCGCTGTGCAACGCGCTCTACCAGATCGTCACGCGGCTGCTGCGCGGCGGCGATTCCACGCTGACGACCTTCTTCTACACCAGCATGGCCGGGACGGTGCTCTGCGGGCTGCTGCTGCCCTTCGGCTGGACGACGCCGGACCTGACGGGCGCGGCGCTGATGATCATGCTCGGCGCGCTGGGGGCATGCAGCCATTACTGCCTGATCCGCGCCTACTCGGTGGCGGACGCGGCGACGGTGGCGCCCTTCGGCTACACGACGCTGATCTGGGCGGTGCTCTACGGCTTGCTGGTCTTCGGTGAGCCGCCCAGCGTCTCGACCCTCGCCGGTGGTCTGGTGATTGTCGCCGCCGGCATCTACATCTTCCACCGCGAGCAGGTGCGGGCGCGCGAGGCCGCAGCGAAGGAGGCGGTGAAGGGGGGCTGAGCGGTCCCTTTTTTCCGCTAAGTTCCTTATGCCGGAGGCACGTACACAGGACGTTCAGGTACCCGAAATATCACGGGCCGTACGCGTCGAACTGTAACATGCTCCGCGTACCGTACGCCGGTCGGTGAGGGCCGGCGTTTTTTCAACCCACAAGCAACGAGAACAGCAATGAACGGACTGCCCAAGCAGACGTGGCGCTGCCGCGTTGCCGAACTGTTGAGCGATCCCGTGGTCCAGGCCGTGTTGCGCCGGGACCGCCTGACCCACGAGCAGGTTCTGGCACAGCTCACCCCCATTGCCGAGCACCTGCGCCGCAACACCTCCCCCGAACGACCCGCAAGACGGCTTCCGCGCGAAGCCTACTGACCTTTCCAAAGAGAAAAGGCCGCCCGGTGGAACGGGCGGCCTTCTTCTTCTCGTCCAGGCAGGATCAGCCGGCGATCTCGAACTTGATCCCCTGGGCCAGCGGCAGGGAGCGGGAGTAGTTCACCGTGGCCGTCTGGCGGCGCATGTAGGCCTTCCAGGCGTCGGACCCGGACTCGCGCCCGCCGCCCGTCTCCTTCTCGCCGCCGAAGGCGCCGCCGATTTCGGCACCCGACGGGCCGATGTTGACGTTGGCGATGCCGCAGTCGCTGCCCGCCGCCGACAGGAAGCTCTCGGCCTCGCGGATGTCGGTGGTGAAGATGCAGGAGGACAGGCCCTGCGGCACCGCGTTCTGCAGCGCGATGGCCTCCTCCAGCGTCTCGTAGGTCAGGACGTAGAGGATCGGGGCGAAGGTCTCGTGGCGGACGATGTCGGTCTGGCCCGGCATCTCGACGATGGCCGGCTGCACGTACCAGGCGTCGGGGTACTGATCGGCGAGCGCGCGGCCGCCGCCGCTCACGGTGCCGCCGTCGGCCTTGGCCTGCTCCAGCGCGCGCTGCATGCCGTCGAAGGCGCCCTTGTCGTTCAGCGGACCGACCAGCACGCCGGACTCCAGCGGGTTGCCGATGGGAACGGAGGCGTAGGCGGCCTTCAGGCGCGGCAGCAGCGTGTCGCGCACGTCCTTGTGGACGATCAGGCGGCGCAGCGTGGTGCAGCGCTGGCCGCAGGTGCCCACCGCCGAGAAGACGATGGCGCGCACCGCCATGTCGAGGTCGGCCGACGGCGCCACGATCATCGCGTTGTTGCCGCCCAGTTCCAGGATCGGGCGGGCGAAGCGCTCCGCCACCTTCAGCGCGACCTCGCGGCCCATGCGGGTCGAGCCGGTGGCCGACACGATGGGGACCAGCGGGCTGGCGACCAGCGCCTCGCCGACCTCGCGGCCGCCGTTGACGACCTGCAGCAGGTCGGCCGGGGCGTCGCCGAAGCGGGCCACCGCGCGCTCGAAGATGCGCTGGCAGGCGAGTGCGGTCAGCGGCGTCTTCTCCGACGGCTTCCAAATCACCGGGTCGCCGCAGACCAGCGCCAGGGCGGCGTTCCAGGCCCAGACCGCGACCGGGAAGTTGAAGGCGGAGATCACCGCGCAGGGGCCCATCGGGTGCCAGGTCTCGCGCATCGCGTGGCCCGGGCGCTCCGACGCGATGGTCAGGCCGTAGAGCTGGCGGGACAGGCCGACCGCGAAGTCGCAGATGTCGATCATCTCCTGGACCTCGCCCAGGCCCTCCTGGACGATCTTGCCCATCTCCAGCGTGACGAGACGGCCGAGATCCTCCTTGGCGTCGCGCAGCTCCTCGCCCAGCAGGCGGACCAGCTCGCCGCGGCGCGGCGCCGGGACCGAGCGCCACGCCTCGAAGGCGCGCTGGGCGCGGGCGGCCACCTCCGGGATCTCCGACGCCGGGGTGACCGGTGCCACCCCCAGAGCGGCGCCGTCGATGGGCGAGCGGACGGACAGGCCGGCCCCGTCGGCGGGAAGCTCAAGGCCGAGGCGGGAGAGAAGGTCGCGGTGCTGCATGGAAAAGGTCCTCGGTGTAAGGCAACCGGTGGAGGGGTGGCGCTGGCGCCCGGCGGCGCGGATGTCGGACAGGCTGCGGTTCGGCGTCAGGGCCTCGGGGTCGAGCTTGACGTGCAGGATGGCCGGCCGGCCGGCGGCGCGGGCGCGCTCGAAGGCCGGGGCGAACTCCTCCGTCCGCTCCACCGTCTCGCCATGGCCGCCATAGGCGCGGGCAAGGGCGGCGAAGTCCGGGTTGGTCAGGGCGGTGCCGGACACGCGGCCCGGATAATCGCGCTCCTGGTGCATGCGGATGGTGCCGTACATGCCGTTGTCGATGACCAGCACGATAAGGTTGGCGCCCTCCTGCACGGCGGTGCCGAACTCCAGCCCGGTCATCTGGAAGCAGCCGTCGCCGGCGAAGCAGACCACGTCCCGCTCCGGGTGGAGCAGCTTGGCGGCGACGGCGGCGGGCAGGCCGTAGCCCATCGAGCCGCAGACCGGCGCCGCCTGCGTGGCGAAGCGGCGGAAGCGCCAGAAGCGGTGGATCCAGGTGGCGTAGTTGCCGGCGCCGTTGGTCAGGATGGCGTCGTCGGGCAGGGTGTCGCGCAGCCAGGACATGACGGCGCCCATCTGGACGTCGCCGGGGATGGTGGCCGGCGGCTCGCTCCAGGCGGTGTAGGCGGCGTGCGCGGCCTCGGCCCGACCGGCCCAGGCGGGGGAAGACGGCGTCTCCAGCCCGGCCACGGCGTCGAGGAAGCCCTCCGGCGTGGCGTTGATGGCGAGGTCGGGGTTGTAGACGCGGCCCAGCTCCTCCGCCCCCGGATGGACGTGGATCAGCGTCTTGCCGGTCTCCGGGATGCCGAGCAGCCCGTAGCTCTGCGACGGCACCTCCGAGAAGCGGCCGCCGAGCAGCAGGATCACGTCGGCGTCCTTCACCAGGGCGACCAGCTTCGGGTTGATGCCGAGCCCGATGTCGCCCGCGTAGTTCGGATGCGCGTGGTCGAACAGCATCTGGCGGCGGAAGGTGACGGCCACCGGCAGCGCGAAGGTCTCGGCGAAGACGTGCAGCGAGGCCACCGCGTCCTCGGTCCAGCGGGAGCCGCCGGCGATGACCAGCGGGCGCTTCGCCCCGGCGAGCAGCCGCCCGACCTCGGTGACCTGGGCGGGGGTCGGGGCGCTGTCCACCGGCCGGGCCGGGCGGGCGTGGGCGACGTCCGCCGTCTCGACCAGCATGTCTTCCGGAAGCACCAGAACGACCGGGCCGGGGCGGCCGGCGAGCGCGGTGTGGAAGGCGCGGCTGACCATCTCCGGCACGCGGTCGGCGCTGTCGATCTCGGCGACCCACTTGGCCATGCCGCCGAACATGAGCGTGTAGTCGACCTCCTGGAAGGCGTCGCGCCCGCGCATGCCGCGCTCGATCTGGCCGATGAACAGGATCATCGGCGTGGAGTCCTGCTGCGCCACATGGACGCCCGGCGCGGCGTTGGTGGCGCCGGGGCCGCGGGTGACGAAGCAGATGCCCGGCCGGCCGGTCAGCTTGCCCTCGGCTTCCGCCATCATGGCCGCACCGCTCTCGTGGCGGGCGTTGATCGTGCGGATCGGGGAATCGTGCAGCGCGTCCAGCACGGCGAGGTAGCTTTCGCCCGGCACGCAGAACACACGCTCGACGCCCTGCGCCTCCAGCGCATCGACGATCAACTGGCCTCCGGTCTTGCCATTGGTCTGCATGGCGCGCTCGTTCCTCGGCTGGGCGTTCAAATCCTCCTCAATCTGGCGGGAGGCCCCGCCCCGCGCAACCGACTTTCTTTCCCCAGGTCATGAGCTATAGTCATGACCCATGGGTCTGCAACGCCGCCTTCTCCCGTCCATGAGCGCGCTCTCCGCCTTCGAGGCGGCGGCGCGCACCGGCAGCTTCACCGCCGCGGCGCAGGAGCTGGCGCTGACCCAGGGCGCCGTCAGCCGCCAGATCAAGGCGCTGGAGGACCAGCTCGGCGTTCCGCTGTTCGTGCGCCGCGACCAGCGCGTGACCCTGACCCCGGCCGGCGAATCCTACGCGGCGGAGGTGCGCGAGGCGCTGCACCGGGTGGGCGCGGCGACGCTCAGGGTCATGACCGCGCCGCAGGGCGGCGTGCTGAAGCTGGCCGTTCTGCCGACCTTCGGCACGCGCTGGCTGGTGCCGCGCCTGCCGGCCTTCCAGGCGGCGCACCCGCAGGTCATCATCCATTTCATGACGAAGATGGAGCCCTTCGACTTCCGGTCGGAGGATCTGGACGCCGCCATCCATTTCGGTGCCGCCGACTGGCCCGGCGCCGTCTGCGAGCGGCTGATGGAGGAGGAGGTCCTGCCGCTCTGCGCCCCGTCCTTCCTGGCCGCCCACCCGATCCGCGCGGCGGCGGACCTCGTGGCGCTGCCCCTGCTGCACACCACCAGCCGCCCGGAGGCGTGGCGGGACTGGTTCGCCGCCCAGGGCATCGAGCGGCACGAAGGCGCGGGCATGTTCTTCGAGCAGTTCTCCACCACCGCCCAGGCGGCGATCACCGGGCTGGGGGTGGCGCTGCTGCCGACCCTGCTGGTCCAGGCCGAGATGCGGGACGGGTCGCTGGTCCCGGCGTTCGACCGGCCCTACCGCAACCCGGACCGCGCCTATCATCTCGTCCACCCGCCGTCCCGGGCGCATCACCCCCCGCTGGTGGCGTTCCGGGAGTGGTTGCTTGGGCAGTCCGTGAGCGACGCGCGAAGGGCTTGAGAACACGGCGAAAACTCCCCCTCGCAAGGCAGGGGCGGGGGAATGGGCCGGGACGGGGCGGATTCGTCAGGGCAGACAGGCCCGGCCCGTATGACGTTTTTGCTGCAATTTCATGGCGCCCGGCGTTAAGAGGAAACGGCAGAACCGACCGAGAGAACCGTTTCCATGCTGCTGCTGCGCGCCATCCGCTCCATGATGCCCAAGGAAGAGCGGGTCATTGAGCAATTCATCGAGCAGGCCCGCCACATCGTCGACGCCGCGGCCGCTCTGGAAGCCGTCATGCAGGCCGGTCCGGAGGAGCGCGCCGACCGCACCGCGACGCTGAAGCGGATCGAGAAGGACGCCGACCGCGTCGCCAAGGACGCCGGGCGCGGGCTGCACCGCGCCTTCATCACCCCCTTCGACCGGTCGGAGATCCAGGCGCTGATCAACGCGCTGGACGACTGCATCGACCTGATGGACGAGGTACCGGGCCTCGCCGCGCTCTACGGCATCGAGACCTTCGACGACCGGATGATGCGCATGGCGGCGATCGGCCGCAAGCAGGCCGCCCTGCTGTCCGAGGTCATGCCGCTGCTGACCAAGATCTCCGTCCACGCCGACCGCATCCTGCACATCTGCGGCCAGATCTCCGACCTGGAGGACGAGGCCGACGGGATCCTGCGCGACGCCATGAAGTCGCTGATCGCCGAGCGTCCGGAGATGATCGACTTCCTGGGCCGCCGCGAGGTCTACGAACTGCTGGAAGCCGTCACCGACCGCTGCGACGACGTGGGCGATCTCATCGAAGGGATCACCCTGGATCAGGCGTGAGGGGGATCAGGCGTGAGGACGGACCGTGCGGGCGTGTGGACACGCCCCGGTTATGGTTAACGGTACATAAACCAATTCACGGCTAATTTCGAAGCATCGCCGCTCCGATCCCGAGAGATTGCCGCCGTGAAGCTGCGCCTCGTCACCGCCGCCGCCCTTTGCGCCTTCCTCGCGATTCCGGGGGGCATGACCACCGGACGGAGCGCGCAGGCCGCAGGCGACTCCACCCCCTACGGCCACAGCACGGAGGCGGAGGAGGTCGACCGCTTCGTCCGGGCGCTGCGCACCATCCGGGGCCAGTATGTCGAACCGCTGACCGACCACGAGCTGGTCGACATCGCCATCAAGGCCATGGCCGGGCGGGACCGCTACTCCGCCTATCTGGACGACGGTGAATACCGGCAGTTGCAGGCGTCGAACGACGGCGCCTTCGCCGGGCTGGGCATCCGCTACGAGGCCCACGGCACCCGTGTCCGCATCGCCGAGACCGTTCCCGAATCCCCCGCCGAGGCCGCCGGGCTGCGCTCCGGCGACGTCATCCTGGCGGTGGACCAGCAGCCGGTGGGCGGGGCGGAGCTGGCGACCGTCAAGCAGATGCTGAGCGGGCCGGAAGGGGCGGCGGTGTCGCTGACCGTTCTGCGCGCCGGGACGCCCGACCCCTTCGAGGTCAGCGTCGTCCGCGGCAAGCTGCGCATCCCCTCGGTCCGGCTGGCCGCCGTCGGGACGGTGGGGTACATCCGCATCGCCCGCTTCGACCGCCAGACCGCCACCGGGGTCAGCACCGCCATCCGCTCGCTACGCGACCGCATCGGACCGGACATCGGCGGCTTCATCATCGACCTGCGCGACAATCCCGGCGGGCTGGTGCAGGCGAGCGTCCGCGTCGCCGACGCCTTCCTCGACAAGGGAACGATCCTGACCGCCCGCGGCCCCGGGCGCGGGGCGGACAAGACCTACATCGCCACGCCGGGCGACGAGACGGACGGTTTGCCGCTGGTGGTGCTGGTCAACGCGAAGTCGGCCTCGGCCGCGGAGATCCTGACCGGGGCGCTGAAGGACCACCGGCGCGCCACGGTGATCGGCACGACGACCTTCGGCAAGGGGATCATCCAGAGCGTCATCCCCTTCGACAGCGGGGCGCTGAAGCTGACCACGGCGCGTTACTACACGCCGTCGGGCCAGTCGATCCACCAGATCGGCATCCAGCCCGACGAGACCATCGCGGAACCGGCCGCGGCGGAGGGGCAATCCGCCCCGCCGTCCAACGGCATCCCCAACGCGGCCAACGATCAGACCTTTGCCCGCGCACTGTCCATTCTCCGTCCCCAATCAGCGGGGCTCCGCTGACGGATCAGAAGATCACTTCGCCGGCCAGCAGGGCGAGGACCAGGAAGACCAGGAAGATGATCAGCGCGATCCCGAAGAGGATCTTCGCGACTCCCGCGGTGGCCGACGACACGTTGGTGAAGCCGAGCGCGCCGGCGACCAGAGACACCACGAAAAAGATCAACGCCCATTTCAGCATGGACCGCTCCTGCGCGTTCTGAAACTCAGCCGGCGTGACCGGCAGGGTAAGAACCTCGCCGACCGCCGCGGGTTCCAGAACAGGCCGGTCCGCCCCTCCCTATTCGTCAGGTGCCGGAATTCCGCAGGATGGCCGTGCCGTTGCGGGTTACCACCCGGTCCCGGAACGGTTTGGCAGGGATTGGCGCGTCATGCCCTGGTCCATGCCGGACTCGTTGGGCGACCGCGTACGGCTTTGCGGCTCGCTCACACCGGAGCCGCTGTAGGGGCCGGGGCTGGAACTGGTCGCGTTCGGGTTGACGTTGGGCTCGTCCACGCCCTGGCTGCCGGACGTGCCGCCGCCCGTCAGGCCGCTGCCGGGGCCGCCGCTGTTCATCCCACTGCTGCCCGTTCCGCCGCCATCCATGCCCGAACAGGCAGCCAGAAGCATCGCGGCCGACGCCGCGATCATCAGATTGCGCATGACGCACTCCCTACGCTGATGTCTTGAAGGTACAGCCCTTCTCAACGGGCGTCCGTCCGGGAGGGTTCCGATTTTTGGAGGTCCGGGCGGCAACGGGCGTTTCAGCGGCCGGCGGCCTGGCGGCGCAAGGCCTTCAATTCGTCGAACCGGGCGGTGACGTCGCGCATGACCGCCGCCATGCCCAGCATGGTTCCGTCGGCGTCCTTCAGCGGCACGATGGTGAACTCGACCGAGATGCGGGTTCCGTCCTTGCGCGTCGCCGGCACGGACAGCAGGTCGCCGCTGCCGTAGCGGCTCTCCCCCGTCTTCATCACCTGATCGTAGCCGTCCCAATGGCGTTGGCGCTGGCGGTCCGGAATGATGATGTCCAGCGACTGGCCGAGCGCCTCGTCGGCGGTGAAGCCGAACACGCGCTCCGCCCCCGCGTTCCAGAAGCGGATGATGCCCGCGCGGTCGGCATAGGCGATGGCCTCGGCCGGGCTGTTCAGCAGCGCCAGCCCCAGCCGTTGCAGGTCGTTCTCGGTCATGGGTTCCCCTCTCGTCCCTGTGTTGCGGTCAAACGTCCAGAACCAGGCGTGCGCTGCGGGCGCGCGACACGCAGATCATCATCGTCTTGCCGGCGGCGCGTTCGGCGTCGGACAGGACGCTGTCGCGATGGTCGGGCTCCCCCTCCAGCACCGCCGTCTCGCAAGTGCCGCAGATGCCCTGCTCGCACGAGGAGTCGACGGAAACGCCCGCGGCGTCGAGCGCGTTCAGCACGCTCACCCCCTCGGTCACCGCGACGGTCACGCCGGAGCGGGCGCAGACCACCTCGAAGCGATCGTCGGGCGTCGCGTCGCGCCCCGCATCCGCGCGTGGCGTGAACCATTCGAATCGCACGTCCTGCGACGGCCGCGCGGCGCTCGCCACCCCGTCCATCAAGCGCTGAGGGCCGCAGCAGTAGACGAGGGTGTCGTCGGACGTCGCCGCCATCAGGTCGGCCACCGCCAGCCGCCGGCCTTCGTCCGCGGCGTGAACCACCACCGCGCCGTTCCCCAGCGCGCGAAGCTCGGCCAGGAACGGCGCCTCGACCGCGCTGCGCACGCAGTAATGCAGGACCCAGTCGGCTCCCCGGCGCGACGCCGCGCGGATCATCGGCAGCAACGGCGTGATGCCGATGCCCCCGGCGATGAACAGGGTGCGCGGGGCGGCGTCGAAGCGGAAGTTGTTGCGGGGCGGAGCGACGGTGACGGTGGTGCCGAGCCGCAAGTCCCCATGGATGAAGCGCGATCCCCGCCCGCCGGGATGATTCAGGACGGCGATCCGGTAGGCGGAGCGGTCCGCCGGGTCGCCGCACAAGGAGTAGGAGCGCACCGCCCCGTCCGGCAGATGCACGTCGATGTGCGCGCCCGGCTCGTAGGGCGGCAGGTCCTCGCCGTCCAGGTCGCGAAGCTCCACCAGCAACACTTGCGGTGTGACGCGCTCCGTATGATGGACACGCAAGGACCGTGGCGCACTCTCCCTTAGACCGGTTGTCGTCATTCTCTCGTCCGCCCGGGTGGTTATCCGTTCCTGCATCCCGGCCTGCGTCCGGACGGCCGAGCTGTGCGGCGCGTCGCTGGCATGCCAGATACATTGTGATCACTCTAAAACCTCAACTTAACTTTAGGTCAAGGGTTAAGAACGTCCGTCACAGGGCAATCGCATGTTATCTCCATAGCCCTCTCCCCTCCGGGGAGAGGGTGGCTCGGAGGGCCTCTCGCGCTGGCTGAAGGCCAGCGCTGACGGCGGCAGGCGGATGCCACGGGCATCCGCTGAGAGCCGGTGAGGGGGATGCGCTTTTGCCGGACGTTCCGTTGCGCGCAACCCCCTCACCCTAACCCTCTCCCCGGAGGGGAGAAGGAATTTCAAGTGCGATCACCCTGTCCCTGTCTCGGGGAACCGTCCCGGCTCCGCTCGGTTGCCGATGGATTGAGCGACTTCATCACGACCGTTTGCGACGGAGACTCCCGCATGGCGAGCACGGCTTCCGACATCCTGGTGGATGTTCTGGTGGATTGGGGTGTGGACACGATCTTCGGCATGCCCGGCGACGGCATCAACGGCATCGTCGAGGCGTTGCGCCGCCGCCAGGACGAGATCCGCTTCATCCAGGTTCGTCACGAGGAGGCGGCGGCCTTCGCCGCCTGCGGCTACGCCAAGTTCACCGGGCGGCTGGGCGTGTGCATCGCCACCTCCGGCCCCGGCGGGCTGCATCTGCTGAACGGCCTCTACGACGCCAAGCTCGACCACCAGCCGGTGCTGGCGATCACCGGGCTGCAATACCACGACCTCGTCGGCACCTACACCCAGCAGGACGTGGAGCTGGACAAGGTGTTCCAGGACGTCGCGCTCTACAACCAGCGCATCATGGGGGCGGCGCATGTCCGCAACATCGCCAATCTGGCCTGCCGCACCGCGCTCGCCCACCGCGGCGTGTCGCACATCACCATCCCCGTGGATTTGCAGGAGCAGGGCATCGGCGCCGACATGCGGGCGCCGCGCAACGTGAAGGGCCACAACACCGCCCTGTTCGCCCCCCAGCTTCCCGTTCCGTCGGAGGCGCAGACCCGCCGCGCCGTGGAGATTCTCGACGCCGGCAAGCGCGTCGTCATCCTGGCCGGCCAGGGCGCGCTGAAGGCGACCGACCAGCTCGAACGGCTGGCCGACAAGCTGGGGGCGGTGATCGTCAAGGCGCTGCTGGGCAAGGCCGCGGTGCCGGACGACAGCCCCTTCACGACGGGGCAGGTCGGTCTGCTCGGCACCGCCCCCTCGCAGGAGGCGCTGGAGACCTGCGACACGCTGCTGATCGCCGGTTCGACCTTCCCCTACATCGAGTATTACCCGAAGCCGGGGCAGGCCCGCGCCATCCAGATCGACATCGACGCGGCGCGCATCGGCCTGCGCTATCCGGTGGAGGCCGGGCTGGTCGGCGATTGCGGGCTGGCGTTGGACATCCTGACCGAGCGGGTGCGGCGGCACGAGGACCGCTCCTTCCTGAAGACGGCGCAGGCGGGCAAGGCGGAGTGGATGACGCTGATGGAGGAGCGCGGCACCCGCCCCGACCTGCCGATGAAGCCGCAGGTCGTCGCGTGGGAGCTGGGCAAGCGCCTGTCCGACACGGCCATCGTCGCTTGCGACAGCGGCACCATCGCCACCTGGTGGGCGCGGCAGATTCCGGCGCGGCGCGGCCAGATGCACTCCCTATCCGGCAACCTCGCCACCATGGCGCCGGGGCTTCCCTACGCCATCGCCGCGCAGCTCGCCCATCCCGGACGGCAGGTGGTGGCCTATGTCGGGGACGGCGGCTTTTCCATGCTGATGGCCGACTTCGCCACGGCGGTGAAGTACAAGCTGCCGATCAAGGTCATCATCAACAACAACAACTCGCTCGGCCAGATCAAGTGGGAGCAGATCGCCATGCTCGGCAATCCCGAGTATGTCTGCGACCTCCAGCCCATCGACTTCGCCAAGGTGGCCGAGGCGTGCGGCGGCCGGGGCTTCACCATCACCGACCCGAAGGATTGCGGCGCCACGCTGGACGCCGCCCTCGCCCACCCCGGACCGGTGGTGGTCGACTGCCTCGTCGACACCAACGAGCCGCCGATGCCGCCGAAGGTCCAGGCCAAGCAGGCGCTGCACTTCACCGAGGCGCTGGCCCGCGGCACCCCCGACGCCCTGAAGATCGCCGCCACCGTCTTCAAGGGCCGCGCCCGCGAGGTGATCTGAGGCGCGGCCCGGTGGGGGTGAGGCGCCCGCTCAGGCGGCGCGCCCCACGCCCTGCTGCGAGCCCTGCTGGGGCGCCGCGTCGGTCATCGCGTAGTTGCGCCCGAAGCGGTTGGCGATGAAGTCGGCGTAGCGCACCTCCTCCTGCTTCACGAAGCCCCGCTGCGGCAGCGTGCCGTCGGCCAGCAGGTCGAGCACGGCGCACATGCCCGACGCGGTGGTGATCTGGATGCCGTTGTAGAAGGTGCCGCCGATCTCCCGCCCGTAGATCTTGTTGGCGTAGGTCTCCTGGAGCAGCCGCCCCCGCTTCGTCCCGGTCACCGTCACGAAGATCAGCACCACGTCCTGCAGCGTCGCCGGGATCGAGTGTTCCAGGATGTCCTTCAGCAGTTCCCGCCGGCTGCCCAGCCGCAGGTCGTGCAGCAGCGCCTTCATCAGGTCGCGGTGCCCCGGATAGCGGACGGAGCGGTAGTTGAGCGTCCGCACCTTCCCCGCCAGCGTCTCGCACAGCGTGCCCAGGCCGCCCGAGGTGTTGAACGCCTCGTACAGCACGCCGTCGAGGGAGAACTCCTCGCGCTCCTCCAGCGGCGGCACGGAGACGAGGCGGCCTTCGACGATGGCCTCGCAAGGCTCCAGATACTCGTTGATGACGCCCTCGGTGCTCCAGGTCAGGTTGTAGTTCAGGGCGTTGGAGGGGTATTTGGGCAGGGCGCCGACGCGCATCCGCACCGTGTCCAGCGCGTCGAAGCGCGAGGCCACGTCGTTGGCGACGATGGAGATGAAGCCCGGCGCCAGCCCGCATTGCGGGATGAAGGCCGAATGCGCGCCATCCGCCAGCTCCTTGACGCGCCGCGTGCTCGCCACGTCCTCGGTCAGGTCGAGGTAATGGGTGCCGGCGTCCCGCGCCGCCTCCGCCACGCCGACCGTCAGGTGATAAGGCAGCGCGCTCAGCACCGCGAACTTGCCGCGCATCGCCTCGGCGAGGCCGGTGGGGTCGGCGGCGTCCACCACGCGCGTCTCCATGCGCGGGTGGGCGGGCAGCCGCTCCAGCGCGTCGGCCGACCGGTCGGCGACGGTCACCCGGTAATCGCCCGTGGCCTTCAGGAAGTCGCCGATGGTCTCGCCGATCTTGCCGCCGCCCATCAGAAGAATGTCGCGCATCGTCCCGTACTCCCTGCTTTCTGGTTTGCGTCGTTATGACGCAATCTTGACCGGACGGCCTGTCGATGTGCAGGGTGCAGGGTGCCGAAACGCTAAACAATGGTCAGCACAATGACAGAGAGACCGGCGATATGATGGATGAGCTGGATCAGCATCTTCTCGACGCGCTTCAGGACAACGCGCGGGAGCCCACCGCCGCGCTGGCCCGCCGCCTGCGCGTGTCGCGCAGCACGGTGCAGAGCCGCATCCAGCGGCTGGAGGAGCGCGGGGTGATCGCCGGCTACACGGTGCGGCTGTCGGACGAGACGGCGCGCCGGATGATCCGCGCCCACGTCTCCCTCAACCTGTCGCCCAAGCTGACCGCCGCCGTGGTTCAGGCGTTGAAGCGGATTCCGGAGGTGCGGGCGCTCCACGCCATCAGCGGCGCCCACGACCTGATCGCCGTGGTGCGGACCGGAAGCATGGAGGAGATGGACGCGCTGATCGACCGCATCGGCGCCATCGACGGCATCGAGCGGACGACCTCGTCGATCATCATGGCGACGAAGTTCGAGCGGTGAAAAAAGGGCTGTTTGCATTCGTGGTTGGAGAGCAAAAGGACGCGAACACACCGCAAGGCGCGTTCGTCCGGTTCCGAGCCCCGTCGAGGTCGGACCCCTTAGGCTTGTGCTTCCCCGTGCCTCTCCTGCATCGTGGGCTACGGTTGGAGACTGGAGATGAGAGCACGATGGCTGTTCAGTTCGAGCGGGTAACGCCGATTTTGCCGGTCCGGGACGTGCGCGCCGCGCTCGCCCATTACCGGCGTCTTGGCTTCGAGGCGTCCGCCTACGATGATACGGTCGAGGAACCGATTTACGGCTTTCTTGCCTGGGGCGACGTGACCCTTCACGTGGCGCGGGTTCCCGACCTGGAACCGGCACGCTCAACGGCGGCCTGCTATCTCTACGTCAACGACGCTGACGCGTTGTATGCGGCGTGGCAGGCCGCCAAAGTCGATGGTCGTCTGACCGCACCTGCCGACACGCCCTATGGCCTGCGCGAGTTTGCCCACATCGATCCGGACGGCAATCTGCTGCGGATCGGCGCGCCCACAACTCCGAACCCCAGGTAAGGTCGCAGCCGGGGCGCTGCGTCGCTGAGGGTCAGACCAACCGCGACATGCGGATGGCCGAAAAAAGAAAGCCCCTCTCCCTGGACGGGAAGAGGGGCTTTTTCCAACGTGACGACGCTTACACCATGCCCGAGCGTGTGAAGGGCAGGTGGTGCAGGCGCTTGCCGGTGGCGGCGAAGACCGCGTTGGCGACCGCCGGGGCGGCGGTCGGCACGCCGGGCTCGCCGACGCCGGTCGGACGGGCGGCGGAGGGGAGGATGTGCACCTCGACCGGCGGCATCTCCGAATTGCGGAGCGGCTGGTAGGTGTCGAAGTTGCTCTGGTCCACCAGCCCGCCGGTCAGCGTGATCTCGTCGCGCAGTGCGTGACCGATGGCCCAGCCGGTGCCGCCGGAGATCTGCGCCTCGACGATGTTGGGGTTCACCACCTGCCCGCAATCCACCGCGCAGACCACGCGGTCGATGGTGATACGACCCTTGTCGTCCACCGAGACTTCGGCGACGTGGGCGACGAAGCTGCTGAAGCTCTCATGCACGGCGATGCCGCGGCCCTTGCCCTTGGGCAGCGGCTGGCCCCCCCAGCCGGCCTTCTCGGCTGCCAGCTTCAGCACGCCCAGCAGGCGCGGGTGGTCCTTCAGCATCTCCAGCCGGAAGGCCACCGGGTCCTTGCCCGCCGCCGCCGCCAGCTCGTCGATCATCACCTCCTTGGCGTAAGCGGTGTGGGTGTGGCCGACCGAGCGCCACCACAGGGTGGTGACCGGGGACGCCGGCGACTGCAGATCGACGTACAGGTTCGGCACGGCGTAGGCCATGTCCGAGGAGCCTTCGACCGAGGTCGCGTCCACGCCGTTCTTGACCATCACGGCTTCGAACGGGGTGCCGGACATGAAGCTCTGCCCGACGATCTTCTGCCGCCACGCCACCAGTGTGCCGGAAGCGTCGAGGCCGGCCTTCACCTTGTGCAGGAACAGCGGGCGGTAGCGGCCGCCGTGGATGTCGTCCTCGCGCGTCCACACCAGATGGACCGGCGCCTTGCCGCCATAGGCCTTGGCGATGGACACCGCCTCGGCGATGTAGTCGGCGTCGGTCGTGGCGCGGCGGCCGAAGCTGCCGCCCGCCCAGACGGTGTTGATGACCACCTGCTCCGGCTTGCAGCCGAGCATGGCGGCGACGACCTTCTGCTCGACCCCCTGGAACTGCGAGCCGGCCCAGATGGTGCAGCCGCCGTCGGGCGTCAGCTCGACGGTCGCGTTCAGCGGCTCCATCGGGGCGTGGGCGAGGTAGGGGAAGACGAACTCCGCCTCCACCACCTTGGCGGCGCCGGCTAGCGCCTTCTCCGCCTCGCCGGTGTTGGTGGCCACGTTGCCCGGCTGGTCGGCCAGCTTGCGGTAGTCGGCGATCATCTCGTCGGTGCCGCGCATCTCCGCCTTGGCGTCGTCCCACTCCACCGTCAGCGCCTCGCGGCCCTTCATGGCGGCCCAGGTGTTCTTGGCGACGACGGCGACGCCCCTCGGCACGGTCAGCACCTCCAGCACGCCCGGCACCCGCTTCGCTGCGGCGGCGTCCACCGATTTCACCGTGCCGCCGAAGCGGGGGGAGCGGGCCATCACCGCGGTCACCTGGCCGGGGCGGCGGATGTCCATGGCGAAGATCGCCGTGCCGTCGGTCTTGGACACATGGTCCAGTCGGTGCAGCGACGGGTTGCCGATCAGCGTGTAGTCCTTGGCGTCCTTCAGCGCGACGTTCTGCGGGACGGGCAGCTTCGCCGCGTCCTCCGCCAACTCGCCGAAGCGGGCGCTGCGGTTCGAGGCGGCGTGGCGGACGACGCCCTTCTCCACCGTGACGGACGAGGCCGGGACCGACCAGCGCGCCGCGGCGGTGGCGACCAGCATGGCACGGGCGGCGGCGCCGGCCATGCGCAGCTCGTCCCAGCTGTTGGCGACGGCGGTGGAGCCGCCGGTGCCCTGGATACCGAAGAAGTGGTTGGCGTAGAGCGCGCCATCCGCCGGAGCGAAGGCGCCGCGCATCTGCGCCCAGTCGGCGTCAAGCTCCTCCGCGACGATGGTGGTCAGGCCGGTCATGATGCCCTGGCCCTTGTCCAGATGCTTGACCAGCACGGTGACCGTGTCGTCGGCGGCGATGCGGATGAAGGCTTGCGGGCGCGGGTCCGCCGGGCCGACGACCTTGGGGGCGGCGGCCTCGCTGGCGAACCCCGTCCGGGGCAGCATGGCGCCGAGAACCAGCGCGCCGCCGGCCCCCTTGAGGAAGCCGCGGCGCGACGGTGCTGCGACATCCGCCGCCGCCTGCTTGATGAGCTGATTCAGCATGGCTCAGGCCCCCATCGCCTTGGCGGCGTCCTTGATGGCCGCGCGGATGCGCGGGTAGGTGGCGCAGCGGCAGACGTTGCCGTCCATGGCCGCGTCGATGTCGTCGTCGGTGGGGTTGCGGTTGTCGGTCAGCAGCGCCACGGCGCTCATGATCTGGCCGGACTGGCAGTAGCCGCACTGCACCACGTCCAGCTTCTGCCAGGCGGCCTGGACGGCCTCGGCGGCTTTGCCGGACACGCCCTCGATCGTGGTGATCTTGGTGCCGGCGGCGGATTCCGCCGGGGTCTGGCAGGCGCGGACCGGCGTGCCGTCCATATGGACGGTGCAGGCGCCGCACTGGGCGATGCCGCAGCCGAACTTGGTGCCGGTCAGGTTCAGTTCGTCCCGCAGGACCCACAGAAGCGGCATGTCGCCGGGCACGTCGACGTCCCGGTCCTGCCCGTTGATGTTCAAACGAATCATCGGATGATCCCTGTCTCTCGACTCTGCCTGTCGGGTATTATGGTGCGGGCCTTCGGCGGGCATTCCTTTGCGTGAATCCCGGCTGCGGAAAGACCTTGTGCAGTATGGTCGCGTCCGGCGGGTGCGGCGAACAGCCCAGCGTGGGAGTCGGGCTTCTACGGAAGCGCCGGCCCTATCCGTTCGTTCGGCCCGCAAACGTGACCACGATCATCCTAACCGCTTCGCTGCGAGCCGAATAGCCGGTACAATCCGCTTGGGCTTATGAACGTGGTGCATGAATGAACCGGAACGACCTCGGCGATCTGGCGGCCTTCGCCGTCGTGGCGGAGGAGGGGAGCTTCACGCGGGCGGCGGCCCGGCTGGGCATGTCCCAATCCGCGCTCAGCCACGCCATGAAGGCGTTGGAGGATCGGCTGGGCCTGCGGCTGCTCGCCCGCACGACCCGCAGCGTGTCCACGACGGAAGCCGGGCAGCGGCTGCTCCGCACGCTGCGGCCGGCGCTGGACGACATCGCCGCCGGGCTGGCCGCGGTTGGGGAACTGCGCGCGAAGCCCGCCGGCACGCTGCGCATCACCACCGGCAAGCACGCCGCCGTCCGGGTGCTGTGGCCCGTGCTGTCGCGCTTCCTCGCCGACTACCCGGAGGTGCAGGTGGAACTGTCCATCGACAGCAGCCTGACCGACATCGTCGCCAGCCGCTTCGACGCCGGGGTCCGGCTGGGTGAGCAGCTCGAGAAGGACATGATCGCGGTGCGCATCGGCCCCGACATCCGGGCGGCCATCGTCGGGGCGCCCTCCTACTTCGCGCGGCGTCCGGTGCCCTGCGCCCCGCAGGATCTGGCCGGGCACGACTGCATCAACTACCGCTTCACCACCTCCGGCGCCGTCTATGTCTGGGAGTTCGAGGAGGACGGCCATCCGGTGAACGTCCGGGTGTCGGGATCGCTGGTGTCCAACGACATGGACGTCATCATGGCCGCCGTCCTGGACGGGCGGGGGTTGGCCTACATCTTCGAGGACGAGGTGGCGGAGCACGTCGCCGCCGGGCGGCTGGTCCGCGTGCTGGACGACTGGTGCACCCCGTTTCCCGGCTATTACCTCTACTACCCGAGCCGCCGGCAGATCCCCCCGGCGCTGACCGCCCTGGTCGACGCGCTGCGCTACCGACTGTAGCGTCCGTGCAACTTACGCATGCTTATTCCGCGCTCCGGACGGATCCGAAAAAGAATTATTAACGTACCAAAAGATTAAGGTAATCGGATCAAGCGGCGTCGAGCCGCCGGAACGGGATGAACGCCGGATGATGCGTGTGTATGCCTGCATAACCCAGCAGCACGATCTGTGGCTCGTGCTGCTGGCGGGGGCGGTCTGTGGATTCGGTGCCTGGGTGTCCCTGAACCTTGCCCGCCGCGCCGCGGCGGCGGTGGGACGGGCGCGCTGGGGGTGGCTGGCCGGTGCTGCGACGGCGACCGGCGGCGGCGTGTGGGCAACCCACTTCATCGCCATGCTGGCCTTCCAGACAAGCCTGCCCACGGGCTACGACGTCGGGCTGACGGTCCTGTCGAGCCTGCTCGCCATCGGCGGCGCCGCGCTGGGCATCCGCCACGCCATCGGCGGCGGGCGGCTGGCCGCCCCGCTGGGCGGCGCCATCGCCGGGGCGGCGGCGACCGCCATGCATTTCACCGGCATGGCGGCGCTCCAGGTGCCGGCCAACCTGCATTACGACCCGGCCTATGTCGCGGTGGCGCTGGGGCTGGGCGTCCTGCTCGCCGGGGCGGGCTTCACCGCCGCCCTGCGCATCGGATCGCTGAAGGGGCTGGCGGCGGGGGCGGCCCTGCTGGCGCTGGGCATCTGCGGGCTGCATTTCACCGGGATGGCCGGCGTCACGCTGATCCCCGACCCGCTGCACGACATGTCCGACCAGATCATGGAACCGGGCCTGCTGGCGGTCGCCATCGCGGTCACGGCCACGGTGGTGATGGCTCTGGGCCTCGCCGGGGCCATCATGGACCAGCGGCTCGCCGCCAGGACGGCGCACGAGGCGGCCCGGCTGCGCGCCAGCGAGGAGCGGTTCCGCCAGCTCGCCGACGCCACGACGGAAGGCATCGTGATCCACCGCGACGGCGTGGTCCTCGACGTCAACCGCGCCATGGCGGAGCTGCTGGGCAAGCCGCAGGTCGATTTCATCGGTCAGTCCATGCTGCGCTTCGTGGTGCAGAACCGCCGCTCCGACATCGAGCGCAAGCTGACCCATCCGACCTCCGAGCGGGTGGAGCTGGACCTGCTGCACGCCGACGGCACGCTGGTGATGGTCGAGGCGCACGGGCAGGACATCACGCACGAGGGCCGGCCGGCCCGCGTCGTCGCCGTCCGCGACATCCGCGAGCGCAAGCGGGCGGAGGAGCGCATCCGCCACATGGCGCACCACGACCTGCTGACCGGCCTGCCCAACCGCTCCCTGTTCCTCGACCGGCTGAACGGCGCGCTGACCAGCGCCGGGCGGGCGCGCACCGGGGTGGCGGTGCTCTATCTGGACCTCGACCGCTTCAAGGCGGTGAACGACCTGCTGGGCCACCCGGCGGGGGACCGGCTGCTGCAGGAGATGGCGCGCCGGATGCTGGAGGCGGTGCCCAGCCACGACACGGTGGCGCGGCTGAGCGGCGACGAGTTCGCCGTGCTGCACCGCATCGCCCAGCCGGGCGAGGCCCTGGCCCTGGCCGACCGGCTGGTCAAGACGCTGGGCCTGCCCGCTGAGCTGGACGGCCAGCGCATGGTGGTCGGGGCAAGCGTCGGCATCGCCCTGTTCCCGCAGGACGGCACCGGGGCGGAAGCGCTGCTCCAGCACGCCGACACCGCCCTTTACCGTGCCAAATCGGAGGGGCGGAACACCTTCCGCTTCTTCGAGGCGGAAATGGACGAGCGTCTGCAGGCCCGCCGCGGCCTGGAGCGCGACCTCCGGCAGGCGCTGGCCGACGGCGCGCTCAGCGTCCATTACCAGCCGCTGGAGGATTGCCGGACCCACCGCGTCCTGGGGTTCGAGGCGCTGGTGCGCTGGAAGCACCCGGAGCGCGGCATGATCCCGCCGTCGGAGTTCGTGCCGCTGGCCGAGGAGAGCGGGCTGGTCATGCAGCTTGGCGAGTTCGTTCTGCGCACCGCCTGCCGGGACGCCCGGAGCTGGCCCGATCCGGTCAAGGTGGCGGTGAACCTGTCGCCGGTCCAGTTCCGCCATTCCGACCTGCCGGCCACCATCCTCGGCATCCTGGAGGAGGAGGGGATGGCGCCGCACCGGCTGGAGATCGAGGTGACCGAGGGGGTGATGATCGACGACACCGAGCGCGCCCTGGCCGCGCTGACCGCGCTGAAGACCGCCGGGGTGCGCATCGCGCTCGACGATTTCGGCACCGGCTATTCCAGTCTCAGCTATCTCCAGAAATTCACCTTCGACAAGTTGAAGATCGACCGTTCCTTCGTCCAGCTGATGGCGGAGAACCGCGAATCCCTGTCGATCATCCGCACCATCCTGGCGCTCGCCAAGAGCCTGGACATCGCCGTCACCGCGGAGGGGGTGGAGACGGAGGAGCAGCGGACGCTGCTGAAGAACGAGTCCTGCAACCAACTCCAGGGCTATCTGATCGGGCGTCCGGTCCCGGCCTCCGAACTGGCGCGCTTCTACGAGCCGGCGTGAGGCCGGTCCCGCGGCCGGGGCGGGTGTGACGGAACCGTTGGACAAACGGACGAAGGCCGCCGCACAGTGTCCCCCGTCATGACCGGATTGCGTGCCTTCGCCGGGCGTCTCCTCGCCGCTCTTCTCCTGCTCCCGTTCCTGCCGCCGGACAGCGCGGCGGGGCGGGAGGCCCGCAGCGCCGTCACGGTGCTGACCTCCTTCCCATCGGGCTTCTACGAGCCGGTGCGCGAGGCCTTCGAGGCGGCGCATCCCGACTGGCGCCTGCGCATCGTCAACACCAAGACCACCGCCGCGATCAGCCAGCTTCAGGAGCGGTCGGACGATGGCGTGGACGTCTTCTGGGCATCCGCCCCCGACGCCTTCGAGGTTCTGAAGGCGGCCAGGCGCCTGCAACCGCTCGCCCCGCGTCTGACAGGGGCGCCGCCGACGGTCGGGAACCAGCCGATCAACGATCCGGACGGCGCCTATCTCGGCTTCGCGCTGTCGGGCTACGGGCTGCTGTGGAACCAGCGCTATCTGGACCGCCACGGCCTGCCGGCTCCGAAGCGGTGGGAGGACCTGCGCCGCCCCGTCTACGCCCGGCATCTCGGCATCACCGCGCCGTCGCGGTCGGGCACCATGCATCTGATGGTCGAGACCGTTCTGCAGATGCAGGGGTGGGAACGCGGCTGGGCGACGTGGCTGGAGATCGCCGGCAACCTCGCCACCGTGACGGCGCGCAGCTACGGCGTGGTCGACGGCGTCGCCAAGGGGCGCTTCGGCGTCGGGCTGAGCATCGACTTCCTCGGGCAGTCCGCCGGGTCGGGGGAGGAGGACCTGCGCTTCGCCTATCCCGCCGACAGCCTGTTTCTTCCCGCCAGCGTGGCGCTGCTGCGCGGCGCGCCGAACCCCGAGGGGGCGGGGGCCTTCATCGACTTCCTGCTGTCGCCGACCGGTCAGGCGCTGCTGGTGCGCCCGGACATCCAGCGCCTGCCGGTGCGGCCCGACGCCTACGCGGCGGCCCCCGCCGGCTATCCCGATCCCTACCGGACGGAGACCGGCGACGACCGGTTCCTGTTCGACCGCGCCCTGTCCGGCGCCCGCTACGAGCTGGTGAACCTGCTGTTCGACGAGCTGGTGACCTTCCGGGTCAAGACGCTGAACCGGGTCTGGCAGCTGATCCACGAGGGGGAGGCGCGTCTCTCCACCCTCTACGGCGCCGCCGCCCACGAGCCGGTCGCGGCCGATCTGCTGCGCGCTGCGCGGGCGGCCGCCACCGCCGTCCCGGTCTCCGCGGCGGAGGCCGCCGACCCCGCCTTCTCCATGGCGCTGCGCCGTCCGGCGCGCGGGCTTCCCGTGTCCAGCCGGCAGGCGGAGCTGGAAGCCGCGTGGCGGAGCTTCTCCCAAGAACGGCTGGATGAGGCGCTGGCCCTGGCGGAGCGCGCGCTGATCATCCTGCGCGTGGCCAGCGGCGAAGGGGTCTGGCCATGAGCGCGGAGGCTGTCGCCGGGCGCGATCCTGGTCCCGTGCGGTTCGGCATCCGGGCGCGGCTGCTGCTGGCCTTCGTCGCGGTGGCGGCGCTGTCGGTGGTCGCCTGCGGGCTGGGCTGGCTGTCCTACGACCGGCTGGGCGGCACGCTGGACGAGTTCGCCGAGAGCCATCTGCCCGCCCTGGGCCTCGCCGCGCGCCTGGCGGAGGAGGGCGGCAGCATCATCGCCACCGCGCCGATCCTCGCCAACGCCCAGACGGAGCCGGAGCTGGGGGCGATCCGTGACGCGCTGGGCCGCCGGCTCGCCGCGCTGCGCGCGCTGGCGGCGGAGGGGGAGCGCGGCGTCCCCGGGCTGCGCCCGCTGGTGGACGCCCTCGGCCACAACCTGACCGACCTCGACGCCACCGTGCGGCACCGGCTGGCCCTGGCCCGCCGCAACCAGGAGGGCATCGAGCGGCTGCGCTGGCTGCACGCCGACTTCCTCGACGAGATCGAGCCGCTGGTCACCGACGCCCGCTTCAACATCCAGAGCGCGCTTGACCTCGTCGAGGCCGGCACCCGCTCCGCCGAGGCGGTCCGCACCCTGCGCGCGGAAAGCCGGCGCAGCGAGGCGGTGCTGCAGATCGGCGCGAACGGCAACCTCGCGGTCGGGCTGATCGCCCGGGCCGCGACGCTGGCCACCACCGAGGCGCTGGACGACAACGCGGGCTTCCTGGAGGAGACGGCCGACCGGCTGCAGCGCGACCTGGCGACCCTGGACGACTGGGCGGACGGCGTGTCGCTGGCGCAGCTGGTCGCCCGCCTGCTGGAGCTGGCCCGCGGCGACGGCAGCGTCCCGGAGCTGCGCCGCGCGGAGCTGGCCGCGGCCGACCGGGGGCAGGGCCTGCTGGCCGAGAACCGGACGCTGGTGGCCCGGCTGAACGGCCTGATCGCCCAGCAGGTGCAGTCGGTGGAAACCACCTCGCGCGCCGCCGCGGCGCGGTCGGCCCAGGCCATCGCCGAGGGGCGGTCGGCCCTGCTGGCGAGCGCGCTGGTCAGCCTGCTGGTGGCGGTGCTCGTGGCCTGGCTGTACGTCAACCGCAGCATCATCTCCCGCCTGACGCGGCTGGGCAGCGCGGCGCACGAGATCGCCGCCGGCAACCTCCAGGCCGACATCCCGTTGGGCGGCAACGACGAGCTGTCGCAGATGGCCGCGGCGCTTCTGGTCTTCCGCGACACCGCCATCGCGGTGGAGGAGGCCAACGCCCAGGCCATCATCGACAACGCCCAGGCCGGGCTGGCGACCACCGACGCCGACGGGGTGATCGAATTCGTCAACCCGCTGGCCGCCGCCCTGATCGCCGCGCCGGAGGGCTCGGTGGAGGGCGGGGCGGACGGGCGTCTGGCCGACCGGCTGGAGCCCGCCGGCGCGCGACGCGTGGAGGATTTCTTCTGTGCGGCCCGCGCGGCGCCGGACGATGCGGCGCCGTCGCTGTCCATCCTGACCGCCGGGCGGCGGCCGAACGGCCGCCCGGTGCCGGTCCAGGTCGGTATCCGCCCCTTCCGGCGGCGCCAGCAGCAGCGCTTCATCGTCACCCTGACCGACATGACGGAACGGGTGGAGGCGCAGCAGCTCCTGGAGCGCACGGTGGCGGAGCGCACCGCCGACCTGCGCACCACCAACGCGCGGCTGGAGCGGTCCATCGCCGAGCACCAGCGCGCCGAGCGCGAGTTGCGCGACACCCAGGCGGAGCTGGTGCAGGCCGGCAAGCTGGCGGCGCTGGGCCAGCTCGCCGCCGGGGTGGGGCACGAGCTGAACCAGCCGCTGTCGGCCATCCGCTCCTACGCCCACAACGGGCGCAAGCTGATCGCGCTCGGCCGGGTCGCGGAGGCGGAGGGCAACCTCGGCAAGATCGCCGACCTGACCGCCCGCATGGCCAACATCACCAACCATCTGAAGCGCTTCGCCCGCCGTCCCGACACCCGGCTGGGGGCGGTGGAACTGGCGCCGGTGGTGCAGGGCGCGCTCTCCCTGTTCGGCGACCGGCTGCGCGAGGAGGCGGTGGAGCTGGTGGTGGAACTGCCGGAGGACGGCGTGCCGCTGTGCGTCCGCGCCGAGGAGGTGCGGCTGGAGCAGGTGCTGGTCAACCTGCTGAGCAACGCGCTGGACGCCGTGGCCGGCGCGCCCCGGCGCCGGGTCGCCATCGCCGCGGAGGCGGCGGGCGACACCATTCGCATCACGGTGCGCGACAGCGGCCCCGGCATCCCCGACGCGGTGGCCGGGCAGGTCTTCGACCCCTTCTTCACGACCAAGCCGGTGGGCGCCGGGCTGGGCCTCGGCCTCTCGATCTCCTACAACATCGTGCGGGACTTCGGCGGTGCCCTGTCGGTGGCCGAGAGCGGCCCCGGCGGAACCGCCTTCCTGCTGACCCTGACCCGTGCCTGAGCGACACCGCATGACCGTTCTCCTGATCGACGACGACCACGAGGTGCTGGACGCCAGCCGCCAGACGCTGGAGCTGGAAGGCTTCGCGGTGGAGGCGACGACCCGGCCCGAGGACGCCCTGGACCGGCTCGGCCCGTCCTGGCCGGGCGTGGTGGTGACCGACGTGCGCATGCCCGGGATGGACGGCTTCGCCCTGCTGGAGCGGGTGCGCGCCGCCGACCCGGAGGTGCCGGTGGTGCTGGTGACCGGGCACGGCGACATCGCCATGGCGATGCGCGCGGTGCGCGGCGGCGCCTACGACTTCATCGAGAAGCCGGCCGAGCCCGGCCATCTGGTGGAGGTGGTGCGCCGCGCGCTGGAGCACCGGCGGCTGGTGCTGGAGAATCGCAGCCTGCGGGCGCAGCTCGCCGGTGGCGGCTCGCTGGAGGCGCGCATCATCGGCCGCTCCACCGCCATCGAGCGGCTGCGCGCCGCCGTGGCCGGGCTGGCCGACGCGGAGGTGGACGTCCTGCTGTTCGGCGAGACCGGAACCGGCAAGGAGCTGATCGCCCGCAGCCTGCACGACGCCGGGCGGCGGCGCGCCGGCAACTTCGTCGCCCTGAACTGCGGCGCGCTGCCCGACACCATCATCGAGAGCGAGCTGTTCGGCCACGAGCCCGGCGCCTTCACCGGCGCGCAGGGCCGGCGCATCGGCAAGCTGGAGCACGCCGACGCTGGCACGCTGTTCCTCGACGAGATCGAGAGCATGCCGATGCATCTCCAGGTCAAGCTGCTGCGCGTGCTTCAGGAGCGGGTGATCGAGCGGGTCGGCGGCAACCGGCCGATCCCGCTCGACCTGCGCGTGGTCGCCGCGACCAAGGTCGATCTGCTGCGGCTGGCCGGGGAGGGCAAGTTCCGCGAGGATCTCTACTACCGCCTGAACGTGGTCACCGTCCCGCTCCCGCCCCTGCGCGAGCGGCGCGAGGACGTGCCGCTGCTGCTGCGCCATTTCCTCGACGCGGCGGCGGCCCGCTCCCGCCGCCCGGCGCCGCCGGTGGACGCGGCGGCGCTGGCCCGTCTGGCCGCCCATGGTTGGCCGGGCAATGTGCGCGAGCTGCGCAACGTCGCCGAGCGCATGGCCCTGGGCCTGGGCGACGGTCTGGCGGGCGGACCGGTGAGCGGGGCAGGGGGCGGCGGGATCGAACCCCTGGCCGAGCAGATGGACCGCATCGAAAAGCGGCTGGTCGAGGACGCGCTGGCCCGCTGCGGCGGGCGGGTCGGCGAGACGGCGGACAAGCTGGGCATCACCCGCAAGACCCTGTACCTGAAGATGCGCCACCACGGCCTTCAGCGCGGCGACTTCACCGAGGAATGAGAGCGGAGAGCGTCAGTTGGGCTTTGTCCCGCCGTCCGGCGCGTTCCCGCCCTGCCGCTGCCTCGTGAACTCCTCGTGGGACTGGTCGGCCATTCCGCGCAGCGAGCGCCCGATCGCCGCGTATTCGTACTCGTTCAGATTGGCCAGCGAGACGCGGGCGGCCGGTTGCAGGGTGCCGAAGCCCTTGCCGGGCAGCAGGACGATGCCGGTCTCCGCGGCGATGCGGAACAGCAGATCGTTCGGAACGAAGTTCGCCTTCACCCAGGCCGCGTAGTCCGGGCCGTAGAGCTTCAGCGCGATGTCCTCCAGGTCGAGGAGCGTGTAGTAGTCCACCGCGTTCGGGTCGGACAGCGTCGGCAGGCCCAGCTCGCGGTACAGGGCGGCCTCGCGCCGGCGGATGACCTTCTTCAGCTCGGCCTTGTAGCCGTCCTGCTCGTCCATCAGGGCGAACAGGGAGAACAGCACCATCTGCACCTGCTGCGGCGTGGACAGCCCGGCGGTGTGGTTCAGCGCCACGGTGCGGCTGTCGGCGACCAGCCGGTCGATGAACCGCAGGCCGCGCACGTCCGGGACCAGCGAGCCGTAGCGGCGGTCCAGCGCTGCCTTGCGCTCCTCCGGCAGGCCGGCGATCCGCTGATCGCAGACATTCTGCTTATGGGTGGCGATGACGCCCAGCCGCCACCCCGTCGCCCCGAAATACTTCGAGAAGGAATAGACCAGCATGGTGTTCCCGGGGCAGACGGCGAACAGCGACCGGAAATCGTCGGCGAAGGTGCCGTAGACATCGTCCGTCAGGATGATCAGGTCCTTCCGCTCGGTCTTCACGATGGCGGCGATGCGGTCGAGGCTGCGGTCGTCCATCTTGACCGAGGGCGGGTTGCTGGGGTTGACGCAGAAGAACACCTTGACCGCCGGGTCCTTCAGCTTGTCCAGCTCGGCGTCCGGATACTGCCAATGGCTGGCCGGGTCGGCGTTGATGGCGACCTCCGTCAACCCGTACTCGTCGAGTTCCGGGATCTCGATGTAGGGGGTGAAGACCGGCAGGCCGATGGCGACCTTGTCGCCCCGCTCGACCAGCCCGTTCTGCTTCATCGTGTTGAAGATGTAGGTCATCGCCGCGGTGCCGCCCTCGACCGCGAACAGATCGACGCTGCCGGGCGGCAGGAAGCCGCCGACCATCTCCTTCACCAGATAGTGCCGGACCACGTCCTCGCTGATCGCCAGCATGCGCGGCGGCACCGGGTAGTTCGCCCCCAGCACCCCCTCCACCATCTCGTGCAGGAAGCCGGAGCCCGACAGGCCGAGCTGGTCGCGCACGTAGCTCAGCGCGCGGCCGAGAAACACCACCCCCTCCTGGTCGCGGTGTTCCGAGACGTAGCGTTCGAACCGGCCCTCGATGCCCTCGATCCGCGGCAGGCCGCCGACGCCGTTCGGCATGAAGGAGAAGGACAGCTCGGCCTCGGCCACGGCGAACAGGCCCAGCCGGAAGAAGGCCCGGCGCGGCAGGGTCGCCAGGAAGTTCGGGTTGCCGCGCCCCGCGTTCAGCATCAGCCGGTTCTCGCGGCCGGAGGCGAGCTTGATCAATTCGTCCTTCAGCTCGAAGGGACTGAGCTTGGCGTATCGGCTGTAATCGATCGAGTCCATCAGGGGAACTCCTCGTCTGGATTACACGAAGGGTCTGGATTACACGAAGGCCACCACCAGCGGCCCCAGCAGGGTGAGGAAGACGTTCGCCAGCGCGTAGGTGATGGCGAAGGGAACGGTCGGGATCGAGTTGCCCGCCTTGTCGAGCACTTCGCCGAAGGCGGGGTTGGCGCTCCGCGACCCGGCGAGAGCGCCGGCGAAGATGGCCGTGTTGTCGTAGCGCAGCAGATAGCGGCCGACGAACAGGGTGATGATCATCGGCACCAGCGTCACGACCACGCCGACCAGGAAGATGCTCAGCCCGCTCTCGATCACGGTGCTGACCGCCTGCCGGCCCGATTGCAGGCCGACCACGGCGACGAAGCCGGCCAGCCCCAGGTCGCGCAGCAGCGTGGAGGCCGGTGTCGGCATGTTGCCGATGGCGAGGTTGCGGGTGCGGTACCAGCCGAACAGAAGACCGGCCAGCAGGGCGCCGCCGCCGCTGCCCAGCGTCAGCGGAATGTCGCCGATGCGGATGACGGCCAGACCGACGAGCAGGCCCAGCGCCAAGCCCAGCCCGTGGTAGATGAAGTCGGTCTTGTCGCTGGCGATGACCTCCGTCCCCACCGACGCGGCGACGCGCTGCACGTCCTCGGCGGTGCCGTAGAGCGTGACGACGTCGCCCGCCTCGATCACCGTATCGGGGGCGATCGGCAATGGCCGGTCGCTCCGCTTGAGGCCGGTCACATAGACGCCGTGGTACAGGTTGGCCGAGGACAGCTTGCGGATCTCGGCGACGGTGCGGTGCACGAAGGCGGGGTTGGTGATGGCGACGTCGCGCACCAGCATGATGAGGTCCATGCCCTGCGAGGACTGAAGCTCCGGGCCGAGCGTGTCGGCGAGGCCGACCACTCCGGACCGCCGTCCGACCAGCAGCACGACGTCCCCGGCCTCCAGCCGCAGGTCCGGCTGCAATCCGATCAGCGCGTTGTTGCGCTTCACCCGCTCGACGCTGACCGGACCGTCGGCGGAGTCCGCCTCGATCTGCGCCACCGTCCGCCCGGCCGCCCGCTCGATCCGGTACAGACGCCCGACCAGGGGCGGCATGGCGTATTCCTCGCCGCGCGCCAGAAAATGGGCCCCGGCCAGCATCGCGCTTTCCGCCTTGATGGCGTCGTCGCGGATGCCGCGCTTCATGATCCAGGGCAGAAGGTTGACGCAGACCAGGATGGCGCCGAACGATCCGAAGATGTAGGTGACGGCGTAGCCGACCGCGACGTTGCCCTGGAGGCGCTGCACCTCCTCCGCCGGCAGCCCGAGCTTGCCGATGGCCGAGCTGGCCGTGCCGATGATCGCCGACTGGGTCAGCCCGCCGGACGCGATGCCCGCCGCAAGACCTTTGTCGAGGCCGAGCAGGCGCGCCATGATCACGACGGTGGCCAGACCGCTGACCGCCAGGACCACCGCCAGGATGATTTCGCGGATCGACTGCCGGCCGAGCGATTGAAAGAACTTTGGCCCGCTTTCAAAGCCGACCGCGTAAATGAACAGAGCGAAGAGAACGGCTTTGACGCCGTTGTCGACCGACACGCCGATCTGGCTGATCACCACGGCGACCAGCAATGATCCGGCGACGCCGCCAAGCTGAAATTTGCCGAATTGAAATTTACCGATCCAGTAGCCGCCGGCCAGGGAGAGAAATAACGCGATTTCCGGGGATTGGTTGACGATCGAATGGAGCCATGACATGGCGATTCCTTCAAAAGTTCATTTTGCGCGCGCATCGTTGATCGGAAAGTCCGTCAAGTGAAATAGCAATCGTGATCGGCGGTCAAGGTGCGCAAATCTGCTCTATAAACGATAATATTTTTGGGAATACGGTTGTGTTTTAATGTATGAACGAGTTCTATTGTTTTTTATCAGCGGTTTGCCGGATGAGTGCCATTGGTTTTTGTTTTAAATATTCTGTCTCATCACCGATGCGCCGCATAATCCCATTCAAGGAGAGGTTGGATACTTTGAAAGGCGGTAACGCTTTTGGCCGCGCCGTCGCCTTCTTCGTTGCCCGGCTTGCCGCTGTGCGGGGCTGATCTCCGCGCCAAGGTGACGATGCCCCGGGACCGGTCCATCCTGTTCCCGCCGTTACCCATCGCACGCACCCGATGTTACCGGCTTTACCCATCCTCCCGGCGCGAGCCCAGTGAATTCGCCTGCGAACGGTCTGGCACGCGGATTGCTGAAAGATCACGCAGAAAAACACTGGGAGGAACCATACCTATGTCTCGCACGCTGCACGGCGTCGCGGCCGCCCTGGCCGTCCTGCTCGCTTCCAGCACCGCCGCCTTCGCCCAGGACCCGTCGGGCAAGCTGGTCGTCGTCACCTCCTTCCCGAAGGACCTGACCAGCGCCTTCCAGCAGGCCTTCCAGAAGGCCTATCCGAAGGTCACGCTGGAGGTCCTGAACCGCAACACCAACGCGGGCGTGAAGTATCTCCAGGAGACGGCGTCGAACAACGGCACCGACCTGTTCTGGGCCTCCGCCCCCGACGCCTTCGAGGTTCTGAAGGGCGCCAACCTGCTGCAGGCCTACAAGCCGAAGGTCGAGGGCATTCCGGAGAAGGTCGGCGCCTACCCGATCAACGATCCGGAGGGCATGTACGCCGGCTTCGCCGCCTCGGGCTACGGCATCATGTGGAACAGCCGCTACATGAAGGCCAACGAGCTGCCGGCCCCCAAGGAGTGGTCGGACCTCGCCAAGCCGGTCTATTACGACCACGTCGCCATCTCCGCCCCGTCGCGCTCGGGCACCACGCACCTGACCATCGAAACCATCCTCCAGGGCGAGGGCTGGGAGAAGGGCTGGCGGACCAACAAGGAGATCGCCGGCAACTACCGCACCATCACCGAGCGCAGCTTCGGTGTGCCGGACGGCGTGAACTCCGGCAGCTTCGGCATCGGCATCGTGATCGACTTCTTCGCGCTGTCGTCCCAGGCCTCGGGTTTCCCGGTGGAGTTCGTCTATCCGACGGTCACCACCATCGTGCCGGCCAACATCGGCATCGTGAAGAACGCCCCCAACAAGGCCGCCGCCGAGACCTTCGTCGACTTCATCCTGTCGCCGCAGGGCCAGGAGGTGCTGCTGCAGCCGGCCATCCGCCGCCTGCCGGTCAACCCGGCCACCTACGCCAAAGCCCCGGCCGACTACCCGAACCCGTTCAAGGACACCTCGCTGGGCTCGCAGGTGAACTTCGACGTCGAGGTGTCGCAGGCCCGCTACAACGTGGTGGACGCGCTGTTCGACCAGCTCATCACCTTCCAGCTCGACGGGCTGAAGGCGGCGACCCGCGCCATCCATCAGGCCGACGCCGCGCTGGCCAAGAAGCCCAACGACAAGGCCAAGGCGCTGCTGGCCGAGGCGCGCGACCTCGTCGCCGCCATGCCGGTGACCGCCCAGGAGGCCGCCGACCCGCAGCTCGCCGGCGCCTTCACGGTGGAGCGCAAGAGCGCCACCGACGCCGTGCCGGAGCGTCAGGCCCAGGTCGAGCAGAAGTGGGCCGCCTTCGCCAAGGACAACTACGCCGCCGCCCGCAAGAAGGCCGAAGAGGCCCTGGCGCTGGCCCGCTGACCCGAGCGTGACGGGAGGGGCGCCCCGCGCGGGCGTTCCTCCCCGCCTTCTCCCCCGATACCATTGGGCTGAACCATGACGTCTCTTGCGCTCACGCGCGAAAGCATCGCGCGCGTGCGGCCGGGGCCGGCGGTGGCGGCTGTGCTGATCGCGCTGTTCCTGCTGCTGTTCCTCGTCGTGCCGGTCGTCCAGGTCATCTTCGTCGCCTTCCAGGACAAGACGACCGGGGCCTTCACCCTGATCAACTTCGCTGACTTCTTCCAGAACGACCTGTTCATGCGGTCGTTCTGGAACTCCTTCTACGTCTCCGCCATGTCGGTGGTGGTGGCGAGCGCGCTGGCCCTGCCGCTGGCCTACCTGACGACGCGGTTCGAGTTCCGCGGCGCGGTGCTGATCCAGAGCCTGGGCATCATCCCGCTGATCATGCCGCCCTTCATCGGCGCCGTGGCGATGCAGCTCCTGTTCGGGCGCAACGGCACGGTCAACCTGCTGCTGCGCGACCATTTCGGCATCTCCATCCCGTTCATGGAGGGGCTGAACGGCGTCATCTTCGTGCAGAGCATCCACTATTTCCCGTTCATCCTCATCAACCTGTCGGCCAGCCTGAAGAACATCGACCGGGCGATGGAGGAATCGGCGCAGAACCTGGGCTGCCACGGCTTCCGGCTGTTCCGCCGCATCGTCTTCCCGCTGGCCATGCCGGGCTACGTCGCCGGCGCGTCGCTGGTCTTCATCAAGGTGTTCGACGACCTCGGCACGCCGCTGCTGCTCAACGTCAACGACATGCTGGCGCCGCAGGCCTACCTGCGCATCTCCTCCATCGGCATCGCCGACCCGATGGGCTACGTGATCTCGGTGGTGCTGATCGTCTGCTCGCTGCTGGCCCTGTGGGTGTCGGCGCTGGCGATGAAGGGCAAGGACTACGCGACCGTCCAGCGCGGCGGCGGCGGTCTGGCGCGGCGGCGCATGAAGCCGCTGGAGCTGGTGGCGGCCTACGCGGTCGTGCTGCTGATCCTGGTGCTGGTGCTGGCGCCGCACATCGGCCTGACCCTGCTGTCCTTCGCGACGATCTGGTCCTTCAGCCCGTTCCCCGACGCCTTCACGATGAAGCATTACGGGACGGTCTTCCTGGAGAGCGGCCAGTACATCACCAACACGCTGCTCTACGCCTCGCTGGCCGCACTGCTCGATGTGGTGATCGGCACGGCCATCGCCTATCTGGTGCTGCGCAGCAAGCTGCCGGGCCGGCAATGGCTGGACTACATCGCCATGGCGGCGCTGGCCGTGCCGGGCGTGGTGCTGGGCATCGGCTATCTGCGCAGCTTCTACGACGTGCCCATGCCCTTCACCGGGCAGCCGCTGTCCGGCTTCTGGCTGATCCTGGTCTTCGCGCTGGCGATCCGCCGCCTGCCCTACGCGCTGCGCGCCTGCACCGCGGCCCTGCAGCAGGTCAGCAACTCGCTGGAGGAGGCGGCCGAGAATCTGGGCGCCACCAAGCTGCGCACCATCAGCCGCGTGGTCGTGCCGCTGATGTCCGGCGGCATCCTGGCCGGCTTCGTCACCAGCTTCGCCACCGCGGCGGTCGAGCTGTCGGCGACCATCATGCTGGTCCATTCGCAGAGCGACGCGCCGCTGGCCTACGGCCTCTACGTCTACATGCAGTCGGCGGCCGGGCGCGGTCCCGGGGCGGCGCTGGGCGTCTTCGCCGTCGTCATCGTCGGGCTGGGCACCTACCTGTCGCACGTCATCATCGAGCGGGGCCGGCGCGAGCGCGGCCAGGACCATTGAGGGGAACCGCCACCATGAACCATCAATTCTCCCCCACCTCCCTGGCCGCCGGGATGGAGAGCGTCGGCGTCCGCATCGACGGCGTGGACCTGTCCTACGGCAGCCACCGCGTGCTGAAGGACATCCATCTCGACATCAAGCCGGGCGAGTTCTTCGCCTTCCTCGGCCCGTCGGGCTGCGGCAAGACCACGCTGCTGCGGCTGATCGCCGGCTTCAACACGGCGCAGCGCGGGGCAGTGACGATCGGCGGGCGCGACATCTCGGGCCTGCCGGCGCACAAGCGCGACGTCGGCATGGTGTTCCAGAGCTACGCGCTGTGGCCGCACATGACGGTGCGCCGCAACGTCGCCTTCGGGCTGGAGGAGCGGCGCGTGCCGCGCGCGGAGATCGAGCGGCGGGTGGACGCGGCGCTCGACCTCGTCGGGCTGAAGCATCTGGCCGACCGCCGGCCGTCGCAACTGTCCGGCGGCCAGCAGCAGCGCGTCGCGCTCGCCCGCACCATCGTGATCGAGCCGAAGGTGCTTCTGCTGGACGAGCCGTTGTCGAACCTGGACGCCAAGCTGCGCGTGCAGATGCGCCAGGAGCTGCTGAGCCTCCAGCGCAAGCTGGGGCTGACCACCATCTTCGTCACCCACGACCAGGAGGAGGCCAACACCATCTGCGACCGCATCGCGGTGATGGAGGACGGCATCGTCCAGCAGGTCGGCACTCCGCAGGAGCTGTACGACCACCCGGCCAACCTGTTCGTCGCCGGCTTCCTCGGCACCGCCAACGTCCTGGAGGGGCAGGTGCGCGCCGTGGACGGCGGGACGGCCTTCGTCACGGGCGGCGGCGTGGCGATCCCGCTGCCGCGCGGCGTGGAGCCGGGAGCCGAGGGCAAGCTGATGTTCCGGCCGCAGAACCTGTTCATCCACCAGGAGGATGGGCGCCAGGATGGCGGGGCGCCGCGCGCCGGCCATGTCCGGCTGGTGGGCGTGGTGCGGCACCGCGAGTTCCTGGGCGCCTCGATCCGCTACGCGGTGGACATCGGGGGGCAGCAGGTGCAGGTTGACGCCCCGCACCAGGCCGGCGACGCGCTGCTGCCGACCGACACCCCGATCACCCTCGACCTCGCGGCCGACAAGGCCCGCTTCCTGCGCCGATAGGAGTCGCATTCCGGTGACCAGCCTTCCCAACCGCAAGTCCTTGCGTGCCGTCGCCTTCGACCTCGACGGCACGCTGGTGGACAGCGCCGCCGACCTGATGCACGCCTCCAACGCCCTGCTCGCCGAGCTGGGCCGCCCGCCGGTCGATCTGCCGGCGGTGCGCTCCTTCATCGGCGACGGGGTGGCCAAGCTGGTGGAGCGGGTCCTGACCGCCACCGGCGGCCTGCCCGGAGCGGAGGAGACGGCGGCCCACACCCGCCGCTTCCTGGCCATCTACGAGGCCGACCCCAGCGCCCACAGCGCGCTCTATCCCGGCGTGGCGGAGACGCTGACGGCGCTGGCGGCGGCCGGGCTGACACTGGGGGTGTGCACCAACAAGCCGATGGCGGCGACGCGGCGGCTGCTCGCCGACCTCGGCATCGCCGACCGCTTCGCGGCGGTGGTCGGCGGCGACAGCTTCCCCACCCGCAAGCCCTCGCCGGAACCGGTGCTCGGCCTGCTCGCCCTGATGGATGTCCGGCCGGAGGAGACCGTTTTCGTCGGCGACAACGAGCATGACGTGGCCGCCGCCCGCGCCGCCGGGGTGGCGCGGGTGCTGGTGCTGCGCTACGGCTACGCGCGGGTGCCGCTCGACAGCCTTCCCCACGACGGCATCCTGGAGCGCTTCGGCGACCTGACGGGGGCGCTGTCCGCGACCTCCCCATGCTGAACCGTCTCGTCTTCTGCCGGCATGGCGAGACGGAGAGCAACGTCGGCGGCTGGCTGGCCGGGTCGCGCGACGTGTCGTTGACCGAGCGCGGGTGGGCGCAGGCCCACGCCGCCGCCGCGGCGCTGGCCGCCCAGGGGGCTCCGGTCGTCGCCATTCACTCCAGCCCGCAGCGGCGCGCGATGGAGACCGCCGGCGTCATCGGCGCGGCGCTGGGTCTTCCGGTGACCGTCGTTCCCGGTCTGGAGGAGCGGCGCTGGGGCGATCTGGAAGGCGGCGCCGTGCCGGGGGATCTCCTGCGCGAGGAGGTGCCGGGTGGTGAAAGCCTCACCGCTTTCCAGGCCCGCGTCGCCGCGGCCTTGAACGGCTTGCCGGTTCCGGCGGACGGGCGGCCGCCGCTGGTGGTGGCGCACGCCGGCACGTGGCACGCCCTGTGCCGCTGGCTGGGCCTCGCCCCGGACACGCTCTGGCCGCCCAACGCGATGCCTGTCACGCTGGAGCGCGCCGGATTTTTTGAACGCGTCGGAGTGCCGGTCAGCGGATCTCGATGAGGTCCGTCAGCTCGCGCACGACCAGCTCCAGACTGTCGGCCACCGCCTCGCAGGACACCCGTTCCTCCGGGGTGGTGAAGTCGGCGGAGCGCAGCGTGGCGATCTGCTCCTTCAACCGGCCGATGTAGGCGATCAGCTTTTCTTCCATGCCCGGACCCCGTGGCGCGAGAGGCTTCCCGCTACGATAACAGGCGAGCGGGGGCTTTGGCGCCCGGATTCTCCGCCGAAGGGCGGATTTACGGTTGCAGCAACGATGCGGAGAAAGAAAGGTGAACGAGGCGCGGCGGAGCGACGGACGGCTCCCGGCGCTGTGCATCGCTCAGGCTTTTGGAAAGTAGGAAAAATGGTGCCCAGGGACGGAGTCGAACCGCCGACACGGGGATTTTCAGTCCCCTGCTCTACCAACTGAGCTACCTGGGCGCCGCTGCGTGCGGGGGCGTCTTATAGGAAGAACCGGAGCGCTTGTCCAGCGCAATTCGTCACCCGTTCGGAAGAGATTTTTCCAGACCGGTCGGGCGGGTTGGGGGTGGCTCTACCCCGAAAGTGGTCATACCAGTTTTGACATGAGTCATGGTCCGTCACTCGCGGTCGGGGGATAGTCTTCTTGCCGCGCGGACGAGAGAGAAGCGCCGCCCGGCCATGACCGATTTTCCGTGCGTGCCCCGGATGCTGTTCCAGAAGGGCTTCAGCCCGCCCGCATCCGGTTTCCTTGTCCGGCCCGAAAGGGCCGGCGGCGCGCCAACCGCAGAGGCGACACGATATGCCCGTCACCACGCTTGCAGACCTCAACGACCTCGTCCTCCGCGTCCGGGAGGCGCAGAAAGTCTACGCCGGCTTCCCGCAGGAAACCGTGGACCGCATCTTCCGCAGCGCCGCCCTGGCCGCCGCCAACGCGCGCATCCCGCTGGCCAAGCTGGCGGTCGCCGAGACGCGCATGGGCGTGATGGAGGACAAGGTCGTCAAGAACCACTTCGCCTCCGAGTACATCTACAACAAGTACAAGGACGAGAAGACCTGCGGCATCCTGGAGGAGGATCCGGAATACGGCATCATGACGATCGCCGAGCCGGTGGGGCTGATCTGCGCCATCGTGCCGACGACCAACCCGACCTCGACCGCCATCTTCAAGGCGCTGATCAGCCTGAAGACGCGCAACGGCATCGTCTTCTCGCCGCACCCCCGCGCCCGCAAGGCGACCTGCGAGGCCGCGCGGATCGTTCTCCAGGCCGCGGTGGAGGCCGGCGCGCCGCCGGACATCATCGGCTGGATCGACGAGCCCTCGGTGGAGCTGTCGAACGCGGTGATGCACCACCCCGACATCGCCCTGATCCTGGCGACCGGCGGGCCGGGCATGGTCAAGGCCGCCTATTCCTCCGGCAAGCCGGCCATCGGCGTCGGCGCCGGCAACACCCCGGCGGTGATCGACGAGTTCGCCGACATCAAGCGGGCCGTCGCCTCCATCCTGATGTCCAAGACCTTCGACAACGGCGTGGTCTGCGCGTCGGAGCAGTCGGCCATCGTCGTGGAGTCCGTCTATGACGCGGTGCGCGACCGCTTCGCCCATCATGGCGGCCACATCCTGTCGGCGGCGGACGCCGACGCGGTGCGCAAGGTGCTGCTGAAGAACGGCGCGCTGAACGCCGACATCGTCGGCCAGTCGGCCGGCGCCATCGCCGCCATGGCCGGGGTGAGCGTTCCCAATCACACCAAGGTGCTGATCGCCGAGGTCGAGGCGGTGACCGAGGACGAGCCCTTCGCCCACGAGAAGCTGTCGCCGACCCTGGCGCTTTACCGCGCCCGCGACTTCATGGACGCCTGCGAGAAGGCGGCGGCGCTGGTCGCGCTCGGCGGCATCGGCCACACCTCCGCCCTCTACACCGACCAGGACCAGCAGCCGGAGCGCATCCGCCATTTCGGGCAGGCGATGAAGACGGCGCGCATCCTGATCAACACGCCGTCCTCGCAGGGCGGCATCGGCGACCTCTACAATTTCCGGCTGGCGCCATCGCTGACGCTTGGCTGCGGTTCCTGGGGCGGCAACTCGATCTCCGAGAATGTCGGGCCGCAGCACCTCATCAACCGCAAGACCGTGGCGAAGAGGGCCGAGAACATGCTGTGGCACAAGCTGCCGAAATCCATCTACTTCCGCCGCGGCTGCCTGCCCTTCGCGCTGGAGGAGCTGCGCGGGAAGAAGCGCTGCCTGATCGTCACCGACCGCTTCCTGTTCGAGAACGGCCACGTCGACGAGACCGTGCGCATCCTCAAGGGGCTGGGTCTCGCGGTGGAGACCTTCTTCGAGGTCGCCGCCGACCCCACCCTGGCGGTGGTGCGGCGCGGGCTGGCGCTCGCCAACGCCTTCCAGCCGGACGTCATCCTGGCTCTGGGCGGCGGCTCGCCGATGGACGCGGCCAAGATCATGTGGGTGATGTACGAGGCGCCGGACGTCGCCTTCGAGGATCTGGCCCTGCGCTTCATGGACATCCGCAAGCGCATCTACACCTTCCCCAAGCTGGGGGTGAAGGCGCAGTTCGTCGCCGTCCCCACCACCTCGGGCACCGGGTCGGAGGTCACGCCCTTCGCCGTGGTGACCGACGAGCGCACCGGGATCAAGTACCCCATCGCGGACTATGAACTGACGCCCAACATGGCGATCATCGACGCCAATCTGGTGATGGACATGCCGAAGGGCCTGACCGCCGCCGGGGGCATCGACGCGGTGACCCACGCGCTGGAGGCCTACGTCTCCGTCCTGGCGAACGAGTACACCGACGGGCAGGCGCTGCAGGCGCTGAAGCTGCTGAAGGAGCATCTGCCCTCCGCCTACGCCAACGGCGCCAAGGACCCCAAGGCGCGCGAGCAGGTGCACAGCGCCGCCACGCTGGCCGGCATCGCCTTCGCCAACGCCTTCCTCGGCGTCTGCCATTCGATGGCGCACAAGCTGGGGGCTGAGTTCCACCTGCCGCACGGCGTCGCCAACGCCCTGCTGATCGCCAACGTCATCCGCTACAACGCCGCCGACATCCCGACCAAGCAGACCGCCTTCAGCCAGTACGACCGGCCCAAGGGCGTCGCCCGCTACGCCGAGATCGCCCGGCATCTGGGTTTGGGCGGCAGCCGCGACCATGAGCGGGTGGAAAAGCTGGTCGCCTGGGTGGAGGAACTGAAGCGCACGCTGGACATCCCGGCCTCGATCCAGGCCGCCGGGGTGCCGGAGGTGGAGTTCCTGGCCCGGCTGGACGCCATCGCCGAGGCCGCCTTCGACGACCAGTGCACCGGCGCCAACCCGCGCTTCCCGCTGGTCGCGGAGATCCGGCGGCTCCTGCTCGACAGCTATTACGGCCGCGCCTATGCCGAGGACGCGGAGCGGGCGCCAGAGACCGGGGCGGAGCGCAAGCCGGTGGCGCTGGTCCGTTCACGCTGATCCTTGCACGCTGATCCGGGCCTGACAGGGCCGCCCGGCGCCGGGACACCGGATACCGGGCGGCCCATTCTTTTGTCCGGAAAAAAAGCCGGTCTGCCGAAGACTTCACGCCCTGACGCCATGAAACGTCGATTGGCTGTGAACCCATTGTCCGAAACGGCGGCAGGTGATTCCGGTCATGATTCGATCCTATCAATCCGATTACCGTCATCGCGGTCCCGCGATGCATGCATTCGTCTTCAAAGTCCGGCGCTCGCGGATGATGCGGCACGGCTTTACCAAGGAGGCGGTGCGATGAGCTTGCCGGTCTGTGGCACGCTGGACGAGATCCTGCACCCGGCCTCGGCCGATTTCCGCAGCCTGCCGGATCTGATCGGCGGGCTGATGGGCCGGCTGGCCGACCGCGCGCCGCTGCGCGGCGGCGCGCTGTGGCTTCAGGACATGGGCACTCTGGTGCTCGCCCAGGACCGGGCGGATGGCCGCCTCTGCTGGACGGCGGACGGCGACCCCAACGACGCCGCGGCCGACCCGGAGGCCGTGGTGGTGCCCATCACCTACGCCGACGCGCCGGTCGGCGAAATGCGGCTGGTCCTCGACCGCGCACCGGACGGCGCCGCGCCCGAGGCGCCCATGCTGCGGGACGTCGCCCGCCAATGCGGCTATCTGGCCAAGCGCTACGAAGTGCGGCGCTGGGCGGAGCGGCGGTTCGGGCGGCCCCTGATGATGGTCGGCATGAGCCCGGCGCTGCGCGAGCTGGACGCCTTTCTGGAACAGGCCGCCCACAGCGCGCTGCCCGTCCTGCTGACCGGCGAGTTCGGAACGGAGAAGGCCCAGCTCGCCGCGGCGATCCACGGCTGCGGACCGCGGCGCGACGGTCCCTTCATCCAGGTCAACGGCGCGGACCCGGTGGGGGTGCCCGCCGACTGGTTCGCGCGGGCCGCCGGCGGCACGCTGTTCCTCAGCGGCGTGGATGAGATGACGCCGGCCCTTCAGGGGCAGATCGTTCAGCACATGCCGTCCCAGCTCGGCCAATGGCTCGACGCGCCGGACGGTTGGATGATGTCCGGCAACGGGGCGGGCAATGGGATGGCCAGTGGGATGGGGAACCCGCGGGTCATTGCCTCGACCACCACCGACCTGCGCCGGCTGGCCGATGAGGGGCGTTTCTCCCGTCCGCTGCTCGCCGAGCTGGACTTCCTGTGCGCCACCGTGCCGCCGCTGCGCGACCGCCCGGCGGACATCGAGCCGCTGGTCGTCGCCGCCCTGGAGCGTCATGGCGGGCGCGCCGACGAGACACGGACCGACGAGCTGATCGCCCTGTGCAAGGCCCATTCCTGGCCGGAGAACCTGTTCGAGCTGGAGCGGGTGATCGCCCGGCTGGCGGTGATGACCGGGGGCCGACCGATCCGCCACGGCGACGTGCGCCGCCATGCCCCCTGGATGGTCGGCGGCGCCGCGCCGGCGGACGCGGAGTCCGGCATTCATCCCGTGGGCCATCCCGTGGGCCACCCGGTGGATCACCCGAACGGCCATCCGGAGGCCGCGTCCGTTGCTCCGTCGGCGGCATCGGATGCCGATCACTGGGTGCGCTGCGCACTGACCCGCGACCAGGACGCCCTGGCCCTGCTGCACGGCGGCCTGCGCAAGGCGCTGGTGTTCCTGGGGGAGCGCTTCGCCGACCCGATCACGCTGGACGAGCTGTCGCGGCAGGCCCATGTCAGCCCGTCCCACCTCAGCTACCTGTTCCGGACGGAGCTTCGGACCTCCTTCAAGGGTCTGCTCGGCCGCATCCGCATCCACAAGGCGCGCGAGCTGCTGGCCGCCGAGCGGCGGCTGCCGATCACCGAGGTGGCGATGAGCGTCGGCTACGGCGACCTCAGCCATTTCGAGAAGAGCTTCCGCCGCCTCGTCGGGGAAAGCCCGCGCGAGTACCGGCGCAACCTGACCGGAGCCGCCGCTCACCGGTGAACCGCACCACCGGAGGGGCGGCCTTCACGTCCCTCGCCGGTGAAACGTCCGATGCGTACGGGAATGCTCATCGCCGCGCGCCCGCGCCGGAGACCCGGCGCTTTTTGATCCGGCCATGCCGGTTTCAGGCTTCGCAAGGGCGCTGCCAGCTCCATCGATGCGTCAGCGCCCATCGATCGTGGCATGCCCGTGCCTTCTCCCGGTCGGCCTCGGCGCCGGCCTCACACGATGGGTGCGATCATGGAAATGTACAGCGTTGGATTCATTGCCGTCACCAGCCAAAAACTGTCATTGCAGGCCAGCAACAAGGACCTCGATGAATATTTTAAAAACATCCCAGAGAAGGACCCGGAAACAGTACACTTCATGAAATACTGCATGAGGACGCTCGGCTATCAAGCCTGCGGGGTGTACCGCTTCTTTCGCTACATGAAGACAGGACCCTTGGACAACAGCGTGATGCAGGCTTTGGCGTCCATTTACGCCGGCCATTTCGCGATCTTTGCCGAAAAGATCAAGGGCGCGGACATCAACCGCACGGTCGCCGGCTTCAACCCGGCGTCGCTCAGCGCCAGCATGTTCAGCACGACGGCCCTCAAGCAGGGCGGCTCGGTTGAGGGGGAATGGTACGACGACAAGGAAATGTTCGAAGACCCGTCCCGGCGCGTCATCTCCATACCGGTTTCGGAGTCTGTCTACAGAATTTTCCGCGATGAGATCGACGCTCTGAAGAACAAAAGCTCGAAGATCCTGTCGTCCCGGAACCTGAAAGGGGGGCCGCTTTACGGATGGTACGGCCTCGACGAGGCGAAGGGAAAATTCAACTGCGTAACCGCGGGAATCGCCGTCGTTCTGCGGATACTGAGCGACAACAGGCTGGAGAATTCCCGCGAGCATGGGATCGACGATCTGTCCAAGGCGGCGAAGAGGATGAACGCCTTCGTGAAACCGCTGGTCGAAGACGGAAAGGGGACGCTGACGCCGGTGCTGAACGCCATGCAGATCGGGCTTTTCCTGTGCGACAATCCGGGTTCGCTTTTTCGGTCGGCCACTTCGGCGCTGTGAACACCGCCAATGCCGGCGCTGCGCCCGGAAGGAGGAACCTTCCGGGCGCAGCGCTTCGTCATGCTGCCATGTTCAGGCGGCCATATTGACGATCTTGACTTCGCCGGTCCCGCGGCTGAACACCGCGAAACGGGCTGGACCGCTGGACAGGCCGGGGTCGAGCGCGAGAATGTTGGCCCACCGGTCGCCGAGAAGGGTCCACAGGGCGTCGGGCTGCGATCCGTACAGGGGCCGCCCGGCCAGCCACGCCGGGTCCAGGCCGATCCTGAAGGAGGGATCGGACAGCACGGTTTCCACCCGCTGGCGCAGCCTTTCCTGGAACCGTTCCAGCGAATCCGCTGTCACGTCCTTGGCGGAGACCGGGAAGGCATCGAGCAGGGCCTGGTCCGCCGCCGCGAAGTCGTTCCGGGGCAGCGGCGTGCCGCGCAGCGCCTGCAGCACCGTTTCGATGCGGTCCAGCGGCGTGTCCGGGTCCTGCAGGGCATCGCCGATCGGCTTCAGGCAGCGCAGAACCGACACCGCGTCCCGTCCGTCGGGATGGCTGGCGAGATGCTCGTGGATCGCCGCGTTGGACGCGGTCAGGATCTCGTCCAGATGCAGGCGCCCCACCGCGGCCGCGGTCATGGCCGCGACCCGCGAGTCGATGGCGTCGCGGATCGCCTCGGCGTCGCTCCGGTCCAGCGCCGGCCGGACGGCGTCCCACATCCCCCGGTCCATGATCGGCTCCAGACTGTCGTCCAGCGTCATGACCATCCGGCCCTCGCCGGCGCACAGCGGGGCGAACACCTCCAGCATCTGGGCCGAGAAGGGGAAATCCAGAACCACGGTCCGCGCCGTCCACCCGGACGCCTCCAGGGGCGCGACGACGCTGGCGGCCAGGGCCTCCGCCGTCCAGGTGCCGGGGGACAGCAGCGGCTCGCCGTCGGCGTTCCGTCCGCCGCTGCCCTGGTTCACGACGAGCAGATCCAAAGTCCGTCGCGTTTCCGTGCCGGTCGGAGAAGGGCCGAGCCGCCGCGCCGCGTCGACGGGATTGTCGTTCAGGACGATCCGGAAAGCGTCGTCGGGGTAGTAGCTGCGCGGGTACTCGGCGGCGGACCCTTGCGCCAGCTCCGCGCTGCTCAGCATCAGATGGCGGCACCGGCCCTGGCGCAGCGCCGTCACCGACGGGTCGGCGCCCTCCGGCGCTCCGCTGCGCAGACCGAGGGCGGTCAGGGCGTTCAGCGTGGCGGCCAGCCGGCTGCGCACGGCGCCGTCGTCGGTCTGCGCGAGGCTCTCGCGGACCGAGCGGATCGTCTCGGACAGGGCGGTGACGGGCAGTCCCCGGATCAGCGAGGGCGGCGGCCCGCCCGGCGCGGCGCCGGTCACGGTGAGCGTGGCCGCGACCGGGGCATAGCGGAACGGGCCGAGATCCGCCTCGTCACGCCAGACGACGGCCAGTTGCCCACCGTCGCGCACCAGCGTGACGGTGCTGCGGTGGGTGGCCAGCCAGTCCTCGATCTGCGAGGCGGCGGCGGTGAGGACATCGTCCGGCCGGCGCCCGGGCTCGCCGTCCTGGAGCAGGATGGCGACGGGGGCCGCGGCGTGCTCCTGCCCCGGCGAGTTCCCCTCCAAATGCAGCGCCGCGGCCCAGGGACCTTCGATCACCGGCTGGATGCCCGGACCGTTCAGCGCCGCCGCCAGCGAGGGCAGGGTGGTGAGGTGGGTCAGCAGCGCCCCGGAGTCCTCGAAGCCATGGCGCAGAAAGGCCGTGCGCTTCTCCAGATGGCTTTCCATGGCCGCCGACACCCAAAGTCCGAATCCGACAGCGCTTGCGATGGCCGCGTCGCCATCGCTCCAGCCGCCTTTGTCCTTGGCCGTCTTGATGGCCGCGCGGACGGTCGCGGGCAGGGCGCCCAGATCCGCGTAACCGGGAAGCTTGGCGGCGAACCAGCCGTCGAAGGCCGTCGCCAGCGCCTTGTCCGTGGCGAGCCCGTAGCCCTGGCAGAGCTGCTCCAGGATCACGACGAGCAACCGCTGCGCCGCGGTGTCGCCAAGCCCGTCGATGGCCTTCAGGGACAGCGGCGCGACGCCTTCCCGGATGCGGGCGCGGATCGCCGCGATGCCGTCCGCCGTGGCCCGATCCTGATTGGCCAGCAGCCCGTGCAGCCGGGAGATCAGCGCCGGAGCCGCGTTCCGTGGCGGGGGGGCGGAGCGGCACAGGGCATCGACCGACCGCAGGGCCGAGGTGATCCGGTAGGCGATTCCCGGGCGCGGCAGGCCGTCTTCGAGCTGCAGGTCGCCGGTGAAGCGCCGCCATTGCTGCTGGGCGGCCAGGGTGCCGTGGCGCGGGAAGGTCACGTCGACCAGCGTGGCGGCGCAGCCGTTGCGCCCGTCATCCGCCGCTTCCCGGCTTCCACCGCCCGACGCGCCGCTTCCGGCGCCGTCCGCCGCAAAGCCGTCCCTCGCCGTGCCGTCCGTCGCCGTGCCGTCCGCGGGCGCCGCGCCGGCCAGCCGGTGAAGCATCCCGTACAGTTCCAGCTTGAGCGTGAACAGAGCCATGACCAGGAGGTTGTGCAGACGCTGGAACAGCGCGAACCAGGCCGGCGCCGGCAGGGCGGGGTTGACGAGAATCCGGACCACCCACCCGCGGGCGCCCGCGCTCCCGTCCTCCAGGACGATGAAACGGCTGTTTCCGGACGGATCGGTCTCGGCCGCCCGCTGCGCCAGCGCCCGCATGCGGTTGCGCAGCCAGCCCGCCAGTTGCGGATAGCCGCCGTTGACGAGGCGCGTCAGCGCGCGGTCGGCGTCGGCCAGACGGTCCGCGGGAAGCGGCCCGTCGGACGCGACCTTGAAGCGGATGGCGAGCCGGAGGCGGCAGGCGGCCTCGGCGCTGTAGGACAGATGGACTCCGCCGGCGGCCTGCGCCGCGTCGTCCAGCCCGTCGATGATCCGGTCGAGACCCGCCATGATGGCTTCCACGGCGTCCCAGCTCTGCGCCGCCGCCATGTCCTGGTCGAGACCGCGAAGCTGGCGCCGTTCCTCCAGGAAGGGGGCGGTGCCGCCCGCCTCCGCCGGTCCGGCAAACGCCTCGATCAGCGGCAGCAGCATGTTGCGGACGCCGCGCAGCCGGCGCGAGATGGCGTCGGATCCGATGGGCTGGCCGGCCTTCGCCTCGCCGACGACGCCCGACGCCTGTTTCAGCAGGCGCCGGGCGCCGCTCAGCCGGTCGTCGGGAAGGGGAAAGCGCTCGCCCTCATAGACCGCCCCGGGCGGCACGCCCAGCAGGGCCGGCGTTCCTTCGCCCGCCACGAACAGCCGCTCCATGGCGGCGGTCTGGATTGCGGCGGTCTCGATGGCGGCCCGCGCGCCGGGTGTTCCGATTCCGACGGAGGCCCCGCGCACCATCCGCAGCCAGTCGGTCTGCGACGGCTGGAGCGGGTGGACGGCCACCGCGGTCCAGCCGCGCAGGGCGTCGCGCTGCGAGGACGGCACCACCGGCATGCCCAGCGCCAGCGCCGCGGCCGCCGCCACCGCGTCCATGCTCGCCTCCACCGGAGAGGAGGGCGGAGGGGACGGCGGGGTTTCGGGCGCGACAACGATCACTTTCCGGCGCGTGCGGGACGGCATGCGGAATGTCCTTCAGCTCGGTTGGGGGTCCGGATTTGTGTCCAGGGTCGGAAACGGGCGCAAACGCCCCCGACCTGCGCGCACCCGAAAACCGCGCGACGTCGTGGTCACTCCGGGGCGGCAGGTCGATGGCGGTGTCAGAGGGCCGGGTCGCCCTTGCTGTTCATCGCCCGGGCGATCTGCGCGCTTGCCGCGGCCATGGCCTGCTGCGCCGCCTCGTTGGCCGCGGTGACGGCCTTCTGCTGCTGCTCGCTGGCCTGCTGCATCGCCTGACCGCCGGCGCCGGCCCCACTGGCGGCCTGGAGCGCCTGCGACATCGCCTCGTTCGCCTGGGACATCGCGCTCTGCTCGTCGGTGTTGCCGCCGGGATGCGCGGTCAGGCCGGGGATGGCCTCCACCGCGTGGCCGGCGAGCTGGATGGCCTGTTCGACGGCGGCCAGCGCCTGCTCGGCGGCGGCGTTCACGCTCTTCACCGCGTGGTCGAGCAGCGCGCTGGCGATTTCGGCGGGCGTCTTGGTGCCCGCCTCGAACGGCGCCGTGTCGGGTGCCGCCACCGGTTCCGGCGCCGGTGACGGAGCATTCACCGCGGGCGCCGCAGGCGGCGTCGGAGCCGGCGTGTCCGGCGTTGCCGGAGCGGGCGCCGCGTCAGGTTTCGGGCTGCTGGGAGGCTGGGAAACGCCCATCCTTCGATCTCCTTCGTCCGGTTCGGTTTTGCGGCGTGCCCGCCGCCGGTGCCGCCGCCGCGCTCGGCGTGGATGGCGCAGCGGATGGCGCAGTGGGCGGCGCATTGGGCGGCGCAGAAGGCGGTGCACAGGGCGGTGCAGAAGGGGCCGCCCCGGTCACCGCCCGTTGCGGCGGTTCAGGCGGCGGCGGTGGTGACGGCGGTGGCGGTGGCGGTGGTGGTGACGGTGGCGGGGGGATCGGGGCGAAAGCAGCGCAGCGAGATCACCCCCCCGGACCCCATCTGGATTTCTGCCTGGTTGCCCTTGCCGAAGATGGGGAACAGGCAGGACGCGCCGTCCTGGCCCATGATGCCGCGCTGCGGCGGCGTCGCCGACAGCAGGGCCTGCGCCCCGGCCAGATAGGCGGCCACCAGCACGCGCACCGCGTCGCCGGTCTCGTCCCGGAAGGCGGTGTCGCGGACGATCTGCAGCGCCCCGTCCGACAGGCGGGCGAAGCCGATCGGCCGGCCGCGCTTCTGCCAGTCGGAGACGGCCCGCGCCACCTCCGCCGGGGCGGCCAGCGGGGCGACCTGCGGGCATTCCAGGAAGCCGAAAAGCTGCGGCAGGATGGTGTCCAGCGCGCTGCCGGCCCGTTTCTTCCGGTCGTCGGGCGTCGCGGTCAGCGAGCCCAGCCGGTTCACGTAGATCAGATAGAACTGATAATAGTCGGCGAACTCCTGCACGGTGCGCGCCTGGTCCACCGCGAAGGCGGCCGCCTCCTTCTGAAGCTCGGGATTCGCCGTCCCCTGGCTTTCCTTGCGGTAGAGCAGTTCCTGCACCGCCAACTGCTCGTCGAAGCCCATGAACTGGAAGACCGGAGCCCCGGAGACTCCCAGGCCCGAGAGGAAGGACGCGCTGGCGGCGAAATCGTCCTGGGTCAGAAGATTGTGGTCGGCGAGGATGCGCTTGACCTGGGCCGACACGGTGGCGCTGGAGTCGCCGGATTCGGCATCGGCCAGCGTGCGCAGGCTGTCCACCCCCAGCGTCATCAGCTTCACCGGGCTGACCATCAGCTTCAGATTGGGCAGCAGGGCCAGCCGCGTCGCGTGAAGACCCTGCTGGACCTGCTCCACGAGCGTGCTCTCGTCCGGGAAACCGTAGCGCGGACCGGCGTTGCTGATGGCCCAGTCGAGCCACTCCGACCCGCCATCGATGAAGGCGAGCGCAAGCCGCCCCAGGTCGGTGAGCCCGGCGCGGTTCTGGATCATCTTGTTGGCGACAGAGACGGTCATGGTGGGGACACCTGCGTAAGGGTCAGCTCGACGGGAAGCTATTCAGGACCGTGGAGGCCGCGGTACCGATGCTGGTGAAGTCGTTGGCGGCGCTCGTCATCATTCCCTGGGCCTGGGTCAGGGCGGTGACGTATTTCGGGTCGCCCGTCGCCAGAAGCTGCGCCATCGCCACGCCGATCGCCGTGGTGGCGATGGTCGAGACGTTGCGCAGCGTGTCCGTCGCGTCCTGCACGGCCATCGCCGTGGACTGGGCGACCGCCTGATAGGCCTTTCCCGCACCGCTGGTGGTGACGACCTGCTGGCTCATGGTCGCCGTCTGCGTCTGGTTTATGACGTCAATGATCTGGGCATTGACCTTCGTGGGCTCCGACATGAAGGCTCCTCGCTCGTTGTGGCCTGGGAGACCGGCCGCTGGGAAATGGGCGCGGGATCAATCACGATCCGCCGGTGACGGTGCTGTTTCCGGTTCCGCCTGTGACGGTTCCGTTCCCGGCTCCGCCCGTGACGGTGCTGTTTCCGGTGCCGCCGGTGACCGTGCTGTTCCCGGTTCCGCCGGCGACCGTGCTGTTTCCGGTTCCGCCAGCGACGGTGCCGTTCCCGGTGCCTCCGGTGACCGTGGAGGGCAGCGTGGTGAGCGAGGTCGTCAGCAGCGGGGTCAGCGGCTGCAGGGGGGACGCGTTGCCGCCGGAGGTGGACGAGCCCGAGGGAGAGGGCGGCGGCGGTGGCGTGGTGGGGAAGGGCACGGACAGCATCTTGGCGCAGGCGGCGGTGACCGCGGCGGAATTGACCATGCCGGCGTTCTGCTGGCGGTGCACGGCGTTGTGCATCGCCATGCCGAGCGTCTCGACCATCACGGCGTCGAGCATGGCGAACGACTGCGCGGGGGACTGTCCCGTCAGAAGCGTGACGATGTCCGACGTCGCGTCGATCACCTGGGTGTTCACGGTGCCTTCGTCGCTCATGATTTTGCGGTTCCCTTGGTGATGATCAGCGTGAGGACCTGGGCGAGCGCGGCCTCGGTGATGACCTGGGCGCGCTGCTGGTTGGCGACGGCGTTCTGCATGGCCAGGCCGAGGCTGTCGGCCATGGCGACGTAGGTCATGTCCATCGCCAGGGATGGGGTCAGGCCAAGCGGTATCGCCGTGTTCGCCGCGACCGATCCGTCAAGGCTGGCGGAGCTTCCGTCCGGCATTCACGCACTCCTGCCTTCAGGCTCCTGCCACTGGCTTCTGCGGACACGGGCTTATGCGCGACCGGGCGCCTCAACCTGCGGCGGAGGCCGCCCCCGGTGTCCCGGGGGCGGCCCGCCGGCTCTCCTTAGGAGAGGCCCAGGATCTGGGTGGTGACGACGCCGGTCGAGGCCGTGTCGACGGAGTACAGGGTCGACAGGCCCTGCGTGGTCGCCGCCTGCATCACCACGTAGGACTGCTGCTGGTTGTTCGTGGCGTTGTGGGCCGCGTTCGACAGCGCCTGGCTGGTGGCGACGAACAGGTTGCCCATCGCGACGGCCGGGGCGTCGCCCAGGACCTTGGTGTTGACCTGGGAGACCGAGTCCGTGATCTGGTTGTTCAGGGCGGTCGGGAAAGCCATCGTGTTTGCTCCTTACATCAGATGTTGCGTTGGTTCGAGGCCAAAGCGCCGGCGTCGGGCGGCGGACGGCGGCGGATGCCGCGTCCGCCGTCCGATCAGCCGAGGAGCTTCGACGTGGCGGCGCCGGTGGTCGCGGTGTCGATGGAGTAGAGCATCGCGACGCCCGTCGTCGTGGCGGCCTGCGCCGTGACGTACATCTGCTGCTGCGCCAGGGTCGCGTTGTGGGCCGCGTTGGCCAGCGCCTGGGCGGTGGCCTGGTACAGGTTGCCCATGGCGATCGCCGGCGAGCTGCCAACGACCTGGACGTTGCTCTGGGCTACGGAATCGGTGATCTGGCTGTTGACTGCCGTCGGGAAAGCCATCTGACGTTATTCCTTGGCGAATGGTTCGGGATGGATGGCCGGCGGCCTGTTCCGGAGGCCCGCAGGCGCCCGGACCTGGCCGGTCGGCTCATCAGCTCCCCAGGATCGACTTGGTGGCGACGCCGGTGGAGGCGGTGTCGATCGAGTAGAGCGTCGCAACGCCCATGGTCGTGGCGGCCTGCATGGTCACGTAGGACTGCTGCTGGTTGTTGGTGGCGTTGTGCGCCGCGTTGGCCAGCGCCTGGGCCGTGGCCTGGAACAGGTTGCCCATGGCGATCGCCGGGGCGTCGCCCAGGACCTTGGTGTTGGCCTGCGTGACGGAATCGGTGATCTGGTCGTTCACGGCGGTCGGGAAAGCCATTTGTTGGTCCTCTTCGGTTGTCTGCCGCCCGCCCGCGATCCCTCATGGAAGGCGGGGTGGAGCAGGTGGTTTGAAACGTCGACGGCGGCGTGGGGCCGGCTTACGAGCCGAGGCCCTTGACGCCGGTGCTGAGGATGCTCTTCGTCGCCACGCCGGTGGAGGCGGTGTCGATCGAGTAGAGCGTGGCCACGCCCTGGGTGGTGGCGGCCTGAGCGGTCACGTAGGACTGCTGCTGGGCGTTGGTGGCGTTGTGGGCCGCGTTGGCCAGCGCCTGAGCCGTGGCCTGGAACAGGTTGCCCATGGCGATCGCCGGCGCGTCGCCCAGGACCTTGGTGTTGGCCTGGGTGACGGAATCGGTGATCTGGTCGTTCACGGCGGTCGGAAATGCCATTGTCTTTCCTCACTGGTGGGGCCGGTTTCAAAGGCGGCCGCTGGTGGCGTCGATCATTCGCGCAGCCCCATGCGACCATGGGATGCGTGAACAGCGGACGGTGCGACTGTAGCGATGTGGGATGCCGTCCGATTGGTCTATTCGGCGAAAGAATCCGCTGGACCGCGCGAACTTTGTGCGTCTGGGTTGCGCTTTGACGATCGATGCGGGGAAAGCGTGTGGTGTCGGCGCGACCGATTCTTGCGCGGCGGGCGCAACGATGGCCGCAAGGCCACGCAATTCCGCGTCCCGCCGTCCGCACGCCCGCGCGGAAAGCCGGCGCCATCCGGAGGAATCGATGGCGAGGGCAGGGGCGACGGGAACGCGAAGCGGCGTCGCACTACGGATTGCGGGGACGGCGAACGAACTTACGCCGCTCTATTCTTGGTCTGGTCTTTGATGATACTGTCAATATGGAATGAAGTCTGGAAGGTGCCGAGCGTGCTCAAGAAAAATGCAGTATCCGTGGCCGCAAACACTGCCCTTGCAACAAATGAAACCAAACGGGCGGCGCACAGCGCGTTTGATAATGCGCAGGGGCAGTTGTTCGGCATCATCATGACCGCGTTCGGGATTTCCATACTGCATGCCGCCGGATTGATCACCGGGCAGGCGGCGGGGCTGTCCTTCGTCATCGCCTACGCCACGGGGCTGGATTTCGGCCCGGTGTTCTTCGTGGTGAACCTGCCCTTCTACGCGCTGGCGCTGGCGCGCATCGGCTGGCGCTTCACTGCGAAGTCGCTTCTGGCGGTCACCAGCATCTCGGTGCTGACCACGCTGGCGCCGCAAGCAATCCGCTACGACGCTCTCCACCCCTATGTGGCGGCGGTTCTGGCGGGCTTCTGCATCGGCATCGGGGTGATCGGCCTGTTCCGCCACGGCTCCAGCGGCGGCGGGGTGGGCATTCTCGCCTTCTACATCCAGGAGAAGACGGGCTTCCGCGCCGGCTGGCTCCAGGCCATGTTCGACGTGGTGATCTTCTCAATGGCGGTCTTCGTGATCGACGGGAAGGCGGTGCTGGCCTCGATGCTGGGGGCGGCGGTGCTGAACGCCTTCGTCGCCTTCAACCACCGGACGGACTGGTACGTGGCCCGCTGAGCCCCTTCGTCCGGCACCATCCCGTCGCGACCGACGCGGCCTGTTGCATTTCTCCGCGGGCTTGGTACCCTGTCTCGCATCGCCAGCCACGCTGGCCGTAAGCGTTCAACGTCAACCAACGCACTCAACGATCCTCGCCGATCGGAGTGCGTTCGCGTGTTCGGACGGACGGCCATCGGCGGGGACCAGTGTGGAGCACACCATGGGTCCCCAAACACGGCCGGATCAAAGGCCGGCGGTGTCGCGCGATCCGGCGCAGGGCCGCCTGATCGTCCTGACCGCCGTCCTCTTCATCTCCTACCTCTGTGTCGCCCTGTCCCTTCCCGTCGTGCCGCTGTTCGTGGCCGGGGATCTCGGGATGGGCAATGTCTGGGCCGGGCTGGGCGTGGGAAGCGCCTTCCTCGCCACCATCCTCAGCCGCGGCTTCGCCGGCGCCGTCTCCGACCGCCAGGGCGCCAAGCGCGCGGTCGGGCGGGGGCTGGCCTTCTATGTGGCCGGCGGGCTGGTTTCGATGGCCGCCGGCCCTCTGTCGTTCTCGCCCTGGTCGGCCTTTTCCGTGCTGGTGGCGGGCCGCCTGCTCCTCGGCGTCGGTGAAAGCCTCGTCGGGGTCGGGGTGGTCGCCTGGGGGGTCGGCATCGTCGGCCCGCAGCGCTCGGGCCGCGTGCTGGCGCTGATCGGGGCGGCGCTCTACGGCGCCTTCGCGGCGGGCGGACCGCTGGGGCTGGCGCTGCTCGACCGCTTCGGTTTCTCCGGCGTCATGGCGGTCAGCGCGCTGCTGCCCGCCCTTGGGCTTCTGGCGATCCGGCGCATGGAGGGAACCCCGGCCCATCCCGACGCCGAGCGCCCGCCCTTCCGCCGCGTGCTGGGGCGGATCTGGCGGCAGGGCGCCGTCGTCAGCCTCCAGGGCATCGGTTTCGCCGCCATCGGCGCCTTCTTCTCGCTGCACTTCGTCCACGAGGGCTGGTCCCACGCCGGGCTCGGCCTGACCGCCTTCGGCCTCGGCTTCGTGCTCGTCCGCTTCGCGCTGGGCCATCTGCCCGATCGCTTCGGTGGGCTGCGCGTGGCGATGGGGTCGCTGGCGGTGGAGGCGGTCGGGCAGGCCCTGCTGTGGAGCGCGGGCGACCCGGTCACGGCGCTGGCCGGCGCCTTCCTGACGGGGCTCGGCTGCTCGCTGGTCTTCCCCGCCATGGGGCGGGAGGTCGTCCATCTCGTCGAGCCGCATCTCCGCGGCACCGCGCTCGGCGCCTTCGCGGCCTTCCAGGACGTCGCCTACGGCCTGACCGGGCCGCTGGCCGGGCTGCTCGCCGACCGGGTCGGCTACGGCGGCGTCTTCCTGCTGGGAAGCGCCGCCGCCGTGCTGGGGTTCCTGACCACCGTCCAGCTGCTCCGCGCGCGGCCGATGGTGAGGACCAGCCCGACCTGAAGGCGCTATTCCCCGGCCGCGGCCTTCAGGAGGATGATGCTGATCCGCCGGTTCTGCGGGGCCAGCGGGTTGGCGGCGTCGAGATGGTCGAGGTCGGCGCGGCCCTCCACCCGGACGATCCGCCGGGCCGGCACGCCGGCGGCGATCAGCTCGCGGCGGGCGGCGTTGGCGCGGTCGCTGGACAGTTCCCAGTTGCCGTACTTCGCCCCGTCCGCATAGCCCAGCGCGTCGGTGTGGCCGGTGATGCTGAGGCGGTTGGGCGATGACGCGACGGCGCCGGCGACCAGCCGCATCAGGCGGCGCCCCTGCTCGTTCATCTGGGCGGAGCCGACGTTGTACATCGACACCTTCGCCTGATCGGTGAGCTGCACGCGCAGGCCGACGGAGGTCTGCTCGATGACCACGCTGCCGGCGAGCGCCCCCAGCTCCGGCATCGTCTCCAGCGCCGTGCGCAGGTCGCGCTCGGCCTTCTCCAACCCCTGCTGTTCGCTCAGCGCCGCGGTCTGGCGGTCGAGCAGCGCCTCCAGCTCCGCCCGCGCGTCGCGGTCCGTCTGGCTCCGGCCGCCGGGCGGGTGGGGCATGGGGTCCTTGCGGCCGGCGGGCTCGCGGTCGCTCTCGCCCAGCGAGGCGACCACCGGCGGAGCGGCGACCGGCACGCTGTGCTCCCCCGGCGCGTTGGGCGTGGACAATGCCCCCGTCTTGTCCACCGCCCGCCCGGCGAGCATGCCGTCGGCGCCCGAGTTGGACTGGGACAGGGCCACCGGGTTGAAATAGTCGGCGATGCCTTTGCGCTGCTCCACCGTGGTGATGTTCATCAGCCACATGATCAGGAAGAAGGTCATCATCGCCGTCACGAAGTCGGCGTAGGCCAGCTTCCAGGCGCTGTTGTGCTCCTCCTCCTCCTCGCCGTAGCGGCGCTTGATGATGATCGTCGGCTCGATGCGCTTGCGGGCCATGGCGGGGCCTCAGGCGGGCTGGCTCGCCTCGCGGGCCTTCGCCTGCGAGGAGAGGGTGGTGGCGACCTCGACCTCGGCGAGGCTCGGCTGCGTGTCGGCGAACAGCACCTTGCGGGCGAACTCCGCGCAGACCTGCGGGGGGCTGCCGCGCAGATAGGCGCCCAGCCCCGCGCGCACGCAGATGAACAACGTCAGCTCCGCCTCGCGGCGGTGGCGGGCGGCGGCGGCGATCGGGCCGACCAGCCCGTAGGACAGCAGCACGCCCAGGAAGGTGCCGGTCAGCGCCCCGCCGATCATGTGGCCCAGCACCTCCGGCGGCTCGCTGATCGCGCTCATGGCGTTGATGACGCCCAGCACGGCGGCGACGATGCCCAGCGCCGGCAGGGCGTCGGCCAGGTTCTGCAGCGCCTTCGGCACCTGGTTCAGCTCGCGCCCGATGGTCTCGATCTCCTCGTTCATCAGGGCTTCCAGGTCGTGCGGGTTGTCCTGGCCCAGCGCGATCAGGCGCATGTAGTCGCACAGGAAGGTGACGCAGCGCGGCTGGCGGAAGACCGAGGGGTACTGGGCGAAGATCGGGCTGTCGTCCGGCTTGTCGATGTCGCTCTCGATGTTCGACACGCCCTTGGATTTCGCCTGCCGCAGCAGGGCGTAGAGCAGGGAGATCAGGTCGAGATACTCGTCCTTGCTGGTGTGCCGCCCGCGCGCCACCGCGCCGATGGTGCGCACGGTGGCGCGCAACACCGCCATGGAGTTGGCGATGACGTAGCCGCCGATGCCGGCGCCCACGATGATGACGATCTCCACGGGCTGCCACAGCACGCCCATCCGCCCGCCCATGGCGGCGAAGCCGCCGAGCACGCTCAGGAAGACCGTGACGATTCCGAACAGCAAACGCATGATGTGTGTCCTCCGGCTCGGCCGAAAAGAGGGATCGGGCTCAGGGAGCCGTCGTGTGGGGCGGGGGCCGTCAGGGTGCTTTCCACCGGCGCAGCACGCCGGCCAGAGCGTCGGCGGCGGCGAGCTGGCCGCCGACCGTGGCGCTGGACAGTGGCTTGCCCGCCGGGTCGGGCGGGACGGCCAGGGCGTCGAGCAGACCGGCCCAGCGGGTTCCCGTCAGCGCCTTGCCGTGGCGTTCCGCGGCGGCGGTGACCGCCGCGTCGTCGCCCGCCCGGAAGGCGGCCAGCGCGTGGAAGGCGATGTCGTCCGGCAGGGGCGTATCCTGCCCGCCCAGCAGCTCGGCGTAGGCGGCGCGGGCCGCCGGCCATTCGCCGGCCCGGAACAGGCTGTCCGCCCGGATGCGCGCCGCCTCGGGTCCGGTCAGGCCGCGCAGCGCGTCGAAGGCGCGCATCGCCTCGCCCTCGGTGGCGAAGGCCTCGGCGCGCAGCAGGGCGCGGCGCTTGGCGGTTTGAGGGTCGGCGGCCTGGGCGTCCGGCGCGGGGCCGGCGGTGTGGTCCAGCACGGCCAGCGCCTCCGCTCCACGGCCGGCGTCGAGCAGCACGCGGGCCAGCTCCAGCCCGACCGCCGCGCGCTCGGCGCCGCGCGCGGTCTCGGCGACGGTGTGGAGCAGGCGCGCGGCCTCCAGCGTGAAGCCGCCGCGGGCCAGCAGCCGGGCGAGCCGGCGCTGCCGCGTTCCGGCATCGTCATCGGTCAGCGCCACCGTGCGGCCGTAGCGCAGCTGGAGGGACAGCGCGTCGAGCGCGCTGCCCGGAGTCGTCTCCAGATGGCCGATGACCGCGTCGAGAAGCCCGCGCCCGGTGGTCAGCGCCGCGCGCCCGCGCGCCGTCGCGCCGAAGCGGCGGCCGAGCAGGCCGAAGATGTCGAGTGCGGCGTCGATCCGCCCGGCGCGGGTGTAGGCGGCGCCCAGCGCGGCCAGCGCGTCCGTCTCCACATCGCCGCCGCGCCAGGCGTAGCGCAGGCTTTCCAGCTCCGCGATGGCGCCGGGATCGTCCAAAGCGCCGCTGGCCAGCCGCAGCTCGATGGAGCGCACCTGCGCGCGATGGCCGTAGAGGTTGGGCAGGGCGGCGGCCCGCTTGTAATGGGCCAGCGCCTCCGCCGTCTCGTTGTGCAGCTCCGCCAGACGGCCGCGGAAGAAGTCGAGCCGCCCGTCGGCGGAGCCGATGCCGTCCAGCGTGATCATCTCCAGCACGATCAGGTTCAGCGCCGCACCGTCCGCCGCCTCGCCCGCCGATTCGGCGAGCAGGGTGAGCAGACGGCCGCGCAGGTCGGCGGGGTAGGACAGCAGGCGCTTGAGCGCGATCGGCAGGCTCGATTTCGCCGCGGTCCAGCGGCCGGGAGCCAGGGTGGCGCTGCGCCAGACGTGGTGGTCGGCGGCGGCGGTGGTGGGCTGGGCGCGGACGAACTGGCTGTCGTCGGGGTCGGCGGTGCCGTCCAGCGCGCGGAAGGCGTCGCGCAGCAGGCGCAGCTCGTAGCGCTGGTCCGGCCCCGGCGTCAGGCTCTCCGCGGCGTCCAGCGCGGCGCGGCCCTCCTCCGGCAAGGCGCGGGCCAGCGTGAAGCGGGCCATGGCGAGCAGCGCGTCCACCCGCGCGCGGCCCTGGCTCTCGGCGATGCGCTGCTCCAGATGCTGCTTGCGAGCGGGGTAATCGTCGCCGGCCCAGGCGTCCAGGTCGAAGGCGCGGATCGGTGGGTCGGCCTGAACGGTGGGGTCCGGGGCCACGGCCGGCGGCACGGCTGTTGGCGGCACGGCGGCCACCGTCTTGGCCGGTTCCGGCTTCGGTGGGGCGGGGGGCGGGGCCTTGGCGGCCGGTTGCGGCTGACCCGGTGGTGGTGACTGCACCGCGGGCGGCGCCTGCACGACCGGCTGCGCCTGGGCGCTGGCGACCGGGTTCAGCCGCTCGGTGAGGCTGATGGGCGCCGCTTGGACGGGCGCTGTTGGAACAGGCGCCGGTGCGGGAACCGGCGGCGCGATCACAGGGAACACCGACGCGCCGGGCGCCTCGGCCAGCAGAACGCCCTCGGACGCCGGGACCGGGGCGCCGGGCTTGCGCGCCGGGCGCGGCGGGTCGGCCACGTCGATGAAGGTGATCCGCCGCTCCCGGCGCACGGAGACGCGGGCGCCGCAGGGCCACTCCATCGTCAGGCTGCGCCCGTCCTCCGCCGTCTGGAAGCCGGTCAGCCGCCGCGAATAGGTGCCGTTCAGCGCCGCCAGGGGCCAGGGGACCGGTTGCGAAAAGGCGATGCGTCCGCCGCAGCTCCCCACATCGACGGCCGGAGCGCCCTGCGCGTTGACCAGCGCCAGGCGCGAGAAGTCGGCGTGGTCCCCCGTCTGCACGGTGATGGGGGCGGGGATGGAGTCCGCGGCGCTCGCGGGCGCGGTGAGGGCGGTGGTGACCGACAGCAGGGCCAGGGAGATGGACAGGGTCCGGCAGGGATGCATCGCGACTGCCCCAAATTTTATCTAAATCGGAATCAAATCCCCCAAGACACCGGTCAGTTTCCGTCGCGGCGCCTCAGGTTGAAACCCGGCTTTAAACTGCATCACCTAGGTTAAGGCGGCGTTCAAACCGAAGGTGTCCGGCGATGGAGAATCCCCTTTACATTGGATTGTCGCGGCAAGTGGCCTTGCGTCGGCAGCTCGATGTCGTGGCGAACAACATCGCCAACATGAACACTGCGGGATTCCGCGGGGAACGCATGCTGTTCGAAGCGGCGATGGAGCGCGGCGGGATGAAGCCGTCGGACAAGATCGCCTTCACCATCGACCGCGCCACCTACACCGACTTCACCCCGGGCAGCCTGAAGCCGACCGACAACCCCTACGACGTGGCGCTGGACGGCGACGGCTGGCTCCAGGTGCAGACTCCGGACGGCCCGCGCTACACCCGCGACGGGCGGATGCGGCGCGACGTGGACGGGCAGCTCGTGAACGCCGGCGGCTTCCCCTATCTGGACGACAACCAGCAACCCATCGTCATCCCGGCCGACCGCGGCCGGATGGAGATCGGCACCGACGGGCTGGTTTCCGCCGACAACGAGATGATCGCCCGTCTGCGCGTCGTCCGCTTCGAGAGCCCGCAGGCGCTGGCCCAGACCGGTGACGTGCTGTTCGACGCCGTGGACGCCCAGCCGTTGCCGGCCCCCGACACCCGGATCGTCCAGGGCAAGGTCGAGCAATCCAACGTCCAGTCCATCGCCGAGATGTCGCGGATGATGGAGCTGACGCGCGACTACCAGTCGGTCACCCGCATGATGGACGACGGGCAGGACCTGCTGCGCTCCGCCATCAACCGCCTCGGCAAATCCGCTTAAAACCAGGAGATTGCGTCCATGCGCGTGCTCAGCATCGCTTCGACCGGCATGATGGCCCAGCAGTTGAACGTCGAGGTCATCTCCAACAACATCGCCAACATCAACACCACGGCCTTCAAGCGCGGGCGCGCCGAGTTCCAGGACCTGATGTACCAGTCGGAACGGCGCCAGGGCAGCCAGTCCACCGACGCCGGCACCATCATCCCGACCGGCATCGAGGTCGGCCTCGGCGTGCGTCCGGGGGCGGTCAACCGCATCAACACGACCGGCAACCTGACCTCGACCGGGAACGAACTGGACCTCGCCATCGAAGGGCGCGGCTACTTCAACATCCGTATGCCGGCGGGCGAGACCGCCTACACCCGCGCCGGCGGCTTCAAGCTGTCGCCGGAGGGCACCATCGTGACCAGCGACGGCCACCCGGTGCTGCCGGAGGTCACCGTGCCGCAGGGCACGCGGGAAATCGCGGTGAACAGCTCCGGCGAGGTGCAGGCCTTCGTCGACGGGCAGACCCGCCCGCGCGTGCTGGGCCAGCTCGTGATGACCGTGTTCGTCAACGAATCCGGGCTGGAGGCGATGGGCGACAACCTCTTCCGCGCCACCCCCGCCTCGGGCGAGCCGCAGGACGGCACCGGCGGGCAGGCGGGCTTCGGCACCATCCGGCAGAAGTATCTGGAATCCTCCAACGTCAACGTCGTCCAGGAGATCACCGAACTCATCTCCGCCCAGCGCGCCTACGAGATGAACGCGAAGGTGGTCGAGGCCGGCGACCAGATGGCCTCCACCCTCTCCAACATGCGGTGACCGCCATGCGGCGTTCCGTTCGTCATCTGGCCGGGCTCGCGGTCGTCCTGCATCTGCTCGGCGCGCCCGTCCAGGCGGCGTATCTCTCCGACGGCGAGGGAGCGGTGGAGGCGCTGCTGGCGCAGGAGCTGGCGGCCTCGCTCGGCCCGGCGGTGCCGCCGGACGCGCGGGTCTCGCTGGTGCTGACCGTGCCCTTCTCCGGTCCGGTGGAGGCGGTGCGCGATCTGTCCTACGACCCGCGCGGCGGGCTGGTCCGCGCGCTGGTGAGCAGCAACGGACGAATCGTCGAGGTCAAGGCCAAGGCCGACATCATGGTCGAGGTGCCGGTGCCGACGCGCCGCATCCTGACCGGCGAGGTGATCGCCGACAGCGACCTGACCACCATCCCGATGCCGCTGGAGCGGCTGAACGGCGCCGTCGTCACCTCCCGCGACAGCCTCGCCGGGCTGGCCAGCCGCCGCCAGCTCTCCGCCGGGCGGCTGATCCAGACCTCGGCGGTCGGCGCCCCGCTGGTGGTCCAGCGCAACAAGCCGGTCAGCCTCGTCTACGAGGACGGGCCGCTGCAGCTGATGGCGCGCGGCCGCGCTTTGCAGGACGGCGGGGTGGGGGAACTGGTGCGGGTGATGAACGTCGCCAGCAACATCGTCGTCACCGGCACCATCACCGGCCCGCAGACCGTCACCGTCGCCGGCGCGCCGGCTTTGGAAAGCCAGCCCCCTCCCTAACCCTCCCCCTCTGCGAGGTGGAGGGGACGGACCCCGCTTCGCGGAAGGCACCCTCTCCCTCGCAGAGGGGGAGGGCTGGGGAGGGGGCTCGCCTCTGCGCCCGTAAGGCTCCAATCAAGGACACCACCCATGCGCACCCAGCCGCCCCACCGCATCCTGCTTCCCTTCCTCGCCCTGACGGTGGCGCTCGCCGGTTGCGGGCGGCTGGCCGACGTGGGGCAGGCGCCGCGTCTGTCGGAAATCTCCAACCCCGCCATGGCGCCGGAGGCGCGGGTCATCTCCATGCCGATGCCGCGACCCAACACCAACGAGCAGGTGCCGAGTTCGCTGTGGCGCACCGGGTCCCGCGACTTCTTCCGCGACCCGCGGGCCAAGCAGGTGGGCGACCTGCTGACCGTCATCATCAACATCGCCGATCAGGCGCAGTTGCAGAACCAGACGCAGCGCCAGCGCTCCAACGCCGAATCGGCGGGCGTGCCGAACTTCTTCGGGCTGGAGTCGCGGCTGCCCGCCGTGCTGCCCGACGCGGTGAACCCGTCCAGCCTCGTCGACATGGACAGCTCCTCCTCCTCCTCCGGCACCGGGACGATCCAGCGCAACGAGCGCATCGCCATGCGCGCCGCGGCGGTGGTGACCGAGGTGCTGCCCAACGGCAACTTCGTGATCGCCGGCCGGCAGGAGGTGCGGGTGAACTACGAACTGCGCGAGATGCGCATCGCCGGGGTCATCCGGCCCGAGGACATCACCAACGTGAACACCATCGACTACGACAAGATCGCCGAGGCGCGGATCACCTACGGCGGGCGCGGCCAGATCACCGACGTCCAGCAGCCGCGCTACGGCCAGCAGGTCTTCGACATCATCATGCCCTTCTGAGTGGGGGAGACGCGACCATGCCGCAACGCCCCGGACCCAGCCGATACTCGGTCTTCGTGCTCTGCGCCGCCCTGGCGGCGGCGGTCGGCTACGGCATCGGGCGCCTGCAACTGACGCTCGGCGCCGAGGAGAAGGCCGTGGAGCAGACGGCCGGCGCCGGGCCCGACTTGCCCAGCGACGGTCCCGGCCCCTTCTATGTGGAGGTCGGGCAATTGATGGTGCCGGTGCTGGTGGAAGGCCGGACCAACGCCTTCATCCTGACCCAGATCACCCTGCAGACGGGCAGCGTCGAGCAATCCAACCTGCTGCGCCGCCATCTGCCCCACGCGCGCAACGCCCTGTTGCAGGCCCTGTTCGGCATGGCGGGGGCGGGCGCCTTCGACGGCCCGTCGGTCGATCCCGCCGCCGTCGCCAAATCCCTGAAGCAGGCCGCCGCCGAACAGCTCGGCCCCGACCTCGTGCGGGGCGTGCTGATCGACCGTCTGATGCGCCAGGAAAACACCCGGCTGTAATCCGCCCGATCCCGGTTCGCTCCGTCAGCCCCTCCCCCGTGCCCAGCGGGGGAGGGGTTTTGCGTTGGTGTGCGGCAAAACGTCCAAAACGACAAAAGTACCGGTACTTAGGGATTGGTTCGGTGCCGGCACTTGACCTCGGTCAAGCCACTCATGATGCGAAAGGATGAAGCTCCGCCGTGACGCCGCAGGGTGATCGTGTTTGCCCTTCATAGCCCTCTCCCCCCTGGGGAGAGGGTGGCCCAAAGGGCCGGTGAGGGGGTTGCGCTTGTGCCGGACGTGGCGCCACGCACACCCCCCTCACCCTAACCCTCTCCCCGGAGGGGAGAGGGGATCTCAAGTGCGAAAGCCGTGCGCGATACCGTTCGATCAATCCATGGGACCGCCATGACCGCGCCGCCCGCCCGCACCGCCGACACCGCCGCCCCGACCCGCCGCTTCGAGGGGCTGGTCTTTTTCGTCCTGTCCATCCTGATCTGGCCGTTCCTGGCGATCGGGCTGGTCGGGGCCTACGGCTTCTCCGTCTGGATGTACCAGATCCTGTCCCACTCCGGCGGGATGTGAGGCGGCCATGCCCGAACTGCACATTTCCAGCCTCGTCATCCAGCACGCGCCCGACCGCACCGCCGCCCTGAAGGAGCTGGTCGCCGTGCTCGACGGCGCCGACTGGCACGCGTCGGAGAACGGCAAGGCCATCGTCACGCTGGAAACCGCGACGGAGGCCGAGGTCCTGGACCGCATCGCCGACATCAACGCCATGGCGGGCGTCCACACCACCACGCTGGTCTACCACCACTACGAGGACGCCGAGCGCTGCGCGGAGCCGATGCCCGCCGACACCGCCCTCGTCCCCCACGCCCATTGACGTCCGTCCAAGACAAGACGACCCGCCCCAGGAGGCACCCCCCTATGTCCCTGACCCGCCGTGATTATCTGAAGGTCCAAGCCGCCGTGACCGCGGCGGCGGCGGCCGGTGTGAGCCTGCCGGCCGCCCTCCAGACCGCCGAGGCCGGCACCCTGACGGCCGGCGCCGACGCCAAGCTCACCTGGTCGAAGGCCCCCTGCCGCTTCTGCGGCACCGGCTGCGGCGTCATGGTCGGCGTGAAGGAGGGGCGCATCGTCGCCACCCACGGCGACGTGAAGGCCGAGGTCAACCGCGGCCTGAACTGCGTGAAGGGCTATTTCCTGTCCAAGATCATGTACGGCGAGGACCGGCTGACCCAGCCGCTGCTGCGCATGAAGGACGGCCAGTTCCACAAGGAAGGCGAGTTCACCCCGATCAGCTGGGACCAGGCCTTCGACATCATGGCCACCAAGTGGAAGGAGACCCTGAAGAAGAAGGGTCCGACCGCGGTGGGCATGTTCGGCTCCGGCCAGTGGACGATCATGGAAGGCTACGCCGCCTCCAAGTTCATGAAGGCGGGCCTGCGCTCCAACAACCTCGACCCCAACGCCCGCCACTGCATGGCGTCGGCGGTGGTCGGCTTCATGCGCACCTTCGGCATGGACGAGCCGATGGGCTGCTACGACGACATGGAGCAGGCCGACGCCTTCGTGCTGTGGGGCTCCAACATGGCGGAGATGCACCCCATCCTGTGGACCCGCGTCACCGACCGCCGGCTGACCCATGAGGGCTGCAAGGTCGCCGTCCTGTCCACCTACGAGCACCGCAGCTTCGACCTCGCCGACATCGGCCTGGTCTTCACGCCGCAGTCCGATCTGGCAATCCTCAACTACATCGCCAACCACATCATCAAGACGGGCCGGGTGAACCAGGAGTTCATCGCCAAGCACGTCAACTTCAAGCGCGGCCGCGACGACATCGGCTACGGCCTGCGGCCCGAGCATCCGCTGGAGCAGAAGGCGAAGAACGTCGCCAAGGCCAACGAGTCCGACCCGATCTCCTTCGAGGAGTTTGCCAAGTTCGTCGAGCCCTACACGCTGGAGAAGGCGCACGAGCTGTCGGGTGTGCCGAAGAACCGGCTGGAGGCGCTGGCCGAGCTGTACGCCGACCCGAAGGTGAAGGTCATGTCCTTCTGGACCATGGGCTTCAACCAGCACACCCGCGGCGTCTGGGCCAACAACCTCGTCTACAACATCCATCTGCTGACCGGGAAGATCAGCCAGCCGGGCTGCGGCCCCTTCTCGCTGACCGGCCAGCCCTCGGCCTGCGGCACGGCGCGCGAGGTCGGCACCTTCTCGCACCGGCTGCCCGCCGACATGGTGGTCACCAACCCGGAACACCGCAAGCACGCCGAGGAGATCTGGAAGCTGCCGGAAGGCACGATCCCGGACAAGGTCGGCTACCACGCCGTCCAGCAGGACCGCATGCTGAAGGACGGCAAGCTCAACGCCTACTGGGTCCAGTGCAACAACAACATGCAGACGGCGCCGAACACGGCGAACGAGACGTACCAGGGCTATCGGAACCCGGAGAACTTCATCGTCGTGTCGGACGCCTATCCGACGGTGACGGCGCTGGCCGCCGACCTGATCCTGCCGACCGCCATGTGGGTGGAGAAGGAAGGCGGCTACGGCAACGCCGAACGCCGCACCCAGGTGTGGCACCAGCTCGTCGGCGCGCCCGGCGAGGCGCGCTCCGACCTCTGGCAGATCATCGAGTTCTCCAAGCGCTTCAAGATCGAGGAGGTGTGGCCGGAGGAGCTGATCGCCAAGAAGCCGGAGGTCCGCGGCAAGACGCTCTACGACGTGCTGTACTGCAACGGTCAGGTCAACGCCTTCCCGCTGTCGGACTGCGACCCGGCCTATGAGAACCGCGAATCGCAGGCCTTCGGCTTCTACGTCCACAAGGGCCTGTTCGAGGAATACGCCACCTTCGGGCGCGGCCACGGCCACGACCTCGCCCCCTACGACATGTACCACCAGGAGCGCGGCCTGCGTTGGCCGGTGGTGAACGGCAAGGAGACGAAGTGGCGCTACCGCGAGGGCTTCGACCCCTACGTTCCGGCGGGCGAGGGCGTGCGCTTCTACGGCAACAAGGACGGCAAGGCGAACATCTTCGCGCTGCCCTATGAACCGGCGGCGGAATCGCCGGACAAGGATTATCCGTTCTGGCTCTGCACCGGCCGCGTGGTCGAGCATTGGCACTCCGGCTCCATGACGCTGCGCGTTCCGGAGCTGCGCAAGGCCTTCCCCAGCGCCGTCGTCTTCATCCATCCCGACGACGCCAAGGACCTGAACCTGCGGCGCGGGCAGGAGGTGCGCATCGCCTCCCGCCGTGGCGAGGTGCGGGTGCGGGTCGAGACGCGGGGCCGCAACAAGCCGCCGCGGGGTCTCGTCTTCGTGCCCTTCTTCGACCACACGGTGCTCATCAACAAGGTGACGCTGGACGCCACCGACCCGCTGAGCAAGCAGACCGACTTCAAGAAATGCGCGGTCAAGATCATCCCCGTCGCGTGAGGAGCCCGTCCATGAAGACCCGCATCACCTTTGCCGCCCTCGCGCTGGCCGCGGCCATGCCGCTCCTGGTGTCCGGCGTGTTCGCCGCGGACGGGGCCGCCCCCGCGAAGGTTCCCTCCGGCCCGCACCCGATCACCCAGGAGATCCCCGCCGACCCGATGGCGAAGGAGATCACCGACGATCACAAGCGGGCGCGGAACTACGCCGACCAGCCGCCGCTGATCCCGCACGCGATCCGCGACTACCAGATCGACCTGAACATCAACAAGTGCATGACCTGCCATGACCGCAAGAACACCGAGGGCTCGCAGGCCCCGATGATCTCGGTCACCCACTTCCAGGACCGCGACGGCCAGACGCTGGGCGCGGTCAGCCCGCGGCGCTACTTCTGCACCCAGTGCCACGTGCCGCAGACCGACGCCCAGCCGATCGTCGGCAACCGCTTCCGCGACATCGACAGCATCCTGGCCGGCGGAAAGGAAGGCGCCAAATGAAGGGCCTTCTGAGCCTCGCCGGGCGCTTCTGGCGCGTCTTCTCGCGGCCCAGCGTTCATTTCAGCCTGGGTTTCCTGACGCTGGGCGGTTTCCTGGCCGGCGTGATGTTCTGGGGCGGCTTCAACACCGCCCTGGAGGTCACCAACAAGGAGGCCTTCTGCATCTCCTGCCACGAGATGAAGAACAACCCTTACGAGGAGCTGAAGCAGACCATCCACTTCACCAACCGCTCCGGCGTGCGCGCCACCTGCCCGGACTGCCACGTCCCGCACGACTGGACGCACAAGATCGGCCGCAAGATGCAGGCGTCGAAGGAGGTTTGGGGCAAGATCTTCGGCACCATCGACACCCGCGAGAAGTTCCTCGACAAGCGGCTGGAGCTGGCCACCCACGAATGGGAACGGCTGAAATCCAACAACTCCCTGGAATGCCGCAACTGCCACAGCGCGGAATCCATGGACATCACCCGCCAGAACCCGCGGGCGGCGAAGATGCACGAGACCTACCTGTTCACGGGTGAGCGGACCTGCATCGACTGCCACAAGGGCATCGCCCACCGGCTTCCCGACATGAAGGGCGTCGAGCCCGGCTGGAACGGCACCGTCTCGGCCAAGTGACGCGACGCCTCGCAACGAAAAACCCCTTCTCCCGGTCTCGGGAGAAGGGGTTTTTCGTTTGTTGAGGACGGAGTTTACGACGCGGACAGGATGTCCGTGCCCTTCACGACGGCGCCGCCCTTCAGGACGAATTCCGTCTCGCCGTTGACGCTGCGCACCTCCTTCACCGTGTCGGTCGTCACGGTGGCGGTGGTCAGCGACGTGCCCGCCTTGTCCTTCGCCGTCACGCGCACGAGGTAGGTGCCGTCCGCGGCGGTGGCGCCATCGCTGCGCTTGCCGTCCCAGGTGAAGGTCTGGCGGCCGGTCTTCGGGCTGCCGGGCGCGCTGTAGATCACCTGCCCGGCGTCGTTCACCACCTCGATCTTCACCGACGCGGCGGCCCCGTCGATGGCGTAGGCCATCTCCGCCTTGCCCTCCGACAGGCTGATGCGGTCGGACGCGGCCTCCACCTTGCGGCCCAGATAGGCCATGTCCAGCCGCATGCCGCTGTTCTTCAGCGTGTCCAGCACCTGCCCCAGCGTTTCGTTCGTCCGCACGCCCTGCTCCACGGTGGAGAGCTGGGCGAGCTGCGTCATGAACTGGGTGGCGTCCATCGGCGACAACGGGTCCTGGTTGCGCAGCTGCGCGGTCAGCAGCTTCAGGAACGCCTCGTAATCCACCGTCTGCTTCTTCGCGGCGGCGGAGGGGGGTGTGGTGGCCGTGTTGGTGGCCGCGGTCGTGGTCATGGCGGGTCCTTGCGGCTAGACGGAGATGTCGACGAGGCCGTCGATGGGGCGGGCGGCGCGTTCGGGCGGCAGGGCGCCGATGGGATCGGCTGGGCGGAAGGTCCGTCCGGGGCCGTCCTGGCGTCCGCCCGTCCCGTCGCCCTGGCCGGAGGAGGCGAAGCCGCGCGGCTCGCCGTCGCCGCGCAACGAGAAGTTCAGGGTGCCGCCGTCCAACTCGAACCCCGCGTCGGACAGGGCGCGCTCCAGGTGATGGATGTCCCGGCGCAGCAGGGCCAGCGTCTCCGGGCTTTCGGCCTGGACATGCAGGGCGACGCGGGCGCCGCTCAGCTCGGCGACGACGCGGACGGGGCCAAGCTCCTCCGGCTTCAGGTCGATGTGGAACTCGCCGCCGCCCGCCTCGACGACGCGCACCAGCTGGCCGGCCACCTGGGCGGCGGGCAGCCGCGCCGCGGCGCTCTCGCCAGGGTGCGCCGCGTAGTGGGCCGCCGCGTGGGCCGCCGGCGGGGCGAGGGTGGAGGGGAACGGCGCCGCGCCGACGGGGTCCGCCGTGGAGGAGAGCGCCGACAAGGCTTCCGGTCCGGCCGGGCTGCCGCGGCCTTGCCCCTGGCCCGGATTCTGGCCCGGATTCTGGCTGGTGCCGCCGTTGGACGCGGCGTTGCCGCCCGCCTGGGCCATCGTCGGCTGAATCTGGGGGGAGGGAGCCTGCGTCGCGTCGCCCTTGGCGGGCGTCGCGGAGTCCTTGGCCTGGAACAGCGGGGCCGAGTCCGGTTTGGCGCCGGAGGCCGGCGGGGGAACGGTCGGGGTGGCGGATGCCGAGGCGTCAGTCGTGGCCTGCGGCGTCCCGTCCGGTCTGGCGTCCAGGGCTGCCGCGGCGGTGGGCACCATGGGCAGCGGCGCGGCTGGTTGCGGCGAACCGGGTTGGGCCGGAGCCGGTGGCTGGGGGGCTGCGGCGTTTTCCGCAGCGGGGGCCGTGACGGGCGGCGCCAGGGGCAAGGTGCCGGTCGATGGCACAGACTCCGCCACGGCCCCGGCCGCCGCGATGCCGGGCGCCGTCGCCGGCGGCGGTGCGGTCAGCAGCGGCAGGAGCGCTACCAGGGCGGCGTCGGCCCCGGCCGGCGCGCCGCCGGTCTGGTTGGAGGAATCCGCTTGCTCTCCGTCCGCCTCGGCGCCGCCGCGTTCCGCCGCGTCGTCCAGCAGGTCGGCGAAGGGCGTGCCGGACGCCTCGTGCTCGCCCGGTGCGCCGGAGGACGGCGCCGCCGTCGCCTCCGCGGAACGGGCGGGGCGGGGCGGCGGGGCGGCGATGACGTCGGGAAGACTGGGCATGATGCCTCTTTTTGGGAGAACCGCGTGTCTGGCAGCCGGGGCCGGGTTCAGTTCGTCGGCGTCTGCGTCAGGCGGACGGGCAGCGGGGCAGGCGGCGGCGGGCGGTCGCCGGGCAGGGCGCGCCGTTGCAGGACGAGGCGGGTGACCTCGCGCGCCTTGCCGTCCTCCAGTTCCGCGATGATCGGGGCGGAGCGGCGCTCGGCCATGCGGTCCAGCACATCGATGATGATGTCGGTTTCCAGGTCGTTGAAGATGCGCGCGGCGTCGCGCGGCTTCATCGTCTCGTAGATCGTCACCATGCGCTTCAGATCTTCCGCCTGAAGGTTGGAGCGCTGCTGCATCAGCGCCTCCACGTCGCGCTTGATGGCGCTCAGCTTCTGGATCTGGGCGGTGGCGCGGGTCTCGGTGGCGGTCAGCACGGCTTCCGCCTCGCCGAGATGGCGGGTGCGGGCGGTCACGTCGGCCTTCTGCTCCGCGATGGCGGCGCGCAGGGCCGGGTCGGTGCAGCTCGCCGCCGGCAGGGCGGCGTCCACGGGCGGGGCCGCCGGGGTCGCCGGCAAGGCCGCCATGGCGGAGCCCGCCGGCTCGGGCGTGGTGTCCGAAGACGCCTCGGCGCCGCCCTTCAGGTCCTTGGCCCAGGGGCGCTCATGCTTGCCGAACTCGCGGTCGAACTGCTGGGCGACGACCGGCAGCCCTTCCATCAGCGAGCCGAGCTTGAGCGGCAGCACCATCAGGAGCGCCACCAGAGTGATGGGAAGCACGCGCAGCATGGGTCAGCGCTCCGGTCCGATGGCCCGCAGCCGGGCGTAGAAGGCGTTGGCGGCCTGCTGCCGCGCGCCGCCGGTGTCCACGGTGGATTCGGCGGTCTCGATGGCGGCCTCCGGGACGGGCGGCGGCTCCTCCGCCGGGCGGGCGGCGGCCCCGGCCAGCGCGGCGACGCGCATCGGGCGGAAGCCGTCCTCGTCCTCCGTCGCGTCGCTGTCCGGCGCCGAGGCGGCGTTCGCCGGGGCAGGCACCGGTTCCATAACGGAGGCGGGCGGCGGCACCGGTCGGGGCCGCGGGCGCGGCGCCGGGCCGTCCTCCAGCCGGCGGACCAGGGCGCGGGCCTCCTGCACGGACGCCTCGATGCGCTTGGACGCCCGCTCGCAGGAGCCGAGGACCAGCGCCGCCTCCTCGGTCACGCCCTTGGCGCGGTCGAGCCCGTCGGACAGCTTGGCGGACGCCTCCGTCGCGGCGGCGACCAGCCGCTGCACCGAGGCCTCCGTCTCGTCGATGGTCTTGGAGAAGGTGCCGATCAGCGCGCCGATCTCGGCTTGGCTGGACCGCATCACCTTCAGCCGCTTGTTGACGATCACCAGGAACACCGTGGCGGTGACGAGCATGACCGCCAGGACGGCGTCAATGAGGAATGAGACCATCGATCAGCTCCTGCTTGGTCTCCAGGTCGGTGTCGATCTTGACGGAGATGTTGCCGTTGCGCTGGCCCATGTGGCCGGCGAAGAGGGGGGTGGTCTTGCTTTGCAGCACCACCGGCGCGTCGGGGTCGATGCGCAGCTTCAGCGAGGTGCCCTTTTCCCAGTTCAGCACCTCGCCCAGCGACACCTGCGTCTGCTGCAGCACCGCGACGAGGTCCAGCTTGGCGCGCATCAGCTCGGCCTTCAGGTGGCTTTCCCACACCGTGTCGTGGCCGAACTTCTCGCCCATGAAGGTCTGCACCAGCTTGCCGCGCACCGGCTCCAGCGTGGCGTAGGGGATGACCACCTCGGCGTGGCCGACGCGGCGCTCCACCTCCACCGCGATGCGCACGCGGATCACCGCGTTGGTGGCGCGGGTGATGGTGGCGAATTGCGGGTTCGTCTCCAGCCGGTCGAAGGTGAAGTCGATGGGCGTGATCGGGTCGAAGGACTGGCTGAGGTCCTGGAGGATGACCTTGATCAGCCGCTCGGTGATCTTGCGCTCGATCGAGGTGTAGGTGCGCCCGTCGATGCGCCGGGCGCGGCTGCGCCGCCCGCCCAGCAGCACGTCCATCATGCAGTAGATCAGCGCGCTGTCGACCGACACGACGATGTGGTTGTCCCACTGCTCCGCCCGCGCGACGCCGACCAGGGCCGGAAGTTCGATGGTGTCGAGGAACTCGTTGTAGCGCAGCCAGTCGATGCGCAGCAGGCTGGCCTCCACGCTGGTCGAGGAGAACTGGCGCAGCGACGTGTTCAGCAGCCGGACCATGCGGTCGAAGACCACGTCCAGCATCGGCAGCCGGTCCTTGTTGACCGTCGTCGTGCTGATCAGCCGCTCGATGGCGCGGGTCTGCCCGGCGGATTCCGTCTGCGGCCCGACGGCGAAGTTCAGCAGGCGGTCGATCTCCTCCTGGCTCAGCTCCTTGGTGTCGGCCATCAGGGCGGCGGCCTCGGACTCACCGGAGCCGGCGTCCAGGCCCCAGTCGAGGTCGTCCCCGGAACCGTCCCCGGAACCGTTCCCGGAACCGCCGCTTTCGCCGCCGTCGTCCGTGTCGATGGGAGTGCTCATCCGTTCCTCTGGGTCGGCTATTGGGTGAGAAGGCTGCGCAGCAGGACGTCGGACACCGTGTCCGGGCCGAGGATCAGGTTGAAGCGGCGGCGCAGCTCGTCGCGCAGTCGCAGCAGGCCGGCGGAACCGCGCAGGTCGTGCTGGTCGAGGTTGCGCAGGAACTCCTGCTGGGCGTTGACGAGGTGGGGCATCGCCTGCTCCACCCGGCCGCGGTCCTTGGGCGCCAGCGCCAGCGTCACCCCGATCTTCATGAAGCGCGACGGCGTGTCGGGGCGCAGGTTCACCAGCAGCTCCGGCATGTCGAGCGTTGCCTGGGCCGGCTCGGCGATGGGCGTGCCCTCGAACAGCCGCGCCACCCCGTCCGGCCCGACGGCCATCCAGTAGCCGCCGAAGCCCGCCGCGGCGACGCCGCACAGGGCCGCCGCGCCCAGCGCCAGCCGGGCCAGCGGCAGCACGATGACGTACATCCGCTGCCGGCCCGGCGTTCCCGTCCTTGCCTTTCCAGCATCTGTATTCATCGCGGCCGGCGCCTCCAAAATACCGAAAATTTGAGAGACTGTTTTAAACGATCAAGTTTTAGCGACTTCCTCCCGGTCGATCTTCGCGGCTTTTACTCCGCTTAAAAGTCATCCCGGTAGGTTGTGAAGGCTCACGGGGTGAACATTACGGTCCCCGCTTTTCGGAAACTTTAAAGGTGCGGGTGTCGTGACGGGACTGATCGACAATCTGCGGACGCTTGGGCGCACGCGCCTTCTGGTGCTGGCCGGCACGGGCGTCGGCATCGTCCTGGCGGTCGCCACCATGGCGGTGCTGCTGTCGCGGCCGCACATGACGCCGCTCTACACCGGGCTGGAACCGGCGGAGGCCGGGCGCATCGTCAAGGCGGTGGAGGCCATGGGCGTGCCGGTGTCCGCCGCCTTCGACGGCACCGCCGTCCAGGTGCCGGAGGCCGAGGTGCCGCGGCTGCGCATGCTGCTGGCCGAGAAGGGCCTGCCGTCGCGCGGCGGCATCGGCTACGAGCTGTTCGACACCGACAAGCCGCTGGGCATCACCAGCTTCATGCAGCGGATGAACCGGCTGCGCGCCATGGAAGGCGAACTGGCCCGCACCATCGAGACGCTGTCCGGCATCGAGGCGGCGCGCGTCCACATCGTGCTTCCCGACCGCGAGGAGTTCTCGCGCGCCGCCCCCACGCCCACCGCCTCCATCGTGGTGCGCATGCGCGGCCGGGCGCCGCTGGAGCGGCGGCAGGCGCTGTCGATCCGCCACCTCGTCTCCGCCGCCGTGCCCAACCTGAAGCCGAGCGCCGTCACCGTGCTCGACGCCTCCGGCGAGGTGCTGCTGACCGAGGAGGACGGCGACGCCCGCTCCTCCGCGAAGGTCGACGGGCTGCGCGCCGGGCACGAGACGCGCATCTCCCGCGCCATCGAGCAGATGCTGGTGGCGCGGCTCGGGCAGGGCAATGTTCGCGTTCAGGTTGCTGTCGACGTCGAAACCAAGCGCGAGGTCGTGCGCAGCCAGAGCTTCGACCCGAACAGCCAGGTTGTCCGCTCCACCCAGACGGTGCAGGAGCAGGACCGCAGCCTGGACAGCACGGGCGAGCCGCCGGTCACCGCCGAGCAGAACCTGCCGCAGCGCGAGGTCCGCGCCCAGTCCCAGAACAACCGCTCCTCCTCCGACTCCAAGCGCCAGGAGGAGACGGTCAATTACGAGATTTCCAACGTCGCCCGCGAAACGGTGATCGAGCCGGGCGACATCCGCCGGGTCAGCGTCGCCGTGCTGGTCAACGGCACCTGGGCGACGGCGCAGGACGGCACCCGCAGCTACGAGGCGCGCTCGCCCGAGGAGTTGCAGCGCATCACCGAGCTGGTGCGCTCCGCCATGGGCTTCAGCGAGGCGCGCGGCGACCGGGTCACGGTGGACAACCTGGAGTTCGTCAACCTCGCCCCCGAGCTGGGTGCCCGCGAGCCGATGGCCGAGATCGTCGACACGCTCAGCCGCAACGTGATGACGCTGATCCAGTGGGTGATCCTGCTGGTGCTCTGCGGCCTGCTGATCGTGCTGGGGCTGCGCCCGCTGATCCGCCGCGTCTTCCCGGCGCCGGAGCCGGTGGCGGCCGAAACCGCCGCCCCGGCGCTGGCCGCGGGAGCGGCGATGCCGCAGCTCACCGGTCCGGCCATGGGCGGCGATCCCGTCCTGCAGGCGGCCCAGCTCACCGACGCGGGCGAGCCGGCGGCGGCCCTGCCGGGCATCGAGGAGACGATGGACCAGCTCATCGAACTGCGCACGGTGGAGGGCCGGGTGCGCGCCTCCTCCATCCGCCGGCTGGGTGACATCGTGGACCAGTACCCGGACGAGGCGATCGACATCCTGCGCTCCTGGCTCTACGAGGAGGCGGTCTGATGGGCTACCCGCGCTACCGCTTCGACCTGCGCTTTGACAGCACGGCCCAGGCCGCAGCGCAGGCGGCGGCGGAGTTCGGCGCCGTTCCCGAACCGGACCCCATCGACCCGCTCGATGAAATCGTCCATTCCGAACGCCACCTCCAGGCCGCCGTCTACGACGCCGAGGTCCGCGCCTTCGCCGAAGGGATCGAGCAGGGCCGGCGCGAGGGGGCGGCGGAGGCCGCGGCCCGCACCGACGCCGCTCTGGCGCAGGCGCTCTCCCACCTCGACGAGCAACTGGCCGCGCTGGACGACCGCTTCGCCGACGCCCTGCGCGGGGTGGAGGCGCAGGGGGCGGCGGTGATGCTGGCGCTTGTCCGCCGCCTCGCCCCGGCGCTGCTGGAACGGATCGGGGCGGCCGAGACCGAACGGCTCGCTTCGGACGCCCTGCGGCTGGCCGGCGGATCGCCACGGCTGCGGCTGCGCGTCCACCCCGCTCTGGCGGAACCCGTCCGCGCCCGGCTGGCCGACCCGGAGTCGCTTGGCTTCAAGGGCGCGCTGGAGGTCGTCGCCGACCCGTCCCTGCCGCCCGGCGGGCTGGACGCCGCCTGGGAGGCCGGGGGCCTGCGCTACGACCCCGCCGCGGTGGAGCGCGCCGTCGACGGCCTGTGCGACCGCGCGCTGGCCGCCCTGTCCACCGAACATGACCTCTTCACCGACACGGAAAGCACCGCATCATGGCCCCACTGAACCTCGACGTTCTGGAAGACGACGCCAAGCCCGCCGAGAAGGACGCCATCGGCATCCCCGCTGCGGCGGTCGCCGGTGGATCGATGAACGCCATCTACAACGTCCCGGTGGACGTGCAGGTGGTGCTCGGCCGCACCAGCATGCTGGTGGCGCAGCTCCTGAAGCTCGGCCGTGGCGCCGTGGTGGAGCTGGAGCGCAAGGTGGACGAGCCGGTGGAGGTTCTGGTGAACCACCGTCTGGTCGCCCGCGGCGAGGTGGTGATTGTCGAGGACCAGCGGCTGGGCGTCACGCTGACCGAGATCGTGCGCACCGATCTGGCGATCGATTGACCCCCCTTGCGCCGCATCCACGGGGTCCCGCCATGATCCGACGCCTGCTTCCGCCCGCCCTGGCCGTCGCCTTCGCCGCGCTGCTTCCCGCGGCGGCCTGGGCGCAGGGCGGCGGGCTGGACCTGTCCTCCATCGGCAGCGCGCTCGGCAGCGCCACGGGGGAGAGCGGATCGCTGTCCGGACGCGTCATCCAGGGCATCGTCCTGCTGACGGTGCTCAGCGTGGCGCCGGGCCTGCTGGTCATGGCGACCTCCTTCACCCGGATCATCGTCGTGCTGTCGCTGCTGCGCTCCGCGCTCGGGCTTCAGCAGTCGCCGCCGAACATGGTGCTGATCAGCCTCGCCATGTTCCTGACCTTCCACATCATGGGGCCGGTCTTCGACGCGGCGTGGCAGGACGGGCTGCGCCCCATGCTGAACGAGCAGGTGACCCAGGAGCAGGGGCTGGAGCGGATGGTCGAGCCCTTCCGCAACTTCATGGCCTCCCAGGTGCGGGACAAGGACCTGTCGGCCTTCGCCGGCTTCACCGGCAAACCGGAATCCGAGCAGCCGAAGACGGCGGCCACCGCCGACCTGCGCGTGCTGGTTCCGGCCTTCCTGCTGTCGGAACTGCGCCGCGCCTTCGAGATCGGCTTCCTGATCTTCCTGCCCTTTCTGGTGATCGACATGGTGGTGGCGGCGGTGCTGATGGCGATGGGCATGATGATGCTGCCGCCGGTGATGATCGCGCTGCCCTTCAAGATCATCTTCTTCGTGCTGACCGACGGCTGGTTCCTGATCGCCAACAGCCTGATCCGCTCCTATGGGGGAACCTGACGCGATGACCGAGCCCCGGCTGCTGCCCGCCGTTCCCTCCGCCGGCCTGTCGGCGCCGCCCGCCGCACCCTCCGCCGGGGCGTCGGGGATGGCCGACAGCGTGACCGCCTTCGCCCGGCGGCGGGGCGTCACGGTGGACGACGAGACGGCCGTCGTCACCCTCCTGAACGCGCTCGATCCCAACCCGCTGGTGCCGCACCGCATGGTGCTGGTCGCCGGCAGCGTCCTGGCGAACGCCTTCCGTCACGACCGCCTGCAGGGCGACCGCCCGGTGGAGCGCGATGACGACTCCGACCATTCCACCCTGACCGCCGACCGCTTCTTCTGAGGTGCCAGCATGGGCATGCCGATCAAGATCCGAGACAATTTCAAGAGCCTGAGCGGGTCGGAGAGGACCGCGGTGATCTTCCTGGCGCTGGGCGAGGAGCGCGGCTCCCGCCTGATGGAGAAGCTGGACGACGACGAGATCCGCATGGTCAGCCGCGCCATGGCCAGCCTGGGCAACGTCACCTCCAACCTCGTCGAGGCGCTGCTGCGCAGCTTCACGGAGCGCTTCGCCAACACCGGCTCCGTGGTCGGCTCCTACGACAGCACGGAGCGAATGCTCTCCCGTTTCCTGCCCGACGACCGCGTGTCGGAGATCATGGGCGAGATCCGCGGCCCGGCCGGCCGCACCATGTGGGAGAAGATGTCCAACGTGAACGAGGGCGTGCTCGCCACCTATCTGGCCGGCGAGTATCCCCAGACGGCGGCGGTCATCCTGTCGCGCATGCGCAGCGACCACGCCGCCAAGGTGCTGCCGCTGCTGGCCCCGGCGCTGCGGCTGGAGGTGATCGAGCGGATGATCCAGATCGAATCCGTGCAGCGCGAGGTGCTGCTGGACATCGAATCCATCCTGCACAACGAGTTCATGGCGAACTACGCGCGCACCCACGGCGCCGACACGCACGAGCGGATGGCCGACATCTTCAACCGCATCGACCGCGACACCATGGCGGACATCTTCACCGACCTGGACGCGGTGATGCCGGATTCGACCCACCGCATCCGCCAGCTCATGTTCACCTTCGAGGACCTGCTGCGGCTCGACCGCGTGTCGCTCCAGGCGGTGATCCGGCGCTGCGACACCGGCCAGCTCGCCATCGCGCTCAAGGGGGCGGAGGCGCTGCAGCGCGACCATTTCCTGTCCGTCCTGTCCGAGCGCGCCCGCATGATCCTGCAGGACGAGATCGAGAACATGGGGCCGGTGCGCATGCGCGACGTCAACGAGGCGCAGGCGGAGATCGTGCAGGTCGCCAAGGCGATGGCGGACGACGGGGCGATCGTCCTTCCGCAATCGGACGAATCGGACGCCGTCGTCTACTGATGCCCGTTGTCCACTGATGGGTGTGCTCATGCCGGACGCGGTCGCCGAGGTTGGCCATCTGCTGGCGGTGGTCGAGGCGCTGGACCCGCGGGCGGCGCAGGAGCTGCGCGGCGGGCTGCCGCGCTGCGATTCCACCTTCGGTCTCGGGTTGGCCTTCTTCCTGGCGGCGACCGCCAACGGCGCGCGGGCGTGGCTGGGGCCGAAGCGCTGCCGGCTGCTGGAGCAGCTCGACGGCGGCGCCCTGCTGGACGATCTCGACCTGGCGCTGGCGCCGCGCCACCGCCGCACCGCCGACGGGCGGGAGTGGCGGGTGATGAGCATCCCGGTGATGGACGGCACGGCGGCGGGCGGCTGCCGTGGCCTGCTCTGCGCCATTTCCGACGGGGCGGACCTTCAGACGGGAAGCGCGCTGGTCCTGCAGATGCGGCTGCCGGCTCTGGGGGCGGTGCAGCTCGTTGCGGCGGGTGAGGGGCGGCGGTTCGACGTGACCCTGCAGACCGGCGGCGGCCTGTCCTCCGCCGCGCTGGCCGACATGCAGGACGGCTTCGCCGGAGCGATGGGCGACGCGGGCCTGGGCGGCGACCTGACGGTTGGGCCGCTGGCCGGGGCGTGGCTGGATCTGGAGGAGGAAGCGCTCAGCGCGGACTGGTCGTGGTAGGGGGAGGTGGTCGCACTGGGCCCCCACCCTTCCCACGGCTCGCGCCGTGGGAAGGG
>NZ_QLKQ01000021.1 GCF_003349955.1 Azospirillum brasilense
GCGCTTCGGCGGGCCGGTTCCCCACAGCTCCTACACCACGTTCAGGGACGTGACCTTCGCGGATCAGCGGCGCAGCCAGGATGGTCAGAACGTCGGTGCGGTTCATTGGGGGCCTCAGCGGTTGGAGGTGCGGAGCCAGGATGGGCGGGCGCCGACGCGGCGCGGCCCGGTGGCGGTAGGCGATATGGGATTTCCCATGTCGGGGATGGGTGGGGTTGGGCGATGCCGGAATTCCGGTCACGGCTGCACGGGCTCCAAGCTCTGGGCACCAACCGTCGTGATCGTCGGGCGCCCGAAGAGGTCGAGGAGGATGCGGGCGGTCTCGCCGTCACCACCAGCAAACAGGCCGATGAAGTCGCGGAACGGGCCATCCAGAACCCGGAGCGGCTGGTCAGGCTGCCAGCGCGCCACGCGGGCGCCGGGCACCAGATCAACCGCTCCGCCGTCGGCGTCACAGCGGCGCTTCACCTCGCGCAGGGCGGCGGGAGGAACCCGGCAGGGGATGCCACTTGCGCTGCGGACCAGGAACGCCACGCCGCGGGTGTTCGTGATGGGGTGGAAAGGCTGCTCGGTATGGCAGCCGACGAACAGGTACCGCTCGAACAGCGGGCGCAGCACCACCTCAACCTTGCCGGCGTGGCGGCGCTGCTTTCGGCACATGGGCAGGAAGACCCGGTACCGCTGCCGCTCCAGCTCGGCCTTGACCACGTGTTGACGGCCAGGGTGCGACACCAGGGCGAACCATTCACGATCGGAGAACAGGTCGGTCATCTGCGCCACGCATCGAGCCGGTTGCGAAGCGCAAACGGTAAGGCGGGCGCCAGACCGAAATCAACTAATAGCTAAAACCATACGGTCTGAACGCAATATATTGTTTCCTTGGGCGTCAGGGCCGGACACAGCAAAGTCCATTGGCTGCAGGATGCTAGCCGCGAATCAGCCCATGGTTCGCCATTTCTTTGCTGCATCCGGCTTCATCGCCACGGTGCCGAACTGATTCCAGCACACGTTGATCTTATCTCCGATGACGCCTTCAACCCTGCCGCAGCCGATGTCTGGAGAGAGCACCCGTGTACCGATCGGAAATTTAGCCAGAACCGCGTCCGCAACACTTGATCGAGTGAGGTCCCACCCCCCGCCGGATGGAGGCAGAGCGGTCTCCTTCCGCTCGCCCTTCGTGCTCCGTGGACGCTTCGGCTTATCGCCCTTGCTGGCCGCCTCGGGCTTGGCGATCTTGCTGCCTTCGCCCGGCTGGGGTTGCTGCTCGGGCAGATGATGCTCGTATTTCTCGTCCCACACTTCGTCACGTAGCCATGTATGCAGCCAGGGCACCAATTCCTCGCGAGTGCCCTTTGCCTTCATGAACTTGCCATACTCGATTGCCTTGACCTTCAGGTGGTCGAGGCTCACACGCCCGCTCGCCATCAACTTGGCGAACTCCTTGCGCGCCTTCGCCTTGCCTCTATGCCTGGGGAACACAAACCACAGAGCCTCGAAGGCCGCGTCCATCCCTTGATCGCTGCGCGCGGCTGAAGCTCCCGCGCAAGCCGCCGCATGCGGCAAGGATACCTCTATTCCACCTACGCTTGGTGCTTCGGTGGAATAAGAGGTATAGGGTCCGGCGGGCCGGACTGTATCAGTCCGGTGGGCCGGACTATTCAAGTCCGGTGGGCCGGACGGTTCCCCCTCGCCCGATAGTCCGGTGGGCCGGACTATTGCGAAGTTCGGTCGGTAGGCGTTCGCACGCCCTATGCCGCCGCGGGACACGACGAAGAAGTACCCCTTGTCCACGAGCTTCTTGATGCTCACCGCGGCGGTTGACCGGGCCACACAGGCGCGCGCAGCCAGCACCTCGTAAGAAGGCCACGCCACACCATGTCTCGCGTTGTAAAGGTCGACCAAGTGCCACCCGCACGCCGCATCGCCCCGGCTCAGGGACGGGTCGCTCACGATGCGCTGCTGGAGCTTGTACCTGTCGAGCCACGTCGCTTCCGGCAGATCGGACTTGTTACCTCCCGCCATGCTCAGGCCCTCCCCTGCGGGTGAGCGTCTTCCTGCCATAGGCGGTATCCGCGGGCTGCGAAATTCGCACGGCGGTCAAGAAGCTTCTGCCGGTCCACCTTGCGCTTGCATGCGAAGACGATTGGAACATGCTGGCCGACGTAGCCGGTCAAGTACGGGTCATTTAGCGTGTCCGCGGCGCAGCCCGCGTCCACCATGAACGTGGCAGACAGCCCCGGCCCGGCGAACGCCTCGGCTGGCGACTGCTCGCCGGGGATTGCCAAGATCAGATACGGCCGTCCGGCACGGACCAAGGCGGCAATGCGGGCCTCCAGGGGCGCGGCGTGGTGTTCTCGATTCGGCATCGCCACACCTCACGACAGCATGGCAGCAAGCTCGGGGTCGATTGCCCCCGGCGCTTGGCGGCAGACCGTGCGGGCGCCGCTGTGTACACTCCGCGCAGAATCCCGCGCTGCGCCTCGGGCGTCAATCCATGCAGCGATCTCGTCTTCAAACCAGCCCACGGAGTTCGGGCCGAGTTGGACGCGCGTGGGGAACTTCCCGGCCTTCTCCAGCCGGAAAATGTGCATGCGGGTGTAGGGGACGACTTCACTGAGTTGCTTGAACCGAAGGACACGGCGCATGGTCGGCTCCAGGTGCGGGGAGAGCCAACTGCGCATACGGCAAGCCGGCCCATCCCGTGTTGGGGAGTAGGTCAGCCCGTACCCGTATGTCTTCGCTGAGACCGGCCATATCGGGCGCGCAGGGACGCCCCACCAGTGAGCGTTTGCCTGTCGCTATGTCGTGTCTGCAGTGAGGCCCCGTCGCTCCTTAGCCGGGCGCACCAGACACAATATCTATTCGCACATTCTGTATCCAGCGTCAACATCTTGTATAGAACGCAACGGGCACGCTACCCAGCCCTGCCCGATCGTTACCCAGATGTTACCCATGAACGCGAAACGGCCCCTTTCGGGGCCGCTCATGGTCGCTAAGTGCTTGATTTGGCTGGTGGGCGATGAGGGTTTCGAACCCCCGACCCTCTCGGTGTAAACGAGATGCTCTACCGCTGAGCTAATCGCCCGCGCCGCATCGTTGACAGGATCGGCGTTCCCGGCAACGCAAAGCCGGCCAGCCTTGGGCTGACCGGCGCGCACTATGCCCGGAATGCCCAATCGATTCAAGGCGTCATCACTTCAGCCCGTCCTTCAAGGTCTTGCCCGGCTTGAACTTCGGCTGTTTGGACGCGGGAATGGCGATCTTCTCGCCGGTGCGCGGATTTCGGCCTTCGCTGGCCGCGCGTTCGGAGACCGCAAAGGTGCCGAAACCGACCAGGCGGACTTCCTCGCCGTTCCTGAGCGAGTCGGCGATTCCGTCGAAAACGGCGTCGACCGCCTTGATCGCGTCGGTCTTGGACAAGCCCACGGCATCGGCGACGTGCGCCACCAGATCGTTCTTGTTCACTTACTTCCCCCCTCTTCAATCCGGCGAAGACTATGGAAGCAAAGCCGTCCAATGACTTCACGCATTCAAACGATAAACACGACGTCGCCCGCCCGTCAATTGCAGACGGGCGGGCGATGCGAAGCATGGTGGCGTTTTAAAGACGCTTTAAACGCCGGACTCGATCAGTGACGAAGCACCTCGCCTCCGCCGTCGGTCTGCGGCTTGGCGACCGCCGGCTCGACCGCTTCCGGTTCCTTCCACTCAATGGGCTCGACCTCCCGAACCAAGGCGTGCTTCAGGACGTCGTCGACGGTGCTGACCGGGATGATTTCCAGACCACGCTTCACGTTGTCCGGAATCTCGGCGAGGTCCTTCTCGTTGTCCTTCGGGATCAGCACATGCTTGAGGCCGCCGCGCAGAGCGGCCAGAAGCTTCTCCTTCAGGCCGCCGATCGGAAGCACCCGGCCGCGCAGGGTGATCTCGCCGGTCATCGCCACGTCCTTGCGGACCGCGATGCCGGTCAGGACCGACACGATCGAGGTGATCATCGCCACGCCCGCCGACGGGCCATCCTTCGGAGTGGCGCCTTCCGGCACGTGGACGTGGATGTCCCGCTTCTCGAAGAGCGTCGGCTTGATGCCGAAGGCGGTGGCGCGCGACTTGACGTAGCTCTCCGCCGCCTGGACCGACTCCTTCATGACGTCGCCCAGCTTGCCGGTCGTGGTTACCCGGCCCTTGCCGGGCAGGGCGACCGCCTCGATGGAGAGCAGTTCGCCGCCGACTTCCGTCCAGGCCAGACCGGTGGTCACGCCCACCAGATCCTCCAGCTCCGCCTCGCCGAAGTGGAAGCGGCGAACACCGGCGTACTTGTCCAGGTTCCGGCGGGTGACCGAAACCTTGGCGCCGGGGGAGCCCTTCATCAGGATCTCCTTCACCGCCTTGCGGCAGAGGTTCGCAATCTCGCGCTCCAGGCTGCGGACGCCGGCCTCCCGCGTGTAGTAGCGGATCAGGTCGCGCATCGCATCGTCGGAGATGGCGAACTCACCCTTCTTCAGGCCGTTCGCCTCGATCTGCTTCTCGATCAGGTGCCGCTTGGAGATTTCGACCTTTTCGTCCTCGGTGTAGCCGGCGACGCGGATGATCTCCATACGGTCCAGCAGCGGCTGCGGCATGCGCATCGTGTTGGCCGTGCAGACGAACATCACGTCCGACAGGTCGTAGTCGACCTCCAGGTAGTGGTCGTTGAAGGTGCCGTTCTGCTCGGGGTCGAGGACCTCCAGCAGGGCCGACGACGGGTCGCCGCGCCAGTCGGCGCCGAGCTTGTCGATCTCGTCCAGCAGGAACAGCGGGTTGGACGACTTCGCCTTCTTCATGCCCTGGATGACCTTGCCGGGCATCGAGCCGATGTAGGTGCGCCGGTGACCGCGGACCTCAGCCTCGTCCCGCACGCCGCCCAGCGACATGCGCACGAAGTTGCGTCCCGTGGACTTGGCGATCGACTTGCCGAGCGAGGTCTTGCCGACGCCGGGCGGTCCGACGAGGCAGAGGATCGGACCCTTCACCTTGTTCATGCGGTTCTGCACCGCGAGATACTCAAGGATGCGTTCCTTGACCTTTTCCAGGCCGTAATGGTCGGCGTCGAGGATCTTCTGCGCGAGCTTCAGGTCCTTCTTCACCTTGGTGCGCTTCTTCCACGGAATGGACAGCATCCAGTCCAGATAGTTGCGCACCACGGTCGCCTCGGCCGACATCGGGCTCATGGAGCGCAGCTTCTTCAGCTCGGCCAGGGCCTTGTCGCGGGCTTCCTTGGAGAAGCGGGTCTTGTTGATCTTCTCTTCCAGCTCGGCCGACTCGTCGCGGCCGTCCTCGGTCTCGCCGAGTTCCTTCTGGATCGCCTTGAGCTGTTCGTTGAGGTAGTACTCGCGCTGGGTCTTCTCCATCTGCCGCTTGACGCGGTTGCGGATGCGCTTTTCCACCTGCAGGACGCCGATCTCACCCTCCATGAAGGCGTAGACCCGCTCCAGCCGCTCCGACACCGTCGCGCATTCCAGAAGCTGCTGCTTCTCCGGAATCTTCAGCGCGAGATGGGAGGCCACGGTGTCCGCCAGCTTGCCCGGCTCCTCGATCTGGTTGATCGAGACCAGGACCTCCGGCGGGATCTTCTTGTTGAGCTTGATGTACTGCTCGAATTGCGAAACGACGGCCCGGCCCAGCGCCTCAAGCTCCTGGCTTTCCCCGACCTTCTCCTCGACGAGGTCGGCGTGGGCCTGGAAGAAATCCTCGTTCTCGGCGAACTTGGTGATGGACGCGCGCTGGCCGCCCTCCACCAGCACCTTCACCGTTCCGTCCGGCAGCTTCAGCAGCTGCAACACGGTCCCAACGGTGCCGACGCTGTAGATATCGGCCGGCGTCGGATCGTCCTGCGCGGCGTTCTTCTGGGTGACGAGAAGGATCTGCTTGTCGTCCTTCATAACGTCTTCCAGGGCGCGCACGGATTTCTCGCGGCCGACGAAAAGAGGCACGATCATGTGGGGGAAAACCACGATGTCGCGGAGCGGCAGGACCGGATAGAGGGCACCACGAGGGATTTCGAACATTGATTGGGCCTCTTTCATTGGGACGCCGTCAGCCCGGGATGGGCCTGGGAGGAACCCCGCCTCGGGAATGAGCGCAGGGAACGCAAACCGGCACTTTTTCTAACGTGGCACAGCCATAGCCCCCCTTCAAGGGCCAGAACCCCAATTCCGTATGGCGGTGCGGCAAACGCCGGCCGCTCCTTCGAACGGGCTCCCGCCGGGCTTTCACGCAACGAATGGACGGCACGTCACCCCTTTGTCGCCGCGCGCCTCTTCGGGTGCGCATCGCACAAAGGAACATGCCATGGCGCATTTCAGCACCGAGGATCTGCGGAATCGTCTCTACACGGACGCAGAGACTTTTCTCTGGCAAAACGTCGTCCACTACCCCTTGTTCGGCGGCTACGGCGACGAGACGCAGCTTGAAGGCTTTCAGAACCGCATCGTGGCGAACGTCGACCAACTGGATCGGCTGGGCCGGTACCAGGGCGTCGCCATGAGAAACACGGTCAGGGTACGGGCCGGGGGGCTTTGGACAGCCGTTGATTTCGTCACCAGGAAGAAGACCTGGAAGGAGGTTGGTTCCGTCTACGACGTTTTGCCGGAACTCAAGCGGAAACCGGATAAAACAATACGCGGGGAAGCCTGCGCCTATTTCCTTACCTGGATCGAAAGCGGCGTCACGGAGATTGATGTCCGGCCCGATGCAGGGCTGTTCTTAAACGCCACGATGAGTGGATGCACCATGGGCTGGCTCAGCGACACGCATGGCGGGATGCGGGTCGTCCATTCAAATCTGATCAAGCGGGAGGGCGTGAATCAACCCGATGTCCTCAGTCAGATCCGGGAACGTCTGCCCGATTGCCGCATCCTGGCACCGGAAACTTACCGAAGGGACAGCAGCGAAGCCTATTGCTCCGTCGTCGGCGTGCTGAGGAACGGACGCTGGGAGCTGTACTACCAAGCCTACACGAAGGACAATGTGGATGACGCCGATTTTAAGGGAATCGATACGATGTACAGCATCCTGAGCGTTCGCCGCATCGCCTGATCGGAAGCAAGTTGATCGCAAGCCGCCTCCCGGAAACAGGAAAGGGCGCCGCTGGGGCGCCCTTCGCTGCAACCGTTAAACGCTCGGCGACAAGCGGCCGGAATCAGGCGCCCGGTGCCTGCTGCTCCCCGCGGCGTTCGGCATGGACATAGAGCGGCTTGGCCCGCCCTTCGACCACTTCCTTGTTCACCAGGATGCTCTCCACCCCGGACAGGCCCGGGAGATCGAACATCGGGTCGAGCAGGATCGACTCCATGATAGACCGCAGGCCGCGCGCGCCGGTCTTCCGCTGGATCGCCTTGTGGGAGATGGTGCGCAGGGCGTCGTCGGAGAACTCCAGACGAACATCCTCCATCTCGAACAGGCGCTGGTACTGCTTGACCAGGGCGTTCTTCGGCTTGGTGAGAATCTCGACCAATGCCGCCTCGTCGAGATCGGCAAGGGTGGCGACCACCGGCAGACGACCGATGAACTCGGGGATCAGACCGAACTTCAGCAGATCCTCGGGCTCGACCTCGCGCAGGATGTCGCCGGTCGAGCGCTCGTCCGGGCCGCGCACGTCGGCGCCGAAGCCGATCGAGGTTCCCTTGCCGCGCTGCGCGATGATCTTGTCCAGCCCGGCGAAGGCGCCGCCGCAGATGAACAGGATGTTGCTGGTGTCGACCTGCAGGAACTCCTGCTGCGGGTGCTTGCGGCCACCCTGCGGAGGCACGGAGGCGACGGTGCCTTCCATGATCTTCAGGAGGGCCTGCTGCACGCCCTCGCCCGACACGTCGCGCGTGATCGACGGGTTGTCGGACTTGCGGCTGATCTTGTCGACCTCGTCGATGTAGACGATGCCGCGCTGCGCCCGCTCGACGTTGTAGTCGGCGGCCTGGAGCAGCTTGAGGATGATGTTCTCGACGTCTTCACCGACATAGCCCGCCTCGGTCAGGGTCGTGGCGTCGGCCATCGTGAAGGGAACGTCGATGATCCGGGCAAGCGTCTGGGCGAGCAGCGTCTTGCCGCAGCCCGTGGGGCCGACCAGCAGGATGTTGGACTTCGCCAGTTCGACGTCGTTGTGCTTCGTGCCGTGCGCCAACCGCTTGTAGTGATTGTGCACCGCAACCGAAAGGACCCGTTTCGCGTGATGCTGGCCGATCACGTAATCGTCCAGTACCGCATGGATGTCGCGCGGGGTCGGCACGCCGTCGCGGGACTTCACGAGGGTCGTCTTGTTCTCCTCGCGAATGATGTCCATGCACAGCTCGACGCATTCATCGCAGATGAACACCGTCGGACCGGCAATCAGCTTGCGGACCTCGTGCTGGCTCTTGCCGCAAAAGGAGCAGTAGAGCGTGTTCTTCGAATCGCCGCTGCTGGACTTGCTCATCGGTACTCCGTCATCTCGCGGGGGACTGATCCGTATAACCTGTCAACCGCCTGCGGCGTCCCCCGACGCCGGTCCTTTCAAAGGTTGTCCCGGGAAAGGCCCGAGACAAGGTTAACGCATCCGCTCACTCATCCATCGAACCAGATCCATCGGACCGGTTCCCCATCATTCAACAACAGGGAACCGGCGCAATCAATCATTAGTTCGCGCGCGCCTTCAGGCGGCGCCGTCGCCGACCGAGCCGGGGCGCTTCTCCACGACCTCGTCGATCAGCCCGAAGGCCTTGGCTTCCTCCGGCGACATGAACTTGTCACGCTCCATGGCCGCTTCGATGGTGTCGAGCGACTGGCCGGTGTGCTTGACGTAGATGTCGTTGAGGCGCGAGCGCAGCTTCAGGATCTCCTGGGCCTGGATCTCGATGTCCGAGGCCTGGCCCTGGGCGCCGCCCGACGGCTGGTGGATCATGATCCGGCTGTTCGGCAGCGAGAAGCGCTTGCCCGGCGCGCCGGCGGCGAGCAGGAGCGAGCCCATCGAGGCCGCCTGCCCCATGCACACCGTCGACACCTGCGGACGGATGTACTGCATGGTGTCGTAGATGGCGAGACCGGCCGAGACGTAGCCGCCCGGCGAATTGATGTAGAGCGCGATGTCCTTGCTCGGGTTTTCCGATTCCAGGAACAGCAGCTGCGAGCAGATCAGGCTGGCGACGGCGTCGTTCACGCCACCGATCAAGAAGATGATCCGTTCTTTCAGCAGGCGCGAGTAAATATCGTACGCTCGTTCGCCCCGGTTGGTCTGCTCGATGACCATCGGGACCAGAGCATTCATCTTCGGTTCGAAGTCGTACATGGTGGTCTTCCCTGCTCCCGCAGCTCGGTTAGTCGTCTGAGCAGTCTACATATAGGAATGGAAAGGGGCGACCGGTAGGCCGCCCCTCAACCTTTCTGACGTCAGGCCGCCTCGGCCTCCTCGTCGGGGTCCTTCATAAGCTCTTCGGCGGACACCGGCTTCTCGCTGACCTTGGCCTGATCCAGGATGTAGTCGACGACCTTGTCCTCGAAGATCGGGGCGCGGAGGTTTTCCAGCGCTTCCCGGTTCTGCTTAAAGAACTCGAACACCTGACGCTCCTGGCCGGGGAAGCGGCGGGCTTCCGCGATCAAGGCGCGGTTGATCTCGTCCTGGCTCACCTGGATGTCGTTGCGGCGGCCGATTTCCGACAGCAGCAGGCCCAAGCGCACGCGGCGCTCGGCGATGCCGCGGTACTCGGTCTTCAGCTCCTCTTCCGGCTTCCCGGCGTCCTCGCCGGCGGTACCGTTCTTCAGCTCCTGCTGAAGACGCTGCCAGATGCCCTCGAACTCGACGTCCACCATGCCCGGCGGGACCTCGAAGGAGTGGGCCTCGGCCAGCTTGTCGAGGAGCTGGCGCTTGACGCGCAGGCGCGACACGTTGGCGTACTCGCTCTTGATGCGGTCGCCGACGGCCTCGCGCAGCTTCTCCAGGCTCTCCATGCCGAACTCCTTGGCGAGGTCGTCGTTGACCTCGGCCGGGACGTTCTTGCGGAGCTCCTTGACGTCCACCTCGAAGACGGTGTCCGCGCCCTTCAGGCGGTCGTGCGGGTAGTCCGCCGGGAAGGTGACCTTCACCGTGCGGTGCTCGCCGGCCTTGGCGCCGACCAGCTGGTCCTCGAAGCCCGGAACGAACTGGTTGGCGCCCAGCTCCAGCGGGTAATCCTTGCCGTCCATGCCCGGCAGGGCCTCGCCGTCGACCGAACCGGCGAAGTCGATCACGGCGATGTCGCCGTTCTCGGCCGCGCGGTCCTCGGTGACCGGGGCCTGCACCGAATGGGCGGAGGCCAGACGGGTCAGCGCCTCATCGACGGCCGAGTCCTCGACCGTGGCGACCGGCTTCTCGAGCTCCAGGCCGCTGAGATCGCCCGGCTCGATGTCCGGCAGAAGCTCGACGCCCATGGTGTAGGACAGGTCGCCGCCGTCCTCGTACTTCTCGACGTTGATCTTCGGCTGCATGGCGATGCGCAGGCCGCGCTCGTTCAGCGCCTGGCGCGAGCTGTCGGCGATCGCATCCTCCAGAGCCTCGGCCAGCACGCTGCCGCCGTAGCGCTGCTTGATCACGGCAACCGGCACCTTGCCCGGACGGAAGCCGGGGAGCTGCACCGTCCGGCGCAGCTCTTCGAGCCGGCCCTGCACCTTCTGTTCGATATCCTGGGCGGAAATGACGACCTTGTACTCGCGCTTCAGGCCGTCGGCGCTGGTCTCGGTGATGTTCATCGGAACGAAAGCCTATCTCGTTGTCCGGCCCGGCGGCGCCCGTCCGGGCGGCCCGAAACCGTGTGTTCCCATGCGGTCCAAGCTGTTGCCATGGTGCGGGCGAAGGGACTCGAACCCCCACGACCGAAGTCACCGGAACCTAAATCCGGCGCGTCTACCAGTTCCGCCACGCCCGCAATGGCATAGACAGCCCGCGACGGGTGCGGAACACCCGACGGACTGCCGGCGAAGTCCGCTCTATAGCACAGGGTTCGCGCCGCAAACAGGCAAAATGGGCGCCGTTCCGCACGCCATTGGTGGGGGACGCCCGACGCGACGAAGGCGGCGCCCCGGCGGGCGGCGAACCGGCTCATCCGCCCCCCTTTCCCAGCGACCGTATGGTGGAGGAGGCGTTGACCTTGCCCTCCCCCCGGTACGCCTCGTGGTTGGCGTCGATTTCCCCCAGCTTGTAGCGGTAGTTGATCATCATCCCGCAGGACTGCCGCACCCCCTTGGGCGACCGGTCGCCCAGCCAGTTCAGCCGTTCCATGCGGGCGCCGTTGCTCAGGTGGAAGTGCGCGACCGGGTCGAGCGCCCGCGCCGGCGCGGCGCCCGGCCGTTCGCTGCGGCGGTCCGACGCACGCGCCGTCGTCAGGTAATGCGCGCACAGCCGCATCAACGGGCCGCGCAACTGCTTCTGAAGCTCCTCGTCGCTGTGCCAGTCGGGCAGAGCCAGCGCGCCGGCCAGCACCGGACGCTCCTCCGCTCCGCTTTCCATCTCCGATTCGCCGCCATCCTGCCGCGCGGCCATGGCCTCGGCGATGCGCTCCGCCTCGGGCGGGCTGAGCAGCGAATCGCCGCGCTCGGCCATTTCGCGGTCCAGCCAGCGGCGGAAGCCGGGAATCGGCGACAGGGTGGCGAAGCACTTGATGTTGGGGAACTCGCCGGTCAGCCCGTCGACCACCCGCTTGATGAGGAAGTTGCCGAAGCTGATGCCCGCCAGCCCGACCTGGGCGTTGGAGATGGAATAGAAGATGGCGCTGTCGGCGCTCTTCGGATCGCAGACCGGGGCGGAGGGGTCGAGCAGCGCCTGGACGTTGTCCGACATGCCCTGGACCAGCGCGACCTCGACGAAGATCAACGGCTCGTTCGGCATGCGCGGGTGGAAGAAGGCGAAGCAGCGGCGGTCGGAGTCGAGACGGTCCTTCAGGTCCCGCCAACCGCTGATCTCGTGCACGGCCTCGTATTTGATGAGCTTTTCCAGAAGCGAGGCCGGGCTGTCCCAGGTGATCCGGCGCATCTCCAGGAAGCCGACGTCGAACCAGTTGCGCAGCAGGCTCTTGAGATCGTCCTCAAGGGCCTGGAGCAGCGGTTCGCCGCGCGCCATCTCCATCAGCTCGGCGCGCAGGTCGACCAGGAACTTCACCCCTTCCGGCAGGCCGTTGAACTGGGTGAGCAGGCGCAGCCGCGGCGGCTCCAGCGCGCGGCGCAGGGCGCGCTCGGCGTGGCCGCGCGATACCGGGTCGCCCGCCGTCTGGAAGGTCGCCATCGCTTGGTCGACGGCGGCGCGGTCCACGTCGAAATCGCGCGCCAGCATCATCAGGAAGTTGCGCCGCCCCTGCCCGTCCAGCGCCAGATAGGTGCGGCCGAGCTGCGCCGCCCGCGCCCGCGCCGACACCTCGCCGCCGCGGCCCTCCAGGCAGGCTTCGATCTGTTCCTTCAGCCGCTCCGCGTCTTCCTTGGGCAGATTGGCGCGCGGCGCGGCGCCGACCACCCCGCGGGCGGAGGCGGCGATCTCGCGCCAGCCCGCGCGCAGCGTGTCCAGGGTGCGGTCGAGCAGCCCCGGCGGCGTTCCCACCCCGGGGGTTGGGACTTGGGACGGAACGGGCTCGGTGGATTTGATCTCGGGCGTCTCGCTCATACCCAGAGTCTGGCGTGCGGGCGCGCTCTCGGCAAGCCATAGCTTGAGCCCGGCCTTAAGGGTAGGCCCCCTGTCCAGGCGTATGTATGCCCAGGGGAAGCCGACTCAGCGCCCCCCAGCCTTGAGCCGCCTCAGCACCCCTGGCAGCGCCTCCGGCAGATCCTCGGCGATCAGACCCGGCCCGAAGGCGTTGGCCGCCTCGCCGTGCAGCCAGACCGCGGCGCAGGCGGCGTCGAACGTGTCCATCCCTTGGGCGATCAGCCCGAGCGCGATGCCCGCCAGAACGTCCCCCGACCCGGCGGTCGCCAGATCGGCCGGGGCGTTGGCGTTGATGACGGCCCGCCCGTCCGGCGCCGCCACCACCGTGTCGGCGCCCTTCAAAAGGACGACCGCGCCGCAGCGCGCCGCCGCGGCACGGGCGCGGATCAGTTTGCCGCCCTCCTGCGCCGCGATGTCCGGAAAGATGCGGGCGAACTCGCCCTCGTGCGGGGTCAGCAGGCAGCGCCCGTTCAGCCGGTCGAGCAGGTCGGCGGGCGACTCGGCGAAGCTGGTCAGCGCGTCAGCGTCCAGCACGCAGGCCTTGCCAGCGTCCAGCGCGGCGAGGACATGGTCCCGCGTGCCTTGCCCGACTCCGGCCCCCGGCCCCAGCAGCACCGCGTTCTTGCGCGGGTCCGCCAGCAGCGCCTCGAAGGCGCCGCCGTCCGCCACGTCGTTCACGATCAGGCTGGGCGAGCCGGCGGCGTAGACCGGCACCGAGTCGGGCGGGCAGGCCACCGTGACCAGCCCCGCCCCGGCGCGCAGGGCCCCCCGCGCCGACAGCCGCGCCGCTCCGGTCATCCGCGCACCGCCCAGCACCACCGCGTGCCCCCGCGCGTATTTGTGGGCGTCGAGCCGCGGCCAGGGATAGCGTCGACGCCACAGGTCGGGGCCATTCAGCAGGGTTCGCGGCGCGAGGACGTCGAGCACGGTGTCGGGAATGCCGATGTCGGCGACCACCACCTCCCCGCAGAGGACCCGGCCCGGCAGCAGCAGATGGCCGGGCTTGCGGCGGAAGAAGGTGACGGTCAGCGCCGCCTGCGGGGCCACCCCCATCACTTGACCGCTGTCGCCGTGCAGGCCGCTCGGCACGTCCACGGCGACGACGGTGCGCCCCGCCATCGCCTCGACGACCTCCTTGGCCATGCCGTCGAGCGGGCGGGCCAGCCCGGCCCCGAACAGCGCGTCGATGACCAGGGGATTGCCGTCCAGCAGCCACGGGTCGGCGGCTTCCACCGGTCCGGTCCAGCGCCCGGCCGCCACCGCCGCGTCGCCGCGCAGCGCGGAGCGCGACCCCAGCAGGGCCAGCCGCACCGGCCAGCCCGCTTCGAGAAGAAGACGCGCGATGACGAACCCGTCGCCGCCGTTGTTGCCCGGCCCGCACAGAACGACCGTCGGGTGCGGTGCCCAGCGCTCGCAGACCGCGCGCACCACCGCGGCCCCCGCCGCCTCCATCAGCACAGGCCCCGGCACGCCGCCCGCCATGGTCAGCGCGTCGGCGCGGTACATCTCCGCCACGGAAAGCAGTTCGTCCATCGCCTCCACCCGCCGCAATCCCGCATCACCGTCACCCGGCACAATAAGCACCGCGACGGCCGCAGCATAGCCGGGCACAGGAGGAATGAAAGGAACGGCCTGATTGGCACAGGAATTGGAAGGAAGAACTGGGGCGATGGATGGGACTCGAACCCACGACCGCTCGGACCACAACCGAGAGCTCTACCAACTGAGCTACCACCGCCACCGAGGGGACGGAATGAACCGTCCGCAAACACCCCGCCCGCCGCTTCGATCGATGCAACGCCGACGTGAACTCCTCACGAGGCAGGCACATCCACCGTCAAGGGGGACTGGGGCGATGGATGGGACTCGAACCCACGACCGCTCGGACCACAACCGAGAGCTCTACCAACTGAGCTACCACCGCCACCGGGGTCGCCTATTTGCCCCAAGGGACGGGGCGGGTCAAGCTCTATTTTCCACCGCGTTCATCAATGTGAAAAGCCCGGCGAACGACGGCCCTACCCCATCCGAAAAGGCATGGCTGCGCGGATTGCTTGCAGCTTGTGCACAAATATTGTTCACTTCGCCCTATCCGTTGGCAGTCGCGTGCCGCCCACGGTGGCATCGGCCCGCTGCGGCCCGGCATCCCACGCAGCCGGATCGCAACCCCTCCGATTGGCACGCAACGTGCTTTACTTCGGACCGTCGGCAGAGCCGTGGACGGTGCCTGCCGACGTTGGCACCTCGTACACGAGAGACCCATGAAGAAGATCGAAGCCATCATTAAGCCGTTCAAACTCGACGAAGTGAAGGAAGCCCTTCACGAAGTCGGCATCAAGGGCATCACCGTCACCGAGGCCAAGGGCTTCGGCCGTCAGAAGGGGCACACCGAGCTGTACCGCGGCGCGGAGTATGTGGTCGACTTCCTGCCGAAGGTGAAGATCGAGGTGGTGATGGAGGACTCCCTGGTGGAGCGGGCGATCGAGGCGATCCAGCAGGCCGCCCACACCGGCCGCATCGGCGACGGCAAGATCTTCGTCACCCCCGTGGAAGAAGTTGTCCGCATCCGGACCGGCGAGAAGGGAGGCGACGCGATCTGATCGCGTCCCGAAAACCCGACCACCGGCCAACATGAACCAGCCCCGCCCACAACCGACGCAGAGCCGGCCGACACCGATCGGGCCGACGCAGACCGTCGCAACCGCGAGCGGAACGATCCGTGCGCGGATGCCCATCCGGGCGCGACTTTTTGTGCTGTCACGTTGTGTGCTTGGGAAAGGCATGACATAACGTCCGCCGCGAGCGCCGTCACCCGCCCCTCGGTCGGTTTGACGCAGCGGGACCCAAACCTCTTAAGCGTGGAAAAAGAGATATGTCCGACATCAGCAAGGTCTTCGACCTGATCAAGGAACACGACGTCAAGTACGTGGACCTCCGCTTCACCGACCCGCGCGGCAAGCTGCACCACACCGCTCAGCACGTCTCGACCATCGACGAGGACGTGTTCGAGGACGGCATCATGTTCGACGGCTCCTCGATCGCCGGTTGGAAGGCGATCAACGAGTCGGACATGATCCTCCAGCTCGACCCGACCACCGCCGTGATGGACCCGTTCTCGGCCCAGCCGACGCTGAACATCCTCTGCGACGTCTACGAGCCGTCGACCGGCCAGCCCTACGCCCGCTGCCCGCGCGGCATCGCGAAGGCCGCCGAGAAGTACATGGCGTCGGCCGGCATCGGCGACACCGCCTACTTCGGCCCGGAAGCCGAGTTCTTCGTCTTCGACGACGTCAAGTTCAAGGTCGAGATGAACAAGGTGTCCTACGAGTTCGACTCGGAGGAAGGCCCGTACACCTCGGACAAGGACTATGAGGACGGCAACCTGGGCCACCGCCCGGGCGTCAAGGGCGGCTATTTCCCGGTCGCTCCGGTCGACAGCGGCTCGGACCTGCGCGCCGAGATGCTGAGCGTGCTCGCCGAGATGGGCGTGCCGGTCGAGAAGCACCACCACGAGGTGGCCGCCTCGCAGCATGAGCTGGGCATCAAGTTCGACACGCTGGTCCGCACCGGCGACAACATGCAGTACTACAAGTACGTCGTGCACAACGTCGCCCACGCCTACGGCAAGACCGCGACCTTCATGCCGAAGCCCGTCTTCGGCGACAACGGCTCGGGCATGCACATGCACCAGTCGATCTGGAAGGAAGGCCAGCCGCTGTTCGCCGGCAACCAGTACGCCGACCTGTCGGAGCTGGCGCTGTACTACATCGGCGGCATCATCAAGCACGCCAAGGCGCTGAACGCCTTCACCAACCCGACGACCAACTCGTACAAGCGTCTGGTCCCGGGCTATGAGGCTCCGGTTCTGCTGGCCTACTCGGCCCGCAACCGTTCGGCCTCCTGCCGCATCCCGTACGTCGCCTCGCCGAAGGGCAAGCGCGTCGAGGTCCGCTTCCCGGATCCGTCGGCCAACCCGTACCTGGCCTTCGCCGCCCTGCTGATGGCCGGTCTGGACGGCATCCAGAACAAGATCCATCCGGGCGAGGCGATGGACAAGAACCTGTACGACCTGCCGGCCGAAGAGCTGGCCAAGGTTCCGACGGTTTGCGGCTCGCTGCGCGAGGCCCTGGACAGCCTGAAGGCCGACAGCGCCTTCCTGCAGAAGGGCGACGTGTTCACCAAGGACATGATCGAGTCCTACATCGACCTGCGCACCGAGGAGCTGCTGGCCTTCGAGACCATGCCGCACCCGATCGAGTACAAGATGTACTACTCGGTCTGATCCTTCGGACATCGGTCCACCGGTGTCCGCCCCGCCCTTGCGGCGCGGCGGACACCACCGGGGACCGAACCGCGGAGCAGACCAAGAAAAAGCCCACCGACGGCAACGTCGGCGGGCTTTTTCGTGTGCGGGACTTCAGAAAGCCTCAGGCGGTGCCGCCGAAGCGCCGCGCCGCCTCGATGGTCAGGCCGGTGCCGACCGAGCCGAAGATGTTGCCCTCGACCACGCGGGCGCCGGGCAGTTCGGCCAGGATGGCCGCCCGCACCTGCGGCAGCAGCGTGGAGCCGCCGGTCAGGAACACCGCGTCGATCTCCGCCGGCAGCGTGCCGGCCTCGGCCAGACAGGCGCGCACCCGCCCGCCGATGCGGCCGGCGAGAACCGCCGTCGCCTCGTTCAGTTCGTCCACCGACACCGGGCGCGTCATGCCGCCGCCGCCCCAATCCAGCAGCAGGCCGGCCTCCGGCCCGTCGGACAGGGCGATCTTGGTACGCTCCACCGCCATGGCCAGGGCATGGCCCAGCCGGTGCTCGACCACGCCGATCAGCCGCTCGATGCGGTCCGGAGTTGCGGAATCGCGCTTCAGGCGCTCCAGATCGGCCATCGCCTTGGCGGTGTAGAGGAAGTTGATCTTCGACCAGGTCGCCAGATCGAAGAACAGATGCTTGGGGGCCAGCAGACCCGGACGCTTCATGGCGCTGCCGTGGCCAAGCAGCGGCATGGCCGTCGCCAGCGACAGGTCGCGGTCGAAGTCGGTGCCGCCGACGCGGATGCCGTCGTTGGCCAGGATGTCGGCGCTGCGGTCGGCCCGCCCACGCCGCTCCGGCCCGATGCGGACGATGGAGAAGTCCGACGTGCCGCCGCCGATATCGGCGATCAGGGCCAGCTCCTCGCGGTCCACCTGCTGCTCGTAATCGAGCGCGGCGGCGATCGGCTCGTATTGAAAGGAGATGCCGCGGAAGCCGACGGAGCGGGCAATCTCGCCCAGAGTTTCCTCCGCCGCCGCGTCGCCGGCCGGGTCGCCGTCCACGAAATGCACCGGGCGGCCCAGCACCACGTCGGTCAGTTCGCCGCCGAGCGCCGTCTCCGCCCGCTCCTTGACCGCCGCCAGGAAGGTGGCGATGACCGCGCGGAAGGTGATTCGGCCCTTGCGCAGCGCGGTGTCGGCGTCGATCAGGTCGGTGCCCAGCATCGACTTGATGGACCGCATCAAACGCCCCTCGACGCCCGACGCGTAGGCGTCGATGGCGGCCTGCCCGACCGTCACCGCGTCGGCTTCGAAATCGAAGAAGACGGCGCTGGGCAGGGTCGTCCGCGAACCGTCGAGGGCAAGCAGGCCGTAACCGCTCCCTTCCGTGCCGGCGGCCACGGACGCCGTCCGCACGCCGAGCGTCGTGTTGGACGTGCCGAAATCGAGGCCACAAGCCGTCATGGGAACCCCCGCCGTGATGGAAGGGGCGAGGCTATACAGGGGCCGGGCCTGCGGATCAAGACGCGCGACGGAACAGGCCGCGCTTGTCCGTCTTATTCGGCGGGCCTACTCGGCGGGAATGCTGCGGGTGGCCACGATGTGGTTCAGGGTGATGGTCATCACCGTCTCGCCATGCTGGTTCAACGTGGTGTAGGCCAGCCGGACCGTGCCGCGGTCGCCGCGGCGGGACGGGATGGCCTCCACCACCTCCACCCGGACGCTCAGCGTATCGCCGGGCCGCACCGGGCGCAGCCAGCGCAGTTCATCGCCGCCCGAGCCGCCCAGGCTGGTGCCGGTGATGGCCCCGGTGTCGCGGAACAGCCGGAAGGTCAGGGACAGGGTGTGGAAGCCGCTGGCGATCAGCCCGCCGAACGGTCCCTCCGCCGCCGCCACCGCGTCCATGTGGAAGGGCTGCGGGTCGAAGCGCTGGGCGAAATCCATGATCTGGCTGTCGGTGACCGTCGCCCCTTCGGTGTCGATCACGTCACCGACGCGGAAATCCTCGAAGTAACGCCCCGCCATGCCCGCTGCCCTCCCGTTCCATTGGTCCTCGTATGGACGGCGCTAAATGTAGATGGCGCCATCCATATAGAGAACCGCTTTCCCGGCGATCCTCACACGGTCGCCGGCCAGTTCGCAGGACAGGGAACCGCCGCGGGCCGAGACCTGCCGGGCCTTCAGCCGCTCCTTGCCAAGGCGCTGCGCCCAATAGGGGATCAGCGTGCAATGGGCGGAGCCGGTCACCGGGTCTTCGGGAATCCCCTGGGCCGGCGCGAAGAAGCGGGAGACGAAGTCCACGCCGCCGCTGCCCGGCGCCGTCACGATGACCGCGTAGAAATCCTCCAGCCGGGCCAGGGCGCTCATGTCGGGGGTCAGGCCGCGCACCGTCGCCTCGTCGTCATAGACGACCACGAGGTCGCGCGCCTTCAGCAGCGCCGTCGGCGGCGGTCCGCCCAGCGCGTCGAGCAGGCCGGCCGGCGGCCCGGCCAGCGGTTCCGGCGGGCGGCTGGGGAAATCCAGCGTGTAGAGATCGCCGTTGCGGGTGACGCTGAGGGTTCCGGCTTCCCGGGTGGCGAAGTCGATACGCGGGCAGCCCCACTCCAGCATCGTCGCGATGACGAAGGCCGAAGCCAGCGTGGCGTGGCCGCACAGGTCCACCTCGACTGTCGGGGTGAACCAGCGGATCTCGTAACCGTCACCGCGGCGGACGAGGAAGGCGGTTTCCGCCAAATTGTTCTCCGCCGCGATGGCCTGGAGCGTCGCGTCGGGAAGCCAGTCCTCCAGCGGCACGACCGCCGCCGGGTTGCCCGCGAACACCGCGTCCGCGAAGGCGTCGACCTGATACAAGGGAAGGCGCACGGTGCCTCCTTAGGGTTTCTCGGTGAACAGGAACGCCTGGGCGTGCCGCTCCATCCCCGCCGCCTCGTAGAAGGTGACCGCCTTGGGCGCGGACAGGAGAAGGCAGGTCACGCCCTCCCCCACCGCGGCGCGGGTGCGGCGCATCAGCTCCTTGCCGATGCCGCGCCCCTGACAGGCGCGGTCGACGGCGAGGTCGGACAGGTAGCAGCAGAAGGCGAAATCGGTGACGGACCGGGCGACACCGACCAGCGCCCCGTCCGCGTCGCGGGCGGTGACGATCAGGCCGGCGTTGCGCAGCATCGCCTCCACCCGTGGGCGGTCCGCGACGGGCCGGCGTTCGGCCAGCCCGGAGCGGTGGAGCACGTCGATGAAGGCGTCGGCGGTGAGGTCGGGCTCGACGGCGTAGAGGATCGCAGCGGCGCTCATCGGCTCAACCCCGCCAGAACGGCTTGCTGACCTCGCTGTCCACATCGGCGCGGGACACGCCGATGTCCTTCAGCAGATGATCGTCCAGCCGCATCAGCGCCTGCCGCTGCCGCCACCGCTCATAGCCGTTCAGGCCCGCCTCCATCACGAACCAGACGGGGCGGATGCCGACGGTGAGGGCGCGCGCAATGACCTTGAGAACGGTCGTGAACGAGGACGATCCGGACGAGCGGGTCGCTTCCGTGGTGCGCATGATGAACCTCCTTCGTCAAAACATTCAGCCCCGAACAATCGAGACAATGGGGATTATGTCGACACAATCGCGCCGGTCAATGTCGTTATTGTCACCATTACATTTCCGATATCGGATGTATCCCGGCGGCCACACCCGCCCCTTTGCCTCACGTCCCGAACCGGGTTGCGTGGTCCGACGGGCGTCAGCGCGCCAACCGCTCGGTCGCCTGCCTCCAGCGGTCCCGGAGAATGGCCAGATCGCGGGGAATCGCGATGTTCCGCTCGCCCGCCTCGAGGATCATGTCCAGTTGCTCCCGCAGCGGTTCCCGCTGGGTGTCCGACCGCACGCGCGGGGCCAGCCGCAGAATGGCGTCGACGAGCCGGATGAGCACCGCGGCGTTTCCGCTCCCCGCCTGCCGGATCTGATCGAAGGCAGCGCCGACGAAGCCGTCGTATCCGGTCACGTCACGCACGACCCGGACAATTCCGGCGGAATCGCGCAGAACCGCCGGCTCGATCGCCCGGTCGAAGATGCGGGCCATCGAGGCCGAAAGGTTGTCGATCACCGCCAGGGCGGTGAACACGTCGTTGATTCCCGGCGACAGGGCGCGGGTGGCCATCTCCACCAGTTGGCGGATGCCGAACTCCACGTCCTGGGTCGGGGTGCGCTCCGAACCGACGATGAAGGCGCCGCGGATCGCCTTCGACAGCTCCGCCGTGCAGGAACCGGCCGGAAACACGGCCACATGCTCGCCGCCACCGATGACGTAATGGCCGGGGCGGACATCCAGACGAATCACCGAATCGGCTCGTTGGGCGGTGGCGACCAGTCCGTCCAGGTCGATCGCCTGGACGTACCCGTCCTGATCAAGGTCCACCCAGGCGAAATCGCCGCGCAGGTCGGGGGGGACCTCCGGGGGACCCTCACCGCGCTCGGGGAGCAGGGCTGCGGTCACGTCGCGCAGATCCGCCGCCACCCGTTGCACCACATTGTCGTAAATGATCGAACGGGCAAGCTTGTGAACGTAGACCAGCAGAACGAACAGACACAGGGCGGTCAGTCCGGTGCCGACGCTGACCGCCAGATGGGGCACCCGATCGGCCTGGTTGCCGTCGATGGTCCGAAAGACGACCAGCAGATAGACGATGTCGGCCAGGAAGAGGCCCAACACCGCCTGGGTCGTCCAATCCTGGATGAAATTGCGGATCAATCGTGGACCGATCTGGCCGGCCGCCAAGGTCAACACGACCATGGTGATCGACACCACCAGCGACGTCATGGTGATCATGCCGGTCAACAGCGACGACAGCAGCTGGCGCGCGTTGTCGGCGTCCCCGGCGTAGAGGAGCCAGTAATCCGTGGCGTTCTCCACGGCGCCACGCCCCCAGGTGAGCAGCGCAATCGCCAGGGCCGCCGCCACCCCGCCCATCAGGAAGGGAACGAACCACAGGCTGGCCCGGAGAAATGCCCAGTAATGACGAATCCGGTCCCTCATTGCCGCTCCCAGAGACGTGCTGTTTGAAACGGCTTTAACAACGTGCGGCGCCGCCATATGGCCGCCCGGCCCGGGCGCGGCAGCCCGGACGAACCAACCCCGGAGATCGGCCAGACATGAAAAAGGCCGGCCGCGGGAAGCGGCCGGCCCGGCATGGCGCCCTGGATGGCGCCGGATGCGCTTCCGTTACTCGCGGTTGCCCATGAGTTGGAGGAGCATCTGGAAGAGGTTGATGAAGTTGAGGTAGAGCGAGAGAGCGCCCATGACGGCGAGCTTGGTGTTGGCCTCGTGGCCGTAGCCCTCGGCGTACTCCTCCTTGATGCGCTGCGTATCGTAGGCGGTCAGGCCGGTGAAGATCACCACGCCGAGCACCGAGACGGCGAACTGCAGGGCGCTGGAGCCGATGAAGATGTTGACCAGGCTGGCGATGACGATGCCGATCAGGCCCATCATCAGGAACGAGCCCATCTTCGACAGGTCGGCCTTGGTGGTGTAGCCCCACAGGCTCATCGCCGCGAACATCGCCGCGGTGATGAAGAACACCCGCGCCACGCTGGCCCCGGTGAAGACCAGGAAGATCGACGCCATCGACACGCCCATCACCGCGCAGAAGGCCCAGAACAGCCCCTGCAGCGCGGCCGCCGACATCGCGTGGAAGCGGAAGGACAGCACCATGATGAAGGCCAGCGGCGCCAGCATCACCACCCACTTCAGCGGGGTCGTGAAGATCGGAACGTACAGCGCCGGCGTGCTCGCCACGAACAGCGCCACCAGCCCCGTCACGCCAAGGCCGAGCATCATGAAGTTGTAGACCCGCAGCATGTGCTTGCGCAGGCCCTCGTCGAACGCCGCGCGGTCCACGCCCGCGGCGCCGGCGCCCCACCGACTCTGGTTGGGATACTGGTCGAACATTGCGAAAACTCCCTCGTTCAAGCCTCTGACCGGCAAGCCTCTGGCCGGCGGCGGGCGGCATGGCGGCGACTCGGCCACCAGAGGGGCCCGGACCCTGGTTGCCCTAATAGTTGGCCGTATGGCCGGCGTCTTTCAAGAGACCCGCCCCCTCGCGGGAGCCACGCGAACGGGAGCTTGGAACACGCTTGGCGGTTCCCATATGGCGGCTTGGGAGCGGCCGGTCCGGCAAGCTGGAGCGCCGCGTCACGCATCAACAACTGAGAGCCGGATCAACAACATGGAGAGTGCCGCGTTGAGCGACCAGCACCACAGGCGCCTCGAACGGCGGGTGGATCGCATCCAGGAGAAGCTTCCAGACGCCATGGCGCGGGTGTTGGCTTGGCTCCGCGAGCCGCGGGCGACCTGGGTGCGCGTCCCGGCCGGGCTGCTGCTGATTCTCGGCGGCCTGCTCAGCTTCCTGCCCGTGCTGGGCATCTGGATGCTGCCCCTCGGCCTCGTGCTGCTCGCCTACGACGTTCCGTTCCTCCGCCCGCCGATCAACCGCGCCCTGGTGCGCGGCGAGCGGCGCTGGAAAGAGTGGAAGCGGCGCCGCCGCGCCGCTTCCTCATCCTCGTGACCGTCATTCTCTGACCGTCAACCTCTGACGGGGCCGTTGCGTCAGGAAAAGGCCCCGGTGCGGGCCGGCGTGCGCTCCAGCGGCCCTTCGCCGGGGCTGTAGCGCTCCGACCGCGGGCCGGACAGGCGGTCGTGGTCCTCATCCGCGACCATGGCCTTCAGCGGGCAATGGCCGCTCATGCCGCGGGCCACCAGGGCGGCGCCGGCCAGCCCCATGATGGCGCCGCGCACGTCGGCGCCGCGGCGCACGCCGCCCGCCGCCATGACGAGGCCGAGGCCGGTGGACACGGCGCGTTCCAGCGGCCCGAGATTCCGTTCGCCTCCAAAGAAGCGGTCGTAGGTGTGTCGGATGGCGTTTTCGGCGCTCATGCCTGAAGTCTCCCGGCTGTGCCCGGCGCGAAAGGGATGCCGAAGCGGCGCCGGGCGGTCCTGACTGCAACGCCCGCCCGGCCATCCCGGTTCCCGAGCGCACGGCACAAGCGGGACTGCACAATCGCGACAATGCGGTGACACTTGTCGATTGATCGGTACAATGTCATCATTGTCCCCATGACACAGTGGGTTCCCGATCTGGAGGGGCGGCAAGGCCCCCGTTACCGCGCCATCGCCGATGCCCTGTCCGACGACATCGCCAACGGACGGCTCGCCCCCGGCACACGGCTTCCCACCCACCGCGACCTCGCCTACCGCCTCGGCGTCACCGTCGGCACCATCACCCGCGCCTACACGGAGGCGGAGAAGCGCGGGCTGATCGGCGGCGAGGTCGGGCGCGGCACCTTCGTGCAGGGGCAGCGGCACATGCCCCCGTCCGATCCCTTCACCTGGCCGCCCCGGCCCGAGCCCTCCGTCGTCAACATGACCGTCGTGACGCCGGAGCACCCGATGTCGGTGCCGATGATGGGCGCCACCCTGGCCGCCATCGGCGCGTCGCCCAACCTCGGGACGCTGCTGGAGTACGCGCCCCACGCCGGCCTGCCCGCCCACCGTGCCGCCGGGGCGCAATGGCTGACGCGGCAGCACCGGGCGGCGGCGACGCCGGACACGGTCCTGCTGACCACCGGCGCGCAGAACGCCATGGCGGTGGCGATGGCCGCGGTGGCGCGTCCCGGCGACGTGGTGCTGACGGAGCGGCTGACCAACTACGGCATGAAGACGCTGAGCGCGGTCGAGGGCTACCATCTGGAAGGCATCGCCATCGACGAGCATGGCGTGATCCCGGACAGTTTCGACAGCGCCTGCCGCCGTCTGGCGCCCAAGGCGCTGTATCTGGTGCCTACTCTGCACAACCCCACCGCCTCGGTCATGCCGCAGGCCCGGCGGGTGGAGATCGCCGCCATCGCCCGCCGCTACGGGGTGATGCTGGTGGAGGACGACGTGTTCGGCTTCCTGGTTCATGACGCGAAGCCGATCCAGGCCATCGCCCCGGACGTCACCATCTATGTGAACAGCCTGTCCAAGAGCGTGTCGGCCGGGCTGCGCGTCGGCTATGTGGTCGCTCCGCCGGCCCTGGTGCCGCGGGTGGAGGCGGTCATCCGCGCCCTGCAATACTCGTCCCCGCCCCTGCCGCCGGAGGTCGCGACGCGTTGGATCACCGACGGCAGCGCCGACCGCATCGCCGAGGCCCAGCGCGGAGAGGCCATGGCGCGCCAGCAGATCGCCCGCTCCATCCTGCCCGCCAACGCCGTCTGCGGTCACGCGTCGGCGCAGCATCTCTGGCTGGTCCTGCCCGAGCCCTGGCGGCGCGACGACTTCATCGCGGAGGCGCTGCGGCGCGGCGTGAAGGTGACGGGCGGCGACGTGTTCGCCGTGGGAAGGGCCAGCGCCCCGCACGCCGTGCGGCTGGGCCTCTGCCACCCGCACAGCCGGGACGAGCTGGCGCGCGGCCTGCGCACGCTGGCCGACCTGCTGGAGAATCCGCAGACGGCGATGCTGTCGATCGTGTGATCGAGGGGAAGCGGAAGGGCCGCGCCCTTACGGGAACGGCCGGACCGTGTGCAGATGGTTCAGCGGGCCGTGGCCGTGGCCGAACCCGGGGGCGGAGCGGATGGCCTCGTCCACATACGCACGGGCACGGGCCACCGAATCGCGCACGCTCAAGCCCTGGGCGACGCCGGCGGCGATGGCCGAGGCCAGGGTGCAGCCGGTGCCGTGGGTGTGCGGGGTGTGGATGCGCCGCCCCTCGAACACCTCCTCGCCGTCCTCGGTGAGCAGCAGGTCGCACAGCCGCTCGTCCTCCAGATGGCCGCCCTTCAGCAGAACGGCCTTCGGCCCGAAGGTGCGGATCATCTCGGCGGCGCGGCGCATGTCGTCCAGATTGCGGACCGGGATGTCGGTCAGCGCCTCGGCCTCCGGCAGGTTGGGCGTGACCAGTTCGGCATGGGGCAGCAGGCGCTTGCGCAGGGTCTGCACCGCGTCCGGCTCCAGCAGGAAATGGCCGCTCTTCGAGACCATCACCGGATCGACGACCAGCGGAACGTTGATGGCCCGCGCCTCATACTCGCCGGCCACCGCCTCGATGACGGCGGCGGTGGCGAGCATGCCGATCTTGATGCTGTCGGCCCCGAGATCCTCCAGCACCACCTTCATCTGCAGGGCAACGAAAGCCGGGTCGACGGGCAGCACACCATAGACCCCCGTCGTGTTCTGCGCGGTCAGCGCCGCGATGGCGGTCATGGCGAAGGCGTTCAGCGCGCTGACCGCCTTGATGTCCGCCTGGATGCCGGCACCGCCGCCGGAATCGGACCCGGCGACGATAAGAACACGGCCGTTGATCGGGTGGGCCTGCATCGGGATTGCTTCCGTCTGGTCGTCTGGTTGGAGGGTGGGCCTTAGGAGGCGGTCTCCAGCCGGGCGGCGTCCGTGATGGCGCCGGCAATGTCGGCCACCACCGCGTGCACCAGCCCTTCGTCGTCGCCTTCCGCCATGACGCGGATGACCGGCTCGGTCCCCGACTTGCGGATCAGGATGCGTCCCGACCCGTTCAGCCGCGCCTCGCCGTCGCGGATCGCCGCCTGGACGGAGGCGATCTCCAGAGGCTTCGAACCGGCGGCGAAGCGGACGTTGGTCAGCTTCTGCGGCACCGGAGCGAAGACCTGGCAGACCTCGCTGGCCGCCCGGCCGCCGGACTGGATCAGCACCGCCAGGACCTGGAGTGCGGCGATCAGCCCGTCGCCGGTCGTGGAATAGTCGGACAGCACGACGTGCCCCGACTGCTCCCCACCGACGTTGTAGCCGTGCTCGCGCATATGTTCCACCACATAGCGGTCGCCGACCGGCGTGCGGACCAGCGCGATGCCCAGTCCCTGGAGATGGCGCTCCATGCCCAGGTTGGACATCACCGTGGCGACCACGCCGCCGCCCTTCAGCGTCTGGGCCTGCGCCCAGGAGGAGGCGATCAGCGCCATCACCTGGTCGCCGTCGACGACGCGCCCGGCCTCGTCGACCATGATCAGGCGGTCGGCGTCGCCGTCCAGCGCGATGCCCAGATGGGCGCCATGGGCCACCACCTGTTCCTGCAGGGTCCGGGTCGCGGTGGCGCCGCAGTCCTTGTTGATGTTCAGGCCGTCCGGGTTGACCCCGACCGGGATCACGTCGGCCCCCAGCTCGTACAGCACCTTCGGGGCGACGCGGTAGGCGGCGCCGTTGGCGCAGTCCACGACGATCTTCAGCCCGTCGAGCCGCAGGCCGCGCGGGAAGGTGTTCTTCACATACTCGATGTAGCGGCCCGTCGAGTCCTCAAGGCGCGAGGCGCGGCCGAGATCGGCGGAGCCGGCGAGGTCCGGCGCGAAGGGCTGGCCCATGCGCGTCTCGATGGCGATCTCCACCGCGTCCGACAGCTTGTAGCCGTCCGGCCCGAACAGCTTGATGCCGTTGTCCTGGTACGGGTTGTGCGAGGCGGAGATCATCACGCCGAGGTCGGCGCGCAGCGAGCGCGTCAGCATGGCGACGGCGGGCGTCGGCACCGGGCCGAGCAGCACCACGTCCATGCCCATGGAGATGAAGCCCGCGGTCAGCGCCGGCTCCAGAAGATAACCCGACAGACGGGTGTCCTTGCCGATCACCACGCGGTGCCGGTGGTCGCCCCGGCGGAACTGCAAAGCGGACGCCATCGCGACGCGCAAGGCGGTTTCCGCCGTCATCGGATCGATGTTGGCGGTGCCGCGGATGCCATCGGTGCCGAACAGGTGTCGCGTCATGAAATCCCTCAGGAATGGGCCAGTCACTGTACCGCAACTGCGGATGTGGTGAGAAGGTCATCGCTTGGCATGGGGGCGGGGTCAAGAACCCTTCCGCGCGCACGCCAAAGGGTTACATGAGCCGTACGATCACGGCATCCTTGCGGGATGCAGCCCCTCCCAGACGGCGCGTGCCTGGACCGTTTGGGGGACATCATGGACACGCAGGATCTGCGCGCCCTGGTTCAGCGTTTCCAGGCCGCCGGCCAGCGAACCGGCCAGACGCTCCTTCGGCGGCTCGCTGCGCGACAGCTTGCCGATCAGGGTCTTGCGCGACAGCCCGATCAGCAGGGCGCAGCCCAGCCCGTGATAGAGGGCGGTGTGGCGCAGGATGTCGAGATTGTGCTCCACCGTCTTGCCGAAGCCGATGCCGGGATCGATGGCGATGCGCTCCAGGGCCACCCCGGCGGCGAGGCAGGCCTCCACCCGCTCCTCCAGCCAGTCGAACACGTCGAGCGCCGCGTCCTCATAGGTCGGATTCCGCTGCATGGTGCCGGGTTCGCCCCGCATGTGCATGACCACCACCGGGGCCGCCTTCTCCGCCACCAGCGGCAGCGCGCCGGGGTCGCGCAGCCCGGCCACGTCGTTGATCAGCGCCGCCCCGGCGTCGAGCGCCGCACCCATCACCCGCGCGTGCCGCGTGTCCACCGACACCACGGCGCCCCTGGCTGCGAAGTGGCGGACCACCGGCAGGACGCGGGCCTCCTCCTCTTCGGGCGACACCGGGGCGGAGCCGGGACGGGTGGATTCGCCGCCGACATCCAGCAGGTCGGCCCCGGCCTCCAGCATCGCCTCGCCATGGGCGATGGCGGTTCCGGCGTCGAAAAAGTCGCCGCCATCGGAAAAGCTGTCCGGCGTCACGTTGACGATGGCCATGATCCGGGGGCGCCCGAGGTCCAGCCCGCCGAACGGCGCCCGCCCACGGGTCAGAGCGCCCAGCCGCTTGTCGAGGCTCTGCGCCACGGCGGTGCCGCGCTCCCACCCCCAGGCCATGATCTCGGTCAGCGGCGCGAAGGCCCGCTCGATCCGCGCCCCCTGCCGGACGATCAGTTCGGCGGTTGAGAAGGAGAAGCGCCCACCGGCCAGCGGCACCGCCGCCCCGGCGCTCCAGGCGGCGACCGGCAGCAGCCCGACCGGCCTCAGATAAACGCGGACGCCCTCCTCCCCCGCCCAGGGTGCGAAGGAGGCAAGCGAGCCGGCGGCGGATTTCGGGGCGGGCTTGGCGATCGGAGTCTTTGCGATCGGGGGCATGGCGACGATTCGTGCAGCGGAACGGAAGACCGCAGCCTGTCACGGCGGGAAGCCCCGGCGCAAGAGACTGCGGTCCATCGTTTCACCGGAACGCCGTTGCTCCCGGTGTTATGCGCTCTTGGGCAGCGGGGCCAGGGCGGCCAGCATCTGCTTCTTGCGCTCGCCATAGATGCTGCCGAGTTCCTCGGCGCGCTTGTCGTCCAGCGCCTTCTTGGCCTCCTCGAACAACTCCTCCTCCTCCTCGTCGAGGTGGTGGCGGGTGACCTCGCCCAGCACCTGGAGCTTGGCCTTCCAGGCGGTGCTGTCGGCGGGCATGGCGTTCAGCTCGTCGAGGAAGCCGTTGATGATGTGATGCTCGTTCAGGCCCTCGGTGGTTTCCTGCTTGGTGTTCTTCGCCTTGGACAGCGACTGGTAGAAGACGGCCTCCTCGATCTTGCCATGGGCCCACAGCTCGCGCTGCAGGTCCTCATAGGCGGCGCGCCCGTCGCCGTCCGCCTTCTCGGCCGCGTCGAGCAGGCGGCGGATGGTGTCGTGGTCCTGCTTGATCCGGTCGAAGATGCTGGTCATCGGTCCTGTCCCGTTGTTGCGGTGTCTCGACGGGACTCAACCCCGGCCCGGATATGGTGTTCCCGGTGCCAAAGGGGATCAGCCATGCCGAACCATCCAGTGCAGGCTGAACAGGCCCTGCTCGTCGGTCCAGCTCCGCTCGGTGCGCCAGCCGGCACGGGCGGCAAGGCGGCGGAAGCCGGGTACGGAGTATTTGTAGGAGTTCTCGGTGTGGATCGTCTCGCCGCGGGCAAAGCGGATGGGGTGGCCGGCGATGCGGACGGTCTGGTCGTCCAGGCTGCGCAGATGCATCTCGATCCGCCCACGCGCGGTGTCGTAGCGGGCCACGTGGGTGAAGCGCTCCAGGTCGAAGGTGCCGTCCAGCTCCCGGTTGATGCGGGCCAGCAGGTTCATGTTGAAGGCGGCCGTCACCCCGCGCGCGTCGTCATAGGCGGCCTCCAGCACCGCCGGGTCCTTGCGCAGGTCCACCCCGATCAGCAGCCGCGCCCCGGCCCCGAGCCGCCGCCCGAGCGTGTCCAGGAAGGCCATCGCCTCGGCGGGCCGGAAATTGCCGATGGTGCTGCCGGGGAAGAAGGCCATCGTCCGCTCCGGCGCGACGCCCCGCGGCAGGGCGAAGCCCCGCACATAATCGGCGGCCACCGGCACCACCGTCACCGCCGGATAGTCGCCGGCCAGCCGGGCGGCGGCGGCGATCAGATGGTCGCGGCTGATGTCCACCGGCACATACATGGCCGGCGCGTCCAGCGCATCGAGCAGGATGCGCACCTTGACGCTCGACCCGCTGCCCAGTTCCACCAGGGTGGCGCCGCGCCCGGCGAGGCGGGCGATCTCCGCCGCGCGGTCGTGCAGCAGCGCGGTCTCGGTCCGCGTCGGGTAATACTCGTCGAGTGTGCAGATCGCGTCGAACAGGGCCGAGCCCTCGGCGTCGTAAAAGTACTTGCAGGGCAGGCTCTTGTCCGGGCGGGACAGCCCCTCCAGCACGTCGGACAGGAACACGTCGTCCTGCGCCGGCCCCCGCGCGAAATGGGCGCGGGCGGCGGAAATTGCGGTCATCAAGCGTCCTCCGCGAGGCGCACGCCGCTGAACATCCAGCGTTGGTGCGGATAGAAGAAATTCCGGTAGGTGGCGCGGGCATGGCCGTCCGGCGTGGCGCAGCATCCGCCGCGCAGCACATACTGGTTGGCCATGAACTTGCCGTTGTATTCGCCGACCGCCCCGGCAGCGGGGCGGAAGCCCGGGTAGCCGCTGTAGGCGCTGGCCGTCCATTCCCAGACGTCGCCGAACATTTGGGCAAACCCCTCGTCCGCCGCGGCGGCCACAGGGCGCAGCAGCCCGCTGCCCAGCGTGTTGCCGGTGGCGGGAATGCCGCTGTCCAGCGTTTTGCCGGCGGCGGTTTCCCACTCGGCCTCCGTCGGCAGGCGCTTGCCGGCCCAGCGGGCGAAGGCGTCGGCCTCGTAGAAGCCGACGTGGCAGACCGGGGCGTCCTCGTCCAGCGGATGCTCGCCCAGCAGGGTGAACTCCCGCCAGCCGCCGTCCTCGCCGCGCCGCCAGTAGGCCGGCGCCTCCCAGTCCTCGGCGTTGACCGTGGCCCAGCCGTCGGACAGCCAGAGCGCCGGGTTGCGGTAGCCGCCATCCTCGACGAAGGCCAACCACTCCCCGTTGGTCACCGCGCGGGAGAACAGCCGGAAGGGACGCAGAAGCACCTCGTGCCGCGGCCCCTCGTTGTCGAAGGCGAAGCCGTCTCCGCCATGGCCCACCGCGACGATCCCGCCGTCCACCGCGATCCAGCGCCCCTCGTGGGCGGGGCCGCGCAAGGCGGGGCGGTACGGACGGTAGGCCGGCGCGACCGGGTTGCAGGAGAACAGGTGCAGCAGGTCCATCAGGATCAATTCCTGATGCTGCTCCTCGTGGGCGAGGCCGAGCGTCACCAGCGGGGCCAGCCGCTCGGCGTCGCCACGCTCCAGCAGGGTCAGCATGGCGGCGTCGACATGGTCGCGGTAGGCCGCCACTTCGGCCACGCCGGGCCGTGTCAGCAGGCCGCGCCGGGGCCGCGGATGGCGGGCGCCGACGGCCTCGTAATAGGAGTTGAAGAGATAGCCGAAGGCCGGATCGAAGGGTCGGTAGCCCGGCAGATTCGGAATCAGCAGAAAGGTTTCGAAGAACCACGTCGTGTGGGCCAGATGCCATTTGACCGGGCTGGCGTCCGGCATGGACTGCACCACCTGATCCTCCGGCGACAACCCGACGGCCAGCTCCGCCGAGGTGGCGCGCACCCGGCGGAAACGGTCGGCGAGTCCGCCGGCTTTGGCGGCTGTTTTGAGCATGGGCGCTGTGTCCTTCCCCGCCTGACAGGTCCCGGTAAAGCTGTGCCGCTTCGCCGGGCCGCCAACCCTCCTTTCGGAGTGGCCCGGACGGGCTGCCCGACCGCAACGCTCCGCCGGGCCGACCGCTCAGCGCGGAGGGCGGACGGCTTCGGACCCCGACAGGTGGGGGAAAAACGGACGTGGGCGGCAGAAAGGACGGCGGGGGACGGGATGGTGACCTTTTCGCGCCGGACGCCGTCAGGCCGGCTCCGTCGCCGCCGGCTCCGCCTTCGGAACGTGATGGCGGCCGCGGGGCGCGCGCAGGGCGAGGATCGGTTCCAGCTCCTCCGCCAGGACCGGGCGGCTGAACAGGTAGCCCTGGAAGCTTTCGCATTTCAGGCTGCGCAGAAGCTGGAGCTGCGCCTCCGTCTCCACCCCCTCGGCGACCACCGACAGGCCAAGGCTGCGCCCCAGCCCGATGATGGCGCGCGGGATGGAATCGCCCGTCCCGTCCTGCTCCAGATCGTGGATGAAGGAGCGGTCGATCTTCAGCTTGTCGATCGGGAAACGGTGCAGGTAGTTGAGCGACGAGTAGCCGGTGCCGAAATCGTCCAGCGCGATCAGGCACCCACGCTGTTTCAGGGCGCGCAGCGTCGCGATGGCCGACGGGATGTCGTCGATCAGGGTGCCCTCGGTCACCTCGATCTCCAGCTCCCAGCCCTGGAGACCGTTGCGGTCCAGCGCGGCGGCCACCTTGGCGGGGAGCTGCCCGTCGCGGAACTGCTGGGCGGAGACGTTGACGGCGACCGGCACGGTCAGGCCGATCTGGTCGCGCCAGCGGCGGACCTGGGCGCAGACCTCGTCCAGCACCCAGTCGCCGATGGCCTGGATCAGGCCGGTTTCCTCGGCCACCGGCAGGAAGCGGTTCGGCATGATGAGGCCGGCATCGGGATGGCGCCAGCGCAGCAGAGCCTCCACCCCGACCACGAGGTCGTCGGAAATGCGCAGCTGCGGCTGGTAGACCAGGAACAGCTCCCGGTTCTGCAAAGCGCGGCGCAGCGCCGCCTCCAGATCCAGGCGTTCGCGGGACCGCGCGCCCATCTCGCGCGTCACGAAGCGGTAGGCGTTCCGCCCGGCGTCCTTGGCGTTGTACATGGCGATGTCGGCGCAGCGGATCAGCCCCTCCGCGTCCTCCGCGTCGTCGGGGAACAGGCTGATGCCGATGCTGGGCGACACCACGAAGTTCCGCCCGCCGATGGCGAAGGGCACGGCGAGCTGGGTCATCACCTTTTCCGCAACGGCGGCGGCCACGCCCGGCGTCGGAATGTTCGGGACGACGATCAGGAACTCGTCGCCGCCCAGCCGGCCCACCGTGTCCGACGGGCGCATCGCGCCGTGCAGCCGCCGCGCCACCGACCGCAGCACCTCGTCGCCGAAGGAATGGCCCAGGCTGTCGTTGATGATCTTGAAGCGGTCCAGATCGATGAACAGCACGGCCACCCGCGCGCCGTCGCGTCGCGCCTCCCGGGCCGCCTGGGCGATGCGGTCGAACAGCAGGACGCGGTTGGGCAGACCGGTCAGCGGGTCGTAATGGGCCAGATAATGGACGTGCTGCTCGGCCCGCCGCTTGTCGCCGATGTCCTCGACGAAGGCCATGACGAAGGGCGGGTCGCCGGGGGTGGACACCGGCTGGAGATGAACGGAGAAGTGGCTGTGCCGCCCACCGGCCAGCAGCAGGCGGTCGACCTCCAGCCGCACGCTCTCCCCCGCGATGGCGGAGTCGATGGCGGCGCTCACCGCCGGGTCGGGCGCGCGCAGCCTGGCGTCGGTTCCGATCAACCCGTCACGCCCCACCCCGACCGTGCGGGCGAAGGCCGGGTTGCAATCGGTGATCCGGGCGTCCGGCCCGATCAGGGCGATGCCCAGCGGCGCCTGGTTGAACAGCAGATCCAGCTCCGTCTCGCGACGGCGCAGCGAGGCGGTGATGCGCCTGGCGATCACCAGCGCCCGGTGGCGCGTCGCGGCCAGCGCCCACAGCAGGGCGGACAGCAGAAGGCTGAGCGACAGCCCCGTCGCCAGAACCAGTGTCGGCTTCCAGCGGTCCAGCCCCTCCTCGAAACTCGTATGGCTCTCGTACTGGATCGTCCAGACGCGGTTGGCCAGGACGAGATCACGGGTCGCGCTCAGCAACGGCCGGTCCGACGTCTCCGGGCGGCTGCGGTAGAGCGGAAACTCCCCCTTCCCTTCGAACACCGTTGCCGCGACGTCGCCCATCCGGCTGAACGCGGATTCCACCAGTGGCGCGACCTGGATCGGAGTCATCACCAGCCCGGCGAAGGCGACCCGCCGCTGTTCCTGGGTGGCGGGGCGCTGCCCGTCACGGTAGACGGCCTGGAAGACCAGGAAGGAGGGCGGCTGCGGCTCCCCTTCGTCGAGCCTCAGCCCGACGACGCGAACGACCGTCGGTTCGCCGCTGTCCCGCGCCTGCTCCACAGCGGCACGACGCACCGGCTCCGCCAGAAGATCGTAACCGAGCGTGCGCAGGGTGCGTTCGTTGACCGGGGCGGCGTAGAGGGTGACGAGCCGCATCGGACCGGCCGTGTCCGGCCAGATCCGGAAACCGCGCAGCCCGTCCATCCGGGCCTCCGTCACCAGCTCCGGGCCGGTCCATTGATCGGCGAGCCGCGCGAAGGCGACGGCGGAGATCGCCGGAAAACGCTCGGCAAGATGCAGCCCGTCCACGAAACGGCTCCATTCCGCGCGCTTCACCTCGGGGTAAGCGGTGAACAGGGCGGCGGCGGAGCGCGTCACCTGCACGTAGGCCTGGATCTGATTCTCGAAACGGCGGTGCAGCTCCTCCACCCGCAGGGCGAACCGGCCTTCGGCCTCCGCGGCGACGCGCTGGCGGGTGTCCTGCCACACCAGCGCGGTCAGCAGAAGTGCTGCCAGCAGAACCAGAAGCGGAAGGCGCTTGGGAATGGCCCCCGCATCGGTGGCGGAGTCGGCCATGGAACCGGCAGCGGACTCGCCCGGCGCGCGGTCGATCGGATCGGGGCTGGAAGACCTCTGCATGGAGCCGTACCGAAGCTGCCTGTGACGCCGCCATCCGGACTCCGACCATCGGAACGACGCGCGCCGGTAGACCTTAACCAGAATGGGCCCGTGCGAGAAGCGTATAAATAAGGGCGAAATCACCCACAGCGTGCGACGGCGCTCAAAACTCCTGCAACACCTTGGGGCTGTTCTGCAACAGCGTCTCGATCATGCCGAGGATCTGCTCGATCTTCGTGCGGGTGGCGTCCAGTTCGTCGGCCGTCTTGTCGTCGATGCCGGCCTCCATCAGCATCATGTCGAAGGCGTTCAGCGTCTCCGAAAAGGCCTTTTGTTCCGCCTGGAGCACGTCGAAGGCGCCGAGCGAGCTGGTCAGCGCCAGGGGCGGGTCGCTGACGAAGGCGTGGCTGATGTCGGTGAAATGGGCGATGGCCGTCAGCTTCTGCCGGATCACCCATTGCGGAAAGTTCGGCGGCAGGTCGTTCCCCGTTTCCGGCAAACGCTCCTGGATGGAGAAGACCAGACCCTGGATGTCCAGATAGGCGTTCCGGATCTCGCGGAAATGGGGAAAGGTCTTGGGCTTGCCGGCGTTGCGGACACGACCCAGCCGGGCGTTGTCGTCGGTCAGCTTGCGCGCCATCTGGACCACGATGTTCGCCACCTTCCCCATCGCCCCGTCATCCTTTTGTTTCGCGGCTGTCACCAATCTATAGCATGCGCGGCCCGGCCGGGGGCAGGACGTTCACGTCGCCGGCCGCCCCTGCGCCTGCGGCAGGCGGTCGCCCACCCCGCGAAGCAGCGCCTCGCGCGCCGAATCGTCGGGCGCCGCGTCCAGCGCCCGGTGCAGGTCCAGCAGGAAGGCGGCGTAGCGGTTGTGCCAGTCCCGCCCGGCGGTCACGGCCTCCGGCTCCAGCCGCGGCGGACTGCCCTCGGTCGTTGCCGGCGCCTGTGCCGGGACGGCGGCGGTCAGGTCGGCCGCCTCGTCCAGCTCGGGCAGGCGGATCAGCGCCGGGTCCCAGCCGCGGCGGACCAGGGCGTCGCGCAGACCGGCGCGGGCCTCCTCCTCGCCATGCACCAGGAACAGGCCGCGCTTCACGCCCTGCCGCGCCGCCACCCAGGCCAGAAGGCTGCTGCGGTCGGCGTGGCCGGAATAGACGTCCAGCGACCGGACGCGGGCGCGCACCGCGATCTCCTCGCCATGGATGCGGACGTTCGCCGCCCCCTGCTGCAACAGGTGGCCCAGCGTGCCCGGCGCCTGGTAGCCGACCAGCAGGACGGTGGCCTCCGGGCGCCACAGATGGTTCTTCAGGTGATGGCGGATGCGCCCGGCGTCGCACATGCCGCTGGCCGCCATGATGATGGCGCCGCCCTTGAGGGCGTTGAGCTTCTGGCTCTCCGCGGCGGAGCGGACGCGGTGCAGGTTGGAGCGCGCGAAGGGATCGCCCCCGGTGCCGAGATCGGCGAGATGGCGGCGGAACACCCCGGTGACGGAGTCGGCCAGCGGCGAGTCGAGAAACACGTCGACCAGCGGAATCTCGCCACGGTCGAACAGCCGGTGCAGGTCGTAGAGAAGCTCCTGCGTGCGCTCCACCGCGAAGGCGGGGATCAGCAACGGCCCTCCCGCGGCGAGCGCCGCCCGCACCTCGTCGCGCAGCAGGGCCTGCCGCTCGGCCTCGCCCACCTCGACCCGCTCGCGGTTGCCGTAGGTGGTCTCCAGCACCATCCAGTCGGGGCGCGGCGGCCCCTCCGCGTCGGCGTGGAAGGACTTGCCGCCCGGCCCGAGGTCGCCGGAAAACAGGATCGTCTGCGCCGTCCCGCCGCGCGTCACCTCCAGTTCCACCGACGCCGAACCGAGGATGTGCCCGGCCTGCCAGAAGCGGGCGCGGATGCCGGGCAGCACCTTCACCCACTCCCCGTAATCGACCGCGTGGAGATGGCGGATCGCCGCCTGGGCGTCGGCCTGGGTGTAGATCGGCTCCACCGCCGGGCGTCCGCGCTGGCGGTTGCGCCGGTTCAGGCGGTCCACCTCCGTCTCCTGGATGTAGCCGCTGTCGGGCAGCATGTAGGCCAGCAGGTCGGCGGTGCCGGCGGTGGTGTGCACCCGCCCCTTGAAGCCCTGGCGGACCAGTTTCGGCAGCAGGCCGGAATGGTCGATGTGCGCGTGGGTCAGCAGCACCGCCTTCACGGCCGAGGGCTTGAAGGGGAAGGGTCGGTAGTTCAGCTCCTTGACCGTCTTGGTGCCCTGAAACAGGCCGCAGTCGATCAGCAGATCGCCGTCGCCGGTCCGGATTCGGAAGCAGGAGCCGGTGACCGTGCCGACGGCGCCGTGGAAGGTGAGGGACAGTGTCATGGCGAATCCCCGCCTTGTTGTGCCCTGTCCCCCTATCCTGCCTGACGAAGGGTTACCGGCCCGTCAACGAGGCCACCGTCAACAGGGGGCTGCCAACGCGTCGGCGATCAGCCGGGCGAGCGGCAGGGCGTTGCTGGGGTGCGGAACCCCATCGCAGGACAACGGCGTGCCCAGCCCCTCGGATTGGAAACGCGCGGCCACAGCCGGGTCGAACAGGGCGTGGACGCCGAACACCCGGACCGACGTGGCCCCCGCGGCCCGCGCGGCCCGTGCGCAGGAAAAGATGGTCTCGCCGGAGCTGATGACGTCGTCGACGATCACCACCGGCCGCCCGGCCAGCGGCGCGCCGTCGGGCAGGGTCACCGTCACGTCGCGGTCGCCGCGCCGCTCCTTCCGCCCGACCAGGGCGGTGAGGCCGAGCGGCCCGGCCACCGCCTCGACCAGCGGGGCGGCCTCCTCATCAGGGCCGACGATCACGGTGTCGGGCGCGGCCCCGTCGCGGCGCAGCCGCTCGGCGATGGCCCCGGCACCGCTGAGGCAGATGGAGGGGCGACCGACGAACACCTCGTCCAGCGTGTGGGTGCGGTGAAGGTGCGGCTCGACGCAGACGAAGCGGTCGAACAGCCGGCCCAGCCAGTCCCCCACCACCGTCTGGCTGACCGGCTCGCCGGGGCGGAACACCGCGTCCTGGCGCATATAGGCCATGTAGGGAGCGACGAGGCACAGCTCCGTGGCGCCCTGGCGGCGCAGGACGGACGCGGCCAGCGTCAGCTCCACCAGCTTGTCGTTCGGACGGTCGAGCGAGCGGTAGACCACCGCCCGCTCCACGGGTTCGGGCAGGCGGACGAGGCTTTCGCCGTCGGGAAAGCGGTGCAGTTCGGCGATGTGGCAGGGAACGTTCAGGGCCTCGGCCAGACGCCGCGCGCCGTCGGCCGATTCCGGAAATCCATAGACGCCCGTATAGCGGGCCATGCTGTCCCCTCTCGCGTTGCGCGCCCGGACCTGGGCGCCCCGATCGGCCCGTACTATGCCGCAAGGGCCGCGGCGCGGCGACCACGACCTTAGGCGCAACGTTACCGTGAAGGGATAGGACGGCAGGGACGGACGCCTGGAAATGATGCCGCGGCGGTCTTCCACTCATTGACCGATGACGAAGGTATGAGGCAGTTTCCCGCCATGCGCGTGCTCATCGCCGACGATACGGTCCTGATGCGCACCATGCTCTCGGAGCAGGTGGCGTCCTACGGCCATGACGTGATCCTGGCCAGGGACGGCCGGGAAGCGCTGAACCTTGCCCAGGCCGAATCCTTCGACATCGCCATCATCGATTGGGAGATGCCGCGGCTGTCGGGGCTGGAGGTGTGCTGGCTTCTGAAGGCCGATCCGCGCACCGCCTACAGCTACCTGATCCTGATGACGTCCCACGACGAGCCCTTCCACGAGATGAAGGCGCTGGACGCCGGGGCGGACGACTTCATCCACAAGCCGGTCAACCGCGCCCACCTCAAGGCGCGGCTGAAGGCGGGGGGCCGCATCACCGAAATGCACCGGCTGCTGGTTGCGCAGGCGCAGACCGACCCGCTGACCGGCGTCGCCAACCGGCGCGCCCTTCTGGACCGTGCGGCCGAGGAGATCCGGCGGGCGCAGCGGGCGCGGCAGCCTCTGTCCCTGCTGATCGCCGACATCGACCATTTCAAGCGCATCAACGACAGCCGCGGTCACGCCGCGGGCGACGAAGCCCTGCAACGCTTCGTCCGGACTCTGGACGGCGCCCTGCGCCCCGGCGACCTGATCGGGCGCTACGGCGGGGAGGAGTTCGTGGTTCTGCTTCCCAACACCGCGCTGGCGGATGCGTCGGTGGTGGCGGAGCGCTTGCGCCAGCGCGTCGCCGCGCAGGAGATGGGGCCGGACGGCGATTCGTTCCGCATGACTGCCAGCTTCGGCGTCGCCCCCGTCACGCCGGACGCCCCCGGCGGCATCGACGACGCGCTCCGGACGGCCGATGCCGCGCTGTATCGCGCGAAGGCCGAAGGGCGGAACCGCGTGGTCCCCTCCCCTTAAACCGTTCACGCCCCGCCTCTCCCACCCGTCTCCGGCAGCGAAGCCAACGGGATGCGGGGAAGAGGCGATGCGCCATGTCCATGTGGCGTTTCTGGAGGGGACGAAGGTCCTGATCGTCCGGCGGCGCGAAGTCAGCACCTGGTGGAGCCGCGCCCCGGCGGAGCCGCGGGTCGTCGACGCCGCGGGCCAATGGGCGGTTCCCGGCGGCGGCTACGAGAGCGTCGCCAGCCCCCTCATGACGCTCCAACGCCTGTTCCACGAACAGACCGGCCTCGCCTTCCCCGATTGCCGGGCGGCGGAGCCCTGGCGCCCGACCTCGCGGAGCTTCACGCTGTATTTCGTCCCGGTGACCGGGCTGGAGTCGCTTGCCTCCTCGATCACCCTGCGGGTCGCGCCATCCGCCGTCACGCCCGGGCGCCCGGCGGGCGGCGCCATCGTGAACTGGGAGCTGTCCTCGGCCCACGTCGTACCGCTCGCCAAGGTGGTTTCCCATCTGGGGGTGCGGCAGCCGGTCTCGCACGAGAACCAGCTCGCCATCACCCGGCAGGCGATGCACTCGCCCTCCTCCCAGTCGATCGAGCGCTACGCGACCATGGCCGCGATCATCGCCCTGAAGTGAGCCCGTCCCGGCGGCCTCAGCCCTTGCCGTCGCCCGGCGGGGTGCGGACGGCGGTGGCGGCGAGATACTGGGCCGCCGTCCGGAGAAGGAACTCCGCCACCGCCATGTCGCCCAGGTCGCGGTCGGGGCCGCCCAACCGGTGGCGGCGGTCGGCGTCGATCAGGCCGGTGGCGATGACCTGGGCGGTCAGCCACGCCCGCTGCTCCTCGTCCGGCACCCCGGCCATGCGCTCCAGCATCGCGTTGCAGGCGTGGTCGATGGTCCCCAGGCCGGGCCGGTCGGACGACAGGTAGCTGGTCTCGTTGCGCGGCGCCGGCTCCCCGACATGGGAGCGGGCGAGCAACGCCGTCTCCAGGGTCAGGCGGAAGGCGGTGCGGCGTGGTCGCCCCTTCCGCCGCAGCCGCAGCGCCATCATGGTGAAGAGCTGGGCCACCGCCTCCACCCGCTCCGCCGGCACCTCGTCGAGGATGTCGACGATCTCGGCGCTGACGGCGTTGCGCGGTGCCGCCTCGCCGGGCCGCACCACCGCGGTGGCGAAGACGGCGATCAGGGTGCGCAGGGCATCGGCCTGCTCAATGGGAGAGATGCGGCCGATCTGGGCGGGGTCGAACATGGGGGCGCTCCGCTCTGGCTGGGAGGGATCAACAACTCCTCCCCGCTATGTTGGAACGCGGGGGGCGGTCAGGAATCCCCCTCCTTCGGGTCGATGGTCTCCGCCCGTCGGCTGATCAGCTGGTAGAGTCCGAGCCCGAGCACCATGAAGACGATGACCATCAGGAGGATGGCCGGGTAGATCATGGCGCTCATGTCCGAGGTCCGCGCCTCGAACACCAGCACAAGCCCTTCCAGGCTGGCGGCGATGATGATGGTGGTCAGGAACTTGGTCAGGGTGCGCCGCGCCTCGTCGGCATGGCGCAACTCGCGGTCGTGCTCCAGCTCCTCCTCGTAGAGATACTTGGCGATCTCGAAGACGGCGATGGCCAGCACGATCATGCCGACGCCGTCCAGCAGCCCGTGAGTCGTCGCCTCGATGTCGAGCAGCAGAAGGCTGTTGAACACCGCATAGGCGGCCACGCCGATGAACACCAGGGCGAACAGCATCAACACGCCGGTCGCCAGGAAATAAATGACCTGCGACGCCTTCCGGAATCCGTTCCCCACGATGCGCTTCCCTTTCCGACGCGAGAGCCTGTCCTGCGGCTGTCAACGCGTCGTCCCGGCTTTCGGACCGCCACCTTGCGGGTCACCCCGGAAGGGAGGATGGAACCCGCGGCCCGGCGCGTGTGTTTGGAGTCAGGCAGCACAGGGGATTGTGCCTCCTCGACAGGCTCCGCCGCGCTCCCTGACGCGGCGGAGCCTTTCTTTTCCTGCCCCTTGCGTTTATGGCTGCGGTTCCGGACCACGCCGATCACGGAACCGCCCCATGCCCGAGACCCCGCTCCCTTCCGCCGAGTCCCTGCACGCCCTGCTGGACCGCTATCTGCGCTGCCCGTCCGAGCCTCTGCGCGGCGAGTTGAACGCGGCGCTGACCGCCTTCCAGACGGCCTGGATCCATGCCCACGCTGGAAAGGAAGCTCCGTCCGCTCACCCGCCCGCCGCCCCAGGCCGCGCCCCGGCGAAGCCGAAATTTCCCATCGCCGCCGCCGATCTGGCGGTGCTGGAAAAGATGGCCGAGGGCTGGGTCCCCACCGCGGCGGAAGTCCCTCGCTGGGTCTGGTTCGAGAACCGGGAGCTGGTGACGATGGAGCCCAACCCCGCCGGCAGCGGGCCGGAGGTGATGCGCCTCGCCCCCGCCGGCTGGGCCGCGCTGGGCCGCCAGCCGGGCTGAGCAGCGGCCCAGCGAAAGCGGGCAACAAAAAAGGGAGGCCGAAGCCTCCCTCTCCTTGCTTGGCGACCGGGTCCGGCTTACTTCGGAACCTTGCCCTGCACACCCTCGACGTACCAGTCCATCTTCAGGATCTGCTCGTCGGTGGCCTGCTTGCCCTCGGCGATCACGACCTTGCCGGACTGGTCCTTCACCGGACCCTGGAAGGAGTGGCGCTTGCCTTCCATGATGTCGGTGCGGGTCTTCTCGGCCGCCGCGACGACGTCCGCCGGGAGCGCCGGGTTGTAGGGGGCCAGGAACAGCATGTGATCCTTGAAGCCGCCCCAGGTGTCCTGCGACTTCCAGGAGCCGTCCAGCGCCGCCTTGACTCGGTTCACGTAGTACTCGCGCCAGTCGTCGACGATGGCGGTCAGGTGCGCCTTCGGGCCGAAGCGGGTCATGTCCGACGACTGGCCGAACACCCACAGGCCGCGCTCCTGCGCGACCTGGATGGCCGCCGGGCTGTCGGTGTGCAGCGAGATCACGTCGGCGCCCTGGTCGATCAGCGCCTTGGCGGCCTCGGCCTCCTTGCCGGGGTCATACCAGCTGTTGACCCAGACGACGCGCACCTCGGCCTTCGGGTTCACCTCGCGCATGGCGATGGTGAAGGCGTTGATGCCGCTGATGACCTCGGGGATCGGGAAGGAGCCGATGTAGCCGATGATGTTCGACTTGGTCATCTGGCCGGCGATCTGGCCGATGACCGTGCGGGCCTCGTAGAAGCGCGCCGAGTAGGTGGCGACGTTGGCCGAGCGCTTGTAGCCGGTGGCGTGCTCGAACTTCACGTCGGGGTGGCGCTGCGCGACCTTCAGCGTCGGGTTCATGAAGCCGAAGGAGGTCGTGAAGATCAGCTTGTGGCCGGAGGAGGCCAGCTGCTCGATCACGCGCTCGGCGTCGGCGCCCTCGGGCACGTTCTCGACGAAGGTGGTGGAAACCTTGTCGCCCAGCTCCTTCTCCACGGCCAGACGGCCCTGGTCGTGCTGATAGCTGTAGCCGTGGTCGCTGATCGGACCGACGTAGACGAAGCCGACCTTCATCTTCTCCTGCGCGTCGGCCGCGCCGACGCCCAGCGCCAGCATGGCGGCGCCGGTGGCCAGACCCATCAGGGCCTTGCCCATGGTCCTTCTGTTCACGTGTTTGCTCCCTGATCCAATTGATTGAGCACGAACGTAAGACTTGCAAACATCCCGGAGCCCATCAGGCATCCGGATGGAAAACCTTCCCCAGGCTGGCCGGCGCGTTCAGCCGGATCCGGGCGACATCGCGTGAAATCACCACCAGGACAATGACGGTAGCCAGATAAGGCAGCATCGACAAGAGTTGTGACGGAATGTCGATTCCCAGCCCCTGGACGTGGAGCTGCGCGATGGTCACCCCGCCGAACAGCCAGGCGCCGAGCAGAACGCGGCCCGGCTTCCAGGTGGCGAAAACCACCAGCGCCAGCGCGATCCAGCCGCGCCCGGAGGAGATGCCCTCCGCCCACATCGGCGTGTAGTCGAGCGACAGGAAGGCCCCGCCCATGCCGCTCATGGCGCCGCCGAACAGCACGGCGAGGAAGCGGATGCGGATAACCTTGTAGCCGAGCGCGTGGGCCGCCGCGTGGTTCTCGCCGACCGCGCGCAGGATCAGCCCCTTGCGCGTGGCGTAGAGGAACCAGTGCACCGCCGGCACCGCCGCCAGAGCCAGATAGACCAGCGCGTCCTGCCCGAACAACGCCTTGCCGATCACCGGCAGGTCGGTCAGGCCGGGGATGTAGAGTTCCGGCACGTCGGCGATGGGGATGCCGACGAAGCCCTGCCCGATCAGCGCCGACAGGCCGACGCCGAACAGAGTCAGCGCCAGCCCGGTCGCCACCTGGTTGGCGAGCAGGAACAGGGTCAGCACGCCGAACAGCGCCGCCATGCCCGCCCCCGCGGCGGCACCGGCGACGAAGCCCAGCGTGGAGCTGCCGGTCTGCACCGCCACGGCGAAGCCGCAGACGGCGCCGACCAGCATCATGCCCTCCACGCCCAGATTCAGGACGCCGGACTTCTCCACCACCAGCTCGCCCAGTGCTGCGAACAGCAGCGGCGTGGCGGCGGCCAGCATGGCCGCCAGGATCGGGCCGATCAGGGCCAGTTCGGCGCTCATGCCACAGCCCTCCCGACGACAGCTCGCTTCGCGCCGAAGCGCACGCGGTAACGGATCAACACGTCGGTCGCCAGCAGGAAGAACAGCAGCATGCCCTGGAACACGCCGGTGATGGCTTTGGGCAGGCCGAGCGCGATCTGCGCCGCCTCGCCGCCGATGAAGGACAGCGCCATCAGGAAGCCGGCCAGCAGGATGCCCACCGGGTGCAGCCGCCCCAGGAAGGCGACGATGATGGCGGTGTAGCCGTAGCCGGGGGAAATGGTCGGGTTCATCTGGCCGATCGGCCCGGCGACCTCGCCCAGCCCGGCCAGACCGGCCAGCGCGCCGGACAGCAGCAGCGTCAGCCAGATGATCTTCTTCTGGTTGAAGCCGGCGTAGCCCGCCGCCGTCGGGGTCAGGCCGATGACCTTGATCTGGAAGCCGATGAAGGTCCGCGCCATCAGGAACCAGCCCAGCCCCACCGCCAGCAGGGCGAACAGCGATCCCAGATGGACGCGCGTCCCGGCGACCAGCAGGGGCAGCACCGAGTCGGCCTCGAACAGGCGGGATTCCGGGAAGGCGAAGCCGTCCGGGTCGCGGTAGGGGCCGTGCATCAGGTAGTTCAGCAGATGCAGTGCCACATAGTTCAGCATCAGGCTGGTCAGGATCTCGCTGGCGTTGAAGCGCACCCGCAGGAAGGCGGGGATCGCCCCCCACAGCGCGCCGCCGGCCATGCCCGCGACGATCATCAGCGGCAGCAGCCACCAGCCGCCCTCGCCATAGAAGGCCAGCGCCAGCCCGCCGCCGGTGATGGCGCCGAGCGTGAGCTGCCCCTCGGCCCCGATGTTCCAGACGTTGGCGCGGAAGCCGATGGCCAGTCCGATGGCGCAGAGCACCAGCGGGGTCGCCTTGACCGCCAGCTCACCCAGGCCGCGCAGCGACATCAGCGGCGCGATGAAGAAGGCGTGCAGCGCCTTCACCGGGTCGAAGCCCATTGCCCAGAACAGCAGGAAACCGCTGACGAGCGTGAGCGCGACCGCCAGCAGCGGCGTGGCGTAGACCATCGCGCGCGACGCCTCGCCGCGGGGTTCGAGACGGAGGAGGGTCATGAAAAGGCTCCGCCGAAAACATCCCCCTCTCCCCACTGGGGAGAGGGTTGGGGTGAGGGGGTTGCGCGTGGCGCGGCGTCCGGCAGAAGGGCATCCCCCTCACCCTCCCCTCTCCCCAGAGGGGAGAGGGTATGAAGCGTCGGTCCCATCACTCCTCATCCTCGTCGGGCGGGTGGTTGAACAGGCCGCCCATCAGCAGGCCGATCTCCTCCACGCTGGTGTGGTGGGTGGGGCGGCTCTCCGACAAATGGCCGTGGAACAGCACGGCGATGCGGTCGCTCAGCACGAACAGCTCGTCCAGGTCTTGGCTGATGACCAGGACGGCGGCGCCGGAGCGCGCGAGGTCGATCAGCGCCCGGTGGATCGCCGCCGCGGCCCCAGCGTCCACGCCCCAGGTCGGCTGGCCGACCACCAGCAGGCGCGGCTTCTGAAGAATCTCGCGGCCGATGATGAATTTCTGAAGGTTGCCGCCCGACAGCGACCGCGCCTCCGCCCGGTGGCCGTGGGTGACCACGTTGAAGGCGCCGATGATCCGCTCGGCGTAGGAGCGGGCGCGCCCGAAATGCACCAACCCGCTGCGCACCAGCGGCTCGCGGGCGTAGCCGGACAGCAGCGCGTTCTCCGACAGGCTCAGCTCCGGCACGGCGCCGCGGCCCAGCCGCTCCTCCGGCACGAAGGCCAGGCCGAGCAGCCGCCGCTCGCGCGGGCCGAGATGCCCGGAGGGCCGCCCCTCGATGGCGACCGACGCCGGGTCGGGCACCAGAGCCTCGCCGCTCAGCGCGGCCATCAGCTCCGCCTGCCCGTTGCCGGCGACCCCGGCGATGCCCAGGATCTCGCCGGCCCGCACCTCGAAGGACACGTCCTTCAGGTTGGTGGCGAAGGGGTTGTCGGAGGTGGTGGAGAGATGCCGGACCTGCAGCTTCGCCGCCCCGGCCTCGCCCTGCGGCAGCCGTTCCGGGGTCGACAGCTCGGTCCCGATCATCATCTCGGCGAGGCTGCGTGCCGTCTCCCTGCGCGGGTCGCAGCTTCCCACGACGCGCCCGCCGCGCAGCACCGTGGCGGTGTCGCAGAGCGCGCGGATCTCCTCCAGCTTGTGGCTGATGTAGAGGATCGTGCAGCCCTCCGCCGCCAGCCGGCGCAGCGTCTCGAACAGGCGGGTCGCCTCCTGCGGCGTCAGGACCGAAGTCGGCTCGTCCATGATGAGCAGCTTGGGGTCCTGGAGCAGGCAGCGCACGATCTCCACCCGCTGCCGCTCGCCGACCGACAGGTTGTGGACGTGGCGGCGCGGGTCCAGCGACAGGCCGTAGCGTTCCGACACCTCGGCGATGCGCGCCGACAGCGCGTCCATCGGGCCGGGCTGGTCGAGGCCGAGCGAGATGTTCTCGGCGACCGTCAGCGTGTCGAACAGGGAGAAATGCTGGAACACCATGCCGATGCCCAGCCGGCGGGCGCCCGCCGGGTCGGGGATGTGGGTGTCCTGCCCATTCCATTGAATCCGGCCGGCGTCGGCGTGCAGCACGCCGTAGATGATCTTCACCAGCGTCGACTTGCCGGCGCCGTTCTCGCCCAGCAGCGCGTGGATCTCCCCCGGCCGGAGGACGAGATCGACCTGATCGTTCGCCAGACAGCCCGGAAAGCGCTTGGTGATGCCGCGCAGTTCGAGCCGGTGCGGAGGGGATGACACGGAGGGGGAATCCAAGGAGACGGACCGGGTAGGGGTGAAGTCGGCAGGGCATTGCCAAAGCCATGCCACTTTCGGAGAGTCTTGCCCGTCAAGGCTGTTCGCCGTCAACATGGGAAGCGGTTGCCCAGCCTGCGGTCATTCGCCCCGTTTCGGGCGCCTGTCGCAGCCCAACAAAGCGGCAGATGACCCAACAAATCAGCAGTTGCTTCGCACACGGACAGATGCCACGCCGCCGCACGGTTGACAAGAGGCCGCCGTCGTCATCAGCTATGGGAAGGGCCGCCATTTCCGGCGGCCTTTCCTTATGGAGCTTTTGGAATGAACCGCAAGTCGATGCTCGGCGATCCGCCGCCGATCCGAATCACCCCCCATGACCTTGGGCGTCTCGACGTCCTTCTCGCCCATCTCAGCCAGCCCGCCGGCGTCATCGACTTCCTCCAGCGCGAGGTCGACCGCGCCGATGTCGCGGATTCCCCCGATGGCGGCGGCACCCCCTTCGTCCGGCTCGGCAGCCGGGTCACCTTCGCGGACGACCGGGGCACGCGACACACCGCCACACTCATCACACCGGACGAAGCGGCCCGGCGCCAGGACGGCATCTCGATCCTGACACCGGTGGGCGCCGCCCTGCTCGGCCTGTCCGAGGGGCAATCCATCGCCTACGGCACGCTCGACGGCCGCACCAAGTCGGTGCAGGTCTTGCGGATCGAACCTCCGGCGGGCTGACGGCCCGCCTGAAGGACCGTCTGACGGTCCATCGACCACGGCTTGCACCGTGGCGCGTCCGCGGAAAAGGCGGACGCGCCATGCAAGGGCACGGACCTCGCCACCCTTGCCTCCCCTGCCCCCTTCGCCCAACTATCGGGGACGTGAACGGGACATTCGGAGCAAGGGCATGACGGCGGAACAGGCGGGCTACGCGATCCTGGAGGACCGGGGCGTCATCGCGGTCGCGGGCGAAGACCGGGCGGCCTTCCTGCAAGGGCTGGTGTCCAACGACCTGCGCCGCGTCGCAACGGACCGCGCCGTCTACGCCCTGTTCCTGACCCCGCAGGGCAAATTCCTGCACGACTTCCGCATCGCCGAATCGGACGGCGCCCTTCTGCTCGACCCAGAGACGGAGCGGCGCGAGGAATTCCTGCGCCGCCTGAAGATGTACAAGCTGCGCTCCAAGATCACGCTGGAGGACCGCGCCGGCGCCCTGCTGGCCGTCGTCCTGTTCGGCGGCGACGCGCTTGCGCGGCTGGGTCTGCCGGAGGAGGCCGGGGCCGCGATCCCCTTCGCGGGCGGCGTCGCCTTCACCGACCCGCGCCTGCCGGCGCTGGGTGCCCGCGCCTTCCTGCCGCGCGAGGGCGCCGCGGCGGCGCTGGAGGCAGCGGGTTTCGTTCCGCGCGGGGCGGAGGACTACGACCGGCTGCGCCTGTCGCTCGGCGTTCCGGAGGGCAGCCGTGACCTCACGCCCGACAAGGCGCTCCCGCTGGAGAACGATCTGGACGACCTCAACGCCATCTCCTGGGACAAGGGCTGCTACATGGGGCAGGAGTTGACCGCCCGCACCAAGTACCGCGCCCTGATCAGGAAGAAGCTGTTCCCGGTGACGCTCGACGGCCCCCTGCCCGCCCCCGGCACGCCGGTGACGCTCGACGGCAAGGAGATCGGCGAGATCCGCAGCGGCCATGGCTCCTCGGCTCTGGCCCTGTTGCGGTTGGAAGACCTCACCCGTGCGGGGCAAGACGGATTGGTCTTGACAGCCGGAGAGGCCACAGTCACGCCGGCAAAGCCAGTCTGGGCAAGCTTCTGAGTTCTTCGTGACTTTTATTCCCGAAACTTGCACGGACTAGCCGAAAGATTTTTTCGATTTTCCGCGTGACCATTCCCGCCGAGGCCCTGTTGTCGTTCTGCCTTACCGAGACAAACCAAGGCACTCGACAGAAACGCCGAAACACGGAGAGGAGTGAGTTATGCGTAGGGAAATCATCGCGGCTGCGTCCGTCCTGGCGCTGATGACCGGCACGGCGATGGCGCAGACCACGTCGCCGACCACCGGCAGCCCCACCACCGGCGCCCCGACCGCGACCGAGATGAACAAGAGCGGCAGCGCCACCACCGGCAGCGCCGCGGGCCTGACCGGCGGCACGCTCGCCAGCGCCGAGAACATGATGGGCAAGAACGTCTACGGCACCGACAACGAGAAGGTCGGCGAGGTCGAGGACATCATCCTGGACAGCAACGGCCAGGCCCAGCAGCTCGTGATCTCCTCGGGCGGCTTCCTCGGCATCGGCGAGAAGCAGATCGCCGTGGACATCGGCAACGCCAACTGGGACGCCCAGCAGGAGCGCGTGCAGCTCTCGGGCATGACCCGCGATCAGGTGAAGGAGATGCCGGAGTTCGAGTACTCCGACACCACCACCTCGCTGAACCGCAACAAGGACAAGGCCGGCGATACGGTGAACGGCGCGGCGAGCCGCTCCTCCACCGGCACCTCCGGCACCATGACCGCCCCGGGCGGCGCCACCGGCACCCCGCCGGCCGCTCCGTCGGGCACCGGCCAGTAAGCGTCGGTCCGGTCACGAAAAGCCCCCGCGGCCCAGCGCCGCGGGGGCTTTTCCCTGTTTGGAGTCGTGGTTACGGGCGCGCGACGTGCCAGACGTTGTTGACGCCGTCGCCGGTGGTGTCGCCCGGCTTGCCGTCCTTGGCCCAGCCATAGAGCGGCTTGCCCTTGTAGGCCCACTGCATGGAGCCGTCGTCGCGGGTGACGACCGAATAGTCGCCCATCGCCTTGGCGCCCGCCGGGGCCATCAGCGGCGGCCAGTTGGTGGCGCACTGCCCGTTGCAGGCGGACTTGCCGCCCGCGTCGCGGTCGAAGACGTAGAGCGTCATGCCCTTGCTGTCGGTCAGCACGGGGCCGCCGGCCGACTGGCCGGTCTTGGTGGGCATGGCGCCCTGTGCAAAGGCGGACGGCGCCACGAGGCCGAGCGCGAGCGCGATGGCCGCAGCGCCAGCAAAACGGGTGAAGCGGTGCATGGACGGAACCTCCCTGTCGTGACGGGGCGGGTGATTGGACCCGGCCCTCACTGACAGGACGCCCGCCGTCGCGCTTTATTCCGTCCCCACCCGAAGGATGATCAGGCCCGCAGCAGATCGACGAAGCGGCGGCAGGCGGCGATGTCGACGCGCAGGGCGGCGCGGCGCTTGGTCGCCTCCGGGTCCTCGCCCCAGGCTTCGATCTGGAAGGTCTCGTCGAGCTGCGACACCGCGAAGGCCTCCTCGGCGTCGATGCGCCCCTCGACCAGAGCCAGCGCGACGATCAGCGAGCCGCAGGAGCCGGTCGCGGTCTGGAGCGCCGACAGCGTCCAGTCGTCGTAGGCCTCCACCGCGTTGCGCAGGGCGCGCAGCGCCTCGGGCGGCTGCGGCTTGGGCATCAGCCCGGCGTTGACGTGCAGCGGCGCGTCGTAGCGCAGAGTCGCCCAGTCGAGCAGCGGCTGCCAGCGCTGCGCCTGCAACTCCACCAAATTCCGCGGATGCTCCGCGCGGTAGCAGAGCAGGTCCGTTTCCGCATAGGCGGCCACGCCGTCGACGATGGCGGCCCGGCCCTTGCCGATCAGGTCCACCGCCGTGCTGGCGAGCTGCATCAGCGGCATACTGTCCGGGGCGATGTCCTCGGGCTGCGCGTCCCATTCGGCGGCGACGGCCTGGGCCAGCGGCCAGCTTGCGAAGACCAGCGGCGCCTTGGCCGGGCTGCGGATCGGGCGGTTGTCCAGGCGCACCTCGAAGCCGCCGCCGGCGGCCTCGTCGACGGAGGCGGTCTTGTAGAAGCGCTTCATCGGGGTCCTTCGAATGCTCTCTTATCGGTGCAACAGGTCCAGCACGGCGCCGGCCACTTCGCGCCCGCGGTGGACGATGCGGTCGGCCCCGGCGCCCTCCAACTCGGCCACCGCGTGATAGCCCCAGGAGACGCCGACCGACGCGACCCGCGCGTTGCGGGCCATCCGAATGTCGTAGGTGGTGTCGCCGATCACAACCGTCCGCGCCGCCTCCACCCCGGTTTCGGCCAGGGCGCGGTAGACCATGTCGGGGTGCGGCTTGCCGGGGCCGATGTCGCTGGTCTGCAGGGTGACGAAGCGGTGAGCCAGCCCGTGATGAGCGAGCACGGCGTCCAGCCCGCGCCGCGACTTGCCGGTCGCCACGCCGAGCAGCACACCTTCCGCCTCCAGCGCGTCCAGCGTATCGCGCAGGCCGGGGAACAGTGGCTCGTGCAGGTCGCCACGGTGGCGCAGCGCCGCGAAGGCGTCCTTGTAACTTTCCGCGACGGCCACATGGCGGTCGGTGTCGAGGTCCGGCAGCAGTTGCGACACCGCCTGCACGAGCGGCAGCCCGACCATGCGGCGCACCTCCAGCGGGTCCGGCTCGCCCAGCCCGTGGGCGGCCCAGGCGGTGGTCATGGCGTCGATGATGGCGAACTGGCTGTCCACCAGCGTGCCGTCGCAATCGAACAGGGCCAGTCGCAGCGGACGGGCATTCTCTGAGCTGCTCACGGGCATCGCCTCCGGGACGCGGGTCGTACCGGACTTATGCGGCTCGCATTGGGAAAGCGCAACTCACTTTGCCGGCTGCGACACCGTGGGACGCCAATACAGCAGATGCACCGCCCCGCCCAGCAGCAACCCCCAGAAGGCCGAGCCCACCCCGGCGAAGGACAGGCCGGAGGCGGTGACCAGCATCGTGACCAGCGCCGCCGTCCGGTTCGCCTCCACCTGCACCGCACCCATCAGGGCGGCGCCGAAGGCCCCGACCAGGGCCAGCCCGGCCACCGCCTCGATCAGGATCGGCGGGGAGCGGGTGACCATCACCGCCGTCACCCCGGCCAGCCCGGCGAACAGGATGTAGCCGATGCCGCCGACGAAGGCGGCCTGCCAGCGCCGCGCCGGGTTGGGGTCGGCGTCCGGGCTGGCGCAGAGCGCCGCGGTGATCGCCGCGAGGTTGACGGTCGGAGCACCACCCAGCGCCGTCAGGGCGGAGGCCGCCCCCGTCGCCAGGAAGATCGGGCGGGTCGGCGGCGTGTAGTTGTAGGTCGCCAGAACGGCGAGGCCGGGGATGTTCTGCGACGCCATGGTGACGACGAACAGCGGCAGCGCGATGCCGACCATGGCCTCCCAGGTGAACACCGGCTGTACGAAGGTCACGCCCGGCCACAGCGCGCCGGACAGCGCCGCGCCGCCGGCCAAACCGCTGGAAGAGTCCAGCGCCAGCGCCCCCAGCGCCACCGCCACCGCGGCGGGCACGGCGTAGAGCCGCGCCACCCGCCCGACCAGCGCCCAGGTCGCCAGCACCAGCAGCGCCATTCCCGGCGCCTGCGACACCGCCAGGAAGGGGGCGAGGCAGAGCTTCAGCAGGATGCCCGCCAGCATGCCGTTGGCCAGCGGCTTGGGAATCGCGGCGATCCAGCGGCCGAGCGGCGCCCACAGCCCGGCCAGGACGATCAGCACCCCGGTCACCACGAAGGCCCCCACCGCGGCGGGGAACCCACCCTCTACCGCGCCGGTGGCGGCGAGCAGCGCCATGCCCGGCGTCGTCCAGGCGATGCTGATCGGCTTGCGCCGGTGCAGGCTGAGACCCATCGCCGTCAGCCCCATGGCGAAGCCCAGCAGGACGAGGCCCGACACCACCTGCTCCGTGCTGGCGCCCACCGCGGTCAAGCCGTGGATGACCACCGCCACCGAACTGGCGTAGCCGACCAGGGCCGCCAGCAGGCCGGCGCCGACCGCGCGCAGGGAAAGCCCCGTCGAAAGGCCCGTCTCCGGGACGGTGTCGGAAGAGGACATGGCTTGGGACTCTCCATCGGGCGTGCGGGACGATGAGACTGGTGATAGATTGGATCCAATATCCTGGCAAGGGGAGATCACGCATGGCGGTCAACGACGGGCTGTCGCGCCTCGTGGCGCGGGCGCAGCCGCGCCACCGCACCACCACGGAATTCGTGGAGGCGACGCTGCGCGAGGCGATCCTGACCGGGGTCATCGCGCCGGGCACGCCGCTGCGGCAGGAGGAACTGGCGGAGACCTTCGGGGTCAGCCGCATGCCGGTGCGCGAGGCGCTGCGCCAGCTGGAGGCGCGGGCGCTGGCCGAATTCCACCCGCACCGCGGGGCCGTCGTCGCGGAAATCTCCGCGGCGGACGGCGCCGACATCGGGGCGATCCGCATGGCGCTGGAACCGATGGCGCTGCGCCTGTCGCTGCCCAGCCTGACGGCGGCGGACCTCGATCAGGCGGAGGAGCTGATTGCCGAGATGGATGGAGAGGCCGATCCCGGCCGCATGGGAGAGCTGAACCGGCGCTTCCACATGACGCTCTACGCGCGGGCCGGGCGGCCCCGTCTGCTGGCGCTGACGGAGCAGCATCTGCTGGCCGCCGACCGCTACCTGCGCTTCCAGTTCGCGGCGCTGGGCTATCGGCCGCGGTCGCAGGACGAGCACCGCGCGCTGCTGGCGGCCTGCCGGGCGGGGAACGCGGACACGGCCTGCCGGCTCGTCACCGAGCATGTCGGACAAGCCGCGGAGCAGCTCACGGCGTTTCTGGAGGGGCGCGAAGCGGGGTAAACCCCCGCCCCTACTCGACCCCCTCGAACGGGTCGCCCTTCAGGCTGGCGCTGAAGCCCAGATACTTCCAGGTGGTCAGCATGTGGTCGGGCAGCGGCGCCGTCACGTCGATCATCCGGCTGCCGCCGCGCGGGTGCGGCAGGATCAGGCGTCGGGCGTGCAGATGCAGCTTCTTCTGAATCTCGGCGCCCGGAAGATGGGCCCCCTGCCCGGCGTACTTGCCGTCGCCGAGGATCGGCGTGCCGATGGCGTTCATGTGGACGCGGAGCTGGTGGGTGCGCCCCGTGCGCGGCCACATGGCGACGAAGGCCGCCTGCTTGCCCAGGTTTTCCAGCACCGAGTAGTAGGTGACGGCGCGCTTGCCGTCGTCCTCGTCGCCGGCCACCCGCTCGCCCTGCGGCCCGCCTTCCTTGGCCAGCGCGAGGTCGATCTTGCCCTGGTAGGGCTTCGGAACGCCGACCGTGGCGGCCCAGTAAATCTTGCGCACGTCGCGGCCGCGGAACTGCTCCGTCAGCTTGGACGCCGCGAAGGTGTTGCGCGCCAGCAGCAGGACGCCCGAGGTGTCCTTGTCCAGCCGGTGCACCAGCTTGGGCCGCTCCTTCGCGTCGAAGCGCAGGGCGTCCAGCATGGCGTCGAGATGCTTGGTGGTGTTGGTGCCGCCCTGCACGGCGAGGCCCGCCGGCTTGTTCAGCGCGATGACGTCGCCGTCCTTGAAGAGAACCAGCGCCTGGAGCGCCGCGATGTCCTTGTCCGACATGGCCGGCTTCTTCGGCGCGGGGGCCGCGGCGGCACCCTCCGGCTTGGCCCAGTCGGCCAGCGGCGGGATGCGGATGGACTGGCCGGCGGCGAGCCGGGTCGAGGTCTCCGCCCGCTTGCCGTCCACGCGGATCTGGCCGGTGCGCAGCAGCTTCTGCAGATAGCCGTGCCCCACGTCGGGGAAATGGCGCTTGAACCAGCGGTCGAGGCGGACGTCGGCCTCGTCGGACGTCACGGTCCGGGTTTCCACGCTGGGGGACTTGTTCTCACTCATCAAACGGGCACCGAAACAAGAGAACGCACGACCGCGAGGCCGGCAAAGAAACCCGCGATGGTCAGCACCATCGAGGCCAGGATGTACCCCGCCGCCGCCGGCAGGGCGTTCCGCTCCACCAGCAGACCGACGTCGAGCGTGAAGGAGGAAAAGGTCGTGAATCCCCCCAGCACCCCGACCATCAGCAGCGCCCGCAGCTCCGGCGAGGGTGACCACACCAGCGCGGCCAGCTCCGCCAGAGCGCCCATGGTGAAGCAGCCGAGGGCGTTCACGACCAGCGTTCCGTAAGGGAACTGCGTGCCCAGCCATTGGCCGACCGCCGTCATCAGCAGATAGCGCGCCATGGACCCGACGGCGCCGCCGACGGCGACCGCGGCGAGCGTGGACGGTGATGCGATCACGGAACCTCCGGAGCGGACGGGACGACGGGCATCCCGCGCGGATTAGAGCCAGAAACAGGGCGGTTTGTCACGCGCTGGGCGCGGCAAACCCGCCATCCCTGTCGCCCACGCCGAAGATCCAGCCCTCCTGCCGCCGCGCCCGCGCGTCCATGGCCGGCGGACTCCACACCGCCTCCCGCTTGGCCAGCCAGCGCAGACCCGCCGCCGAGACCAGCGCGTCGGCGTCATGGTCGGTCACCGCCCCGGACAGGCCGGTGGCTGGCGCGCCGAGGACGGCCAGCGCGGCGTCGACCGCCGCCCCATCGCGGATCTTGCGCAGCCCGAAGCCGGCGCGGATCAGGAACAGGCGCGGGTAGATCTCGCAGAAGACGGTGCGGCCCGGCCCCGGCGGATCGAAGGGCCAGACCGCCACCCGGTCCGGCGCCGCCCGCTTCAGGGCGCGCAGCATGCGCATCCCGGCCAGCCCGCCCTTCCCCACCTGCTTGGCGCCGATCAGCTTGTAGGGGCTCTGCGGGCTGCCATAGCCGTCGGCGCGGCACACCCGCTCGGTCAGGCGGTGCGGGTCGCGGTACCAGTCCGGCTGCGTCCCGGCGCGCCAGAAATCGGCGCCGTAGTCCGGGTGCGCGGCGAAGCCGCCCCCGGCGAAGTCCGGCGCAGCCCCGGCCACCGCCTCCACCCGATCCCACAGGTCGAAGGCCGTCGCCGCGCCGGGATCGGGGAAATAGCGCCCGGCCACGTCGAAGGGCAGCGAGAAGGCGCAGTCGATTCCGACCAGCGCCGGCCCGCGCTCCAGCCCGTCGAGCAGCCAGTCGAACACGGCGCTGCGCGACCACATCCGGTCGGCGGGCGCGACGATCCGCGGCGGACCCTCCGCGCCGCATTCGGCCACCGCCACCCCGGCGTAGCGCTTGCCCGCGGCGCCCGACCAGTCGATGGCGATGAAGCGCGGGAAGGCCGGAACCGCCTCGTCTGCCGTCATGCGCACCCTTCCCCGGTCATTTCACGAGCCCCAACGCCGAGCGTCCGGATTTGAACACGCTGGAATTGCATCCGGACCACTCCCATGACCCTTCGCTCAATCCCAGGTCTTCTCACCGCCCTCCTCGCCTTCACCGCCGCCCCGGCCTGGAGCGGCCCGTGTCTGGACATTCCGAGCGTCCTGCGCTCCGCCGACCCCGCGCTCAACACGGCGCAGGGCGGGCGTCTCACGCGGCACATCTTCGGCGCGCCGCCGCCGCCGGACGCCGCGCAGGAGGTCGGCATGCCCCTGTTCGCCGATCTCTGGGCGTGGCGAGCCGCGTGGAACGCGGTGACCGGTTCTCCGGGCGAGTTCCTGTGCGGCGAAGAGCTTGGCGGCACCCAGTTCGGCAAGACGCTGAGCGTGCAGGTTCCCGCGCTGTGGTGCGGGGAAACGGATGACATTGGGCGCTGCACCGACGCGGTTCCGTTCACCAGCACCACCGTCACCTACGTGTTCGAACGGACCGGCCCACCGCACGCCCCGGTCTGGATTCTCGGGGTCGCCTACCCGAAGCCGTGAAACGCTCCTACTCCTCGCCCTCGGCCGCCTTGCGGTCGCGCAGGCGCGCCCAGTAATCCTGGCGCTTCTTGATCTCGCGCTCGAATCCGCGCTCGACCGGCTGGTAGAAGGCGCGCCGTGCCATGCCCTCCGGGAAGTAGTTCTGGCCGGAGAAGCCGTCCGCCGTGTCGTGGTCGTACTCGTAGCCCTTGCCGTAGCCGATCTGCTTCATCAGCTTGGTCGGAGCGTTCAGGATGTGCTTGGGCGGCATCAGGCTGCCGGTTTCCTTGGCGGCGCGCACCGCGCTCTTGTAGGCGGTGTAGCCGGCGTTCGACTTCGGCGCCGTCCCCAGATAAATCACCAGCTGGGCGATGGCCAGTTCGCCCTCCGGGCTGCCCAGCCGCTCGTAGGCCTCCCAGGCGGCGGTGGCCTGGGCCAGCGCGTTGGGGTCGGCCAAGCCGATGTCCTCCACCGCGAAGCGGGTCAGCCGGCGGGCGATGTAGCGCGGGTCCTCGCCACCCTCCAGCATGCGGGCGTACCAGTAGAGCGCCGCGTCGGTGTCCGACCCGCGCAGCGACTTGTGCAGCGCGCTGATGAGGTTGTAGTGCCCCTCCTGCGCCTTGTCGTAGAGCGGGGCGCGGCGCTGGATGGCGGTGGCGAGCGCGTTGTTGTCGAGAATTGCCCCGTCCTCCGGCACCGGCAGGGCGAACAGCTCCTCGCAGAGGTTCAGGCAGAAGCGTCCGTCGCCGTCGGCCATCGCCTTCAGCGCGGACCGCGCGTCCGACGTCAGCGGCAGCGGGCGGCCCATCTCCGCCTCGGCCCGCGACAGCAGCTTCTCCAGCGCCGCGTCGTCGAGCCGGTTCAGCACGAAGACCTGGGCGCGCGACAGAAGCGCCGCGTTCAGCTCGAAGGACGGGTTCTCGGTGGTGGCGCCGACCAGCGTGACGGTGCCGTCCTCCACATAGGGCAGGAAGCCGTCCTGCTGGGAACGGTTGAAGCGGTGGATCTCGTCGATGAACAGCAGCGTGCCCTGCCCGGCCGCGCGCCGCGCCCGGGCGGCGTCGAACACCCGGCGCAGGTCGGCGACGCCGGAGAACACCGCCGACAGCGGCTCGAAATGCAGATCGGTGGACAGGGCCAGCAGCCGCGCGATGGTCGTCTTGCCGCAGCCGGGCGGCCCCCACAGGATCATGGAGGCCAGCCGGCGCGCGGCGACCATGCGGCCCAGCGGGCCGTCGGGCTTCAGCAGATGCTCCTGCCCGACCACCTCGCCCAGGCTGCGCGGGCGCAGCCGGTCGGCCAGCGGGCGGGGGGCGCCCGCCTCGAACAGGCCGCCGGTGGCTCCGGAGTCGCCGCGCTTGCTCATCGCCGATCCACCGATCGCACCGGACCGGTCACTGGTTGGTGGGCGCGCCGCAGCGCTGGTAGCACATGCGCAGCGAATGCTGGCAGTTGTCGGTCGGCGAGAAGATGCCGCCGCGGTCCGGACGGTCGAGCCCGCTCTGCGCGCGCGCGGCCACCGAGTCCATGCAGGAGTTGTTGCTGCGCTCGCACTGCGCGCGGCAGGAATCGTCGCTGCCGACGCCGCCGTCGAGGCGGAGCGAGGGATCCTCGACCCCGCGGGCCGGGCGCGAGGCCGCCGGCGCCCCGGTGGGAGCGGTGGCGGGAGCGGAGGTGGAGGCCGCCGGAGCACCGCCCACGGCGGCGCCGGATGAACGCCCCGGCGCGTCCGCGCAGGCGGCGAGCGCAACCAGGGCGAGGGCCAGCACCGGCCCCAGAATGAGTTTCGGACGGAACATCGCGGCTTTGACTCCCATTGTTCTTGCGTGACCCCGGACGTTGGCGGATGGTCCCCCGCATTGGACCATGCCGCGGGCTCGGCGCCCACTATGCCGGGAACGCAAGCGATAAGGGAATGCCTCAAATGAGTCCCAACAAATCCGGCCCGTCGCCGCGCCGCCGGACTTCGACCACCGTCTTCGTGGCGTTGCTGATCGGCGGCCTGCTGCTGCTCGTCGTGCGCATGCTCGCCATGCCCACCGTCAGCGCCGGCGAGGTCGTGCTGCCCCTGCTGGCCGGCATCGGCATGGCGCTGGCCATCGGCGTGATGGTCATGCGCGACCGCCGCGAGCGCAACGCCCTGCCCCCGTCGGAGCGCAACCGCCAGGACCGCGGGATGCCGGACTGATTTTCGCCTGATGAATGCGGGTGACGCGCGGGGCCAAGCCCCGCGCCGCTCACACGAACTTGAAGCTGAGCAATCCGCCGATGATGATGACCAGCAGAACGGTCGTCACAAGCATCAGCCGCTTCTCGATGATGTCGCGCACCTGCGGCCCGTAAAAATGCAGCAGGATCGCGATCATATAGAATCGCGAGAAGCGCGCGACGATCGAGCACAGGATGAACACCGTCAGGTCGAGGTGCGCGAATCCCGCGGTGATCGTCAGCAATTTGTAGGGAATGGGCGTGATGCCCTTGAGAATCAGGAACCAGGGGCCGAATTCGGCGAACATGTCCTGGAAGCGCTGGAACGATTCCTGCGCGTTGTAGAGGTCGATGATCAGCCGTCCGATGCTCTCGAACAGGTAGAACCCGACCGCGTAGCCGAACATCCCGCCGATCAGCGAGGCCAGCGCGCAAATGTTGGTGTAGCGCCAGAGCTTCTTGGGCTCCGCCAGACACATCGGCACCAGCATGATGTCGGGCGGCAAAGGGAAGAAGGAGCTTTCCGCGAAGGAGACGGCGGACATCCACCAGACGGCGTCCTTGCGGGCGGAGAGCTTGAGAATCCGGTTGTAGAGAGGTTTCAGCATACCGCGCGCGCGGCGCCCTCCCGAAATGACGGAACCCGAAAACCGGAAACCCTCCCTCCGGGGATGAACCCGAAGGGAGGGCCGGTCGGTCACCTATATCGTCGTCCGCGTCCCGGTGGGCAACGGCGGCGACAAGATTTCACGAACGCTCAACCGTGGGCTCAGCCCTCGGCCTCGACCTCGTCCTTGATCTCCACCGGGCCCGAATCCTGGCCCTTGGCGGCGACATCGCGGTCGACCAGCTCGATCACGCCCATGGCGGCGGCATCGCCGTAGCGGAAGCCGGCCTTCAGGACGCGGCTGTAGCCACCCTGGCGGTCCTTGTAGCGGTCGGCCAGAACGGTGAACAGCTTGGTCACCATCGCGTCGTCGCGCAGCTGCGCGAAGGCGAGACGGCGGTTGGCGAGGCCACCCTTCTTGCCGAGCGTGATCAGACGCTCGACGATCGGGCGCAGATCCTTGGCCTTCGGCAGGGTCGTCTTGATCTGCTCGTGCTTGATCAGCGCATTCGCCATGTTCGAGAACATGGCCTTGCGGTGGCTGGTGGTCTTGCTGAACTTACGTCCGGAAACGCCGTGACGCATGACGGTCCTCCTTCATGGCGTGGCCCCCCTCGGGGAGCCGGTGGTGAACCCGACCGCCCAGTCGTTAGAGCTGGTACGGCGCGGGGCGGGCCGGTTGGTGGCCCTGGGAAACATGCTGCCCCCTCCCCGGCCCTCCCCCGCTCTCGCGGGAGAGGGAGCTTGTCCCCTCCCTCGCCGAAGGCGGGGGAGGGTCAGGGAGGGGGCAATGAAACCTGCGAGACTTAGTACGGCTCTTCCAGACGCTTGGCCAGCTCTTCGATGTTCTCGGGCGGCCAGTTCGGGATTTCCATACCGAGGTGCAGACCCATCTGGGCCAGCACTTCCTTAATCTCGTTCAGCGACTTGCGGCCGAAGTTCGGGGTGCGGAGCATCTCCGCCTCCGTCTTCTGCACCAGATCGCCGATGTAGACGATGTTGTCGTTCTTGAGGCAGTTGGCCGAACGGACCGACAGTTCCAGCTCGTCCACCTTGCGGAGCAGGTTCTTGTTGAACGGAACCTCCTCGTGCTTCTCCTCGGCGACCGCGTGGGTCGGCTCCTCGAAGTTGATGAACAGCTGCAGCTGGTCCTGGAGGATGCGGGCGGCCAGAGCCACCGCGTCGTCCGGCTTCACGGCGCCGTTGGTCTCGACGACCATCGACAGGCGGTCATAGTCGGTGACCTGCCCGACGCGGGCGTTGTCGACCTTGTAGGAAATCTTGCGGACCGGCGAGAACAGCGCGTCGACCGGGATCAGGCCGATCGGGGCGTCCTCCGGACGGTTCTGGCTGGCCGGGACGTAGCCCTTGCCGGTCTCGACCGTCAGTTCCATGTTCAGGCGGGCGCCGTTGTCCAGCGTGCAGATCACGAGGTCCGGGTCCATCACCTGGATGTCCGCGCCGGTCTCGATCATGCCGGCCTTCACCTCGCCGGGGCCTTCGGCGCGCAGGCGCATGCGCTTCGGGCCGTCGCCGCCCATGCGCAGACCCATCGACTTGATGTTGAGGACGATGTCGGTCACGTCCTCGCGCACGCCGGGGATCGACGAGAACTCGTGCAGCACGCCGTCGATGTGGATCGCCGTGACGGCCGCACCCTGCAGCGAGGAGAGCAGCACGCGGCGCAGCGCGTTGCCGAGCGTCAGACCGAAGCCACGCTCCAGCGGCTCGGCCACGACGGTCGCCGTGCGGTCGGCGTCGTCACCGGGCTGGATGTCCAGCTTGTTCGGCTTGATCAGTTCCTGCCAGTTCTTCTGAAGAGCCACGGTATTACCTCATGCCATCGGGGTGGACACACGACCGCGGGGACCGGCCGTTCCCATCCGAAGGCGCCGCGATGGCTGCGGCGCCTGTCCCGGAACGGCGGGTCCCCGCGGGTGCGGAGTAGCGGTGCTTCTTAGACGCGACGCTTCTTCGGCGGACGGACGCCGTTGTGCGGAATCGGCGTGACGTCGCGGATCGAGGTGATCTGGAAGCCGATCGACTGCAGGGCGCGCAGCGCCGACTCACGCCCCGAACCCGGACCCTTCACCTCGACCTCGAGGGTCTTCATGCCGTGCTCCTGGGCCTTGCGGCCCGCGTCCTCGGCGGCGACCTGGGCGGCGTAGGGGGTCGACTTGCGCGAACCCTTGAAGCCCATCGTGCCCGACGACGACCAGGCAATGGTGTTGCCCTGCGCGTCGGTGATGGTGATCATCGTGTTGTTGAAGGAGGCGTTCACGTGGGCGACGCCGGCGGTGATGTTCTTGCGCTCGCGACGACGAAGACGCTGCGAAGCGGCTGAGGGCTTGGCCATGGTCCGTGCGTCCTCTTACTTCTTCTTGCCGGCGATCGGCTTGGCCGGACCCTTGCGGGTGCGGGCGTTCGTGTGGGTGCGCTGGCCGCGGACCGGCAGGCCCTTGCGGTGACGCAGGCCACGGTAGCAGGCCATGTCCATCAGACGCTTGATGTTCATGGCGACCGAACGGCGCAGGTCGCCTTCGACGCGGTAGTCGGCGTCGATGGTCTCGCGGATCTTGAGGATCTCGTCGTCCGTGAGCTGGTTCACACGGCGCTCCGCCGGGATCTCCAGCTTCGTGCAGATTTCCTTGGCCTTGAAGGGGCCGATGCCATGAATGTAGGTCAACGCAATCTCCACGCGCTTCTGCGCGGGGATGTTGACGCCAGCGATACGCGCCACGCCTGCTCTCCTCGATATCTCAACGGCAGCCCTCATGGGCCGCCTACACACCGATTGATCCCCGATCCGGACGCCAAGGCCCGAAGGCCAAGAAGCAAAACACGGATGCGGGACGCACAATGTCTCCCGCCGGGCCGGTTGGGCCGCGGGAGGGTGCGACTATAGAAAAAGCCGGAAATCTGTCAAGGCCGTTCTGCGGCGTTACCGTGCTTTTCCCGGTGTCCGGCCATTGTGGGGAGGATGGCCGTGGTTGACAAGCCGGGTGGCAACTCCTGAGATGAGCGGTCCCGCCCCGAACGGCACATATCAGAAGGCAGACCCATGACCCGCAAAGTCATCCCCTTCCGGCGCTTCCGCCTGACCAAGATCGTCGCCACGCTGGGGCCGGCCACCGCCACGCCGGAGATGATCCGCGCGCTGTTCGAGGCGGGCGTGGACGTCTTCCGCCTGAACTTCAGCCACGGCACGCACGAGGACCACGGCCAGCGCCTCGCCACGCTGCGCGCGCTGGAGGCGGAACTGGACCATCCCATCGCGGTGATGGCCGACCTCCAGGGGCCGAAACTGCGGCTGGGGACCTTCGCCGACGGCCCCGTCACCGTCCAGCCGGGGCACCGCATCCGCCTCGACCTCTCCACCGAGCCGGGGGACGCGACCCGCGTCGGCCTGCCCCACCCGGAGATCTTCGCCGCCCTGGAGCCGGAGGCGGAGCTGCTGGTGGACGACGGCAAGGTCCGCCTGCGGGTCGTCGATTGCAGCCCGGACCACGCCGATTGCATCGTGCTGTCCGGCAGCCGCCTGTCCGACCGCAAGGGCGTGAACGTTCCGGGCGTCGTCCTGCCGCTGACGCCGCTGACCCCGAAGGATCATGAGGATCTGGCCTTCGCGCTCGACCAGGGGGTCGATTGGGTGGCCCTGTCCTTCGTGCAGCGGCCGGAGGACGTGGCGGAGGCGCGCAAGCTGGTCGCCGGGCGGGCCGCCCTGCTGTCGAAGATGGAGAAGCCGCAGGCCATCCAGCATCTGGAGCGCATCGTCGAACTGTCGGACGGCGTGATGGTCGCCCGCGGCGATCTCGGCGTCGAGATGCCGGCGGAGGACGTGCCGAGCATCCAGAAGCGGATCATCCGCGAATCGCGCAGGGCCGGCAAGCCGGTGATCGTCGCCACCCAGATGCTCGAATCGATGATCGGCGCCCCGGCCCCGACCCGCGCCGAGGCGTCGGACGTGGCGACCGCGGTCTATGACGGAGCCGACGCGGTGATGCTGTCGGCGGAGACGGCGGCGGGCACCTATCCCATCGAGGCGGTGTCGATGATGGACCGCATCGCCCGCCGGGTCGAGCAGGACCCGCTCTACCGCACCATCACCGACGCCCAGCACCCGGACCCGCAGCAGACCTCCACCGACGCCGTCACCGCGGCGGCGCGGCAGGTCGCCCACACCATCCAGGCCGCGGCCATCGTCACCTACACCACCAGCGGCTCCACCACTCTGCGCGCCGCCCGCGAGCGGCCGGAGGTGCCGATCATGTGCCTGACCTCCAGCCTGGAAACGGCTCGGCGGCTCCAGCTCGCCTACGGGGTGCACAGCGTGCATTCCGCCGACGTCGCCGACTTCAACGAAATGGTTCAGAAGGCCGCCCGCTGCGCCTATGAGGACGGGCTGGCGGTGGAAGGGCAGCGGCTGGTCATCACCGCCGGCGTGCCCTTCGGCACCCCCGGCAACACCAACATCCTGCGCATCGCCTGGGTGGACGCGCAGTAAAAGGAAAGCCGTCAAGCCGGCGCACGCTCCGCCGGCGCGACGCGGGGGAAGCGCAGGGTGAAGGCGGCGCCTCGGCCCGGCGCGCTGTCCAGCGCGATGCGGCCCTTCAGCCGGCGGGTGGCGATGTTGTAGACGATGTTCAGTCCCAACCCGCTGCCCCCGGCGCCACGGCTGGTGGTGAAGAAGGGCTCGAACACCTTGCCGTGCAGGTCCGGCGGGATGCCGCGCCCGTCGTCGGCGTAGACCAGTTCCACCTCGTCGACACCCACCGCGCGCGCGGTGACCCGCAGGGTGCCGTGCTGCCCCGGCGCATAGCCGTGGATGATCGAGTTCATGACGAGGTTGGTCAGGACCTGGCTGAGCGCTCCCGGATAACCGTCGATCAGCAGATCCGTCGGGCAATCCACCTCCACGGCGTGGGCCGCCCGCTTGATGCGGACGCCCAGGCTGCGCAGAACCTCGTCGATGTAGTCGCGCAGGTCGAAGACGCGGCGCTCCTCGCTCGCCTGATCCACGGCGATCTGCTTGAAGCTCTGGATGAGCTGGGCGGCGCGGTCGATGTTCAGCAGCATCAGGTGCGCCGCCTCCCCCGCCGTGTCGAGGAAGTCGGCGAAGTCGGGCCGGCGCAGCGTTCCCGCCTCGAAATCGCGCCGGATGACCCTGGTCCGTTCCGCCATCAGCGAGGCGCCGGTCAGGGCGATGCCGATGGGCGTGTTGATCTCGTGCGCCACCCCGGCCACCAGGGACCCCAGCGCCGCCATCTTCTCCGACTGGATCAGATGGGCCTGCGCCTCCTTCAGATCGCGCAGGGCGCGCTCGGCCTCCTCCCGCGCGGCGTGGGCGCGCTCCTCCGCACAGACGCGTTCCGACACGTCGGTGTGCGAACCGACGAGGCGGAACAGCTCGCCGTCAGGCCCCAGGACACGGATGGCGCGGGTCAGCATATGGACCACCCTCCCGCGCTTGTGGCGGAAGCGCTGGATGAACTGGCACTCGTTCACCACGCCGTTGATCAGGTCGCGGGCCATGTGCACCGACAGCTCGCGGTCCTCGGGCAGGATCAGCTCGGTCCAGCGGGCGGCGGTGTTGACCATCTCGTCATCGCCATAGCCGAGCATCCCCCACCAGTACGGCGACAGCCACACCTCCCCCGTGCGCAGGTCCCATTGCGAGATGCCTTCGCGCGCCGCCCGGATCGCCAGCTCGAACAGTTCACGGCTGGCGAAGATCTCCCGCTCGGCGTTCCGCCGCTCGGTCACGTCGGTGTGGGTGACGACGAAGGCGCCATCGGGCAGCGGCCGGATCAGGCATTCCAACACCTGCCCGTCGGAGCGGGCGCATTCCCATGACCGCTCGTCCGGCGCGGGCCGGCTGGGAAGCGGCGCGCCGGGGACCGCGGCGGGCGAGGTGTCCGGGCACACGCTCCCCGGCCCGAAGGCCAACCCCTGCCCGACCCGTCGGGCGATGGCTTCGTAGGGGGTGTGGTAGCCGAGAAACTCCGGCTCCAGCCCGAGAAGCTCCGCGGCCCGCCCGTTCCAGGCGACGAGGCGGAGCCCGCGGTCGAAGGCCATCACCCCCTGGCCCAGCCCGTTCAGAACAGCCCTGGTCTGGTCCCACTGGGCTTCGAGCGCCTGTTCGGTGCGCTTGCGGGCGGAGATGTCGCTGACGGAGGCCAGCATGGCATCCTCGCCCCGGAACCGGAACCGCCGGGCGGAGACCATCGCCCAGAGATCGCTGCCGTCGGGCCGGCACAACCGCGTTTCGAAGCCGTCCACGCCGCCCGCCCCGTCGCGCAGGGCAGCGAGCAGCCGCTCCCGCTCCGCCGGATCGGTGTAGTAGGCCTTGGCGAAGCTGCACCCGACCACCTCGTCGAGCGGCACCCCGAACAGCAGGCCGGCGGGCTGGTTGACCGCCATCACCAGGCCGTCGGACAACCGGGTCACCACCAGGGGCACGGCGATGGCCTGCATGATCGCCCGCTCCGCTTCGCCGGCCCGGTCGCCCAGCAGATCCTCCAGACCGATGAAACCGGTCTCATCCGGCGGTCCCGCCAGGACGCCCCTGCCGTCGGTGAGGGTCAGCACCAGCTCGCCGCCCTCGCCCTCGGCAGGGATCAGCGTCGGATGCCCGCCACCGGACGGAATCGCAAGGGCCACCGGTTGTCCGGCGCGCAGCCGGTCCGCCGCCGCTGGTCCGCCACCATGCAACGGGACCGCCGCCAGAAGGGAGTCGAGATGGTCCCCCGCCCAGCCGCCCAGCGACGCCCGGAACACGGCGTTGGCCCAGATCAGGCGCCCGTCGGCATCGAAGCGGGCAAGGCCGGCAGCGGCCATCCGCGAACACTCCCCTTCATTCCTCAAGACGACGGCCGCCGGATGAGACCGGTCGGGCGCTCCCGAGTCCATCCGCTGCGAATTCATGCAAAATGAATCTACACCAGATCACCGCACCTGCACCATGGCGCCTCCCGCAATCCTGTATGCGCACCCATGTTCCAGCTTCCGCCACCCCCAGGCCCGGAAGGACCGACCGCCGCATGTCCGAGTTTGCCGCCTACGGCGGGTTGTTCCTGACCGCGTTTCTGGCCGCGACCATCTTCCCGGCCCAATCGGAAATCCTGCTGGTCGGCATGCACGCCACCGGCAACTACGACCATCTGGCGCTTCTGCTGTTCGCCACGGCGGGCAATGTGCTGGGATCGGTGGTCAACTGGGCGCTGGGGCGCTACCTGATGCATTTCCAGGACCGGCGCTGGTTCCCGGTCCCCGCCTCCATGGTGGCGCGGGCCACCCGCTGGTACCAGCGTTTCGGGGTGTGGTCGCTGCTGCTGGCCTGGATGCCCGTGATCGGCGATCCGCTGACGCTGGTGGCCGGCATCCTGCGGGTGGACATCCGGATTTTCCTGCTGCTGGTCACGGCGGGCAAGGCCGCCCGCTACGCGGTGCTGGTCCTGGCCGTGTGAGCGTCCTATCTTCACCCCATGGATGACCCGACCGCCCTTCCCAAGGACGCCGCCGTCTGCGCCTCCCCCCTGCGGCGCCGGCTGTGGCTGGCGCTGGGCTACGCCGCGGTCGGGCTGGGCATCGCGGGCACCGTGCTGCCCCTTCTGCCGACCACCCCGTTCCTTCTGCTGGCCGCCGGGGCCTTCACCAAAAGCAGCCCGGCGCTCCGCGACCGGCTGTACCGCGACCCGCGCTTCGGCCCGCTGCTGCGCGACTGGCAGGCCGAAGGGGCGATCCCCCGCAAGGCGAAGGCGGCGGCGCTGATCGGCATGGGGGTGAGCTGGACGATCGTCGCCCTGACCGCCAGCCGCCCGCTGGTCCCCATCCTGGCCGGCACCTGCATGGCGGCGGTGGCCGTCTACATCGTCACCCGCCCCTCCCCGTCCCGGCCCGCACCGCAGGACGCGGCGTCCGAAGGCGCGGCGGTGGAGGATGGCGGAAACGTTTCCGCATTGCGAAACGAAGCTTGAGCCTATCGGCCGATGGACGTATTACAGCCGGCAATCCCGGCCGGTCACCAGCGCCGCTGAAAAATCCTTATAATCCATAGGGATTTTTCAAATCCGTTCTCGTCTTGATCCCGATCAAGAGGCGATCGGGTCCTGTCCGCTATTGTCCGGTCTTGCGTCCCTATCCGGAGCCAAGGCAGACGATATGCCCGACGGAAGCGCTGTCACGCCGGCGAAAATCCAGTTTTTCGAGAGCCAGAAGAAGATCCACCCGAAGGCCGTCTCCGGGCGCTACCGGCGCTGGAAGACCATCCTGACCTGGGTGCTTCTGGCGGTCTTCTTCATCGCCCCCTGGATTCGCTGGGAACGCGGCCCCGACGCGCCGGCCCAGGCGGTGCTGTTCGACCTGACGACGCCGCGCTTCTTCATCTTCTGGATCGAGATCTGGCCGCAGGAGATCTACTACCTCACCGGCGTGCTGATCGTGGCGGCGCTGGGGCTGTTCCTGGCGACGGCGCTGGCCGGGCGCGTATGGTGCGGCTTCACCTGCCCGCAGACCGTATGGACCGACCTGTTCGTCTGGATCGAGCGTGCCTTCGAAGGCGACCGGGCGGAGCGCATCCGCCTGGACAAGGCGCCCTGGAGCGCGAAGAAGGCCCTGCGCAAGACCGGCAAGCACGCCGGCTGGCTGGCGCTCTCTCTGATCACCGGGTTCGGCTTCGTCGCCTTCTTCACCGACGCGCCGCGTTTGGCCGTCGATCTGCTGACCTTCAACGCGACCTACGAGGCGGCGGGCTTCTTCGCGCTGTTCGCGGGCATGACCTACGTCATGGCCGGCTGGACCCGCGAGCAGATGTGCTACTACATGTGCCCGTGGCCGCGCATCCAGACCGCCATGCTGGACGAGCACAGCCTCGTCGTCACCTACGACACGCTGCGCGGCGACACCCGCGGTCCGAAGCGCAAGTCGCAGAGCTGGGACGAGCGCCGGACCAAGGGCTTCGGCGACTGCATCGACTGCGGTCAGTGCGTGCAGGTCTGCCCGGTCGGCGTCGACATCCGCACCGGCGAACAGGCGGACTGCATCAATTGCGGCCTGTGCGCCGACGCCTGCGACAACATCATGGTGTCGCAGGAGCTGCCGAAGGGCCTGATCCGCTTCGACAGCCTGGCCGCCCAGGACACCCGCGCCCAGGGCAAGCCCTACCAGTGGCGGCTGATCCGCCCGCGCACCATCGTCTACGGCCTGCTGATGCTGGTGATCACCGGCGCCATGGCCTGGAGCTACGCGCTGCGGCCACGGCTGGACATCGCCGTGCAGCGCGACCGCGCCCCGCTCTTCGTCACGCTGCAGGACGGCACCATCCGCAACGCCTACACCTTCAAGGTCTCCAACAAGACCCGCCAGGACCGCTCCTACACGCTGGCCGCCGCCGGCATCGCCGGCGCCGAGGTGAAGGTGGTGGGCGAGCGCGACGAGGACAGCGGCAGCGCGGTCAGCCACATCTCCGCCTCCCCGGACAGCGTGGCGACCTACCGCGTCTACGTCACGGTGCCGCGCGACTCCGTGCCGGACGCCTCCACCCCGGTCACCTTCCAGTTGACCGACACCAACAACGGCGACCGGGACAGCTACAAGAGCGTGTTCCTGGGGCCGGGCGCCAAGTAAGCTCGCCGTCATTCCGGAAGGAACTCCGCCCATGACCTCTTCGACACCCGCCCGCATCGGCATGGTCACCGTGTCCGACCGGGCCAGCGCGGGCATCTACGAGGACAAGGGCGGCCCGGCCATCCGGGAGGAGCTGGAGCGCATCGTCGCCTCCCCCTGGGAGGCGGTGGCCCGCGTCATCCCCGACGACCGCGAGGGCATCGCCGCCACCTTGATCGAGCTGGCCGACCGGGAGCGGTGCGACCTGATCGTGACCACCGGCGGCACCGGCCCCGCTCCGCGCGACGTGACGCCGGAGGCGACGGAGCAGGTCTGCGAAAAAATGATGCCCGGCTTCGGCGAGCTGATGCGCTCGGTCAGCCTGAGCGTCGTGCCGACCGCCATCCTGTCGCGCCAGACCGCGGGAATCCGCGGCAACAGCCTGATCGTGAATCTTCCGGGCAAGCCTTCGGCCATTCACGACTGCCTGATGGCGGTCTTCCCGGCAATTCCGTACTGCCTCGATCTGATCGGCGCGGCGCGCATCGACACTGACCCATTGGTCTGCAAGGCATTCCGCCCGAAGTCCTGAGCTTTTGCCTATACCCTTTTTGCGCGTGCGGAGAGGAATACCATACGCATGGCCATGTTGCCTTGCGGGAACCCGTGCTCACCTTTTTCGTTCGAGGGGAGCGGGGTCCCCGATCAAGGTGAGCCAGCCATGCTGTTCGATTTCGAGCCTTCGGGCATAAACGACACCTATCTGCGCCTGACCCGGCGCGGTGTTTCCTGCATCGTCGCTCCGGCCGGGGCGTGGAACGGGTTGCTTCGGGTCAACTACATCGTCGCCGGGTCGCCCGGCGGTGCCGATCCGCACATGATCTACCGCTGCCTGGACGTCGGTTGGGACGATGGTCGCTTCTGCTGGAAGGGCCGCGCCGCGCCGGTGATGACCACCTCGGCCATGGTGGACATCCTTCAGGAACGCGGGCTTGTCACCAATGGCGAGGCCGAGCGGCTGCTGTTCGGCATCAACAGCCCGGCGTCGGGCGGCTCCTCGGACGAGGCGCTGATCGCCCGCGCCATGCTTCTGGGCTGCACCTTCTCGCCGATCTACGAGGACGCTCCGCTGAGCAGCGGTCCGCCGCGCGTGGGCGGTTTCGCCCTGCGCACCCTGGCCGATCCCGGCGCCTTCGTCCTGACCGCCCGCGACGGGCTTCCCGTGCTGGACGCGCCCGCCCGCGACGCGCTGAAGCGCCTGATGGCCGAGAACGGCATCACGCTCTGACGGCGGCGTTTCTCCAAGGCGGCGTTTCTCCACGGCGGCGTTTCTTCAACCTGACGGATTGTATTTGACGGCGGTCAAAGAAGGGTGACCGCCACCGGCGCAGTGTGACGGCATGACCGATGCCTCCAACGCGCGGGGAACGCCATGACCAGTTCCGTTGCCGACCGGCCCGACCGCCCGCCGGTCCCCCTGATCTTCGCTTACGGGTTCCGGCCCTTCTTCCTGCTCTCCGGCCTTGCCGCACCCGTCCTGCTGGCCGCCTGGATCGCCGTGCTGGCGACCGGGTCCTGGCCGGACGGCGCCGTCCCGGCGGCCTCCTGGCACGCGCACGAAATGCTGTTCGCCTTCGTGGTCGCCGCGGTGGCCGGCTTCCTGCTGACCGCGGTGCCGAGCTGGACGGGCACCAAGGCGTTGTCCGGCCGGCCGCTCGCCGCTCTGACGGCGCTGTGGCTGGCCGGGCGGCTGGCTCTACTGCCCGCCCTCGGCGTGCCGCTGCCGGTTGCCGCCATCCTCGACCTCGCCTTCCTGCCGGCGCTCGGCGTCGCGCTGGCCGGACCGCTGGTGGCGGCGGGCAAAATCCGCAACACCGCCTTCCTCGTCCTGCTGGGCCTGCTGACCGTCGCCAACCTGCTGTTCCATCTGGATTGGCAGGGCGTGTTGCCGGGCGGTACAGCGCTGGGCGAGACGCTGGCCATCGGCATCGTGCTGATGATGGTCGCTGTGATCGGCGGGCGCATCGTCCCGGCCTTCACCCGCAACGCCCTGCGGCTGCGCGGGCTGGACGGCACCGTCGTTTCCCGCCCCTGGGTGGAGAAGGCGACGCTCGTCTCGACGCTGCTGATGATCCCCGCCGACCTCGCCCTGCCGGGCAGCGTTGTTACCGGTCTGCTGGCTCTCGTCGCGGCGCTCGCCCACGCCCTACGGCTGGCCGGCTGGCAGCCGGCGAAGACGCTGGACCAACCGATCCTGTGGGTGCTGCATCTCGGCTACGCCTGGGTGCCGGCGGCGCTGGCGCTGAAGGCCGCGCATCTGCTGGGGGCGGGCGTGGAAAGCTCCGCCTGGGTCCATGCCCTGACCGCGGGGGCCTTCGCCACGATGATCGTGGCGGTGATGACGCGGGCCTCGCTCGGCCACACCGGGCGGATGCTGGTGGTGACCCGCCCGACCGTGGCCGCCTACATCCTGCTGACCGCCGCCGCCCTGCTGCGGGTGCTGGCGCCCGAGTTGCCGGGCGGCCTCTACTGGACCGCCTTGGAGGGCGCCGGTGCCGCCTGGATTGCGGCCTTCGCCTGCTACCTGTACGTCTACGCGCCCATTCTGCTCGCCCCACGGGCCGACGGCCGCCCCGGCTGAGGCCCGCCGGGCGGAAGAAGGCCCATCGCGCGTGGGCTGCGTTTCCCGATGAGGCTGGTGGCGAAGCGGCGCTGGAGGTCTTCCGGATCACGGAAGATCTCCGCGCAGCCGGCCTTGCGCAGATCCTGCTCCGCGAAGCCGCCGCACAGAACCCCGACCACGGTCAGCCCGGCCCGGCCCGCGGCCTTGGCGTCCCAGGGGCTGTCACCGACCACCACCGCCTCCTCCGGCGGCAGGCCAAGCCTCTCCAACGCCGCCTCGAAGATGTCCGGGTGCGGCTTCGACCGCTCGGCGTCGTCGGACGAGGTTTCCACGTCCACCAAGTCCGTGATCTCCGCCGCGCGCTTGTAACGCTCCAGCTCGTCCCCCTTGGCCGAGGAGGCAAGCGCGATGCGCAGACCCTCGGCGTGGAGATGCTGGAACAGGCCGCGCACCCGGCGGAAACCGCGAACCTTCGGCATGTATTTGCGGGCGAACAGCTCGTGCCGGAAATGGTCCAGCTCGTCCTCGATGCGGTCCAGATCCTTCTCCGGCACGAAGACCGGCATGAGCTGGTCGCCGCCCTTGCCGATCTGGGAGCGCACCGCGTCGAAGTCCGCGTGGTAGCCGAAATGCCGGATCGCCTCCACCCAGGCGTGGGCGTGCAAATCCACCGAGTCGACCAGGGTGCCGTCCACGTCGAAAATGACGGCTTTCAGAACGCCGCTCATCGCCGCCTCCTCACCATGCTTTGCGCGTGTTTTTCGGGGTATTCCTTCTCGAACAGGTGGCGCCGCCCGGCGTTCCTCGGGCCGGTGTGCGGTGCGATAGAATTTGTCACATGGACCCGTCATAGCTGTGATCCGTTCACCCCTTACACAGATTGGGAAGAACGGACATGCCCAAGACGTTGAAGAGCTACGCCGCCCTCTTCGGTCGCGCCCGCCACGCCGTGAAGCGCTTCGGCCGCCGCCGCGCCCGCCGCATTCCGATGGAGCATCTCGACCTCGGCCTGTTCCAGAGCGACATCCGACTGTGACGATCCGTGGTCACCGGCAATGGTTGCGACGAAGCCGCCTGCGTTGAGCAGTCGGGCGCTCGATGGTAGAAATACTGTCAACGAGCGCCTGAAAGGGACCCGCCCATGGGCCTGACCATCAAGGATGAGGAAGCGCAACGGCTTGCGGAACAACTCGCCGCCCTGACCGGTGAGAGCATGTCCACCGTTGTCACCCAAGCACTTCGCGAGCGTTTGGACCGGCTGCGCAGCAGACAGGGAACCGGTCTGGCCGATCGCCTTCTGGACATCGGGCGTGAATGCGCCTCCCACCTCAAGGAACCCTATCGTTCCGCCGATCATGGGGATCTTTTGTACGACGACAAAGGGCTGCCACGATGATCGTGGACACCTCTGCCCTGGTTGCCATCCTGCGCAGCGAGCCGGATGCCGTGGATTACGCGGTGGCCATCGAAAAAGCGTTGGTGCGCCGCATCTCCGCAGCCAGCTTTCTGGAAACCGCCATCATCTTCGACGGCAGTCGTGACAGCATCGCCAGTCGCGGTTTCGACACGCTGGTCGACGCCGCCGGACTGGTCATCGAGCCGGTGACCGAGGAGCAAGCGCGTACCGCGCGCGATGCCTATCGCCGTTTCGGGCGCGGCAGCGGACATCCGGCCAAGCTGAATTACGGCGACTGCTTCGCTTACGCTCTGTCAAAAGCGACCAATGAGCCGTTGTTGTTCAAAGGGCAGGACTTTACGCACACCGACATCCTGTCGGCCCTGCCCTCCCCTTAAGAGGCGCTCCCTTCACGCCCCGCGATCCCACTCCGCCATAGGACTCCCCCTCCGTCCTAGGCGGGCAAGCTGAATGTTTCCGCTGGAACCGGCGCGCTATCGTCGCGCTGTCCATCCAGCGGAGCCTCAGCCCCCATGACCGCAACGTTCGAGTCCGCCCGCTTCGAAGCCCCTGGTTTCGAGGATCGGTATTTCTCCGGCGCCGCCCTCTACGGCGACGACTTCGACGCGGCCCGGATCGCCCGCTGGTATGGGGTCGAGGCGCGGGACCCGGCGGAGGAATTTGCCCGCACGGCGCCGGAGCGGCCCGGCTACCGCTACGAATACCACGCGCTGAACCACCGCCACGCCTTCCGCTTCCTGGCCGGGCGGCGCTTCCGGCAGGCGCTGGCCTTCGGCTGCGCCGCCGGGGACGATGTGGCGCCGATCGCCGGGCAGGTGGACCGCTTCCTCGCCGTGGAGCCCATCGAGCGCTTCTGGCGGACCGACATCGCGGGCACGCCGGCCGAGTACCGCCGACCCACGCTGGGCGGGCGGATCGACTGCGCGGACGGGGCCAACGACCTGACCGTCTGCCTGCACACGCTGCACCACATCCCGAATGCCGGCGCCCTGCTGGCCGAGTTCGCCCGTGTCACCGCTCCCGGCGGGCTGTTCATCCTGCGCGAACCGATCAGCACCATGGGCGACTGGCGCCAGCCCCGCCGCGGCCTGACCGCCAACGAACGCGGCTTCCCCGTGGCGTGGCTGGAGGAGCGCTTCGCCCGGCTGGGCTTCACGGTGCGGCAGCGCCGCTTCTGCTCCTTCCCGCTGACCGAGCGGCTGGGGCCGCTGCTGGGCGTCTCCCTGCCTTACGGCAACCCGCTGCTGGTGCGGCTGGATGAGGCGGCCTGCGCGCTGACGCGGTGGAACATCGCCTACCACCGCGACTCGCTGCGCAAGAAGTTCGCCCCCGGCGCGGCTTACTACGTGCTGGAACGCGACGCCGCTACGCCGACGCCAGCGCGTCCGTGAAGGTCGCCGCGTCGACGTTGCCGCCGCTCAGCACCACGGCGACGGTGCGGCCCGCCGCCGGCAGCTTGCCGGTCAGCACGGCGGCCAGCCCGACCGCGCCGCCCGGCTCGACCACCAGCTTCAGCACCGTGAAGGCGTAGGCCATGGCGGCCTTCACCTCGGCGTCGGTGACGGCGAGGCTGCCGGACAGCAGGTCCTTCATCACCGGGAAGGTCAGGGCGCCCGGCGTCGGGGTCAGCAGCGCGTCGCAGATGGAGCGCTGCCCGGCGGCGTTCTCCACCCGCTCGCCGGCGGCCAGCGAGCGCGCGACGTCGTCGAAGCCCGCCGGCTCCGCCGCCCACAGGCGGGCATCCGGAAAGGTGTGGCGCACCGCCGTGGCGACCCCGGACATCAGCCCGCCGCCGCTGCACGGCGCGATCACGTCGTCGGGAACCGCGCCGATGGCCTGCGCCTGGGCGGCGATCTCCAGCCCGACCGTGCCCTGCCCGGCCATGATCTGCGGGTGGTCGTAGGGCGGCACGGTGGCCGCACCCCGCTCCGCCGCGATGGCCCCGGCGATGGCTTCGCGGCTTTCGGTCCAGCGGTCGTAGAGCACCACCTCGGCGCCGTAGCCGCGGGTGTTGGCGATCTTCAGGGCCGGCGCGTCGCTGGGCATGACGATGACCGCCGGCATACCGAGCAGCGCCGCCGCGGCGGCCACGCCCTGGGCGTGGTTGCCCGACGACCAGGCGACCACCCCGCCCCGGCGCTCCTCCGGAGTCAGTTGGGAGAGCCGGTTGAAGGCGCCGCGGAACTTGAAGGAGCCGCTGCGCTGCAGAACCTCCGGCTTCAGCAGGACGCGCCCGCCGACCCGCTCGTTCAGCAGGGCGTTCTCCAGCAGCGGCGTGCGCACGGCGAAACCGTCCAGCCGCGCCGCGGCCTCCACGATGTCCTGGTGGCCGATGACAAAGGAATTCGACACGGGCATGGCTCAGCGGCCTCCGGAGACGTTGAGAAGGGCGCCGGTCACGTAGGACGCGGCGCCGGACAGCAGCCACAGCACGGTTTCGGCGACCTCGTCCGCCGTCCCGGCCCGCCCGGCGGGCGGGATCAAGGCGGGGTTGTCGAGCCGGTTGCCGATGCCGGGGATGATCTGGATGTCGGTGTCGATCAGGCCGGGCCGCACGCAATTCACGCGGATGCCCTCCTTCGCCACCTCGCGGGCGAGGCCGACGGTCAGGCTGTCCACCGCGCCCTTGCTGGCCGCGTAGCCCACATACTCGTTGGGCGATCCCAGCACGGCGGCGATGGAACCGATGTTGACGATGCCGCCGCCTTTCCCGCCGTGGCGGGTGGACATGCGGCGCACCGCCTCCCGCGCGCAGAGGACCGCGCCGGTCACGTTGATGTCCAGCATGCGGCGCAGCTCGTCCGGCGCGGCCTCGTCGAGCCGCCCATAGGGGCCGATGATCCCGGCGTTGTTGACCAGCCCGGCGGTGGGGCCGAAGCGGTCCTCCGCCGCGTCGAACAGGGCGCGGATGTCCTCCTCACGCGCCGCGTCGCCCTTCACCGCCTGGGCCTGCCCGCCGGCCTCGCGGATCGCCGCCAGCGTGGTCTCGGCCGCCGCCGCGTTGCCGATGTAGGAAAAGGTGACGGCGTGGCCGCGCCGCGCCGCCATGCGGGCGACCGCCGCCCCGATCCCCCGGCCGCCGCCGGTGACGACCAGCGATGTGAGTGTCGTGGACATGGTTTCTCAGCCCTCCTGCGGGTTGCCGGCCAGCCGCTCGAAGATCCGGGCGAGCGCGCCGTCGCCCTCGCGCCCCAGCCCGACCGCGGCGGCCATGGTGAAGAGTTGCAGGGCGGAGGCGGCGAGCGGGGTCGGCACGGCCAGCCGCCGCGCGGCGTCCATCACATGGCCCAGGTCGGCCCCGACGATGCCCAGCGGCCGTTGCGACGGGATGTGAAAGGGACCGGCGGCGAGGATCTCGGCCAGCCGCTGCGGATCGACCCCGGCGCGGACGCCGAAGGCCGTGGCCTCCGCCACCGCAGCAGCATGAATTCCCGTGAGCATCTGCTCAACCGCCTTCACGGCGGAGCCCTGCCCGTGCTCGGTGCCGACGCGGTGCAGCGTGCCCGACGCGGCCGCGATCAGGTCCGCCGCTCGTACGAAGGCGTCCTCGGGGCCGGAGGCCATCACCACCATGCGGCCCTCGGCCGCCCTCACTGGTCCGCCGCCAACCGGCGCGTCGAGCATCAGCAGGTCACGCTCGGCGAGGCGGCGCCCGATGGCGGTGGCCATGTCCGGCGGGACGCTGGTGGAGAGGACGACCACGCCGCCCTTCGCCAGGGTGCCGGCCACGCCCTCGGCGCCGAACAGCACCTCCTCCGCCTGCTCCGCCGTGGCGACCAGGACGATGACGCGGTCCACCCGGCGGCCGACGTCGGCGGGCGACCCCGCGGCCTCCCCGCCATGGGTGACGAGGCTCATGCATTTGGCGGCGTCGAGGTCGCAGCCGACGACCCGGAAGCCGGCGCGGAGCAGCGACAGCGCCACCCCCATGCCCATGGAGCCGAGCCCGACGACGCCCGCGCTGCGGACCGGTTCCAACGCGTCGCTCATGATCCCCCCTTGCGGGTTTGCCCGCCTCTCATGGCCCTCGGTGGAGGCCGTTGCCCAGGAGTGTCGGGGGTTGGGACGGGGAGCGTCAAGCCGTTGCGCGCTTGCGCGACGGACGGGCCGGCGATCAGCCGACCTGCGCGTGCGGAGCCGCCAGATGGGCGATGCCCTCCAGATAGCGCCCCCCGTCGTGGAGCAGCCCCAGCGGCTGGTAGCGCTCCAGCTTGTCCGTTCCGGTCAGGTGCAGCAGATCGATCGGCGTGTGGGGGTAGACGGGCGAGCGCCACAGCCCGTCCGATCCGCGCACCGGCACGGCCATGCTGCACATCCAGTTGGCGGTCGCCGGCAGCAGCAGCGTGTTCCGCACCTGGAACATCACGATGTTAAGGACGATCTGCTCGCACAGGAAGTGGAAGGTGGTCCGCGTCGCGTCGCGCAGGCTGTCGCGGAACAGGTCCCAATGGGGCGCGTCGTGGCGAAGCCCATAGAAGCCCAGGTTGTAATAAGGCAGCGAACCGGCCAGCGCGGCGATCTCCTCGCCGAAGAAGCGGGTGATGAGCTTGGCGCGCTCCGCCACGGACTGGGCGTTGGCGGTGTGCGAGGCCAGGAAGGGATAGGCCGCGTCGGCCTCCGGGACGATCACGGCGTGCCCGCCGCGCACGCCCTCGACGGCGGCGTCCAGGGCGGCGACGTTCTGAACCCAGATGTCGGCGTCCAGATGCAGGTAGCACTGGAAACCGGGAAAATAGTCGCGCAGGAACGGGCGGCAGAGCATCGCCTTCCAGAAAGGGATCTGCCGGTCGAGCCGCGCCACGAGCTGCGGGTGCGGCCAGACCACCAGATCATCCCGCACCGGCGCGATGCGGTCGCAGAGCGGCGCCACATGGTCGCGCTGCGCGGCGGTCAGCCCGACATCGATCAGGCAGACCCGGTAGCGCCGACGGTCCAGCGGGCGGAGCGACAGCAGAAGCCCAACCAGAAGCTCGAACACGCCGCGATCGGCGCAGATCACGACGGCGGTTTCGGCCTCGAACGGCAAGGTGTCCATGGAACGCGCCGACCTCAGTTGCACCCGGCGCACCATAGCGATGGCGGTACGCGAAGGCCAGAAGCGGAGCGCTAAAAATTATTGCGCCGGAGTCACGCCCTGATCCGCTTCGGCACACGGAGCAGCACCCACAGCACCAGAAGATGCGCACCCGTCCAGGCCAGCGCCGCCGCGGGCATCAGCAGATCCGGCGCCGTGCTGGCCGCGGCGACGCGCAGCGCGGCGGCCAACCCGACCAGAGCGACGGCGGCGGTGGCGGGCCGCGAAAAGTCCGGCGGCAGCGCCTCCCGCTGCAGGGTCGCCCGCACCATCATCGAGGCCGCCAGCGTGCCGAGCGCGCCCGCCCCGATGACGTGCCAGCCCGCCCCGCCGGTCAGCGGCGCCAGCCGTTCCACGCCGAGGAACAGCCAGCCGAGCCCGAGCCAGCCATAGCCCAGATGCAGGCTCCACAGGTCCGGACGCTTCAGCACCGCGCCCGTCCGCCAGCGCGTCAGACGCGCCCATGCGGTCATCCCGGCCAGCGCGGCGCCCGCCGCCCCGATCCAGGCCAGCGGGCCGGCCGTCACTCCGGCGGCCACGGTCAGGGCGGCCAGCACCGCCCCGGCGACGCCCGCCCCTTCCAGGCGCGGCTGCACCCGCTCCACCAGTGCCCCGCCCTGCTTGCGCAATTCCCCCGCCGTGGCCGACGGGATGATGCGCCCGCCCATCACCAGCATCAGGATGCCGACGAGATGCAGCGCGAACAGGGCTCCCGTCCGCCCGCCGTCGCCGCCCCACCAGACCAGCGCCTCGGCCAGCGCGAAGGCGCCGATCACCGGTCCGAACAGCAGGTTGTGGCCGCTCTTGGCGGCGCGCAGGAAGGGCACGCCGGCCACCACGAACAGCGCCACCGGATAGGCCAGCGCCAGCGGCGCCGCGATCTCCGGCGGCAGGCCGCCCAGCACCGCCAGCCGCCCGGCCAGCCACGCGGCGAAGGCGACGCTCAGCGCCAGCCCGGACGGCCGCGTCAGCAGGAAGCCGCCGACCACCGCCAGCGCGTAGCCCATCAGCATCTCGTGCGCGTGCAGCGCCGGGGTCCAGCCGATGCCGAGCCAGCCGAAATAGCCGGCCACCCACAGCGGCACGCTGAGCGCCCCGTAGAGGGCGGCGGCGGGGAAGAACAGGCGATGCCCCCAGGGACGTTGCGGGGGCGGCGGGACGAAGGCGCTCATGCGGCGGCGACAGCGGAAGCGGCGTCAGAAACCGCGGCGGCGGGGCGCAGATGCTCCTCGCCCCAGGCCTTCAGCGCCAGGATGATCGGCTCCAGGCTGCGCCCGCGCGGCGACAGGCTGTATTCGACGCGCGGCGGCACCTCCGCATAGACGGTGCGGACCAGCAGCCCGTCCGCCTCCAACTCGCGGAGCTGGGTGGTCAGCATGCGCTGGGTGACGTTCGGCACGCGGCGGCGGATTTCGTTGAAGCGCAGCGTGCCGTCCAGAAGATGGTAGAGAATCAGCCCCTTCCACTTCCCGCCGATGAGGGCGAGGACACCCTCCACCGGGCAGCCCGGCGAGCAGTCCAGGTTGGTGTGCGGAACGCGGGCCATGACGGTATCCTTTTCGACACTATGTGCGTTTCATGTGCATTCTTGCGCCCCGGTGCTGCAAGGCGCAAGTCTGTCGGCAGAGCACACCACGCCGCAACAAGCATAAGGACTTGAGACCATGCGCGCCGTCGCCTTCACCCAATCCCTGCCCATCGACGCCCCCGACGCCCTGATCGACGTCGAGCGTCCCCGCCCCGAACCCCAGGGCCGCGACCTGCTGGTCGAGATCAAGGCCGTCTCGGTCAACCCCGTGGACACCAAGGTCCGCCGCAACATGCCGCCGGCGCCGGGCGCCATGAAGGTGCTGGGCTGGGACGCCGCTGGTGTCGTGGTCGCCGCCGGACCGCAGGCCACGCTGTTCAAGCCGGGCGACGCCGTCTTCTACGCCGGGGCCATCGACCGCGACGGCACCAACGCCGAGTTCCATCTGGTGGACGAGCGCATCGTCGGGCCGAAGCCGGCCAGCCTCGATTTCGCCCAGGCCGCGGCGCTGCCGCTGACCAGCATCACGGCGTGGGAGGCCATGTTCGACCGGCTGGACGTGCGGCGCCCGGTGCCGGGGGCGGCGAACGCCATCCTGATCGTCGGCGGGGCCGGTGGCGTCGGCTCCATCGCCATCCAGCTCGCCCGGCAGCTGACCAACCTGACGGTGATCGCCACCGCCTCCCGCGCGGAGACTCAGGCCTGGTGCCGCGACCTGGGCGCCCACCACGTCATCGACCACCGCAAGCCGCTGGCCGCCCAGGTTGAGGCGCTGGGCATCGGCGCCCCGGCCTTCGTCTTCTCGACCAACGACACCGGCGCCCATCTGCCGGAGATCGCCGCCCTGATCGCCCCGCAGGGCCGCGTCGCGCTGATCGACGATCCGGCGGGGCTGGACGTCATGGTGCTGAAGCGCAAGAGCGTGTCGCTGCATTGGGAGTTCATGTTCACCCGGCCGGTGTTCGGCACCGCCGACATCGACGCCCAGCACGCGCTGCTCGGCGAGGTGTCGCGCCTCGTCGACGCCGGCACCATCCGCACGACGCTGGCCGAGACGTTCGGCACCATCAACGCCGCCAACCTGACGCGCGCCCACGCCCTGCTCGAAAGCGGGCGGGCCAAGGGCAAGATCGTGCTGGCCGGCTTCTGATCCGCGCCTTGCCTTTTGGGCGGGGGACGGTCAGTCTCCCGTCCCAAGGGAGCGGAGCGGAGAAGCGGGAATGGCCGGGGTGACGTGGGTTGGATGCCGGAAGCGGCTCGGCAAGACCGGCGCGTCCTGGGTGGCGCCATGACCCGCCTGCGCATCCGCATCGACTTCGACACCGGCGGCTCGGTCGGGCCGGGCAAGATCATGCTGCTGGAGCGGATCCGGGAGACCGGTTCCATCTCCGCCGCGGCGCGGACGCTGGGCATGTCCTACCGGCGCGCCTGGCTTCTGGTCGACGACCTGAACCGCATCTTCGCCGAACCGGTGGTCTCCGCCGCGGTGGGCGGCAAGCATGGCGGCGGAACCGCGCTGACCGCCTTCGGCGAACGGGTGATCGAGCATTACCGAGCGGTGGAGCGCGATGCCTTCGCCGCCACCACGCCCCGGCTGGAGGCGTTGGAAGGGATGCTCAACGCCGGGTATGGCGCGGGAAGCAACCCGGCGGACGACGGCAGCTTCTCCGGCGACCCTGGGCTGAAGCCCGGCTGCAAATAGTATCCCCTCTCCCCTCCGGGGAGAGGGATAGGGTGAGGGGGTTGCGCGCGGCGCCACGTTCGGCATAAGCGCAACCCCCTCACCGGCCCTCTGGGCCACCCTCTCCCCAGAGGGGAGAGGGCTATCGGCGAGAGGGGTTGGGGCGGCGGGGGAGCCGTGGTATGGGAAGGCGGATTTTCCACCACCCTTTCCCGCACCGTTCACGCCAAGGATGTCCGCCATGCGCCCGGTCAAGATCGCCCCGTCCATCCTCTCCGCCGATTTCGCCCGGCTGGGCGAGGAAGTGTGCGCCATCGATGCGGCGGGCGCCGACTACATCCACATCGACGTGATGGACGGTCATTTCGTCCCCAACATCACCATCGGCCCGGCGGTGGTGAAGGCGCTGCGCCCGCACACGGCGAAGCCCTTCGACGTGCATCTGATGATCGCCCCGGTGGACCCCTACATCGCCGCCTTCGCGGACGCCGGCGCCGACATCATCACCGTCCACGCTGAGGCCGGCGCCCACGTCCACCGCACCATCCAGCTCATCAAGTCGCTGGGCAAGAAGGCCGGCCTGTCGCTGAACCCGGCCACCCCGCTGGAAGTTGTGGACTATCTGCTGGAAGACCTCGACCTCGTCCTGGTCATGACGGTCAACCCCGGCTTCGGCGGGCAGAGCTTCATTTCCAACCAGCTTCCCAAGATCCATGAGCTGCGCCGCCGCATCGACGCGCTGGGCAAGCCCATCGACCTTCAGGTCGACGGCGGCATCAACGGCGAAACCGCCCGCATCGCCATCGAGGCGGGCGCCGACGTTCTGGTCGCCGGAACCGCCACCTTCACCGGTGGGCCGGACCGCTACGCCGCCAACATCCGCGCCCTGCGGAGCTGACCGCCGGCCCTTCCCCTCTCCCTCCCGGCCATGCTCCAGGTGGGTTTATCCGCAAGAGGGTCCTCCTTCGGGCAGAACCAAACGCCGTCCCGGGCGTTATGGCTGCGTGGGATCGAGGACATCGATACTGGAGGGAGAGAGGTTATGGGTATTCTGTGGACGATCATCATCGGCTTCCTGGCCGGCATCGTCGCCAAGTTCCTGATGCCGGGCCGTGATCCGGGGGGCTTCATCATCACCACGCTGCTCGGCATCGCGGGCGCCTTCGTCGCCACCTATCTGGGCGAAGCCGTGGGCTGGTACCGGGCGGGCGAAGGGGCCGGCTTCATCGGCGCCATCGTCGGCGCCATCATCATCCTGGCCATCTACCGCATGATCGCCGGGCGCCGGACCACCGTCTGAGACTGCGGCACACCACACCGCACACGCAAAGGGCGGCCCGACGGGGCCGCCCTTTCGCTTTTCCATCCGGACCGCGGTTGTTAGGCCAGGGCCACCGGGCTCGGCATGAAGACCGCGCGGGAGATCGCCGCCTGAATCGCCTCGTTGGTGAAGGGCTTGCGGACGATCTGGCCAAGATGGCGGGCGTCCGCCTCCTCCAGGTCGCCGTCGAAGGCCGTGACGAAGATGGTCCGCATGGCACGCTTCTGGCGCAGCCGGCGGGCGACCTCGACCCCGCTGCCGCCGTCGGCCAGCCGGACGTCCAGAAGGGCCAGCGTCGGCTTCTCGGCCTCCAGCAGTTCCAGGGCCTCCTGCTCGTTGTTGGCGGTGCCGCAGACGACATGGCCCATGTCGGTGACCAGCGAGCCGATCTCCATCGCCAGGATCGGGTTGTCCTCGACCACCAGCACCCGCTGGGTCAGGGCGTTGCGCACCTTGTCGCGGGCGATGGTCAGCCGCTCCTGGGCCTCCGGCGCGGGGATCTGGAGAACCTGGGCGGCTTCGGGAACCGTCAGCCCTTCCAGCGTGATCAGCAGATACATGCGCCGCTCGCCTTCCGGCAGGGAGGCCAGCGCCCGTTCGATGGGGTGCGGCGACGGGGTCGGCAGCCCGTCCCCATCCTCGTCGAACAGCAGATTCAGCAAGGCGTAGAGCGGTACCCGCGCCCCGGCTTCCAGCCCGAAGCGGGAGGGGGCCATCACGGCGACCTCGACGCAGCGCGTCACGAGATCGTCACCGCGTTCGGTCGCTCCGGTCAGCGCGCGCGCGTAGCGGCGCAGGTAGGGGAGATGATCGTAAAGCTGGCGTGCGTAGACTCGCATGACCCGTTCTTCCGCGCCGGTGGGTGGGTCCGTCCGGCCTTCGGCACCGAGGGGCGCTGGCCGGTCGGCTTGATTCATAACTTGTTAACACTCTGAAACACTATCACGCCCCCCAAGGAGGGCGAACCGAAAAAAAGGCCGAGTCCCCCTTCCTCCGTTGGCAGAGTCCGCATGGCCGATGACGACCGGCAGACCTACCGCGCCTGCTCACGCTGCTGGCGCGACCGCCATTGCCAGGGCTTCTCCACCTGACCAGCCCACAGGCCCAGCCGGCGGCTTTGCGCGAAGGCCTCGCTCGACGCGTAGGCGGGGGACAGGCTGCGGTAGGCGAAGGCCCAGCCGCGCGCCACCATGGCCGCCCCCAGATCGACGCCGAGCACCCGGCACTCGCCCAGCTTTTGGCCGTTGCGGTCACGTTCGGCGATGGTGCAGGTCACCTCCTGGTCCTTGATCAGGCTGGCCAGCACCGCTGTGGCGATGCGGAAACAATCCAATTCATGCCCGTAGCGGTTCCGGCATTTCTGCCCGACGTCGGGGGCGTCGATGCCCATGAGGCGAACCGGCGTCCCCTTGATGGAGAGCGTATCGCCTTCCATGGCGACACCCTGTCCTTTTAACGTTTCATTGGGGGTGTTGGCGACCTTGCCTTTGGTCGTCCCTCCCTGGGCATACACCGTTCCGGTTGAGCCGATGAGAAGAATCGCCACCAAAGGAGCGAGCCACTCAGAACAGGGTCGGCGCGTCATCGGGCCAAGCATCATCGGACGGTGAATCGTCCAAGGGAGCCGCGCACGCCTCGTCGTCGTTGCGCACGTTGTTGACGCGCGGTCCCACCGGGCGGGCCTCCAGCAGCGCGTCGGGCGCCGGCTTCAGAAGCCCCTCCAGCACCGGCAGCGGGGCGGCGGGGTCCAGCCACAGGTCCCAGTCCGCCTCGTCGAGGATCACCGGCATGCGCTCGTGCAGCGGCTTCAGCACCGCGTTGGCCGTGGTGGTGACGATGGTCAGCGTCTCCAGGGGCTCCGCGGGGGCCGGACCGCCCTTCGGGCCGTTCCAGCGCTCCCACAAGCCGGCGAAGGCGAAGGGCGCGCGGTCGCGGCGGCGGATGGCGTAGCCCTGCTTGCGCTTGCCCACGGCCTTCCACTCATAGAATCCGTCCACCGGGACGAGGCAGCGCCGCTTGCGGAAGGCCTCCCGGAAGGACGGCTTCTCGGCCAGCGTCTCCCCGCGCGCGTTGATCAGCCGCGCCCCGATGGACGGGTCGTCCGCCCAGAAGGGCACGAGGCCCCAGCGCAGGGTGACCAGATGGCGCCCATCCTCCTCCCGCCGCACGGCGGGCACCGGCTGGGTGGGGGCCACGTTCCAACGCGGCTGGAGGTTCGGCAGTTCGGGGAAGCCGAACAGCCGCTGGACCTCCGCGGCCGGTGTGGCGAGTATCATGCGTCCGCACATGGCCTAAGAATAGGTGGCCCGGCGCCCCCACGCCACCGCCGGCTTATGCCCAACCGAGGGTTTTCGCCGGCCAAGGCTCCGCCTATCTTCTCCGGGTGCATCTCCACGCCATAGGCCCACGCCATAGGCCCACGCCAGAGGAAAGCCCCGCCCCATGATGAAGTTCGGCATCGGCCAGCCGGTCCCCCGCACCGAAGACGCGCGCCTGCTGACCGGCGGCGGGCGCTACACCGACGACGTGTCGCTTCCCGGCCAGACCTACGCGGTCTTCGTGCGCTCCCCTCACGCCCACGCCGACATCCGCGGGATCGACGCGGTGGAGGCGGCGGCGCAGCCGGGGGTGCTCGGCGTCTTCACCGTCGCCGACCTGGAGGCGGACGGCATCCAGCCGATCCCCTGCGCCGCGGCGCTGACCCAGCGCGACGGTTCCCCCTACGTCGCCCCGCCCCGCCCGGCGCTGGCCAAGGGACGCGTGCGCCACGTCGGCGATCCGGTCGCCGTGGTGGTGGCCGAAACGCTGGACGCCGCCCGCGACGCGGCGGAGCTGGTGATGGTCGATTACGACGACCGGCCCGCCATCGCCGGCACGGCGGAGGCGCTGGAGGTGGGTCGCCCGCAGGTGTGGGACGAGGCGCCGGGCAACCTCTGCTTCGATTGGGAACAGGGCGAAGAGGCGGCGGTGGAGTCGGCGATTGCCAAGGCCGCCCGCGTGGTCGAACTGGAGATCGTCAACAACCGCGTCGTCGCCAACCCGATGGAGGGCCGCGCCTGCCTTGCCGCGGTGGAGGCGGAGACCGGACGGCTGGTCATTTACGTCACCAGCCAGGGCGTGCACGGGCTGCGCAAGCAGTTCGCCCAGCTCTTCGGCCTGCCGGAATCGAAATTCCGCGTCATCACCACCGACGTTGGCGGCGGCTTCGGCATGAAGCTGTTCAACTACCCGGAATACATGGTCTGCCTGTTCGCCGCGCGCCGCCTGAACCGGCCCGTAAAATGGGCGGCGGAGCGGACCGAGGGCTTCCTCAGCGACGACCACGGGCGCGACCATGTCAGCCGCGCCCGGCTGGCGCTGGACGGCGACGGGCGTTTCCTCGGGTTGCGGGTGGACACGGTCGCCAACCTGGGGGCCTACCTGTCGAACTACGGCCCCTTCATCCCGACCGACGCCGGGTCGGCGATGCTCGTCGGCTCCTACACCACACCGGCGGTCTATGTGCGGGTCAAGGGCGTCTTCACCAACACCCAGCCGGTGGACGCCTACCGAGGCGCCGGCCGGCCGGAGGCCGCCTATCTGCTGGAGCGGCTGATCGACCATGCCGGGCGCGTCACCGGCCTCGGCCCGGCGGAGATCCGGCGGCGCAACTTCATCCCGCCCGCCGCCATGCCCTACGCCACGCCGATGGGCCAGACCTACGACACCGGCGAATTCGAGCAGAATCTGCGCGACGGGCTGGAGCTGTCCGACCACACCGGCCTGCCCGCCCGCAAGGCGGCGGCGAAGGCGCGCGGGAAGCTGCGCGGGGTCGGGATCGCCACCTACATCGAGGCCTGCGCGGGCGGCGGCGCTGAGCAGGCGACGGTGCAGGTCAACGGCGACGGGCGCATCGTCCTGATGATCGGCACCCAGACCAACGGCCAGGGCCATGAGACCGCCTACAAACAGATCATCGCCGACCGGCTGGGCGTCCCGCCGGAGGATGTCGAGGTCGTGCAGGGCGACACCGACCGGGTGTCCTGGGGCGCCGGCACCGGCGGTTCCCGCTCCGTCCCGGTGGGCGGCGCGGCGCTGGCCGAGGGGGCGGCGCGGGTGGTGACCAAGGCGACCGAGGTCGCCGCCGACCTGCTGGAGACCGCCGCGGTGGACGTCGAGTTCGTCGAGGGCCGCTTCAGCGTCGTCGGCACCGACCGCAGCGTCTCCTTCAAGGAGGTGGCCGCCAAGGCGGCCGCGCAAGGCCCCGTCGCCTTCACCGAGGCGGCCCGCTGGACCCCACCGGCCAACACCTTTCCCAACGGTTGCCACGTGGCGGAGGTTGAGGTCGATCCCGACACCGGGGTGGTCGAGGTCGTCGGCTACACCGTCGTCGACGATTTCGGCACGGTGGTGAACCCGTTGCTGGTCATGGGGCAGGTCCATGGCGGCGTCGCCCAGGGCATCGGACAGGCGCTTCAGGAGCGGGTGGTGTTCGACCCGGACAGCGGCCAGCTGCTCAGCGGCTCCTTCATGGACTACCAGATGCCGCGCGCGGTCGACGTGCCGGACATCCGCATCAAGCTGAACTGCGTGCCCAGCACCACCAACGCGCTCGGCATGAAGGGCGCCGGCGAGGCCGGGGCCATCGGCGCGCCGCCGGCGGTGATCAACGCCCTGGTGGACGCGCTGGCGGACTATGGAATCGAGCACATCGACATGCCGGCGACCCCGCTGTCCGTATGGACCGCGATCCAAACGCATAGTAAAGCCGCCGCCGAATAAGGAAGAACGGAGTAACGACGTCATAGGCCCTATTTCCAGCCCCGATGTCACACCTTGTGTTGAATAAATTTGAGACAACATACGCACTATAATGAATTAAACCCAGTATCACCCCACGAAAGAAACGGGCATGACGGCGGAGCGGATCAAGGGCGGCGGGTGCGGCGGGCATTGCACCGAGGGTTTGGGGTTCGACTTCACCATGGCCTTTCAGCCCATTGTTGATGTGGGCGGCGGGCGGCCCTGGGCGCATGAGGCGCTGGTGCGCGGCCTCGACGGCCAGGGGGCCGGCTGGGTGCTGGGCCAGGTGACCGAGGCCAACCGCTACGCCTTCGACCAGGCCTGTCGGGTCAAGGCCATCGAATTGGCCGCCGGCCTCGGCATGGGACAGCAGCCCGACACCCGGCTGTCGATCAACTTCCTGCCCAACGCCGTCTACCAGCCCGAAGCCTGCATCCGCGCCACGCTGGCCGCCGCCAGACGCACCGGCTTCCCGCCGGAGCGCATCATCTTCGAGGTGACGGAGAACGAGCGGGTGGTCGACGGCGCGCACCTGAAGTCCATCTTCACCGAATACAAGCGCCAGGGCTTCCACACCGCCATCGACGATTTCGGGTCGGGCTATTCCGGCCTGAACCTGCTCGCCGAGTTCCAGCCGGACATCATCAAGCTGGACATGGAACTGACCCGCTCCATCGACACCGACCGCGCCCGCCGCAGCATCGTCGGCGCGATCCTCACCGTGTGCCGCGATCTCGGCATCACACCGGTGGCCGAGGGCATCGAGACGCCCGGCGAGGCCAAGGCGCTGCGCGACCTGGGGATCACGCTGATGCAGGGCTACCTGTTCGCCCGCCCGGCGGTGGAGACGCTGGTGGTGCCCAGTATGGACTTCGAGCCGGCGCTGGCCTGAGCGGGCTACAGCATCCGCGGGCGGCGCACCGCCCGCGGCCGGGGAGCGGCGTAGCGGCCCCGCTGCTCGGTCGCGAGGGTCAGCGCCTCGTGCGCGATCAGGCGCCGGTAGTCGCCGTCCACCCGCGAGAACATGGCGAAGGCGAACTTGACCGCGTCGGGGGTCGGGCTGGTGGCGGCCTCGCGGAGCGCGTTGCGCAGCATGCGCAGCTCCAGCACGCCTTTGACGCAGATGCGCTCGACCGCCTGAGCCAGGATGTCGATCGAACACAGGGACGCCTCGTCGTCGAGTCGGTACTGCACCCGTCCCCCGCCAGGAAGAACCGTCACGGACCGGCGCGGTTCTAGCTTGGGCGGGGCGGGAACGCCAGTGTTTCGGTGGGGTGG